>NZ_CAMJOS010000021.1 GCF_946407605.1 uncultured Prevotella sp.
CTGAGACCATGAGTCAGAAGATCTGTAAGGTCATGGATATGGCCATGAAGATGGGCGCTCCTGTCATCGGCATCAACGACTCTGGTGGTGCCCGTATTCAGGAAGGTATCAATGCATTGGCCGGTTATGCTGAGATTTTTGAGCGTAACATCCTTGCATCAGGTGTCATTCCTCAGATTTCTGGTATCTTCGGTCCTTGCGCTGGTGGTGCCGTTTACTCTCCCGCCCTCACCGACTTCACACTGATGATGGAAGGCACAAGTTATATGTTCCTCACTGGTCCTAAGGTGGTAAAGACCGTTACGGGCGAGGATATCGACCAGGAGCATCTGGGTGGTGCCAGTGTTCACGCTACCAAGTCTGGTGTGACTCACTTCACCGCCAAGACAGAAGAGGAAGGCATTCAGATGCTGAAGACCCTCCTGTCATATATTCCTTCTAACAATATGGAGGTGGCTCCTCGTAAGAAGTGCGAAGATCCCATCAACCGCATGGAGGACTCTCTGAACGAGATCATTCCTGAGAATCCCAACGAGGCATACGATATGTACAAGGTCATCGCAGCTATCACCGATAACGGCGAGTTCTTCGAGGTACAGCCTAAGTTCGCTAAGAATATTATTGTGGGCTTTGCTAGGTTTAATGGTCAGAGCGTAGGTATCGTAGCTAACCAGCCCTCATGCTACGCCGGCGTACTCGACGTAAATGCGTCTCGTAAGGGTGCCCGTTTCGTTCGTTTCTGCGACGCCTTCAATATTCCTATCGTATCACTGGTTGACGTTCCAGGATTCCTGCCTGGTACAGGTCAGGAGTACAATGCCGTTATCCTGCACGGAGCTCAGCTGCTCTACGCTTACGGCGAGGCTACTGTACCCAAGATTACTGTTACTCTGCGTAAGTCGTACGGTGGTTCACACATCGTTATGGGCTCTAAGCAGCTGCATACCGACCTTAACTACGCATGGCCATCAGCCGAGATCGCCGTTATGGGTGCATCGGGTGCTGCTGCCGTACTGTACGCTAAGGAAGCTAAGGCTAAGAAAGAGGCTGGCGAGGACGTTAAGGCATTCATCGCTGAGAAGGAGGACGAGTACAACGAGCTCTTCGCTAATCCTTATCAGGCTGCCAAGTATGGCTACATCGATGATGTTATCGAGCCACGCAACACTCGTTTCCGCATCTGTCGCGGTCTGGCTCAGCTCGCCACCAAGCGTGATGCTCTGCCCGCCAAGAAACACGGAAACATCCCCATGTAATTGACAATTGATAATAGATAATTGACAATTGATAATTATGAATAACAAAGAAGTTTATGCTGCCATCGCTATGGCTCTGCATGAGCATCTGGGAAATAATGTCCATGACGTGGAGCCGGGCATCATCACGATTGCCCAGCACCCCACGCAATGGAATGGCTATGCCCAGACAATGACAGCACACCCCTAATTATTGAAATACAAAATGAAAGAATATAAGTATACGATTAACGGGACGAAATACGAAGTAGCCGTAGGCAATATTGAAGATAATATCGTAACCGTCACCGTCAATGGCGAGGCTTATCAAGTAGAATTAGAGAAGGAGCCAGAACCTGAGAAGAAGAAGCCCGTTCTCGGCAAGCCTGCAGCCGCCACAGAATCATCTGCATCAGAGTCTTCTGCCTCTGCCGCAAACATTAACAAGAACAATGCTATCAAAGCGCCATTACCTGGTGTTATCACAGACATCAAAGTAGCAGTTGGCGATGAGGTTCAGGTTGGCGACACTGTTGTAGTGCTCGAAGCCATGAAGATGGCCAACAACCTTCAGGCTGAGAAAGCCGGAAAGGTAACAGCCATCTGTGTAAAGATTGGCGAGAGTGTCATGGAAGACGATGCACTCGTAGTCATCGAGTAATATACCTATAATATATAATAAGGTAAGGCAGGTTTCACATAGAAAGTGAAACCTGCTTATTTTTCATAGAAAAAGTAATACCAATAAGAATCGCGATAACGGTCATACACTCTATATTTCCTTTCTGACGGCACAGGATATTCTGCTTCCAATTGTTTCATATTATCCCAATCCTCGTCAATGACAGCGTTCTGATAGACAATAGCAGGATTCGTGCGGAGATGACGGTATAGCACTAAAGCCTCCTGATAATGACGAGGCAAAGGCAATGAATCTGATACTTCATAATAATGTGGCAATAAGTCCACGAAAGCATCAAGACGACGGTCAATAAGACAGCCGCACAGCCTGTAGTCTGCCACAGCCGATGTTGCCAAAGAGTCTCGTTCTAAGGCCTTATAATACACTTCATTCTCACAAGTCCGTGATGGGATAGCCCCCAGATGTTTCCATATACTATCAGCCGACAATATCTGAAGAGACAAATGCATGGGCAGCATATCCTCACTCGTTCCAACAACAGGATAAGAGAAAAGTTTCTCGCCCAATTGTCCCTTTTTTGAGAGGGCATATATTCTCAGCATGGTCAGTCGTTTATTGGTCTCCAAAGACTTACTTCCCACACGAAGAGCTTCATCCACATCATTTTTCATCAGGGCCATCTCTGCTCGAGCACTATAATGGAATACAGCATTCGTATTACCAATCAACGCCACAAGAAGCATCATCACCGCCATCTGAAGCATATTAACCCAGACCCGTTTCGAGAATATCCCCAAGGGCATCTTATCATCGTTTTCATAAGGCGACATACGTCGGGCAAGCCAAACAAGTCCTCCCCAAACGGCAAGTGCAAGTGGAGCACCCCAACACCAAGCCCCCAAGGAATAATGCTCGTCAATATCGGTATTGACATCAGATATAAATGCCAGCAGGAGCATCGACGGCAGGTAAGTCAAGGCATGAGTACGACGTGAAAGACCAGTAAAAGCCGCCACAGCCAATTGCAGCACACAGAGAACTCCCGTAATAATAAAAGCACCGGCAGTGCGGTTATAATGAGTTACCCCTTTACTCAATGTATGCTGTGCGATGGCAATCACATCAGCTTGGAACTCATATAACCAAAGGAAGGTGAAAATGATAAAACAAACGGCACACACCACCTTCGTGGTGATGGTGCCGTTCTTTTTATAGGGATTGTGATACTTCATCAATTCTTCTTAAGAACAACAGCCGAACGGGCCGGTATATACAGTTTTAACCACTCCTTATGATCTTTGACATAAAGAGGATCGAAGTTGGTGAAGTGCGTCACGCTATCATCAGCGAATCCGAAGCCACCGAAATCCTTCGAGTCGGTATTGAGCACTACATCATAAGACCCCGTAGGCACCAGGAATCCATAGTCAGTATACGACTGCGTCGGTGAGAAATTAAAGACAAAGAGCAGATCGCCACGCATAAATGCGAGAACCTGATCACCATCATTATGCCAGATTTCCACCACAGGCTTATCCTGGAAATTACGCACCGTCTTTATCACATTGATCATCTCACGATCAAAATCGCCCAACCAATGATAACAGAGATCCTTGTTGTCAACCAAGCTCCACTGACGACGAGCATACTTATAACTCCAGCCGTTTCCATCACGTGGGAAGTCAATCCACTCTGGATGTCCGAACTCATTACCCATGAAGTTCAGATAACCGCCGTTGATGGCACCCAGTGTCACCAGACGAATCATCTTGTGGAGAGCAATGCCTCGCTCAACCACACCATTGATATCTTTCTTGGCGAAATGCCAGTACATATCAGCATCTATCAGTCGGAAGATAATGGTCTTATCACCCACCAAAGCCTGGTCATGACTCTCGCAATAGCTGATGGTTTTCTCGTCAGGACGACGGTTCTTAACCTCCCAGAAGATACTGCTGGGCTTCCAGTTCTCATCAGACTGTTCCTTGATGGTCTTGATCCAATAGTCAGGAATATTCATGGCCATACGGTAATCGAAGCCATATCCTCCATCCTCGAACTTGGCAGCAAGGCCCGGCATACCACTTACCTCCTCAGCAATGGTGATAGCATTAGGATTAACCTCATGAATCAGTTTATTGGCAAGCGTCAAATAACAGATGGCGTTATCATCTTCATGACCATTGAAATAGTCACCATAACCACAGAAAGCTTCTCCTAATCCATGACTATAATACAGCATAGAGGTCACGCCGTCGAAACGGAAGCCATCAAACTGGAATTCCTCCAACCAGTAACGACAGTTGGAGAGCAGGAAATGCATCACCTCGTCCTTACCATAGTCGAAACAAAGAGAATCCCATGCCGGATGCTCATGGCGATCTCCCGGATAGAAGAACTGGTTAGGATCACCACAAAGATTACCCAAGCCTTCCACCTCATTCTTTACTGCATGGCTGTGTACGATATCCATAATGACAGCCACACCATTTTTGTGGGCTTCATCAATCAGCTGCTTCAGTTCCTCAGGTGTTCCAAAACGACTACTGGGGGCAAAGAACGAAGAAACATGATAGCCAAACGATCCATAGTAGGGATGTTCCTGAATGGCCATCACCTGAATACAGTTATAGCCATCCTTGATAACACGTGGCAGCACGTTCTCCCTGAACTCATTATAAGTACCCACCTTCTCGGCATCCTGTCCCATACCAACATGGCACTCATAGATGAGCAGCGGGTTCTTCTTGGGCTTGAAGTTCTTTTTCTTAAAGTCATATTTCTTAGCAGGGTCCCACACCTGAGCAGAGAATATTTTCGTATTCTCATCTTGCACCACGCGACGGCACCAAGCTGGGATACGCTCGCCTTCTCCTCCTTCCCATTTCACTTTCATTTTGTAAAGCTGTCCATGTTTCAGGTCGCGCTCACGCAGTTTCAATTCCCAGTTTCCAGTACCGGCAATACGCTTACACTTATATTTCTCATCTTCTTTCCAGTCATTGAAATCACCAATGAGATAGATTTCTGTTGCATTAGGAGCCCACTCACGGAATACCCATCCTCTCAACTGCTTGTGAAGACCAAAATACAAATGACCTGAGGCGAAGTCTTTCAAAGAGGTTTTGCCATTACGTGTCAACTGATTCAGTTTCCATACGGCATGATCATGACGACCACGAATGGCATCCTCAAAGGGTTCCAACCATGAATCATTCTGAACGAGCCCTATATGCTTCGGCTGTTCTACAGCTTTTTTCTCGGATTTTTTTGTTGTTGCCATAGTCTTTTATGCTTTAACCTTGAATATTGCTTTTCTAATCTCAGGTGCCATTGTGATACAGGGTGCATGTCCGTCTTGTGGGAAGAAGATGGCAAACATCCCAGGCTGACAATCAATAAAGCTCTCTGCCATCAGTCCGGGATACATGGCCACATCCTTCTCTGCATTGTATTCTTCTTCCGGCAAGTTGCAGAGTGGTGTGTATCCGTATGTCTCCGGTCCATCAAGCGGCATCTGAATATCAATCATCTTGACATGGGTTTCTACCTCGGCCTCATCAGGTGCCTTCCCCTTAGCCGTTGTCAGGTTCAGGAAAAGATCTTTACCTTTGATTGGATATTTACCGTCTTCCATTACATTGAGGTCATTCTTCTTCAAGAACTCCACCACATCGGCAAACAGCGGATTAATGCCCTGATATTTGCCTAAATTGTCCAGTGTGTCGATAATCATAATGTATGATGTTTAAGTTACTGTTTGTCAACCTTACGGTAGCCCTGGCTATATGTGCCTTGAGCTACGATATTACCGTTACGGTCTTTCTCCACGAAAGCGCCGTCACGTTTTCCTTCAGCATAACTGCCTTCAAAACGTTTGCCGTCCTTATCTTCTTCTATGGCCTTGCCATTTCTGACACCGTTCTTATACATAGCCTTGAACTTCGACCCATCAGCCAGATGTCCGATACACTCACCTTCTGGCTGTCCGTCCTTGAACTCTCCTTCCACGACGTCTCCGGCTTTCGTCGTCAGTTTACCATGTCCATTGGGCTTATCAGTTTTCCATTGTCCCGTATAGGAATTACCATTAACCCACACCACAGTACCCTGTCCGTATTTATCACCATCCAGGAACTGCCCATTATAGCGGTCACCATTGGCAAACTTGAAGATACCTGTGCCAGAGCGTTTACCATTTACATAATCACCTTCATAGATATCACCATTCTGGAAGCGGTAGATGCCTTTTCCATGCTGCACATCATTTTGCCATTGGCCAACATACACATCACCGTCAGCATACTTATAGATGCCTTTTCCGTTTCGCATGTTGTCCTTCCACTCACCATCGTATGTCGAGCCATCAGCCCAGTCATAGAAACCTCGGCCATTTTTCTTGTCGTCCTTCCACTGTCCTTTATAGTATGCACCACTGGCAAACATGTACTTTCCTTCTCCTTCGCGCTTATCCTCAAGCCAATTTCCGCTATAGATATCGCCGTTAAAATAGTACATCACGCCAAAGCCCTGTTGGTAATCTTTAAACCAAAGGCCCACATACTTATTATTATTCTGGAAGTAGAACGTACCCTGACCGTGCTGGTGGTCTTGCAGCCACTGACCTTCATACTTCTCACCATCAGTAAAAGTATAGATTCCGTAACCTTCACGTTTTCCTTTCACGTATTCACCTTCATAAAGATTACCGTTCTTCCAAACCGTTTTTCCTTTTCCGTGAGGCTTTCCGCCAGCCATTTCTCCGTTATAGTCACCTCCGTCTTTCGTCATACATGATCCCAAAGTAATCTTCTGAGCCTGAACAGACGATGACAAAGTCAGAAAAGTCAAAGATAGAATATATGTAGTCAATTTCATGTTTCAACAGAGTTTTAACCCTACAAAGATACAAAAAAATGCCCATACAGACAAGAAAATGCCGTTTTTAGAATTAAGAATTAAGAATTATTTGTATCTTTGCCGAAAAATTCATAGATAATTAAGGACATGAAGTTTATTGGAATCATTCCGGCACGCTATGCCTCAACCCGTTTTCCCGGCAAGCCATTGGCCATGCTTGGTGGAAAGCCAGTTATTCAAAGAGTATATGAACAAGTTATCAGCGTGCTTGGCGAAGCCTATGTAGCTACTGACGACGAACGTATCTTCAATGTTGTGGAATCGTTTGGCGGCAAGGCAGTGATGACACGCACAGACCATCAGAGCGGAACAGACCGTATAGAGGAAGCTGTCAGCAAATTGCAGACTGATGCTGATGTCATTATCAATGTTCAGGGCGATGAGCCTTTTATCCAGAAGGCACAATTAGAGACTCTCAAACATCTCTTCGACGACCCTCTGGTACAAATCGGCACCTTAGGTAAGCCTTTTGAGAGCATAGAAGGTGTAGACAACCCCAACTCTCCCAAGATTGTGTGTGACATCAACGGCTATGCCATGTACTTCAGTCGCAGCGTTATACCTTATATAAGGAATAAGGAGCATGACGATTGGCTGAAACACTTCCCGTTCTTAAAGCATATCGGTCTCTATGCTTACCGTCGTGAAGTATTGGCAGAGATAACGCAACTGCCCCAGAGCCCTCTTGAATTAGCAGAGAGTCTGGAGCAGTTACGATGGTTGCAAAATGGCTACCGCATCAAAGTAGGCGTAACCAATATCGAAACAGTTGGCATCGATACGCCTGAGGACCTCCAGCGAGCAGAGAAGTTCTTAAAAGGATTTGAAAATTGAAAGTTGAAAATTGAAAATTATCCTCTTCGCATCTCTTCCAATAGTTGACGCTGACGAGGGCTTAACGAAGCGGGAAGGGTCACATTAAACGTGATTATCAGGTCCGTTCCGTTTTGGCCCTTGCCACGGAGTCTCACCTTGGTGCCAGGCTGGGTTTCTGGCTTCACTTTCAACTTTAGCTTCCTGCCATCAGGAACGGCCACAATTATGTCGCCGCCTAATAGAGCAGTATACATATCTATATTTACACTGGCTTGTGTATCTTGGGTACCATAGGCCCCATTAGCCGTATGAGCCCCAAAGCCCCCACCCCGACGACCTGCCGATGCACCACCAAACAGGTTTTCGAAGAAAGAACTGAATCCGCCGTCTCCGCCACCAGTGAAAGAAGAGAAATCGAAGCCATCGAACGGCGATCCACCACGACCATTACCCGCTGAGAATCCGCCAAAGCCACCTCCAGCGCCACCGGCACCAAAGGCATCGGCTTGCTTCCATTGCTCGCCATACTGATCGTACTTCTTTCGTTTTTCTGGATCTCCAATCACGTCATACGCCTCATTCAACGCCTGGAACTTCGCCTTTGCTTTCGGGTCGTCAGGATGCAAGTCTGGATGAAACTGCTTAGCCCTTTTAATATAGGCCTTTTTCACATCTTTCTGAGGGATGTTCTTATCAACCCCTAGAATCTTATAATAGTCAATGAATGCCATAATTCACACCTCCTTTTTTCTTACCTGACAGCAAAAAATATGCCAAGACTCAGAAATAGCACCTTATAGCAACGACATAAGAAAAAATCATCATTTTTGCTCAATTATTTCCGTATATGACTTCGAATTAGTATCTTTGCATGCAAAATACAACCATCATGAAAAAGAAGATATTGGCACTAGGCATTGCATTGCTAAGCCTGACGACAACGACGACTATGGCACAGACCAAGACTATCAACCTGCGCATCATTGAGACCAGTGATGTTCACGGTTGTTTTTTTCCTTATAATTTCGTAGAACGAAAGCCTTTACAAGGCACATTGGTTTGCGTCAACACTTATGTCAACAAACTCCGCCATCAGTATGGCGACAACGTCCTGCTCATTGACAATGGTGATATCCTTCAAGGACAGCCAACCTGTTATTGGACGAACTATGTTGCCAAGGACGAAGAAAACATTGCCGCAAAAGTCATCAACTACATGAAATACGATGCCGAGACTATTGGCAACCACGATGTGGAGACAGGGCATGCCGTTTACGACAAATGGGCAAAGGAATTAAACTGCCCGTTGTTAGGAGCCAATGTCATTGACAAAAAGACAGGCAAGCCCTACCTGAAGCCCTATACCCTATTAGTTCGCGATGGTGTCAAGATAGCCATCATCGGCATGCTGACACCCACTATCCCCTGTTGGCTGAACGAGTCGCTATATGCCGGTCTGGATTTTCAAGACATGGTTGCATGTGCCAAGAAGTGGGTACCTTATGTCCGTGAGGTTGAAAAGGCCGACATAGTCATTGGTCTTTTTCACAGCGGCAAGGATGGAGGTCTTGTTCTTAACGGCCTTGAGGAAGATGCCTCTGCCCGAGTAGCCAAGGAGGTGCCTGGCTTTGACATCATCTTTTATGGGCACGACCACACCGTTCACAACGAATGGATTACAAACAATGCCGGCCAAAAGGTTCTGACACTCGACCCATCTTGTAATGCCATCAATGTGGCAGACGCTCAGATCACACTGACTTACCAGAACGGCAAGCTGACACATAAGAATATCAAGGGCGATATAGTTGATATCAGACGTGAGCCCGAAGATTTACAGATGACAGCCTATTTCCAGTCTGACATCGACTGCATCAAACAATATGTAGAACGTCGCATTGGACGTTTTGAAAATGGCGTCACCACTCGTGACTGCTTCTTTGGCAACTCCGCCTTCACAGACTTCATCCATAGTCTGCAGCTCAAGATCTCCGGTGCTGATATCTCTTTCAATGCGCCCTTGGCCCTAGACAGTAAGATTGATGCCGGCGACATCACCGTAGCCGACATGTTCAAGCTCTACCGTTTCGAGAACCAGCTCTATGTCCTTAACATGACAGGCCGTGAGATTCGTGGCCATCTGGAGGAAAGCTACAGCCGATGGGTGAACACCATGAAGACTGCCGACGACCACCTCCTGTTGCTCAATGAAAACACCAAAGGCGACCAACAGCGCCTGGGCTTCCTCAACTACTCCTTTAATTTCGACTCCGCCGCTGGCATCGACTACACCGTTGATGTCACCAAGCCCAACGGACAAAAAGTCAGCATCACCAAGCTCTCTAACGGAGAACCTTTCAAGGAAGACAAAACCTATAAAGTCGTCATGAATAGCTATCGCGGTAATGGCGGAGGCGACCTGCTCATCAAGGGTGCAGGCATACATAAAGAACAGATAAACGAACGTATCATCTACCAGTCGCCACTCGACCTGCGCCACTACCTGATGGAAGAGATTGAACGCCAAGGCACCGTCAGTCCCAAAGCTGGCAACAACTGGAAGTTCGTTCCTGAAGAGTGGACCATACCTGCTGCCAAACGTGACCGCAAGCTATTATTTGAGAAATGAGAATTGAGAAATGAAAAAGTATTATTTTGTATTTTGCAAGGACGACCTCATGCTGGAACGCACTGGCGAGGACACCTATACCATACCACTCCAGGAAGAACCACCTACCGAGATAAAGCCCTGGACCACCATCCTCAATATTACACCTCTTAATAATATTGAGGTGAAAGCCTACAGCATAGACGCCCCCCCTATCAGCAGCCCCAACTCTTCACTTTCATCTTCCAACTATCAACTCTACGAGATGTGTCCACTACGGCAGAGCTACTACAAGTTACCCTACCCGCTATATTTGAAGGCAGGAAAATGTGCAGAGCTCCTCTACTGGGACCGTAATACCAAGTTCTGTGGTGTGTGTGGCGGTCAGATGCATTTCCATACCGACATAAGCAAACGCTGCGAGATGTGCGGCAAAGAAGTATGGCCCCAACTGGCCACTGCCGTCATCGTACTGATTCGTCGGGGCGATGAGATTCTGCTGGCCCGAGGTCGTAATTTCCGTAGTGACTTCTATGGTCTTATTGCAGGTTTCGTCGAGACTGGCGAGACACTGGAAGAAGCCGTAAAACGCGAGGTCATGGAAGAAACGGGACTCACGATAAAAAACATCCGCTACTTCGACTCACAGCCCTGGCCCTACCCCAGCGGACTGATGGTTGGCTTCATCGCCGATTATGAAAGCGGTGATATTCATGTGCAACGTGAGGAGCTACTAAAAGCAGGCTGGTTCAATCGAACCAACCTGCCTAAACTTCCAGAAAAGCTGAGTATCGCCCGCCGTCTTATTGACCACTGGCTAGGCGAAGACTGACACTTCCGTGCTTTACGTCTCTTTACTTGCCTATGCAGTGATACTCGAAGCCATTTTCCTCAAGCTCTTCAATATCAAATATGTTACGACCGTCGATAACTAGCGGCTTGTGCATAGCTTTCTTGATAACGCCCCAAGTAGGCAAACGGAATTCCTTCCACTCGGTGAGCAGCAACAGGGCATCGGCATCGAGCACGGCATCATACATATCGCGGCAGTAAACCACCTTATCACCAATACGACGTTTACACTCATCCATGGCAATGGGGTCATAAGCACGGATGGTGCATCCTGCTTCTAAGAGTTTCTCTATCATTACCAACGCTGTAGACTCACGCATATCGTCAGTCTCCGGCTTAAACGAGAGACCCCACATGGCGATAGTCTTACCTTTCAGACCCTCAGCCCCATAGGCCTTCTGCAGTTTCTCAAACAAGACAGACTTCTGCTTCTCGTTGACACGCTCCACAGCTTTCAGTACCTCCATAGAATAGCCGTTCTGGTCGGCCGTCTTAATCAATGCCTTGACATCCTTGGGGAAGCACGAACCACCATAGCCGCAGCCGGCATAGAGGAACTTTCGTCCAATACGCGTATCGCTACCGATACCAGCACGCACCATGTTCACATCAGCCCCCACTCGTTCACAGAGGTTGGCAATGTCATTCATAAACGAGATACGAGTAGCCAGCATCGAGTTGGCGGCATATTTCGTCATTTCGGCCGAAGGAATATCCATGAAGATCACGCGGAAGTTATTGAGCAGGAAAGGCTTATAGAGCTTTGTCAAGGCTTTCTTTGCCTTCTCGCTCTCAACGCCCACCACCACGCGGTCAGGACTCATGAAGTCCTTGATGGCATTACCTTCCTTCAGGAATTCAGGGTTTGAAGCCACATCAAAAGGAATATCCACACCACGTTTCTTCAGTTCCTCCTCAATGGCATGACGCACCTTACGGGCCGTACCAACAGGCACTGTCGACTTGGTCACCACAACCAGATAGTGGTTCAGGTTCTCACCAATGGTCTTAGCCACCTGCAGCACATATTTCAAATCGGCACTACCATCCTCGTCTGGCGGTGTACCTACAGCAGAAAACACAATTTCCTGCTCATCAAGGATTGAAGCCAGGTCCGTCGTGAACTTCAGACGACCTGCCTTTACATTTTTGAGAACTAATTGATCGAGTCCAGGTTCGTAGATAGGTATTTCACCATTCTTCAGTCGCTCTATTTTCTGAGCGTCCACATCAACACAAGTTACGTTGACGCCCGTCTCTGCGAAACATGTTCCAGACACCAAGCCAACATAACCAGTTCCTACAATTGCAATATTCATACCTTATATAATTAAATAACTATTATTCAAAACACTCTGCTTCGCTAAGCAAAGGTTGCTTCAAGTCTTTTTCGCTGGTCAGCACCTCCCGAGGGTCTATCGGCCAGTCTATATTCAGAGCCGGATCGTTCCAACGAATGCCGGCCTCAGCCTGCGGCGCATAGACATTATCCACCTTATAAGTAAAGATGGCCTCTTCACTCAACACCAGGAAACCGTGGGCGAAGCCACGAGGGATGAAGAACTGACGTTTATTATCCTCGCTCAGCTCCACCATGACATGCTGTCCGAATGTGGGAGAACTCTTACGAATATCTACAGCCACATCCAACACCCGGCCTTTGATGACTCGCACCAGCTTAGCCTGCGACAGCTCACCTTTCTGATAATGCAAGCCACGAAGCACGCCACGTGACGACTTCGACTCATTGTCCTGGATGAAGTTCACCTGACCGATATGAGCATTAAACTCCTCTTGTTTCCATGCCTCAAAGAAATATCCTCGAGCATCATTAAACACCCGCGGCTCTATGATATACACACCTTCAATAGCTGTTTTCTTAAATTCCATAAATCACAATATTATATTTCAAGGTGCAAAGATACGAATAAGTGAGCGAAATGCAAAAGGAAAACTTGTTTTTCTTTTCATTTCCGAACGAAAGTAGCTTCGACCGAAGGTCAAAGTTCGTGCAAACTGAGCGAAAAACCAAAAGAAATCACATTTTCTTTTGTTTTTCCGAAGTGCAGCCTATCTTCGACCAAAGGTCAAAGATACGAAAGCAGCTTCGACCAAAGGTACTACTTAATAATCAGAATTAAGAATTTTGCAAGAATTATTTGCATTTTTTATTTGCCCGTCTCGAAAAAATACTGTACCTTTGCAGTCGTGATTGAATTAGAAAGACATATAGAAATTCTGTTGCTGAGCAACGACTGCGTCATCGTCCCCGAATTGGGAGGATTCATGGCGCATTATGTCGAAGCCCGCTATGACGTAGAGGACGGTACTTTCCTGCCACCTTTACGCACTTTGGGATTCAATCCACAACTCAAGATGAACGACTCCCTCTTGGTGCAGTCTTATATTGAGGCCTACGACATCAGCTATCCCGAAGCCCTGCGGCGTATTGAGGCTGAAGTAGCAGAGGTTCGTCAGCATCTTGATGCAAAGGGAGAATACGAGTTGAATGACATCGGCACCCTACGACTGAACGAAGAAGGCAACTTGATCTTCGAGCCCTGTGAGGCTGGCATACTGACCCCCACCCTCTATGGCCTGAGTTCCTTCGAGATGCAACCTCTGGCTATTGAGGAAGAACCAGAAACGCCACAGACAACCACTCTCGATACCGAGTCAGAAGACGATGGTGCCATCACCATTAAGATGTCATGGTTGCGTAATGTTGCTGCAGTAGCCGCTGCCGTTGTTGCCTTCCTGATGATTAGCGCACCTATTTCCAATAGTGACACAACTGACGTTCAGCAAAGTGCATTTATCCCCATCAGCACGCCACACGTCACCCACCATGCCGAGGAAGCCATCGTTATGGATACGACTGCACTACAACTTGCTACAAGCGACTTGAGTATAACTTCGGAGACCTCTGTTGAATCAAAAGAGATGACCACTCCAAAAGAAGTTTCTGCCACTCCGACCTATTGTATCGTTTTAGCCAGTCAGGTCAGCAGGAAGAACGCCACCAATTTCATCGACCTTCTCAAAGACCAGGGTTTCAACGATGCCCGCCTGATGGAAGGCAAGTTCCTACGTGTGGTCTATGGCAGTTATGCCTCAGATGAGGAAGCCCAGCAAAGTCTGAAGGACCTTCGTTCGCAGAGCCGTCAGTTCAGAGAGGCCTGGGTAATGAAGGTTAATCAGTAATTATTCAAACACCTTATTATAATGAAGCGAGTACGTTGTCCGAAATGCGATAACTACATCACGTTCGACGAGACGAAATATACGGCTGGCCAGTCATTGGTCTTTCAGTGTCCGGAATGCGGCAAGCAGTTCGGCATCCGCATTGGTGTTTCCAAACTTCGTGACACTCAGAAAGTTGAGAACAATGTTGAATCACCTGACGAGGAGGCACATTACGGTTTCATCACCGTCATCGAGAACGTGTTTCACTACAAGCAAGTCATCCCTTTGCGGATGGGTGATAATGTCATTGGCCGCTACCAGAAAGGCAACCCCATCAACACGCCCTTCGAGACTGTTGACCCCAGCGTGGACCTGAACCACTGCACCCTCAACATCAGTCGCGACAAGAAAGGCCGTCTGCGCTATACCCTTCGTGACAACAACAGCAATACTGGCACCTTTGTCGATAATGTGGAAATTCCGCCTCGAGAGCGGCGCATCATTGAAGATGGTACCCTTTTCACCATCGGTGCCACCAGTATCATACTGAAGACAAACGAAAACGAAGCATAAAAAAAACGTTCACAAGCAAAAGCCTTGCGAACGTTTTCCAATAATGTCATCCTTACTTTTTCTCCAACCTTTTTACATTAGATATTCTTTTTCAGTGTTTCTTTCCATGCGGCATAAGCAGCAGCATAGTCAGAACGATGTTTCTCGTCAGGTTCAATCACCTGCAGCTTCTCCAACGTAGCGAAGGCCTCATTGTTATCCTTATAGATACCGGCACCCATACCAGCGCCCTTGGCTGCGCCTACAGATCCGTCAGTATCATAGAGCTCGATGGTAGCACCGCTGACACCAGCCAGGGTATCACGGAACAACGGACTCAGGAACATATTTGCCTTACCGGCGTGGATCTTCTTGATGTCCATTCCCATCTGCTGCATGATTTCCATACCATAGCAGAACGAGAACACGATACCCTCCTGAGCTGCACGAACCAGATGAGCCTGTGAGTGCTTATTGAAGTTCAGACCGTTGATTGAGCAGCCTATCTCCTTATTCTCCAGCACACGCTCAGCACCATTGCCAAACGGAATGATGGTTACGCCCTCACTACCGATAGGAGCCTGAGCTGCCAGGTCGTTCATCTCAGCATATCCAATACCCGGCGTAATATTTCTGTGAACCCAGGCATTCAAAATACCAGTACCATTGATACACAACAATACGCCCAAACGGGTCTGGTCGGCAGTATGGTTTACATGAGCGAATGTGTTGACGCGAGACTTCGGGTCGTAATTCACATCACCCAGCACACCATAAACCACACCTGATGTTCCAGCCGTTGCAGCAATCTCACCAGGATTCAGCACATTCAGCGACAATGCATTGTTGGGCTGGTCACCGCCACGATAGGTAATCGGCGTACCTGCCTTCAGTCCCAGTTCCTTGGCAGCAGCCTCAGAAACAACACACTGCTCACTAAACGTTGGAACGATATCAGCAATCAGCGAACGGTCAAAACCATAGTAGTCCAGCAGGAACTGAGCCACATCATTATTCTTGAAGTCCCAGAACATGCCTTCCGACAAGCCGCTTACCGTGGTGTTGGGAGTTCCAGAAAGACGCAGAGCCAGATAGTCACCTGGCAGCATCACCTTATATATCTTTTTATACAAATCAGCCTCGTTCTCCTTGACCCATGCCAGTTTAGCAGCGGTAAAGTTACCAGGTGAGTTCAGCAGGTGAGACAAACATTTCTCGCCACCCAACTCCTTGAAAGCCTTTTCACCATAAGGAACGGCACGAGAGTCACACCAAATAATAGAGGGACGCAGCGGCTTCAAGTCCTTATCCACGCAGACCAGGCCATGCATCTGATATGAGATACCAATAGCTGCAATCTCATCACCTTTCACGCCACTGTCAGCCATGATTTTCTGCAATGACTGCTTGGCGTATTTCCACCATGACTCAGGGTCTTGCTCTGCCCATCCGGCCTTGACAGCCATGATAGGAGCCTCCTTCTCGGGGAAGAAAGCTGAAGCCACACACTTGCCGCTATCGGCGTTAACCAACGATGCCTTGACAGACGAGCTGCCTACATCGAAACCTAAAAGATATCTTGTTGCCATAATCAATATTGAATAAGTTTATTATGATACGTTACTAACGTCTTTTTCCCTAATTTATTTTCAAAAACAGGACAAAATCGCCTAAAACCTTATTTTTTTTCAACATTTTGTTGGCAATTCAAATATTTTGTTTACCTTTGCAGAATAAAAACAATCCTCAAACAGGATATTAAGACTAATTTCATATATGAAAAAGAAGATTCTAATACTTGACGACAAGGAGACAATCGCAAAGGTTCTCTCCATCTATTTGATGAGTGACTATGAAGTTCAATGGTTGCCCGATGGTCTTCAAGGCGTGAAATGGCTTCAGGCTGGCAACACCCCCGACCTGATTATCTCAGACATCCGTATGCCAGGCATGCGAGGTGATGATTTCTTGGAGTGGATCAAGCAGAACGAGCTGTTCCGCCACATCCCCGTTATCATGTTGTCCAGCGAAGACTCTACCAGCGAGCGTATCCGTCTGCTGGAGATTGGCGCCGAGGACTACATCGTGAAGCCGTTCAACCCCATGGAGCTTAAGATTCGCGTCAAAAAAATCCTGCCCAACTAATCATCATGATAGGTGTCGTATATTTAGGAAACAATCCTCAGACTGAAGAGCGCTTGAGATACCTGCCCGGTAGGCAAGTGACATTCACAAAGAACTATTTTGAAGCCGCTGAAGAGTGCAAGAAGCATGGTGTCAGCGACCACTTCATTTTATTCTTTGAGAAGACCATTCAATCAGAAGATGTCACAGCAATCACCTACCTTCGAAAGATTAGTAACGGCATCTATATCATCCTGCTAACCAATCAGTTGGACGACGAGGAACGCAAGGTTTATCAGGAGTGTGGCATCAACGACACACTTGACATCAACGCCCCCGTCACCGTCATCAACAAGAAGTTGCAGTTCATCTTCGACCGTGAGTCCATTCTGTTCGATGCACAAGTCACCAAGAAGCGTGTGCTCCAGTTCAAGATTCCTCTTTGGAAGCGTATCTTCGACATCGTATTCTCCCTGCTTGCCATCATCGTACTTTCTCCTGTCATGCTGATTACGGTGATTGCCATCAAGTTGGAGAGTCCTGGCCCTGCCCTGTTTAAGTCCAAGCGTGTAGGTACCAACTACAAGATTTTCGATTTCCTGAAGTTCCGCTCCATGTACACAGATGCCGAGAAGCGTCTGAAGGAGTTGAGCAAGACCAACAACCAATATACTGCTGGTCAAAACGAAAGCGATGTCTTCACCACTACCCCTTCAAGCGAACAGATTAAGCAGCAGATGCCCGATTTGGGTATGGAGGCCGAAATGATGATTAGCGATGAGGAAGTTATGCTGATTGGCGACGACTTCGTGGTGGCTGAAAGCGACTTCAGCAAGCAGAAGGAAGATGAAATCAACAATGCGTTTGTCAAGATTGAGAACGACCCCCGTGTCACCAAAGTGGGCCGTTTCATCCGCAAATACAGCATTGATGAACTGCCACAGCTATTCAACATCCTCAAAGGCGATATGTCTATTGTCGGCAACCGTCCCCTCCCCCTCTACGAGGCAGAGAAACTGACTATCGACTCCAGCATCGACCGCTTTATGGCTCCTGCCGGACTAACAGGCTTATGGCAAGTAGAAGAGCGCGGCAAGGGTGGTACCATGTCTGCAGAGGAGCGCAAGCAACTTGATATCCTCTACGGACAGACCTATAGCTTTGGCCTGGACATGAAGATAATCTTCCGTACGCTCTTTGCATTCGTACAAAAAGAAAATGTATAATAATCCTTTTTGAATATGTTCAAAAAAGTTGCATTATCCATCCTCGTTTCTGTTTTCTGTGTCGGCACATGGGCGCAGTCAGCTGATGACAGCGGCATCAGTGCAGGTTTCTTTGACTCTAGCCAAGATAGTGAAATCAATTACTCTGAGTTCAAACTTCCACCTCTGTCTGTTCTTTTTGAGAATGCCAAACAGAATCCCAACATTCTGCTTTTAGCTAAGGAACAAGAAATTGCTCAGTCCGAGGTGGTTAAACAGAAAAAGCATATATTTTCATACGTTAGTGGTCACGCTAGTGCCAGTTATGGTCTGTCAGACATTTGGAGTGGCGCACAAGGGACTGGCTATGGTTCTGGTATGGTATGGCAACCTCATTCTTCAGAGCAAAGTTATTGGAATGTGGGGGTCAACGTAAGTGTTCCCTTGGAAGATATTTTGGATTTGGGGCACGCTGTCAAGCGCAAACGTTTACAAGTGGAGAATGTCCAAATCCAAAAGGATGCTGCGTACGATCAATTAAAGTTGCAAATTGTGACACTTTATATCAAAATTACGAATAACTTGACTGCCCTCAAAACCGCTGGTGAAAATGCAGCAGCATATCAAGGTGCCGCTGCACTTAACGAAGTAGAATTTCAGCATGGAAATATGCAGATTGAGGATTATGCATATACAGGACAACGAGGTCAAGGTTCTGTTAACACCTATCAATCACTATTAACAGAAATAACGACAGATATTGTTACTTTGGAAATTTTGACTCATACACCTATCATCACCAATACAACTACCGACATTACACTTGATTCTTCTGTCGAAAAATCAAAGAAACAGATAGACAAGGAAAACAAAGAGGTGGAAAAGCGTATCAAAAAAGCGGTCAAAGAAGAAATGAAATTAGAAAAAGAACAGGCTAAGCAAGAAGAGAAAGCTGCTAAACAAGCAGAAAAAGCAGAAATGACTAACAATCCGAAATAAATAAATTCTATTACCAGCCATGGATATATTCAGATATTTTGTTCGATTTCTATATAAAATAAGGTGGTATCTTGTGATCTTACCACTGATTGCTATGGTGGTGGCATGGTTTATGACCCGCAACATGGAACGGCTCTATGATGCCAAGACAACTATCTACACAGGTATGCTAACAGGCTACAACATCGAAGGAGGAACAGGAACTGGTGGTAATCAGCAAACCAACATTGCCAACCTGATGCTAATCATCCAAACAGACAACACCATTCATGAGGTTGCGCTCAGATTATTTGCCCGTTGTATGATGTATGGCAATCCCAACAAAGATAACAATTATATTACGGCTGAACATTTCCGTCAATTGGATGCTAGCGTACCTGTAGAGGTTAAAAGCCTCATCAATAAGAACAGCGAACAGGAAACCTACAGAAATCTCAAGGCATACGAAAAGCCTACACAGGACAATTTCTTGTTTGGTCTGTTAAATTTCCATCCTTATTTCAGCGTTAGTAGTATTACCAGCCGCCTTAAGGTTTTGCAACTTGAGTATAGTGACATTATTGACATTTCATACTCTAGTAACGACCCTGGTATATGCTATAACACGTTAGACATTTTGAATGAGGTTTTTGCCCGCCAATATCGTGACTTGCGATATGGTGAGACTCTCAATGTTATTAAGTTCTTTGAAAAAGAAGTAGCTCGTCTATATCGCGTCTTGACAGAAGCAGAAAATGACCTCATCAAGTATAATGTCAAGCACCGTATCATTAATTATGGAGAACAAACCAAGGTTTTAGCCGGACTCGAGGCCCAGCAACAGGTAAAAGACAACGAACTTCGAATGAATATTGCCACCACAGAAGCCTTGATTGCCTATCTGAAGCGACAATTAGGTGATCATGCTAAAATTATAGAATCCAATCAACAATTCACAGCACTAGTTCGCGATATTACTCGACTGCAGTCACGTATTGCCAACCTCAAATTAATGAGTAGTGAAAATGGTGGCAACAATAATGAAGCTCAATTGGAATTAGCGAAAGCCGAGCGTCAGTTAGCAGAAACCACCAAGAAAGTCAAAGAGTTGACACTTGCCATTGAGGCTGCCAACTACAACACAGATACAGGTGTTAAAGCATCTGCATTAGTTGAAAAATGGTTGGAACAAGTTCTTTTGTTAGAACAAACCAAAGCCGAATTAAGTGCACAGGATATCATGAAAGAAAGTATCAACAACCAGTTCATCTTCTTTTCTCCAATTGGTGCCACTTTAGACCGTAAGGACCGTCATATCGGTTTCATTGAAGCTAACTATATCGAAATGCTTAAAGCTCTCAATGCAGCCCGACTACATCAACGCAACCTCCAGATGTCCACTGCAGTACTACGCATTCTGAATCCGCCTGTATTCCCCATGAATGCTCAACCAACGAATCGATCGATGATTCTACTTGGTTCCTTTGCTTTGGCTTTCGTAATGACGGCATTGTATTTCTTAATCATAGAAATGTTAGATCGTACATTGCGTGACCGTATGCGTTCTGAAAAAATCACACAGATTCCTGTCATGGGCTGCTTCCCCAAGGAAAGCACCTTGCGCTATCGTCGTTTCAATAAAACCATCAGCGATATGGCTTTGCGCCAATTGAGCAAATCGCTCCTTCCCCATTTTAAAGAAGGCCAGCAGAATGTGCTTAATCTATTATCCACCGATGCAGCCAACGGCAAGAGTTATATTGCTCAGGAATTGGAGAACTACTGGCTCAGCCTAGGTCTTCAGGTGCGTCGCCTTACTTATGATGAAGACTTCTTAGCAGAAGACAGCCGTTACCTCATGGCTACTGATATCAAGGACATCTGTCCGGACATCATGCCCAACGAGATTGCTATTATAGAGTACCCTAATTTGGACGATAACACTATCTCTACCTCGTTGTTGAATATGGGCACTGTTAATTTGATGGTTACCCGTGCCAATCGTACCTGGAAAGATGTTGACCAAAAGGCCCTCAAAGAGATTCAGTCTAGAATTGAGAAAAATGAGACCCTCTTTATGTATCTGACAGAGGCCAGTCGATATGCCGTTGAGGAGTTTGTTGGTCAGTTACCTCCCTATACAACATTCAACAACTTTGTCTATCGCATTTCACAGCTCGGTTTAACTGCCACAGAAAACAATAGAGCGAAGTAGTTTGTTGTTCATGAATAATGATTTTAGAAATTTCAATTTCAATTTAACAGGAGGAAGAGTTTCACTTCTCTTTCTACTCTTTATTTTAGCGATTTATCAATTTATCTTTTCTGGTTTTAATGCGTTTGCAATAATATGTTCTATTCCTTTAATAATACTTTTAATTATTGTAGCATTTAAATATCGGATGCTTGCTTTTTGGGCTCTTATACTAGTTAACTATATTGTACAATGGAAGGATTTTCCAAGCTTAAATATACCAGCATCTTTATATAATGAACTCTTAGAAATAATTTTACTTTCAATATTAATAATTGATGTAAAAGAAGCTCATTATGAACGTGTTATTAACCTCATGTTTTTTACATTGATTATTTGGTGCAGTTTTTGCACTTTGGAGGTTCTAAATGATACATGTGGTATTGGCATAGATATTGGTGCTTGGTATGCTGCAGCAAGAATGATGGGGTACCAATTAATTTATGCATTTTTGGTTTTCTCATTATATATTACAACACCCCAAATATTGATAAAATATTTATATATATGGGGAATTCTTGCACTTATTGCTGTAATCTGGGCATGGAAGCAAAAAACTTTTGGTTTTACAGATGCAGAGCATCTGTGGATGGAAACAAGAGGAAGAAGCACCCATATTTTGGCTGGTGGAACATTAATTAGGTATTTTTCAATTTATAGTGATGCAGCTAATTTTGGTATAGGTATAGCTTCTACAGCAGTGGCTTTTATTATTTTTGGCATAACAAGTAAAATAAAGAAACATAAATATTTCTTTCTAATAATAGGAGCTGCTTGTACTTGGGCAATGTTCCCTTCTGGAACAAGAACTGCTATCGCTTGTTTGATGGCAGGATTCATGGCATATATCTTTCTATCAAAATCAATCAAGATTGCCATTCCTTTTTCTATATTTTTTGGGATATTTGTTTTTATCCTTGCTTTTACAAATATCGGGAATGGCAACCAACAAATTAGACGTATGCGTTCTGCTTTTGACAGAAATGACGCTTCTGCCAACCAGCGTACACTTAATCAACAAGCCATGAAGAAATATATGCAAGAAGCCCCATGGGGCATTGGCATGGGTATTGGTTATTTAAATGCTCCTGTCAATAATAAATATACATATATGGCAAAAGTTCCGCCTGATTCTGAATATGTTTATATATGGATTCATACTGGCATAATTGGAATCACAATATTTTTAATTTGTACAGGATTTATGCTTATTGGGGCATGTCGGATTGTCCTGTTTAAGCTTAAAAACCCATCACTCCGCGGTATCGGAGCTGGCTTTTGTTGTGCATTCGTTTCCCAACAGCTCGGTGGATACGGGAACCAAGTACTCATGCAATTTCCCAATTGTTTAGTTTTCTACGGAGGTCTAACTATTGTCTATATATTACCTTATATTGAGAAAGAATGGTTAGAATATGAAGAAAAGTTATTAACCATACAAGAAGAAAGGATACGCCTTAAAAAAGAAAAGAAAAATAAATCAAGGATAAAATCATGGTTAGCATGGAGATAAGGTTGTCTATCATTACTGTCAATTACAATGGACTCAACGACACCTGTGCATTGATTGACACCATCCCCTTCAATGACGATTTGGAGGTGATAGTGGTAGATAATGCTTCTAAAAAAGATGAAGCCTCCATCATCGAGAACCGCTATCCCGGAGTCAAGGTTATTCGTTCCAAAGAAAACCTTGGCTTTGCTGGCGGCAATAACTCAGGAATCAAGGCTGCTCGTGGCAAATATCTCTTTTTCATCAACAACGACACCATATTCAGCCCTCAGCCCTCAGCCATCAGACCTCAGACCTCAGACCTCAGCCATCTTATCAATCGTTTGGAGTCCTCTCCAAAGATTGGGATCGTCTGTCCGAAGATTCGTTTCGCCTGGGACAATAACCCCATCCAATTTGCAGGCTACACCCCACTCTCTCGCGTTACCATGCGAAATCGTTCCATCGGATATGGTGAGGAAGATCGAGGGCAGTATGACACAGCTCACCCAACCCCTTATGCTCATGGGGCTGCTATGATGGTGAAACGTGAAGCCATTGAGAAAGTTGGGCTGATGCCGGAATACTATTTCCTATATTACGAAGAGTTGGACTGGTCCATGATGTTTAAGCGGGCAGGATATGACATTTGGTACGAACCGGCTTGTACCATCTACCACAAAGAAAGTCAATCAACTGGTCAGGAAAGCCCTCTGAAGGCATATTACTTGACCCGAAACCGCTTACTGTTTGCCAAGCGCAACATCCAAGGTATACAAAAATACATAACATATTGCTATCTTATTGGCATCGTTGCTGTGAGAGACATCATGAAACATGCCACAAAAGGCAATCCCACCCTCTTACGTGCCACATACAAGGGCATTCGCGATTTTCTCGTTCAGCCAGAAGGCACGCCATTACAAAGCGAAGCGACATAAATAATTTTCAACTTTCAATTCTCAATTTTCAACTCGAATAGATGGATTTCTGGTGGATACTATATATCATTGACGGCTTGCTGTTTTTGCCCATCGCAATCACAGTATTATATATATTGGCATTCTCTATCATTGCCCTTTTCAAGCATAATCGAGAAATCAAAAAAGCCAAGGAGCTAAACCGTTATATCGTACTGATACCCTCTTACAAAAGCGGCAAGAGAGTTCTCGAAACCGTGAATGCTGTTTTGGGACAGACCTACAACCAGCGCAATTTTGATATTGTAGTCATTGCTGACCATGAAAGCGAGATGATCAATATGCGCTTAGCCCAGATGCCCATCACTCTGTTAACACCGAATTTTGATGTAAGTTCGAAAGCCAAGTCTTTACAATATGCCATCCTGAATTTACCCCAGTTTAAAATTTATGACGCAGTGATCATCCTCGATGCTGGTAATATCGTTGACCCAGACTTCTTGGAACTTGTCAACGATGCCTATGACACCTCTGGTTCGAAAGCCATACAGACTCACCGAGTTGCAAGGAATCGCGATACATCTATAGCTCGTATGGATGCCACTTTCGAAGAAATCAATAATACCATTTTCCGTTCAGCCCATCTGGTAGTAGGACTGTCCGCAGCATTAAACAGCTCCGGATCTATTTTTAATTTTGTCTGGTTCAAACAAAACATCATGAAGATTCGTTCCATGGTTGGAGAAGACAAGGAGTTGGAAGGCATGCTTGTGCACGATGGTATCTTTATCGATTATTTTGAAGACATCCATGTGTACGATGAGAAGACGCGGAATATTAAAGACTTTAACAACCAGCGTGGACGATGGACCTACATCCAGTTGCACTCACTTTTGAACAACATCCATTTCCTGCCATCAGGATTTATGAACAGCCAATACGACCAGATAGATAAAATCATTCAATGGATGCTGATTCCACGCACCATCATGATGGGCGTTATGGCCATTATGAGTATGACACTTCCATTTATCTATTTAACTTTGGCAATCAAATGGTGGATAGCAGCAGCCATTGTACTATTCGCATTCTCCTTGGCTACGCCAAACTACTTGGTCGATAAGCACTGGGATCGAGATTATCTCAATGCCCCTCTGATTACAGTTGGTGCTATCTTTAACATCTTTAGGGCTGGTAGGGACGAAGCTGGCAATCGCTTAGATACATTCAGTCATCTCATTCATAAATTAGAATTTAAAAAGAAAAAGAAGTGAACATAGGCACCATCATCACCATCATTGACCTACTGCTATGGCTCATCATAGCAGCCAATGTGGCGTATGTCCTCTTTTTCGCCCTCGCTTCCCTTCTTCCAAAGAAATCCCTTCACCCTTCTTGCGTCCCTTCGGTAGCAAGCGAGCAGAGCTCGAGCGCACCCATCAACTTTCAACTTTCACCTTTCAATTCTCCGCTCGAGCTCTGCTCGCTTGCCACCGAAGGGACGCAAGAATTCTCTTCTTTCCTCATTCTTTTCCCCGCCTATCACGAAGACGCAGTCATCCTTCATTCTGTAGAATCATTCCTGCAGCAGGACTACCCTAAGGATAGTTATCACGTCGTTGTCATCTCTGACCACATGACACCAGAGACTAACGAGCAGTTGTCCAAACTCCCTATTACTCTACTACTGCCCACCTTTGAGCATAGCAGCAAGGCCAAAGCCCTGCAATTCGCCATAAATAAAGTGGAAAGTGGAAAGTGGAAAGTGGAAAGATACGACTACGTCGTCATATTAGATGCTGATAATGTGGTAAATCCTTCTTTCCTTTCGGATTTAAGCCATATCGTTCGTCCAAATGAAGCCATTCAATGCCACCGTACAGCCAAAAATGCCGAGAATGATATTGCTGCGCTCGATGGTATCAGCGAGGAAATCAATAACAGCATCTTTAGAAAAGGACATAACCGAATTGGTATGTCTTCTGCATTGATTGGCTCCGGTATGTGTTTTGACTATCAATGGTTTGCAGAGAATGTCAATCACCTTGACTCTGCCGTTGAGGACCGCGAACTCGAAGCTCTGCTGATGAAACAAGGTGTTCATATCCATTACGCCGAGAATATCCATGTCTTGGATGAAAAAGTCAGCAATAGTGATACCTTCCAGCGCCAGCGTCTCCGTTGGATGACAGGTCAGGTGCAAGCTTTCGTCCGCATGCTCCCTTATATTCCCAAGGCTATCATCACTGGCAACTTCAACTATATCGACAAGACTATCCAGCAGGCCCTCATTCCCCGCTCTATCCTCCTTGTCCTCACTCCACTGTTTGCATTTTTATCATTTATTATTCCTCATTCCTCATTCCTCATTTATCTATGGTGTACATTGTTCGCCGTATTGATTGCAGCCATTTTAATTGCCATTCCTAAGCAGCTTCGCACAAAAGCCATCTTCGGCAAACTCCTAACACTCCCTCGTCTCGTATGGCGGATGCTAAAAAACTCTATATATATTAAATATAAAGACACAGAATTCCATCATACACCTCATGAGGATATCAAACATTCAATACCAAGACAATGAGTGAAAGAGTACACAGAAGCGTAATGAATATTAAGGTTGGCATGTTGTTTTACATGCTTTCTTTAGTGTTGGCATTCTTCTCAAGGAAGATCTTTCTTGATTGTCTTGGTGCTGAGTTTATCGGATTAACAGGTATGCTCGGAAATATCATGAGTTTCTTGAGTGTGGCAGAACTTGGTATCGGCACTAGTATTGTTTATTTCCTGTATAAGCCACTCCAAGAAGACAACCATGAAAAAATTAATGAAATCATGTCCATACTTGCCTATCTATATCGTTGTATTGGCTTTATTATTGGTATAGGCGGTTTCATCGTTAGTTTGTTCTTTCCATGGTGGTTCGGTAAACTGGATTTCGGGCTGCCACTTGTATATTTTGCCTTTTATTCATTCTTAGCCACTTCAATGGCTGGCTATTTATTCAATTACAAACAATTATTAGTTGGAGCAAACCAAAAACAATACTTAGTCAACGCATACTTCCAAACAATTGGGATTGTACAAAGCATTGTCCAGATATTATTAGCCTATTATTATCGCAATTTATTTTTATGGGTTTTAGTAGGACTAATATTTACGATAATCGGTATTATTATTTTCAATTACCGTATCAAACAACTCTATCCATGGCTAACTGTTAATTTGACACAAGGCAAACTGAATCTAAAAAAATACCCCGAGGTTCTAAAGAAAACCCGCCAGATATTTATTCACAGGATAAAAGATTTTATTCTCTATCGAAGTGACGAAATTCTCGTAGGAGCATTTGTCAGTATTACGCAAGTCGCATTCTATGGAAATTACACAATCATAACCAGCAAACTTAACTTCTTGGTCAATATTTTAAGTGACGGTATGAGTGCAGGAGTTGGTAATCTTGTAGCAGAGGGTAATGACAAAAATACAATGAAAGTATTTTGGGAGCTTACAGCTATTCGTTTCCTCATTGCCGGTATTGTAATCTTTGGATTACTTCTTTTCTTGCAACCTTTCGTAACTTGTTGGTTTGGAGAAAAATATAGATTAGACGATTTAATCATATACCTTCTAATTCTTAACATCTTCATATTCTTAACACGAGGAGTAGTAGAAATGTATATCTCTGCATATGGTTTATTCTCAGATGTTTGGACATCATGGACTGAACTAATTGCAAATATTACCATTACACTTTGTCTTGCCCCGTTCTATGGTATTTCAGGTATTCTGATAGGAAAAATTCTTAGTGTTATTTTCATTGCATTATTATGGAAACCATACTTTCTATTTAATAATGGCTTCAAAAAGAAAGTATCGGATTATTGGAGAAACATGTTTATCTATTATTCCATTTTCATTTTATTTGTTTTTATATCTTTAATCATACGAAACTTCATTATTCAGCCAACTGTTACATCTATTCTTCAATTGTTATTCTATAGTATTATTATTTTTCCTCCTCTATTATTATCATACTTTTTACTTCTTTCATGTCTAACTCCTGGTATGAAATATTTCATTGCAAGAAGACCAAGACTCTATGACAGAATCTTCACAATCAAAAGAAAATAGTTGAATGCAGCAACACAGAATAATATGGGTAGATTGGATGAAAGTTCTTGGTATGTATTTCATCATTGCCGGGCACTTTTTTCCGACTGGTTATACTTTCATATATATCTTTAGTGTACCCTTTTTCTTTCTTTTGTCTGGATTTCTATGCAAAAAAGAAGATGACAATTCAACATTTGCAAGAAAGATCGTTTACAATTATGTTATTCCTCTTTTCCTAATAAGAACCATTATGTATTTCTGGGAGTACATCACTTTCTCTGGTGAGTTTCTCAGTATTTTCCAGTATTGGCTTTATTTATTCAAAGGATATCAAAATTGTAATGGTACGTGTTGGTTTATTTATACACTAATCTTACTAAGAATTATTTTTCAATATCTCCCCCAAAAACTGCACATTCTATTATTTGTAGTATTTTCGATTGCTGCCATATGGCTAAATTATCATAATATCCATAAAAACAATGCAATCATTAATCTTACAGTTGCTTATCAACCTTTTTATTTAGGATTCATTCTTCAACGATACAAACAACATATTATTTCCTATAAACCTTCAACAAAGATACTATTATGCATGTTTACTTATGGTATTTTATCTGTTGGTATATGTGGCAAAATTAATGGTAATGTTTGGCTATATATTAATGGATATGGAAATTATTTTCTTTTTTATCTATGGGGTATTATCAATGGTACTATCTTTATTTATAGTATGTCAATGATTATAAACAAATTGTGTCAACAAATAAATAATATCATCTACACACTTTCTATAGGTAATATTATAACACTTGGTTTCCATACCATTTTTGTTTTTCTATTTAATAAATATCTTCCTCAAAACCATTTCATTGAATACTTCTGGAGCCTTATAATAATATTATTATTTATCCCGATAATAAGATGTTGTCAATTTTATTTTCCTCTACTCTTAGGTATTTACAAACGACCTCAGAAGTGATAAATCTTGGTTAAATACGCTTAATTATGCAAAAAAGTGTTTTATATTAGTTTATAGCATCTCATTTTTTTATAATTTTGCATTTAAGATAATTGATAATAATCCAGTTATGAGAATAATCTGTGATGCCCCAGGCCAAACGTGTAATAGACTATGGACTTATGTATCTTCTGTTGCGCAGTGTATTGCAAAAAAGAAGAGAATGATAATAATATTTTATGACTGGACTATAGAAGATTTTCCAAATCTACTTCATTGTCCATTTATTTATTTTCCACTTTGGCACAAATGGTATTTGGAGCATGGAAATGGATGGAATAATTATAAAGGCTTGTCATGGAAAATAACTCATAATGCTACATGGGATAAGATTTTTCGTTTCTTCGGATTTACAAAAGGATGGTCAACTCGTACAGACACTCGCTACATTCAACAAACACTGCCTGAATTAAAACGAATTTTCCGTCCTAAAGATGAAATTATGCAGAAGGCGGAATGTATGCTATCAGAAATGCATCAGGCCGCAGACCTGATTATTGGTGTACATATTCGCCGAGGTGACTATGCTACATGGCACAATGGTCGTTTCTTCTACAGTTTGAAGGACTACCATCAGTTTATGCTGCGCATTATGCAATTATACAAAGATAGAAAAGTGAGCTTCTTTATCAGTTCCAATGAAGATTTCCCACTAATTATATTTGAAGGCTGCAACTGTCGCCGCTTTGACAAAGAGCCTTCTGGTGCGGTTTTGGATCTTTATACGTTAAGTTTATGCGATAGAATCATCGGTCCATATAGTAGTTATAGCCGCTGGGCTTCATTCATTGGGGAAGTTCCTCTTTGTTTCATAGAAACAAATAAACAACAGTTTACTGAAGATAGCTTTTCAAAGATTGTTGACTTCTTCCATTTCGAGAACGGCAAAGAAATTTTCGATTGGTAGCCTATGAAGATAGCCATTCTCACATCCGGTATAATGCCCGTACCTGCAGTACAGGGAGGGGCTGTAGAGACGTTAATAGATTTCTACCTATCTTACAACGACCATCATCGGCTGCACGACATAACAGTATTTAGCGTATGGAATCCTGATGTAGAGCAGCATCAGGCATTACGTTCCACTGTCAACCATTACGTCTATATCAAGACAAATGGATGTTTGGCCATTCTCAAAAAGAGGGTATTTCAATTGACACATGTTCAAGAGTACTACCACCATTCTATGGCATACTATCTGCACGAAGCTATAAAGCAGATTCACATAAAGAACTACGACCTCATCATTATTGAGAATCGACCAGGATATGTGCTCACGTTAAACAAACAACTTATTAATCCCACATGTATCTTACATCTTCACAACGACTTCCTCAACATTGAGACTCAGAATGCACCAACTATTTTTCAGGGATATGGTCGAATCATTTGCATTTCCAATTTCATCACTGCCAAGGTTAACCAAATAGCTCCAAAGCATGCTAAAGCCATAACTGTTCACAATGCCATTGACACAAAGTTGTTCTATGGGGCTAAGTCCGCTAAACGTGAAGCTATTGGTTTCTCTGAAGATGATTTCGTATTGGTCTATAGTGGTCGTTTGAACGAAGAGAAAGGTATTCTACCACTTGTAAAAGCTGTAAAGCAGTTAGCAAAAAGTAAAATAAAACTTCTCATTATTGGAGATAGCAACTATGGAATGGACAAGCACCCCACCCCATTCGTAGATCGACTCCATCAAGAGGTTGAGTTCATAAAAGACCAAATTGTATTCACAGGCTTCATCGACTACAGCCAAATACCATCATATTTAAAAATGGCCGATATTGCTGTCATTCCATCAATGTGGGACGAGCCATTTGGCCTAACCGTAGTAGAAGCAATGGCAGCAGGACTACCACTCATCACAACACGTAGTGGAGGCATTCCTGAAATCTGCGAAGGTGTAGCTACAATTGTTGATAGAGACAACATAGTTGAGAATCTGGCAAATGCGATCCTTGAACTCTATGAAAACCCGGAAAAGCGAGAGGCTATGGCAATAATATCTTTGAAGCATTCCAAGTTCTTTGACAAAGAAAGATATGCAGAAGAGTTCTATAGGGCATTAGAAACCATGTAATAAACAACACCATTGCCCTTACTTTGCTTTTTGAATAACACCCTCAAAGATTATAATAGAATTTGTCTACTAAATAATATAAGAAAATAAGTAGTGATAATGGAAAAGAATATCAATACTCATTGGGAGTTTATTGACATAACAAAAGGGGTTAGTATATTATTGGTCATACTAAGCCACGCCTATTCACCTCTAATGAGTTGGGCAAGCGCCTTTTTTATTCCTGTATTTTTTGTAACTAGCGGATATTGTTCTAGAAACCGTGTAAATGTCAAAAAGAAGTTTTTGACATTAATAATTCCATATATTGTTTTTACTTGTATCCTTTTTATTATATATTGGACATTCCAACCAGTTAATTTCTTAGGAGCCATTTATTCACGATGGTGTTTATATCCTATTGACTCTACCGGTAATGTGTATTTATTACGATCTGGAAATGGACCTCTTTGGTTTTTAACATCAATGTTCATATCTTTCCTAATATGGAGTGTTATTCAAAGAAGCAAAAGGCAATTTATACTATTAGGAATGTGTCTATTAATTAGTTATACATTAACATTTCTTCCTATATTACTACCATGGAGTATAGATACTGCGTTTTTTCTCGCCATATTCATTGCCGTTGGTGAAAAAATAAAGAAATTCTCAATCTTGGATAAATTTAATGTTTATTTTTTATTATTTTTCGTATGTGTTTATATCATTCTATCATATATATGTGGAGAGGTTAATCTTTCTGTAAGAGAATATGGGACATCTATATTTATCTTATTCCCTACAGCGATAATAGGAAGCATTTTATTGTTGAAGATTTCATATTATTTAGAACAAACCATAATTGGTCATATCTTTGCAAAAATCGGAAAACATTCTTTACCAATATTTTGCCTTCATATCCCATTATTAGATATATGGAGCTCGTTTTTTGAGTCTTTTATGCCCAATCTGAACCCTATGATAGTAGGTATAGTAACAACAATTATCATTCTTATTTGCGTTTATCCTTTTGCAGTTTTTATTAATACGTATATCCTCCCCACTTTTATTTCTGTTATATCTATATCATATAAAAAATAACCATATATCGCCTGTCATGAGGTGAGGGCACCGTCATAGTTGGTAACGCGGCCGCCAGTTAGGGACAGAGAAATGGCGTAAGAGATGAAGAAACGAACGAAAAGATAAGTTCATAAACTAATAATTAGCTATATTATTTAGCTTTTAAAGATAGTTTATGAACCTTTAAAGTCAAATAAAAGTGGAAACATTATGGAGCCTAGATCCATATTGCAGTAAAGTCATGGCAAAAAGCACATCCAATGAGGAGCAGTATAATAGAATAGAGCCATTTTGTTTCCAAAAATCACCATATTTGCAGATTTTTGGAAACAAAACCAATCTTTTTGAGGAAAAAGTGAGAGAAATGACTATATCGCCGCCTTAATTCCCTCCAGCAGATCCTGATGGACGACGCCATTGGTGGCGATGACGCTATCGCCAGTCATGAAGTGAGGAGCGCCGTCGTAGTTGGTGACACAGCCGCCGGCCTCCTTGACGAAAAAGATCGAAAAATATCAAATTTAAGAGTTCACAAACTAATTTTTAGATAAAATATTTGGCGTTTAAAGATAGTTTATGTACCTTTGTGGCCAAAACAAAGTAATTATGGATATAAAAGCAACGCCTACGGTGCAAATAATACAAGCATTAGGCAAAAGATTCAAGGAGTATCGGATTGCAGCAAGAATGACACAAAAAGAAGTCGCTGAGCAATCTGGGGTAAGTCTTCTGACCATCAGAAGGTTTGAACAGGGCTATTCTTATGACATCAAACTAGGCAATCTTATAGCACTTTTGAAGGCTATTGACTTTGCTGATGGTATAGCCGATATCCTCCCAGTATTTCCTGTCTCGCCGTATGCACTGGCCAGGCAAGAAGCAAGTAAACCAAAAAGAGTAAGACATGGACAACAACATTAAAGTAACGATATGGGGTAAAGAAGTTGGGCGACTCACATGGGATGCAAGTAGAAAACGTTCCATCTTTGAGTATGCGCCGAGTTTTCTCAAAGGAGAACTTGACATTGCCCCTTTGACTGCATCAATTCACGACCGCAGGAGCAGACTACCCTTCTACGGTGAAGCAAACAATGGAGTTTTTTATGGCCTTCCAGCTTTCATCAGCGACAGTCTTCCCGGGAAATGGGGAGACACTGTTTTCTCAGCATGGGCCTCGGCTAACAATCTTAACGAAGATAATCTGACTGCCGTTGACAAGCTATCCTTCATTGGCAAACGAGGAATGGGCGCTTTGGAATTTGAGCCTTCACAGGAAATTGGGTCAGGCGAAATGAGTCTGGAACTCGATCAACTTTATCGCAAGGCTCAGGAGATTCTTGAAAAAAGAGAAGAAACTGTTATTGCCGGAAAAGACATCACTCTGGAAAATTTATATGAGGTTGGCACATCGGCTGGCGGACAGCATACTAAAGCCGTCATTGCACGGAACAACAAAACCGGAGAGATACGTTCAGGCCAAATCATGCTACCTCCTGATTATACTTATTATCTGCTAAAATTCGCAGAGAAAGACTATTATCCACTTACCAAGGTGGAAATGGTTTACTATAAACTTGCGACAATGGCAGGAATCACAATGATGCCATCGGAATTGATTCCAATTGATGGCGACGAGCATTTCCTCACACAACGATATGACAGGAAGGATGGCAAAAAGATTCACACACAAACGCTTGCAGCCATGAATCCTAATGCCAGGAACTACGAGGATTTGATGACAGTCTTGGACAGGCTCAACATTCCATACAAGGAGAAAGAGGAAACTTTCAGGCGTACTGTATTCAACATACTTGCTACTAATGTTGATGCACATATTCGCAATTTCTCTTTCATGATGGAGGAAGGTGGAGCTTGGCACATAACACCAGCATACGACTTAACATTCTCGTGCTTCAATCCCGGAAACAAGTTTGATCCTGCCCACTATCTGAGAATTGGAGGAAAGACCGTTGATATCGGATACGATGACTTGGTTGAGTTTGGAAGGAAATTCAGCATTGCCAATCCGAATGAGATTATTCAAAGTACTGCCGAGACTGTTGCACAGTTCCGTCCTCTAGCCAAAGATATTGGCGTGGACAGTTATTGGATTGACAAGATTGAGGAACATTTTGCAGAAATGTCGCCAAAGATTCTCTCAATGCTCAACGGCTATAAGCCTCTCTTCTTCGACTACATCATCGAAGAAAAAGGAATTACCGTCAAGAACCTTCACTGGACAGAAATGGGGAATGGAGCCATGCGTCTTGAAGCAGAACTAAATGGCACGCCTTTCAGAGCTACTTTTGCCAAGAAATCGAAGGAATATCCTGCCATCATGGAAAATGGCGGTATTAAGATGCCCTTTGAGAAGCAGAAAGAATATGTTGAGAGGTTATTCCTACCAAAAATGAACTTTTAAAACCACTTCATTTAGACCCAGCCGCCTTAATTCCTTCCAGCAGATCCTGATGGACGACGCCATTGGTGGCGACGACGCTATCGCCTGTCATGAAGTGAGGGGCGCCGTCGTAGTTGGTGACACAGCCGCCGGCCTCCTTGACGATGAGGGCGCCAGCCATATAGTCCCACTGGCCGATGTAGCGCTCGGCATAGGCGTCGAGACGACCAGCGGCGACGTAACAGAGGGCCATAGCAGCGGAACCAATCATGCGGATGCTGCCGACATTGCCGTAGAAATGGGCGATGAGACGGGTGATGACGGGCTTGTAGGCGTCGCTGTTGTAGGGCAGCTGCAGACAGAGCAGGGCGTCGCCGATGCTGCTATTTCCGACGTAAATCGGCGTGCCGTTCATCCAAGCGCCACCGTCTTTCCAGGCATAGAAGCACTCGTCGGCACAGATGTCATAGACCACGCCGACCAGAATCTCGTTGCCGCCAATCAGGGCTATTGAGACGGCATAAGGGGCGAAGCCGTGAATGAAATTGGTGGTGCCGTCGAGCGGATCGACCACCCAGAGCATCTGCTCGTCGCTATGCGAAGCCAGTCCTTCTTCGGTAATGAAACCGGCCTCGGGCAACAGCTCTCGCAGGGCCTTGACGATACGCTCTTCCGACCCTTTGTCGACATACGACACATAGTCGTGGGCGTGCTTCCGCTCTACCCTATTTATATTAAAGTTCGCGCGTTCCTCTTTTATATAAGCGCCCGCCTGCCGAGCCACCTCGCACACGCAGCGGGTCAGTTCTTTTAAATCCTTCATATCTCGTTTTTTTATAATTAGCCAACATGTTTCGTTATTTTACTACAACTTTCTTCACGGCCTTGCCTTGACGCAACAGATAGATGCCAGGTCGCAGGCCGTCTGTCTTCGTGCCACAATAGCGGCCTGAAAGGGTAAACACCTGATAGTTTTTCGACATATCAAACGCTACATCAGCAATGCCGTTGGGAACAAAAGTATAATTCAGTTTTTTGTCCATCCAGGCGATGCGCTCCTTCATATAAGTGCGCACATTTTCCACCTCAGCCTGATAACTACCCCAAACTCTCGGATTCTGATGCACCTTCTGATTCATGATAGGCCAGCGGAGGAAGTTCAGTTCCTGGGATTGCTGCAAAGCGTTTTCCAAAGAGTCGATAAATGCCACCATATACTCCTCGGTCAATTCGCCTTGACGCGCCTCATCCCAAATCTCCACCAGTTGTGATTTGGCATTGGCATCACTCACCACAATCTTATCCACAAAGCTACGCATATTGCCTGCACAACTTCCACCACTTCTATAGATGTAGTCTCTCTTGTTGTTGACAGGATAGGTGCGGTCGTCGTTGTTAAACGCCAAGTCAAAGTCCCAAACAGGACCAGTGTACATCGTATCATTATCGCGCTCTTTATACATAAACACGCTCCAATAGGTATCGGTGTTGCCCGACAACTCACCTACGAGGAAATGACGCAGGAAACTGTTAAGGTCCAGATAGGTCTTCCATTGGCTCTCCATTTTATTAAAATAGGTCTTGATATAGGCCTTCTGCTTAGTCGTTATGCTGTCCTCGTCTGGCGATTTGATGGTGACGGGATTGCCTTTATTTGAGGTGAACCACGACTTTTCCTGGTCGGCATAGGCATCAATCTCCACGAAATAGCCACCAGTCAAAGCTGAGCCCTCATTGTCCTGAGGGGTCATTTCGGTGATATTGACGCGATGCTTGTTGATATTCACCTGATCACACAACTGATAACAGCCTTTGTATTCACCGTTTAGCATCACATCGACAGCTGTTCCAAATGGTGTGTATGTCATGCCTAACCGACGACTCAACTCAAAGGCTAACAGGTTGCGCATCAGCGTTTTATCACCATAATTGTTTATCAGCGTCCACTTCTTGGCCTTGGCAGGTGCGTCAAGCACGCGCTGTTTCTTGTCAAACTTGATGCGATAAGGTTTCTTGGGGGTAGTGCGCGAAAAGTTACCCCTCTCACGTGTCGTTCCTGACTCAGAGAGCAACTTGGTGCCATTATCAGAAATAATGGTCAGTTGCGACACAATCTGATGTATTTTATCATAAGGAATCTCGTTGTCAAGTGTATGAATGCTGACGGTGGGCAGGTTCGTCAACTGATACAGGCTACTATCGTTACCCTCGCCCTGATAGCCATAAAACTCCAACTCGGCAATATTGCATCGAGCATCCGAAGGACCCACATACCTGACATAACGGAAGCCACGAGAACAACTGACGTCGGCATATGACATCTGACCAATCTTTCCTTTCTCCGTAATAATATAAATAGGCAGGGCATCCATAAAATCCTCACGATTGGCTCCCTCAAAGACGCCAAGCTGTACACGTTTCTCACCTTGTCCATCGTTTCGAGGCGACCACCCCACCCTTGTGATGACATGAGGTTCGCCCAAATCCAATCCGGCCCAGGTGTAACTCCTTTCCCATGACGCAAAATAGGTATTCAAATCGCCGTCAAAAGCATCCTTACAAGTATTGACAGTTGTTGATTTGCGAGAAGTATTATAGTCCACCGTTTCCTTGGTGCCTATCACCGTTCCTGTCAACTTCCCATCGGCAAAGGTTGTCTGGCTTATTGTAATCAGACAGAGTATGCTGAATATTTTCTTAATCATAATCTAAATCCTTACAGGCTCTTATAGAAAGCCAAATAGCGTTTGAAGACCTCTTCCTCGCTAAAACGAGACACATTCTTATAGGCCGCACGCCCCATCTGCTGACGCAGGTCAGGATGCTCGATGAGATAGTTGATTTTGTCAGCAAGGTCGTCGGTATCACCATTCTTGACCAGCAGGCCATCCTGTCCATCGGCAATGATGCTGCGAGGCCCATTATCGCAATCGAAAGAGACGGCAGGAATACCACACGACATCGCCTCGATAAGTATCAGGCCGAAGGACTCCCAACGCGAGGAGCAGACCAGGAAATCACTATTCAGATACTCGGTATAGATATCGGTTGTAGAAGGATGGAGAGTAACATTTTTCAAGTTGAGAGTTGAGAGTTGAGAGTTGAGAGCGGCTTTTTCCTGACCATCTCCAAAGATGTCCAGACGCCAGTCGGGATGAGCTTCCTCTACCCTCTTCCAAGCTTTTAGCAAAAGATCCTGGCCTTTCTGATAGTCCAAGCGACCAACAGCGATGACACGTTTCTTCTCTGCGGAGAGGTCAGCAGGCAAATGTGGACGATAAGGCAGGCAATTGGGTATGGACACCGTTTTAATATATGGGCCCCAGCTCTTGGCGTCATCTGGCGTCAGAGCCATGAGTGCATCGAATCGAGAAACGGCAAGTTTCAATCTGGCAATATCCTTCTCGGCTACCAATTTCCGGAATATCTTATTTGTGCGCTGTACCTGCATCTGATGATCAATCATACCAGTATGTGCTTCGATGATTAATTTCTCTGAGGTATGGGCATGATAAAGCGCATTCATCTCATGAGCATCTTTATCCGTGCAGACCACAATACCAGGTTTCTCTTTCTTCAAGAAAGCCCTCAAAGCATCTTTCAACTGTCGACGAAGACTTAACTTTCTAAAATAGCGCATAGGATAAGGCAACTTATAGGCAGGATATTGCCTAACCCCTAAATCCACACATCGCACATTAGGCGACAGAGAATATGGGAAGGGCTGCCCGTTTTGCTCATAGGTCAGCAGCACCACATCACAGCCATACTGCTCAACCAGCAGATTGGCTTTCATGGCCAGCATTCGTTCGATGCCGCCCTTACAGACATTGGCGTGATGTAGGAAAACTATCTTCATAGATTTAAGATTGGAGGTTTGAGATTTCGTCAACAACATGTTGCATTTGAACCTTCCACGAGAGATGCTCCACCGTCTGGCGAATCTCCTGTGGGGTCATACTAAGCCGTTCCTCGAACGCCACGATACGAGAAACATCAATGGGCGACTCATCGGCCGGAGCCTTCAGCACATAGGGCTGATGGTCGAAGTCGCTGTCATTCTCAGAATATATAAAAGGAATACCTCGACTGGCATATTCGCGATTCTTCAGTGTCTTGATATCGCTGATACCACTACGATGACGGGCCAGACTGCCTACTGCAAAGTTCGACTGCGCAAAGACAGCATTGAGGGCATCGCCAAAGAGCTGGTCGTGGAAGATAACCTTATCTTCGATACCATATTTCTTAATAAGCTCAGAAAAGCCTGGCGCATGTTCATCGTCATACATCTCTGACTTCCAGACGCCACCAACGATGTGGAAATAAACTTCCTTCCACTTTCCACCATCCACTTTCCACTTTTTATAGTATTCGCCGAGTCCTGCAATAAGACGGTCATATCCGTGCCAGTAGTGCACCTCAGCGACACCAATCAAATGCAGTTCTTTCGCAGTATCCACACGCTGATGCAGCGGCATGCTGTCCAAGTCAACACCATTACTAATCCGAATGGTGCGTTGACCGAATATCTGCTCTTGATTGGTAAAGGTGACGATGGCCTCTAACTGACGAGCCAACCCCTTGCGGAACATCTGGTCTATTCGCAACTGAAGACGCTCTGTACGAGAGAAGCCTTCAAACTCCTGATCGTAAGGATAGGTAGGTATCTCCATCAACGCCTTGATACCAGCCTTCTTCAGTTTGCCAAAGAAACGGTTGAGCCAAGGATTTGCATTCTGGAAGCAGCGGGCATAGACCATCTGAATGTCTTTTGCCACACAATAACGATATATAGCACCGTAATTGATACGCTGGCGAAGACCGGCCATTTTACCTGTACCAAAATCCTCTATGACAGATGGAGAAGGATGGATGGAAGATGAAGTGTGGACCTCTACAAGGCGCTGCCAATGGCCGTTGTCACCTTGGTCATAATAGCATAGATGCACCTCATGACCATTCTGTTGAAGGCCCTTCACCTGATAGCGAATCTTCTTCGAGATACCGCTCACCTCAGAGAAACCGTGATATATCAGAAACAGTATCTTCATCCCTTTCGCTCGTGCAATTTTAGTTTGACAAGTATCGACACCCACAGTCTGTACCACGCCCAACGGTTCTGTTTATAGTCTGTGGCATAGATGTACTTTCCGTTAAATCGGGCGATGTTCAACTGGTGACCACCATCGCGGAATATCGCATTGTGAGGCAACACATTCTGGCTAAAAAGTCGCTCCCCATACTCAGTCTCATTGAGTTTCGTAATCTCCATCAACGACACATTGTCACCATAATCAGCATGACAATCCTGAGTGACTCGCAACAACCGTCCGTCATAATCAATCAGCGAGCCGCCATTTCGTCCGAACTCATTGCTGGTACAAATCGGCGAACAGGGATGCTTGATGAATTCACCTGTCAAGAGATTATCGTTTACATATAACTCCTGGTAATACATCCAGTCTTTTTGATAAGACGTAAACAGGTAATAGGTTTTCTTTCCACACTCCTCTTTCCCCTTTCCTCTTATAAATAAATGGCTGTCGTTCAAGTTATAATGGATGCCGTCCTTACGCTCCTGACGCAGCAAAGTTCGCACCTTCGAGAAGGAGGTCAACTCATCATTATCGGCACGGAACAGATGAATCGCATCACTCTCCTGAGACTCGGGCACCATATAAACCACACCATCATCCTCGAAGACGTATGGGAACGAGAGATGGAATGGTTGTTTCAGTACAACGACCGGTTCTGTCCAAGTCGTCAAGTCTTTGGTTTTCACCATCGCAATGACACCTGAATCATCCCAATGCTGAAGCTCATAGAAGAGATAGAGCGTATCATCTTTGACAAACAGGAACGAGTCTGCCTGATAGAGCAAAGGCTTTGGTTTCCACAGCCCTTTGATGTCACGCTTATAGACCAAGTGCTGCTCGTCAAACTGCTCAAGCGTCAGTTTATCGTTGGCAAAGACTGCAACGGCAAAAGCACCTTCTTTTCTAAATAACTTGGAAAGCATGACAACTATTTTATTTATTAATACTTAATAATAAATTATGATTATTGTTCGAATTCCCACCTAATACAAATTTATATTTCTCATCCCCTCGAGTAAAGTCCACGACATGAACACTTCCTTCTTCTATTGTCCATTTAATGAAGCCATACATCAACAACATACCCGGAGAGTAACGTGCATAATTCAAATCTGTGCCTGCAGACATCACCCTAACACAATGTCCATCAGAATCATATGCATAATGAAAAAAAGCACGCACATTACCCTCTTCATCTTTAGCTGTCATCACTTTACTATTGGAATAAGTCAAAATAGGAGCAAACCGAGGAAAATGATATAACAGCTTATTTACGAATCTGTATTTATACTTTCTCAGAGATGACACTTTAGCATATTTCTCTGACAATTTAGATTCTCTTATTTCCAAACAGCGGTTTTTATCAACTTCCATATCATCAAAGTTGAAAACAAGATTTCTTCCATCTTTTAAAAGACGGTTATTTGCTGTTCTTAGATTTTGCCGTGCATTCTTGCTTAATAAGCTCTGATAACCTTCTAACGAGGAAGGAACATCTAACGACACACAGGGTTCACTCAAATCTTCTATATTTATATGATTTGAATGGATAATATACTGATAAAAATCTGTCGATTCTCGAATATGTTCAAACAAACAGTTTCTAACATTATATTTCTTTATTATATCTGCAATCAGATAATCAAAAGCATTCCCATCAAATTGACGATAAATACAATTAAGATAATCGCTATAGCTATCACGCCCTAAAAGATATATTCCTTTTTTATTTAGGAATCGAAAAGAGTGTTTTACTATCCATAGAGGTGCAATCATGCACGGATGGTTATCGCATGAGACTACTGCAAAAACTGAAATATAATTATTCGTATCTTCTGGAATATAACAGTCCAAAAGCATATTATACCAATCATATGACTGGAACAAAGTCATATCCCTCCCATTCTCTAACGTTTTCCATATATCTTTTATATCATATAAACGTTTAGAAGGAATATAATCAACCGAATAATTCATATATTGACTTTCAATCTTTACGTGTTAACATTTATGCCATCATTCAATCTATACAACGGAACCTCCAGTTGGAGTTCAGCGTATCATTGAACACAGCTATCAGCTCCGACTTGTCAACATACTCTCCATTGCGAGCCGAGCGGAATCCTGCATTTCCAATATTGATATAAGCACTCATGTTCCCTATTTTTTTGCAAAGATAAAGTATTTCTACCAAATCTCCAACATTCCTCTTCATTTATTTGAAGAAATAGGTATATAATTCAACTATTATTTGTACCTTTGCCCGAAATAACTCAATAAATCAATGTCTAAAGACATCAAATTCAGCGTTACGATACCTGCTTTCAAGGACAAGTATCTGAAAGAAACCATTGACAGCATTCTGGCACAGACGTACCAGAACTATGAGGTGGTTATTGTCAACGATGCCTCTCCTTACGACCTTGACAGCATCGTCCATCACTACAGCGATCCACGCATCCGCTATTTCAAGAACGAAAAGAATTGCGGCGCCAAGGATGTGGTGGACAACTGGAACATCTGCCTGAGTCATGCTACTGGCGAATACCTGATTTGCATGGGCGATGATGACAACCTGACGCCTCATTGTCTGCAGGACTTTGCCGACCTCATCGAGAAATATCCTGATTTAGATTTATATCATGCCCGAAGCGAGGTTATTGATGATGACTCTAACTTCGTTTGCGTATTGGAAGAACGCCCCGAATGGGAGTCAGTCTATTCACTCATGTATAATCCTCGCAACACCCATTTGGGCGACTGGCTTTTCAAAACAGAAACGCTAAGAAAGAACGGAGGATTCTTTAAGCTCCCCTATGGTTGGCAGAGCGATGATATCAGCGCTTTCATTGCTGCCGCCAGTCATGGTGTTGCCAACACCAAAGAACCAGGATTCCAATATCGTGGCAACGGTCTATCTATCAGCCACGACATGAAAAGTATCGAAGACAAGATTGAAGCTGTTCGCTATTCTATCCAATGGCGACTACAGTTCATCGCTGACAAAGAGCCTACTAATGCAGAAGACATCAAGCTAAAGCAACTCATCAGCCAAAGCGCATTACAATCTGGTAATCAAGATATTGACGATATGATAGAGTTTGATATCAGAAAGAATTTCTGGAGTCGTAGTTGGTTCTGGCTGTGGCACAAAGGGAAGCATGGGATATCCACAAAGCGCTATCTTCGCTGCGTATTGAAGTCTTTAAATTATCTTATAAGAAGATAAGTATTATTTATTTAAAATGTATTTCACAATCATTTTGCCTTTTTGCACTTACCACATTTATAATACAAGTAAAAACATATCTTCTCATAAGTCCATGACATAGTTAAAGGAACAATGACTCCAACTATCGAATAAAGAAACCAATAATTCTTATAGTTCTCTATTACTGGCAGTTCTGCCAGATGTGCCATTGGCAATCCATTTAAAACAATAATCAAAAGACTAACCAATTTAAAAGTTAAAAAATGGAACCCTAAAATAATTAGGGTATGATTACCTGCATAATATAAAAACTGTTTAATACAGGCCAAAGATTCCATAATTCTGGATAAATGAAAAATAAGAATTGTTCCAGTAATTCCTGATATATAGAACAAAAACATCATCCCAACCCCATCAACATAAAAATGAAGGTAAAAAGGCAAGATGTTTATTCCCGTAAAAGTTATGATGCAAACATATAGCATATGACGTTTAATTATCACGTCTTTCATCAAAAAGCCACTATAAAAAAACACAGAACTCCAAAGTAGCTCTTTTAGACCAATAAAGTACAAACCAATATACTTTATGTCGGACACAAACGCTAATAATACAAGAATGATAAAGAACAAATACTTATGTCCAACTTTATAAGGCTTAGTAACAAAAGATAATAATGCGATTAACAATGATGCAAAAAACAAGTTCTTCAAAAACCAAAAACCTCCAAGCAAGCTTGGAATATCATTCATCTGCAATAGCATATGAATTGTACTCCTAACAAAAGTATTAAATGTCATCCAATTACTCACACTTCCATGATAACCAAATTGATTATTATATATATCTAAATAATAAAACGCATTATGTAATAACAAAAATAAAAAACACCATTTCAGAAAAGGAAGATAAATACCTTTCACTTTCCTAGTATAGAAAGATAACAAATCAGATTTTGAAGATGGAATATGAAAGAAATAACCAGAGCAAACAAAAAAGAACGGCATATGAAATGAATATATCACTTTTTCCAAAGCATACGGACACCCTGAATGACCAATTACCATAGTAATAATAACAATTGCCTTTGCTATTGTTATATAATTATTATGCTCAATTTTATTCTTTATTACCCTTCTAAAAATAGTTGAACCCAAATTATATCTCACGATTATTACTATTATTGATGGTTGCAAATATACTTTTCCATTGGTTCATAACAGATTCTTTAGAAAAGCGTTTGACATTAAATCTCGCTTGATGTCCCATGTATTTCCTGACATCTTCATCTTCAATGAGACGACATAATCCATCTGCCAATGCCTGAGAATTCAAATACTCGACCAATAATCCGTCTTCTTCATGGCGTATGATATTTCGAGGTCCATAAGGACAATCAAAAGCGACACAAGGCACACCACATGCCATGGCTTCCAACAAAACCATAGGAAAACCCTCATATCGAGAACTCATTACACATATTGAACTCTCCAGATATTTATCCATTATCTGGCCTGTAGGTTCATGAAGGTGTATAGAATCCTCTAAACGTTTTTCTTTTATCCACGATACCACTTGTTCATAATATTCGCCAGAACCATATACATTTAAGACCCAATCAGGATGACGTTGATGTACAATAGACCAAGCAGGTATCAAATAGTCATAGCCTTTTGCATCGTTATATCTGCCAACCATGATAACTTTTTTATTTGTACATTTACTTGGCTCATCAGGATAAAAAGGATACGAATTTGGAACCACAAATAAAGATTTCATATTCTTCCAGTCTTCTTTATGCTGTTCTGCCAACAAAACTAACGCATCAAGTTTTTTCACTTGACGTTCCATCTTCCATCGAAAATATTTCGTTAGATACTTAAAAAAAACATTACGTCTCTCCAACAAGTGAAAATTTCTCAGAAAATATTTTGTAGTATGAACCTCACCCATTTTCACACTACCATCTTTTAGATTGGGTAAGAAACTAATATCACGACCCAACGTAGTCACAACAATATCAGGACGTTCCTCATACAACAGTTTTTTCATCTTTCTTTTGTAATGGAACATCAGATAATAGTAAAGAATCGTTCTCACAAAAAAAATATGACCATACTCCTTACTAAAATCTATAGCCAAATCAATCAATCTGACTTTTGGAGACAGCGGAAAAACAGGAGGGCGACCTAATTGGGTATCCGTCACAATTGCGACATTATATCCATGTTCCACTAACCAATTTGCTTTATCGGTAATAACCCTATCTGCTCCGCCCTTAGTTAAAAGTGCAGTATATACATAAAATATTTTCATTATAAAATGTATTGCAATATCAAATAATTGTTGCAAACTTACAAAAAAAAAATGAAAATGGAAAATTTTCCTTCATATATTTGCAACTATCAATTAATTATTATATTTTTGCAGAAAAAATATGAAAAAGATTGTTTATGTAGTTGGAGGTCTAGTTGGAATTTCTGGCATGAGTAAAATCCTGTGCCAGAAGATCAATTATTTAGCTTGCCATGCCAACTATGATATCTATATGATTCTAACGGAAAAAGCAGGAGTCCCATGGAGTCTTGATGTTAACCCTAAGGTAAAATGGATTAACTTTGATATCAATTTCGATGAATTAGATACAATGCCTACACTGAAAAAAGTCTTTTTCTACTATCTCAAACAGCGAAAATATAAACGTCGTTTCACTGAATATCTGATGAAGATCCGTCCAGACATTACTGTATCAGCATTACGTCGTGAAATAAACTTCATTAACAACATAAAAGACGGAAGCAAGAAAATTGGTGAGCTTCATTTTGAAAGAACATTTTACAGAAAATATCATAACAAATATCTGCCCAATTTTATTAATCATTATATAACAAAGAAATGGACAGACTCACTTATTAGTAACATACAGAAATTAGATCGATTCATCGTTTTAACTCATGAAGACTACAACAAATGGCCTGAAATAAAGAACAAGATGGTCATTCCTAACTTCATTGATGAATACCATGGAGAAACTGCAACACTAGAAAACAAAATTGCCATAGCTGCAGGAAGTTACACATGGGTAAAAGGATATGACCTACTAATAGAAGCATGGTCAATTGTTGCAAAGAGCCATCCGGATTGGACTTTGAACATTTTCGGTCCAGGAGAGAAAAGAACATATGAAGAGTCTATTCTCAAGAAAGGATTAGAAAAACAAATCATATGTAATCCTCCAACTCATCAAATTAATGAGAAATATAGAGAAAGCTCCTTATTTGTTTTTAGTTCAAGACACGAAGGTTTTGGATTGGTCATAGCGGAAGCCATGTCTGTAGGTTTGCCTGTCGTTTCATTTGCCTGTCCATGTGGACCTTCCGATATTATAACTCATGAGAAAGATGGTCTTCTAATAGAAAATGGGAATATACAAAAATTGGCAGAAGGCATATGTTATATGATTGAAAATCAAAGTATTAGACAGAAAATGGGAAAACAAGCCTATCAAAAAGCTCAAAAATTCTACCCAAATGAGATTATGAGTCAATGGATTGAGCTCTTTGAAAGTCTATAATATTATGCTATTGTTTCACAATATTATCCTCTGAATCCTCATAATGGTCGGTCTTATGGAAAATACGGGTGATACCTTTCATCTGTACTTTCACATGATTAATGAAACTTTTCCACATAGACTGATTACCAATAGTTCCATAACCTGTAATAGCCCTACACCTTTTGTCTCGTACAAACTTTATCTTACCATATTTCTTTAAGGCCAATGCCATAGATCCATCCTCACCTCTTATAATATCTACTCGATACGGCTCCTGTCGACCATAATCCGCGTTGTAGGCAAAGACCAAACCACGAACCGACAATTCCGGTCTCTTAAAATGCTGTATCCAAAGGAAAAGATCACGAGCCATTTCAAAGAGTTTCAGTCCTAACTTTGAGTGATTTTCATCCGGGAAATAACTCCATGTGGCAGATACACAAGACACACCTGGTTTGAGCAAGTGCTCAAGCATGATTTCATAGTAATGGGGAGGATAGAGTGTATCACTATCGACATCGAAATAGAAGCGACCTTTAGCATGCTGCAAGCCACAACGTCGGGCATAGCCACAGGAATGTTGATACTCAGTATACCAAGGTATTCCCGATTTCTCAAAAATCTCTGCTGTTCTGTCTTTGGAGTCGTTATCTACGCCAATAATTTCCACAGGATATTTGCACTGGATCTCGCTAATAGCCCACAAACAAGCCTGAAGATGAGTTTCTTCGTTATAGGCAATTACAACTATTGAGGCCAACGGCTCAGGACTCTGCAAAGCAGCCAAGCGATTATGAGTCTCGTCAATCACACTTTGCGGAACCTCTTTAAATGGTTTTCCGTAGATGGAGAGATATTTATCGTACCAATGAGACATAAGCAATTATAATGAAGTAAACAACTGTTTCCATTGCTGGGCAATGCGTTCTATACAGAAACGCTCCACATTTCTCAGAGCCGACTGAGACATAGAGACCCGTTGGTTATCATCACGAATCAACTTCGTCATAGCCTCTGCAAGCTTATCTATATTCCCAGACTCAACCAACACACCATCTTCATGATTTGTAATGATAGACCGCGGCCCCCAAGGACAATCAAAAGAAACAACTGGTAGCCCACATGCCATCGACTCAACCATCACCAAGCCAAAACCTTCAAAACGAGAACTGCAAACAAATAGACTACTATTTACATATTCAACTTCCACATTCTCTGTCCTGCCATGAAGTGTGCAACGATTTCTATCAATTCCCAAGTCGGACATCAATTGTTCGTATGGTGTCCTATCTCCATCTCCAAAGACATCTAATCGCCAGTCTATACATGATTTCTCAACCTTACTCCATGCTTGAAGCAATAGATCAAAACCTTTTTCATGAGAATAACGACCAACGGCCAATACGCGTTTTTCTGACTGTTGACTATGTCGTGTAGGTTGAAAAGACAAAGGATCGGGGATAACTTCTACATTATTCAATTCAACCCACGACTTTTTGTCATCTTCTGTAAGAACAACCAAATGGTCTAACTGACGTAAATGACCAACAAGGCTATGCATCCAGAATTTTGAGAAAAGAGCTTTTATTGGATTACTATCTTTTTCTGAGAAATTCCGATAGTTGGCACGATTAATGTGTAGTTCACCTATCTTCCGACTGCCATCCTTAATGTCATTGATGAAGTTGATTTCACGTCTTAACAGACTGATGGTGATATCAGGACGGAGACGCATGAGTTCCTCTTTGACACGCTTTTTGTACTGACGCTGTTTCTTGAGATATACAAAGATCTTCTTAAGGAAAGAACAAGTCCAGAGCTCCTCGAAATTAATGTCAAAGTTGATAACCTTCACCTTGTCGGAAAGGGGATAGAACAACGGTTTATCTTTTCCATCAGTGAGGATGATGGTGATGTCATAGCCGAAATGCTCAGCAAAGTAATTGGCCTTCAATGTCAGGACACGCTCCACGCCGCCTGCCATATAGAGTGCAGGCGTCAGATAGACTATCTTATAGCGTTTATCTTCCATTGAATAGGGTTTTCTGATGCAAAAATACAAAATAAAATGCAAACAGCTTTGCAATTCGAGAGAAAAATACTAATTTTGCGAAAAATATTTGAAGTACAAGGTAGCTTTGTAGTTGATGAAGAAGAGAATCTGCTTTATTACCGACTCCATTTTCTCGTTTGGCGGGGTGCAACGAGTTACGGCGGTTATTGCCAAGGAATTGGCAAAAGATTATGATGTGACCATTGTGACATTCGACAAAAAAGAGGAAGAAGATACAACTCTATACGGATTAGAAGAAGCACATATTCAATATCAGTTCTTTGATTATCCTTCAACTCCACACTGGAAAAACTACTGCTGCAAATCATATAGCTTTCTATACCGCAAGCTACTGCCACAGACAAAACTGTTATCAAGGTTGTATAGCCATAGTTCATTTCCTTCTGAAAAAAGAAACGCATTAGCGAAAGAACTTAAGCATGGAGATTACGATGTCATCATAGGAGTACATGCTCCTTTGGCAGCAAGACTGGCAACATGCAAAAGTCAATTAAAAAAGGCGAAACTGTTAGGATGGGTACACAACTCATACAAAGCTCTTTTCGGCGAAGACTCTTTATACATAGGACCTGAACTGAAGAATTTTTATGAGTATCAATTTGAGAAGTTGGATTCTACGATTGTGCTTTGTCAATATGACGCCAAACAATTCCACTTTCCAACACAAGTCATCTACAACCCTCTGACATTAGTTCCAGGAATCCCATCTTTAGGAACATCTAAGAAATTCTTAGCCGTAGGACGTTTTTCACATCAGCACAAAGGATTCGACCTACTCATTAAAGCCTTTGCGCAATTTGCCAAGGATAATAGCGAATGGACACTTGACATAGTGGGAGAAGGCCCTGAAGAGAATCTCTATAAAAAACTCATTGCCGATTATGATTTGGAAAGTAGAGTCCATCTACATCCATTCACAAACAATATTCAGAAGTATTACTCTGAGGCTCAGGTTTACGTATTAAGCTCTCGATGGGAGGGGTTCGGACTTGTTTTGGTAGAGGCCATGGCTCATGGTTTGCCTATTATCTCCTCGGATTTGCCTACAAGCAAGGAAATTATGGGGGACTTTGCATTATATTTCGAGAATGGAGATATCAAGCAATTGGCGCAGCAATTGGACGCTGCGACTCGACTGGATTGGAAAACTAAATCTGAGAAAGCGCTTAAGATTGCGGAGCGATTTAATATAGACACGATTATTTCACAATGGAAAAGTATTATCAATGAAAGATAAAGAACAACTGCGAGAAGGACTGAAATCGAGTCCAAAGATGAAGCGTCTGTTGGACTATCTCATCATGAACCAACGGGATGCGAGACCGCGATGGTATATCCGGATGCTAGCACCGCTATATCAGCATAGGGGACGGCACTCAAAGATATACGGTTCGGTGAGGATGGACACCCCACCCTACAGAAAATTCTCGCTGGGTGAACGGAGCGTGGTGGAGTCGTTTTCGTGCATCAACAATGCGGTGGGCGATGTGATTATTGGTGACCATACTCGCATCGGAATCCATAATACGATTATCGGTCCGGTGACCATCGGCAGTCATGTAAACCTAGCTCAGGGCATCACTGTGACAGCACTAAACCACAACTTCACAGACAATACGAAATATATTGGCGAACAGGGAATTACAACTAAACAAGTCATTATAAAAGATGATGTCTGGATAGGTGCTAATGCGGTGATCCTGCCTGGTGTGACCATAGGTCGCCATTGTGTTGTTGCGGCTGGTGCAGTAGTCACGAAAGACGTTCCTGACAACACACTAGTTGGAGGAGTGCCAGCAAAAGTCATCAAGCAACTTTGATGGTTCATGGTTAACGATTATCGGTTAAAGGTTATTGGTAAATGAAGATAGGAATTGAGGCACAACGGATATTTCGGAAGAACAAACACGGCATGGACTATGTGGTGCTGCAAGAGATACTGCAGCTACAACAGATAGACCATCAGAACGAATATTATGTCTTTGTGAAGCCCGGACCAGACCGTTGTGTGGAAGACTCCAGCAGGGTGCACATCATTGAAATCAACACGCCATCGTATCCTCTCTGGGAACAATTTGCACTACCGAGAGCCGCCAAACAAGTGGGAGTGGACATACTGCACTGCACCAGTAACACGGCCCCCATCTTTTGCGACATTCCCCTTGTGTTGACCCTTCATGACATCATCTTCCTGGAACCCCGCGACAAGCAGAACCGTTCGCTCTATCAGAACATGGGATGGCTATACCGCCGTCTGGTGGTGCCTCGCATCCTGAACAAATGTGAGCGCATCATTACCGTCAGCGAATTCGAGAGAAACAATATCATCAAGAAGCTGGACATACCCGAACGGCGGATCAAGATGATTTATAACGGCTACAACGAGTGGTTCCGTCCCCTCAGCGACGACCAGGAGGTGTACAAAAAATACATGCCGGAAAAGGGATTCCTGTTTTTCCTGGGCAACACAGACCCAAAGAAAAACACAGAGCGGACGCTGGTGGCCTATTCGAAATACCTGGAGCGGTCGGAGGTGAAGCGGCCGCTATTGATGGCCGACCTAGATCAGGAATACCTGAACGGCATCATCAGCCGCAACCACATAGAGAATATCCGCGAGAAGATATTCATGCCCGGCTATATCCAGAACAAGGACCTACCTTATATTTATAATAGTGCATTTGCCTTCCTCTACACCTCGCTCCGTGAAAGCTTCGGCATCCCCCTGCTTGAAGCCATGGCCTGCGGCACACCCGTGGTGACCAGCAACACCTCATCAATGCCAGAGATTGGCGGCATCAATGCCATTCTGGTGAATCCAGAACGGGCAGACGAGATTGCGGATATGCTCATCAAACTGGAGCAAGACGCAACGTTCTATCAGCAACAAAAAGAATGGGGATTGGCCAGAGCAACACTGTTCTCATGGAAATTCACGGCAGAACAGTTGCTGGAGCTATATCAAGAGGTGAAAGGTGAAAGGTGAAGGGTGAAGGCTGCGAGTAAGCGAGAACCATGACAAGCTTGCTTGAACATGGTCGAGCGTGAGCAGACTAGACCAAAGGTCAAAGTGGAAAGAGATTAAAAATCATCAAAGAGACTAAGCGAGAGATCGACCTGCGGTTTCTCGCTTTCTGTTTCCTCCTCAAGGACCTCTTCCTGGAATTCCAACATGAGCTGACGGGCATCGGCATTGTTCTGCGTGTTCAGCCGATAATAGCCGCGACGCCCTGTGCTCTCGATAAGCGACTGGGGCGACTTGGAATTCTTTAGCAGATACTGCTGCACCTGACGATGGACATCCTGAACATCGGGCTGAGAGAACAGCGTGCAGTTCAGGTTATAGACATGCTTGGTCAACATAGAAACGCTGATGCCACGCTCGCCTACTTCCGACAGGATATGCAATATCTGTTGCTCGTTAATCATATCTCACTAAAAAAGGTCGGTAATACTGTGCTTACCGACCTTTTCTTATCGTCTCTAATGCTAATCTCTTAGGCCAGAACAACCTTGTTGTCCTCAGTGCTCAGGAGCTTACCCTCCTTGAACAGCCAACCAAGACCCAGCAAAGTCTCTTCCTCTGAAATCTTTGCAGCCTTTGCAATCTCCTTTACTGCGAGAGCCTTCTCGGCTGCTGCCAGTACCTGATAAACATCTCCTGCCTTGAAACCAATGTTCTCAGCGTTCACTGCAACCGTTGCCTTAGCGGCGGCCTTGGGAGCGGCCTTCTTAGCGGTTGTTGACTTCTTAGCTGCTACCTTTGTCTCCTTTACCTCAGCAGCCTTCTTAGTCGTTGCTTTCTTTTCTGCCATAATGCTTAAAAAAATTAATACTTCTTGAAGTTGATTATATCAATTCGCTGACAAAAGTACCACTTTTTGTTAAGGAAACTCACTGATTTATAACAATTCCTTTTAAATCTTTAACTATTCTTGACGTATGTCAACTGACTGAAGTGGCAAGGACAGTGAAAAACTCACTTTTCACTGTCTTGCGATAAATCAATTTTCAGCTGCAATTCCTCCAACTGTTTGGGATCCAGTTCACCAGGAGCATCGAGCATGACATCACGTCCGCTGTTGTTCTTGGGGAAGGCGATACAGTCGCGGATGCTGTCGAGACCTGCCATAAGGCTGACGAAACGATCGAGACCGAAGGCCAGACCAGCATGAGGGGGTGCTCCGTACTTGAAGGCGTTGATGAGGAAGCCGAACTGAGCCATAGCACGCTCGGGGGTGAAGCCCAGAATCTGGAACATCTTCTCCTGAAGCTTGCCATCGTGGATACGCAGAGAGCCACCGCCTACCTCGACGCCATTGCAAACGAAGTCGTAGGCCACGGCACGCACCTTCTCAGGAGCGCTGTCGAGCAGAGGGATATCGTCGGGGTTGGGCATCGTAAACGGATGGTGCGTAGCCATGAGGCGCTGCTCCTCGTCGCTCCACTCGAACAAGGGGAAGTCGACAATCCACAGACACACGAACTTATCCTTGTCGCGCAGACCAAGACGGTCGCCCATCTCCAGACGCAGGGTGCAGAGCTGCACACGGGTCTTGTTGGCATTGTCGCCAGAGAGGATCAGCACGAGGTCGCCATCCTTGGCGCCCATAGCCTCCTTGACTTTCTGCCAAACCTCGGGCTCGTAGAACTTATCGATAGATGACTTCACAGTGCCATCGGTATTGAACTTCACGTAAACCAAGCCCTTGGCACCCACCTGAGGACGCTTCACGAAGTCGGTGAGCTGGTCGAGCTGCTTGCGGGTATAGTCGGCAGCACCAGGCACGCAGATACCACCGATATAGTTGGCCTCGTTGAACACGGGGAAGGTACCAGTGCCCTTCAGCACGTCCATCAGTTCGACGAACTCCATACCGAAACGGAGGTCGGGCTTGTCAGAACCGAAGCGACGCATGGCCTCGTGCCAAGTCATACGCTGCAGAGCGGGCAACTCCACGCCACGAATCTCCTTGAACAGATGACGGGCCAGGTCCTCGAAGATCTGCAGCACATCCTCCTGCTCAACGAACGACATCTCGCAGTCAATCTGGGTGAACTCGGGCTGACGGTCAGCACGCAGGTCCTCATCGCGGAAGCACTTGGCAATCTGGAAATAACGGTCGAAACCGCTGACCATTAACAGCTGCTTCAAGGTCTGGGGAGACTGAGGCAGCGCATAGAACTGACCAGGATTCATACGGCTGGGCACCACGAAGTCACGTGCACCCTCGGGGGTAGAACCAATCAGGATTGGTGTCTCGACCTCGATAAAGTTCTGAGCGTCGAGGAAGTTACGAATCAGGATGGTCATCTTATGACGCAGCTCGAGGTTCTTGCGAACAGCCGAACGGCGCAGGTCCAGATAACGGTACTTCATGCGGATATCATCGCCACCATCGGTCTGATCCTCAATGGTAAACGGTGGTGTGAGACTCTCGCTCAGGATATTCAATTCTGAGACAAGAATCTCGATATCGCCCGTAGGCATCTTGGGGTTCTTTGACTGGCGCTCGCTCACCACACCCTTGATCTGGATACAGAACTCACGTCCCAGTTTGTTGGCACGGTCGCAAAGGGCTGCGTCCTTAGACTCATCAAAAACCAACTGTGTCAATCCATAACGGTCGCGCAGGTCGACGAAGGTCATACCTCCCATCTTTCTCGTGCGCTGAACCCATCCGGCCAGGGTTACCTCAAGGCCGGCATCGGTGAGACGAAGCTCACCACAAGTCTTTGTTCTATACATCTTTATATATATGTTTTTACTTTCGAGCTGCAAAGTTACATCTTTTTCGCCAAAAAGCCTCATGTTTTACGGCAAAAATAAGAAAAAGACGCTATTTCGGCTCCACATGCACCGCCACATGGGTTTCTTCACCATAGTGACTGCGCAGCAAATCCTCCACCTCTGAGGCCTTATCATGAGCCTCACGAAGGGTGATGTCGCCATCCATCAGGATATGCAGTTCGATGGCATAATGGTTACCTATTCGACGGGTACACAGGTCGTGAGGCATCACGTTTCCTGGCAACTCACCCACCAGGCGGAGTATCTCATCCTCAACGGCATCGGGCAACGACTGTTCCATCAGGTCGCCAATGCCATTGCGCAGCAGGTCGATAGCGACCTTCGTGATAAACGCGCCAACAACGACAGAAGCCACAGGGTCGAGCACCGTCCACCGCTGTCCCAGGAAGATGGCACCGCCGATACCGAGGGACGTGCCCAGCGACGACAGGGCATCGCTACGGTGATGCCAGGCGTTGGCCTCCACGGCCTGCGAGTTCAGTTGACGGGCCTTCACCATAGAATAGCGATAGACCGCCTCTTTCAGGACGACCGATAACAACGCTGCCCATAATGCTAACATGCCAGGCGCTTCCAACGACTGTCCGTTGAACCAGTCGATAATCTTGATGACGCCGCTATAGACGATACCTATTGCCGCAGCCAACAAGGCCACGCCAATCAGGGTCATGGCCAGCGTCTCGTACTTGCCGTGACCATAGTCGTGCGACTTATCCTTGGGTTTTCCGCTGATGTGGACAAACAACAGCACGATGATATCGGTGACGAAATCTGACAAAGAGTGAACGGCATCGGCCACCATAGCAGCACTATGTCCCAGGATGCCTGCCACGAACTTGAAGACCAGCAGCAGCACGTTGACTGCACCGCCTACAAGCGTCACCTTATATATCTCTTTGTTTCTCACAGCGTGCAAAATTATATGTTTTATTCGGAAATACAAAAAGAAAACAGATTTTCTTTGCATTTTCGCTCACTTATTCGTACTTTGAGGCTTTGCCTCGAAAGTAGGCGGCATCTCGGAAATAAAAATAAATACTGATTTATTTTGTATTTCGCTCGATTTGCACTACCTTTGCAGAAAATATTAACAGCATGAAAAAACTAACGACCCTACTGGGAACCATACTGATGGCTGCCAACCTCATGGCACAGACCACCGCTCAGGACGTGCTGAGCATCACGCAGAAAGTCAACGACTACTTCATGGCGAAATATGCCGACCCCACCCTACCTACCAACGTTAAGAAGGTGAGGCCGTCGAGCCTTTGGACGCGTGCCGTCTACTACGAAGGACTGATGGCCCTCTGCGACATTGACCCACAAGAGCGCTATTTGGACTACACAGACCGCTGGGCAGAGTTTCACCACTGGACACCACGAAACGGCATCAACACCTGCGACGCCGACGACCAGTGCTGCATGCAGACCTACCTGATGCGCTACCTCAAGAACCACAAGGAGGAGATTCTGGAGAGGGCGGAGGAAAACCTGGATCACCAGATGCAGACGCCCAACGACAAGAAAAACGCTACCGCAAAGACGAAAGGCACACAGCCCTCACTCTACGGCTGGTGGACTTGGATTGACGCCATACAGATGGCGATGCCGGTCTATATGCAGGTCTATAAGATTACAGGCGACGAGAAGTATCGCGACCACGCCATGAAGATGTACCGCTGGAGTCGCAATGAATGTGGCGGCGGACTGTTCAACACGAAGGACGGACTGTGGTGGCGCGATGCCGACTACGTGCCTCCCTACAAAGAGCCCGACGGACAGCAGTGCTACTGGAGTCGCGGCAACGGCTGGGTATATGCCGCTTTGGTACGATGCATGGATGAACTGTCGCCCAAAGAGAAAACTTATAAAGAGTTGAAGAAGGACTTCCTCCTGATGAGCGAAGGTCTTAGGAAATGTCAGCGCGAGGACGGCTTCTGGAATCCCAGCCTCGTGAGCACCAACTATGCGATGCCCGAGACCAGCGGCACCGCCCTGTTCCTCTATGGCATCTGCTGGGGCATGCGTCAGGGTTATCTGAAGGAGAGCGTTTATCGTCCTATAGCCGAAAAAGCCTGGCTGGCTATGGTAAAAGAGGCCGTCCACACAGATGGCTTCCTGGGCTGGATGCAGGGCACTGGCAAGGACCCGTCGGCAGGTCAGCCACTGAGCTACACCCGCATTCCTGACTTCGAAGACTACGGCACAGGGTGCTTCCTGTTAGGCGCCACCGAGTATTATAAACTTCTAACTAATTATAAAAACCTTTAATTTAAGTACGTCCACTTAGAACTTTTTAGTATTTTTGCGTCAAAAATATAAAACCAAATATTGCGTATGAAGAAAGTATTATTGATGGCCATGATGCTGATTTGCGGACTGACCTTCGCTACAGCACAGAAACAGGCAGAGATCAAGTTTGACAAGCTGACTCACGATTTTGGCAAATTCTCAGAGAAGGAACCGGTAGTGAGTTGCACCTTTACATTCCAGAATGCAGGCGAGACGCCGCTGATTATCAATCAGGCTATTGCCTCTTGCGGATGTACCGTACCCGAATACACCAAAGACCCTATTGCCCCAGGTGCAAAAGGTGAGATCAAGGTGACCTACAACGGTACAGGTAAGCTGCCCGGACACTTCAAGAAGTCCATCACCGTGAGAACCAACGGCGTCGTTGAAATGACCCGTCTCTATATCGAAGGTGATATGGAAGAGGCGAAATAGACAGTATTTTCCCTATAATATAAAAGAGGTGGTCACGATGGCCACCTCTTTTATTATGATGATAACTAAAAACCTATCCTACGCGTGTTTTTCTCATCCAGCCGTTCGTTGTCACAATGACTGATGAGCATAGACAGCACATCCTCATCATGGCCGTGAAGAATGGTGTCGATGGCAAAGTGACGGGCGATGTTCTCTATCTGACCACCACTGAAGTCATATTTTGAGGCTAATGTGTGCACATCCAGTTCGCTGAGTTCTGGAATCATCGTCTGCCAGATACTGGCGCGAGCCTCCTCCGTTGGCTTGTCAAACTTAATCTTATAGAGGAACCTGCGCTCGAAGGCCTTGTCCAGATTCTGTTGCAGGTTGGTGGTGGCAATCATGATGCCGTCGAGTGTCTCCATTTCCTGCAGGATAATATTCTGGATACTGTTCTCCATCTTGTCGACAGCACTCTGTGCCCCGTTCTTACGAATGCCGATAATGGCGTCAGCCTCGTTGAACAACAGGATAGGCGTCACCTGGGCTCGCTTCACCTGTTCACGATAGCGGTCAAAGAGCGCCTTGATATTCTTTTCGCTCTCCCCCACCCACTTGCTCTTGATGCGAGGCACATCCACCACCATGATGCTGCGTCCAGTCTGACGTGCCAACTGATAGACGGTCTCGGTCTTACCCGTGCCTGGTCCGCCATAAAACAGACAGGCGAAACCATTGCGGAAGCCCTTTTCCTTCATGCGCTCCTGAATCTTCTGGAAGTTCTCTGGCTGAAGGAATCGTCCCAGCTCCTCCACCTGTCGCTGAATGTCCTTGGGGAAAAACAACTGCTTTTCGCCCAGCGTCGTCGGGTCGATGACATCAGCCAGCTTCTCCGTTGACGTATTGATGTTCATCTCCGCCAACAGCGTCCGCTTGGCACTCTCGGTCAGCTTATAACGTGTGTTGTCGGCGATGCCGTCCTCGCAACGATACTCAATGATTTCCTTCTCCATCAACCTATGGTCCCCACAACGCAGGGCACCCTTCACCTTGCTGAATTCGTTCTTGGTATCGTACAAATCCTCCATCTGACTAAAACGGATATCATCGTCATCCTTGTTTATCAGGCAGTGACAGAAGAACGTCACCAGCAACTGTTCGTTTTCCCTCAGATAATACTCCTTCAGATGACGAACAAAACCAATCTGCGGATTATCCTTAAAGAGCGCTTCCAGTTCCTCGCGGAGTTCCTTTGGCGAGATGGCATTGTCGTCCAAATCCTCAAACCACATATCAAGCAACTCGAATAGTTCGGCGCAGTCCAATTCTGTGCGCTTGGGCAACTGATACACCTCGTTGTGCTTCAGGCAGCGGATGACTGCGGTGGGAATGTCGAAGTCGTCCTCGTCCTTCACATCACGATAGCGCAACAGTCTGCGGCGCACCAGTACATCGATGTCGCTGGCAAAACTCAGCACACCTATTTTATTTAGGTCCAGATACGAGGCCAGGTCATCATAATCGATATGTCGCGGCCCTTTCTCCATACAGACACAGAACAGCACAACCTGTCGCTCCGTGATACCATAACTCTTTGCCAGCAGTTGAATCTCAGCCTTGGCCTTCTTCAAGAACTCCTTACTCATCTTCGAGTCCTCTGCCAGCTCCACCACACGCTCAATAGCCTGCAGCAGTGTCATCTCATTCTTTGTCTTTGTTTCTTTTTTCATTGTCATTCGTCTTTCATTCAAATCACAATGATAATATAGAAACAATCGCCAAAAAATTCAATAATCAGGGTAACTTTTTTTTTCAAATCGACTCTTGATACGATTCTCCGTTCTCAAACACATCATCTACCCACCAGTCAGCATCTTCTGGTTTGATGTTGCCTTCTTGGTACTCTTCGAAGTCGTATGGTACGCATACTATTTCTGCAGCTACATCGCCCTTTTCAATATCGATGTTCCGCTGTCCGAAGATGACACACTCATCACTCGTCACCTGATAGCCCTCTGCCTCCAGTTCTGGCAGCACCTCCACTATCGGTCTTTCTATGTATTTACTCCAGTCCTGCATAAACACACTTATTATTTTTTCAAATTCGCTATGTCCTGTATAATTTTATCAACAAGATCATCACATGTCGTACTATCTGGAATTTCTATCCATTGATAGACAAAGCAACTGATAAGACCATGGTGGTTTTTGTCTGGTATTCCATTACAGTATTTACAATACCCTTTATTCTTGTTTTGTCCGAATGGAATGCCAACAAAGGGGTAATTCGTTGGAGTTTTAGCATTATTCAAGGATAATATATAGGGATAATTCATTTGTAAATAATCAAGCCCCTTCTGCGAAGGAATATACCCCTTACCACTTTTAATTATTCTGTCACCAATCTTCGTGTCGTAATATTCAACTGCATGGCGATATTGCTTGCCTTGAATCTGAATAATAATTGCATCCGCGTGATTTCTGATTCTTACCTCAATAAGAGGAAGATTCGTATAACTCCATCCCACAAATATATTATCATCTGACAAATCCTCATATTTAGAAACAACGTTCATTCCATGATTCAGACATTCCTTGAATAGTTTCTGATAAAGGACTTGGGCCTTTCTCTTTCCACAGATATCATGTATTCCTAAATCCAATTTAATATTGTTCTGTTCTGCTCGAGAAAAATAATATTCTTCATTATCAAATGTCTCAATAATCTGCTGCAAATTATCAACATATTCACAGTAGTCCTTTAGCAACTGCGAATGGTATGAATCAGCAAGAGATACTTTTGATAACTTTTCTGACAGGTCTTTATATGTAATTATCTTCCACCCCTTTGCTCCTGTCAAGTCATGAAGATGTGAAGTCATGGTTAAAAGAATTAAAATACATGAATCTTCGTTCACTTCACTCCTATATCTGTCTAACTGCTCTTTTGTTGGGACGCTTTTCACCTTGTTTTCAATAAGGATTCTCGGATTATCGCATGAATCTTTAATGCATATATCAAAATGCTTATATTCTCTAACTATGCTATAATCCTGTATTTCATCCGGCCAACTACCAGCCCCAAGCAATTGATTGATAAGCCAATTAAACTCAATCTTATATATATTACCAAACCATGCAAGGAAATTACTATGGAATAATTCCTTATTGGCCATTGAAAGATTATACAAAGGCGAATCCTTCAATTTCTTTATATTATCCATCATCATGATTACAACAACGATTGTCCTATACATCGTGAGGTTGTTTATTTTGTTTTATATTGTTATGCAGTTACTTCTTTAAGTTTCTCCCAGACTTTCACCATGGCCCAGGTGTCGAGTTCGCAGTAACGGAGCAGGGCCTCGCGACTGGCTTCGGCTTCTTCTGGCTCCATGAATTGAATCTGGGGGAAGAGAGTCATGGCATGGCCTCCGTTCTGGCAACGCTCGTCCAGGTTGTGGTAGTTTAGGCTCGGTTCATCTGGGAAGAGGGCCGGCAACACGCTCTTGATAGAGAACGAGCCGTGCATAGCTGGTACATAATAATAGCCACTTTGGAATGGTGTGAGCAAGTCTTGAATGTTTTCTCGTATGTTCAACAGGTGAACAGCGAGATCAGGATAGAGCGACGCCAATTCCTTGATGCGCCCACACTCGAAACCTTTGTTATAGGCCAAGGTGCAGACGTTCATCGGGATGTCCTTGCAAAGTTGCTCGGCCAAAGAGCGACGTGGATCGTTACCATCATTAGGTGCTAAGAATTCCAAATGTTCGTATGGCGCATCAGCACTACGCTTGATGTGCAATGAATACTGGAAGGTAATCTGCTGATAAGGTCTCTGACCATCATACTGCGGCACAGGTTGTTGCAGCGTCTCGAAGTCGAGGAAATAAAGCGGATAACTGAGACCATCAAGGAACTCGCGGATGCCTTTTACATCTATCTGCTCCGTCTGGTTCAGCGTACACTCTACCTGCATCTGTTGTTTTTCGCTCAGTTTTTCCTCGCGTACATCCTCAAATAATATACGGCCTGCATAATAATGCTCCAGTTTCTTCGCAAAGTTCATGCGATAGAGGTCAAAAACGGTTGGTACATCACTTGGGACACCATGCTGCCGTTTGCAGTAGTCGAAGAAAGCACAGCCGTAGGGTTTCATGCAGTGTTCTGAGATATCCAAATTAGGCTCTTCATCCTCAGCCAGCAACTTCAATGCCTGACTAACACGAGCAGGTACCTTCAGATACTCATTCTCCACCAACTCCTTCATATCGATGATGGCGAATAGTTTCTGGATGTCAAGCTCACCCTGACGGACATAATCGCTGTTGAGGCAAACTATATAGGTATCAGTCACATTGATGCCACACTGCGTCATCACCCATTTCTGATAGGCAATGTCTGGCGCATATTTCTCCAGTCTCGTCTCCTGTCCGTCGAACTCAGGGAAGCTACTGCTCTTTACCTCGTAGATAGCCCAACCATCCTTAGTTTTACGCAGGATGTCAACAGCACAATAATGTGAATCGCAGGCAAACGATGCTTCGCAAATGACATCCGTCCCATTGGCCATCTCTTCTTTCGTTTTGCCAATCATAGCTTGGAGGTCGAGGCTTCCATCCTTACGTTTGGTTGTCACCTCCACAAATGGGCCGAACAACTGCATGGCAAGATCACCCACCTCGTTGCCACTCTCGAAGCGAGCTTCAACGCTTGCATCAACAGTAGCCTCGTTAGGTTTATAAGTTCTCAACCACAATGCCTTCGGACACTGACAAAACTGCGTATAACGCGACTTTGATAATCCTTTTGCCATCAGTTAGTAGACGATTGCCTTTACATCGCGAGGTCTTTAGACGTTTCAAGTTTTAGATTGAATGCAAAGTTAATAAATAAAGAGTATTCCACAAAACAATTCGTAAAATATTTCATTTTCTTTGTTTCGATAATGGTCCATTCATATTAGGCAGCAAGAGCTAAAGGCTCCTGCTGTTTGGTGAGGTGGAAGTGTTTGGTCATTTTGTTTAGGAGAGAAGTGGTTTCAACTTCTGAGAGGTCAAAGATGGTGAGGGCATAGACCCCAAGGTTGAATGATGGGGTGAAGAAAATTCTTTTGTTGTAGAGGTACTTTTGGATTTTGTTGAAGTAGTTCTTGGAACTGGTTTTAATTGTTGTTGCCATGTCTTTTTGTTTTTAAAAAGTTTACGAGCATAATATAATAACATTCGCAAAAAAATTCAAAAACCAGACCAACATTTAACATTCTTTGACAAGACAATATCCCTAGACCTTTATATTACATGGCTGTAACATTCTGTTGGATAATATTTGATTGGGGGAAACATTTTCAATAAGAGACTTGCAGAAAAAAACTCAAAAAGGTGTAGAATATGACAGAGCAAAAATCTCAAAAAGGTGCGAACGATTACCTTTCTTTTGATAAATTTGAGAATTTAGAGATAAACTTTTGAGAATTTTGTTTGGTAGATTTGAGAATTTTGTGTATCTTTGCAGCAGAAAATCAATAAGTTATGTTCAAGAGGGCACAATTTAAAGAATTAGAAGCGAGGCTATCGGAGCCCAGAAACAAGATTCAAGTTGTCTCTGGCCCTCGCCAAGTTGGCAAATCTACGATGGTCAAGCAGGTCCTTCAGACTATTACCATTCCTTATATGTTTGTCAGTGCCGACAATGTCGACCATACCCATGCTGCATGGATTGGCGAGACGTGGGCTACTGCCAGGGCCCGTATGAAAGTGGCTCAAGCAGAAGAATATCTGCTCGTTATCGATGAGATTCATAAGATCGACAATTGGAGCGAGGCTGTCAAGAAAGAATGGGACGAAGATTGTTTCAACGACCTCAACATGAAGGTGGTCATTCTTGGTTCGTCCAGACTGCTGCTAAAAGACGGTCTGACGGAATCGTTGGCTGGAAGGTACGAACTGATTAGGATGCCGCATTGGAATCTCACAGAAATGAACGAGGCATTCAATCTTGATGTTGACCAATATATTTATTTTGGTGGTTATCCTGGTGGAGCCATGTATATTAAGGACGAACGAAGATGGCGGAAGTATATTAAGGACAGCATAGTTGCACCTGCAATAGAAAAAGATGTGCTGAGGACAAAGGTTATCTATAAACCAGCCTTGATGAAACAGCTGTTCGAACTGGGATGCGCCTACTCCAGCGAAGAACTCTCACTGAACAAAATGTTAGGCCAGCTACAGGATGCAGGTAACGTCACGACATTAGCGAGTTATTTGACAACGCTCGATGAATCGAGACTGTTGTGCGGATTGAACAAATATGCTTCTGACAATGCCCGTAAGTATAACTCTGTACCCAAACTGATGGTTTACAACACGGCCCTTTTCTCTGTACAGAGCGGTATGACCTTTAACAAGGCATATACTACACCCAAACTCTGGGGGCGTTGGGTGGAGAGTGCAGTTGGTGCATATCTCCTAAACCAGGCAGATGAGTACGACTACAAACTCTATTATTGGCGTGAAAGGGAGGACGAAGTGGATTTCATTATCGAGTACGACAAACGTTGCATTGCCATAGAGGTCAAGAGTGGAAGACGAACCGGAAATGAGGGATTATCCGTTTTTCGTGATAAGTTTCATCCTATCCAGTCTTTTGTAGTAGGTTCTGGTGGCATACCTTTAGGTGAGTTTCTTTCATGGAATATAGGCAGATTGCTTGATAACCTATAAATGTTTATTACCTCTTCTTATCTTCGATAGCCTGCAAGATAGATTGTCGAATCCACTTATCGCCACATGAATCATATTTTTCGAGGGCCTTTATACCATACTTCTTAACCGCTTTTCTCAGTCCGTTGAATCCGGCTTCTACCAGTTCACCCTCTGTCAGCCCGCGGTTCTGATACTCTTGGGCAATCTTTATCACTAATAATCCCTTTCCCATGTCTGTTTTCATTTTAGGCAGCAAGAGCCAGAGGCTCCTGCTGCTTGGTGAGATGGAAGTGTTTGGTCATTTTTTTGAGGAGAGAAGTGGTTTCGATTTCTGAGAGGTCAAAGATGGTGAGGGCATAGACCCCAAGGTTGAGAGATGGGGTAAAGAAGATTCTTTTGTTTTTGAGGTACTTCTGGATTTTTGTAAAGTAGTTTTTGGAACTGGTTTTAATTGTTGTTGCCATATCTTTTAAGTTTTAAATTTTTGATGTGCATAATATAGACACTTTTGCGAAAAAATTCAAAAATCAGGGCAACTTTTTTTATCTAACCTCCAATTTTTACGCGTTCCACCAGTAAAAAGGCTGGCGGATGCAGAACTGAGGAATTGGATATCAGGCCAGAAATGCTTGACGATATCGTTTTGTAGCACACGATAGTCAACATGTTTCTCACACTCCGAGAAGTCCCACCATACGAAGCACAGCCGCTCCACCTGCCCCACCCTTCTTTTCTCTATGGTAAAGCCCTGCTGGAAGTCGCCCGTGCCTTGCTGTGTAAGGTCCACGCCTAGCTGCTCCAGACTGACCTTTCGGGTCTGCTGCACCACATAGTCACGTACCAGTTCAAAATCCTCTGGCCGCTCTGTGGTCATGTACCACTCTTTCAAATGAAAAAAAGTTTCTCTCATCGTTATTATCTTTTGATTTTTGTTTGATGTGCATAATATAGACACTTTCGCGAAAAAATTCAAAAAACAGGGCGACTTTTTTTACGAGAAATTCAATAGACGCATAGTGCAGTTTACAGTATGAAGCGATTGGATTTTGGAAAAAAGATGTTAATTCTCGTACATTTATTCGAGAAAAATTCGATTATCTGTGCCAAATTTTATAATTTTGCGGCATAATCAAACGAATAACGATGAAGAAGTCGCCATTACTTAAGTTCGGAAACATCCCCATTCGCACGCAAACGCTATACGATTGCTATAGTGATTTGTCATCACCTGCCGACAAGATTCACGCATTGGAGAGGGATGGTGATATCATCCAATTGAAGCGTGGACTCTATGTCGTCAGCGGAGAGGTGACAGGCAAGCTTATTGACACACGACTTTGTGCCAATCACATTTATGGTCCGTCATATATTTCCTTGCAATGGGCGTTAAGATGGTATGGGCTCATTCCAGAACAAGTACACATCATGAGTTCAATGACCACACTCCATACGCGGCGATTTGAGAACAAGTTGGGAATATTTGAATACTTCCATGTCTCGCCTGATTATTTTCCCATCGGATTGAGAATAGTTGACGATAACGACACAGCATGTATCATGGCAAGCGCAGAAAAGGCCCTCTGCGACAGTATCATTCATGACATAAAACGACCGCCCCAATCTGTCAAGGGGCTCTGGGAGTATCTGGAGGAATATCTGCGTTTCGATACAGATTCCCTCAAGGACTTCGACACGAGTATCATTGAACAATGTATAGAAAAGGGACGGAAGACGCAAATATTACAGAATCTCATTAAACTCATCAGGAAACTATGAACATATATGACCAAATGGTTGCTGAATATCAGCAGCAAGCAAGCACCTCTACGCCCAATGTGGAACAGGAGGTGATGCAAAAGATTGCTCTTGCAGGACTCAGTCGTGGAGGGTTCTTCAAGCATGCAGCCTTCTATGGCGGAACATGCCTGCGACTTTTCCATCAGTTGCCTCGTTACTCTGAGGATATGGACTTTACACTCAGAGAGAAAAACAGCGATGTTCATTTGGAAGACTTCTTTCCCTACATCATTGAAGAATTTCATCTGGCAGGCCACGAGGTGGTTATTCAGAAGAAGGATATTTTGAGCCCCTTGAGAAGGGGCGGCTATAAAGCAGGGTTCAAGGAGAACACAGAGGTTTTTGACATCAAGTTCCAAACCAAAAAGACTGTCAAGGTAAAAATAGAAATGGACACAGATCCGCCACTGGGTTTCGAGACAGAAAACTTGCCTTTATCTCGCCCCTATCCCTTTGTAGTGCGCTGTGTGGCTCTTCCAGACCTTTATGCTGGAAAAATGCACGCCTTGCTTTATCGTAACTGGAAGACCAGAGTGAAGGGGCGCGACTGGT
>NZ_CAMJOS010000022.1 GCF_946407605.1 uncultured Prevotella sp.
TATATCCTGATTCGCCCCGTCACCCTCGCCAGAAATACCTGCTGACGGTAAAAGGACTGGCTCTTTACAATAGCATATGCCATGGGGACAGTTGATATATAGAAGGCTGATGGCTGAAGGAAGTTGAAAGGTGAAGGGAGAATAGCTGAGGGCTGTTCCCCAGGAAAATTGGCAAAAAGTTTGGAAGTTCACTCTAAAAGAAGTATCTTTGCAGGCAAATTATACTCATAAATTTTAAACATTACAATTATGAAAGAAGAAGAGAAAAAGAAGAAAGTGGAGCTCAACGATGAGGAGCTCAATGACGTAGCAGGTGGTGGACATTATGGTCACAATGGTCAGAATGCTCATAAAGATGGCCGGCTATAGGTCTACTTAATATAAAGGTGCGCTCGAGCTATGCTCGCTTGCCGCTCGGCTTTGCCGCTTTCTACCGAAGGGACGAAAGAACCGAAGGGACGCAAGAAAGAGGAGGGGATAGCTTTGCTACCTCCTCCTCTTTTTCATTGACCCACTGTGATGTACTTCCTAAAATAAGAACGGGACGCAAGAAAGGTGAAAGGTGAGGGCAGTCACTTTTGGGTCTTTCCTGACGTTCCTTTCATCCGTTCCGATGGTGTTTTGCGGTCGTTCCGATGATACTTTAGGGGGGTAAAGTATCATCGGAACGAGTCGTAGATGCCATCGGAAACACCCGAAGATGACGTCGGAACGGGTGTAAGATGACGTCGGTCACAGAGCTGCATACCAGAGTGATAGTTTGCACGCAGAATTCGAGGCGAATTTACGCAGAATTCAGACAATAACAAGCAATGAAGCAAAGGGTATAAAAAGTTCAAAAAAAATTGGTTTTTCGCTCGGTTTAGATAAATTTCTTACGCTCAAGAATGCAAATTTATTTGCTTTCTCTTCGCTTAATCGAAATTTTGCACTACCTCTGAGGCTACGCCTCGAAGGTACTCCCGCTCGAAAATACTCAAAGACTCCGAGTTTACTCGCCTGAACACCGCTAAAAAAAAGAAATGAGTGAAGAAATTTGGTATTTTACTCGCTTATTCGTACCTTTGCAAATGATATTGGAGTTCGGGATTTACCGATAGTTGCTTTATAAGGACTATATACGATATAGTCCCTATCCCTATAGATAGGGACATATAGTCATAGATAGACCAATAGAGGTCTATCATGACGTATATGAGAACTGGAGAATAGGATAATTGAATATGAGACATAAGAACGACATAGCTCTGGCGGCGACGACGGCCAGAAGCTACAACACATAAATCAGGGGGTCGGAGAGAGTGATCATTCTCCGACCCTTATACTTCGTTGTTATACAGCTTCTAGCCATACTCTAGCCATACTCTAGGCTGCTTCTAGGCATACTCTAGCCATACTCTAGGCTTACTCATTCAGTATGGGTAGAGTATGGGTAGAGTATGGCTACACTATGGGAAGTACGACTGATGTCCGGTAATCTTTTTTACCTTTCTGTTTGTTTACCAATGAATTCTATTTCTACTATGCGTAGTTCGTTCTTGGTCTCGGCTCCTTTGGCGGCTTTGAACAGGTCGAGTTCCCCAGCAGCTGGTTCTGCCACCTCAACGATGCCACCGAAGGCATCTTTGTCTTTGCCAGCGCCGCGTAGCCGGATGGTGATTTCGTCAGTTACTACACGTCGCATGGGAGTGAGGTGGATATAGCCGAGGCTACGTTCTGTATCGCCGCTCCAGATGAGTTGGTCGCCAGCATAGATGTCTAATGGATAGCTGCGCAGACGCCAGCCCGTGAGCTTAAGACAGATATCATCGATAGCAGCCTTCTCTGTTAACTTATAAGTAATCCAGGCAGTAGAGAGCCGTCCGTCATTCTTCCATTCAGATAGTTCGTTGTCATCATAGCTGTTAATGGCGTGCTCACTGTCGTGACCAGCTGTGGCAGAAGCGATTTCTATACCTCGTGCCTGTTCTGTGTATGATGGAGTGAGTGGTGTCTCTCCTCGATTAAGGTGACTTTTGAGGGTAAGTTGTGGCTGATAGTGTTCTTTGTCAACAGTTTCACTCTTCACCGACAGATATGCCGGTTTCACACCATCGGCATAGGCAGAGAGGTTGATATCGCCTGCATTCACCGTACTTCTTACCAGCACACGGTTGATGCCGCACTCTACTGGCAGCGACATAGCACCGACAAAATTGTCGTTTCGTCCTGTGGCTATACCGCCTATCCATTGTCCTTCACCATTGAGCTCGAAATGAATCATGCGATTGTCCAACGGACAACGTCTGCCTTGTTTGTCTACGACCTCCACTTGGAAGAGCACCATATCGGCACCATCGGCTTTAGTACCTTCAGGATTCTCGATAGCTGTGAGTTTTAATTGATACGGTTCGCCCACCGTCTCGAGCTTGAAACGGCTACCGTCAGAGCCTACGGCTTCGAGCACACCGGGCTCAAAGGTAATACTATCGAAGGTAAAGAGATAGCGATAGCTCTGCTTTCCTTTGCCAAGTGATTTGCCATTAAGGAACAACTCGACGGAATCGGCTGTGGACACCACATAGACAGGTTTCTGTGTACCGCTTTCGTAGTTCCAATGCCCTACGATATACGTCCTTTCTTTTTCCGGCTCTACCCATCCGTCCCACATCACCTGATGTACGAAGAAAGCATCTTTGGGAATGCGCATGGCATCGGTGACACCACTGGTGCGGTAGTTTGACTCGCCGCGATGGTGGGTATTGGTATCGCTGAAGACAATCTTTACGCCACCGCTTGAGACACGTGTGCCTGTGCCAGGACGTTCCCGCCAGTAGTCGTACCAGCGACGCACCATCTCCACGGCAAACTGATCCATGTTATGATTATACTCCAAGGCGGGTCCTCCGCGATAGAGTGGGCCGTCGCCCTCTTTATGATAGGGGTAACTCTGCTCATCCCAATATTTACGTAGTCCCTCGTCGCGACAGTACTCCATTGCCCACATGGGGTGCTTATGAGACTTGTTGATGTAGAGCATCTCACCGCCATACTCCGCCTCATTGATGTCGAGCATCTCACGACTGCCGATGGCGCGTCCTCCGTGAGGGTCATATTTGTCGCGAATGGCTTTCATCTCTAACATATGTTCGCGACTGATGCTTTCGTTGCCACATTCATAGAACAGAATCGAGGGGTTGTTACGGTTGTAAATGATAGCGTCGCGCATCAGAGCCGTGCGTTGTTGCCAGCGGGCACCCTCCACATCCTTCTCGGCATCACCGGCAGGCATGGCCTGTGGCAATCCTACACGGTCGCAGCTTTCGATGTCCTGCTTCCACGGCGTGACGTGCATCCAGCGCACCATGTTCGCGCCGCTCTCCACCATTAGGCCGTTCGAATAGTCGCTGAGCCAGGAAGGCACCGAGATACCCACACCTGGCCATTCGTTTGATGTGCGCTGGGCGTATCCATGCACCATCATTACGCGGTCGTTCAGCCAAATCTTACCTTCACCGAAACGCGTTTTGCGGAAGCCTGTGCGGGTAACAACATTGTCAAAATCCTGATCGTTTTCTATCAGCCATGTTTCAACGGTATATAGGTAGCCGTAGCCCCACGACCACAGATGCAGAGGGGAAGAGGTCTGGGCAGCCGATACCGTTCCCGTCTCGCCAGGTTGCAACGTGACGACATCAGACATCGTGAAGAACCGCATCTGGCCTTCATGGTCGCACATTCTCATCCCCATCCTGAAGGTATGGGGTTTTACGTCATCGTTTCTCACCTGCGACTCGGCATGAATGGTGGCAACAGGAATATCTTTCCGAAGTCCTGTATAATAGAAATCGGTGGCATAGACGTAGGTGCCCGTCGTGCCGAGGTTGCTATAGAGCGGCAGCGTCTGGTAGAGCTTGCCCGTCTTGTGCAGCCAGACATTCTTGGGCAGACCGCCGTAGTTGGCATTGAAGTTCTTGTCGTTCCACTGGTAACGGCTGTTGAGCACGCGGTCACGATACTGCCAGCTGTTGTCGCAGCGCACAGCCATGACATTACGGCCAGCCTTCACATAAGGTGAGAGGTCGAAGCCGAAAGCCATCACGCCATTGTCGCTGAAGCCTACCTTCTGACCGTTCAGCCAAACGTCAGCACCCTGTCGTGCACCTTCGAACTCAATGAACATTTTTCCTTTGGTGTCTGCCTCCGTCAGCGTGAACGTCTTACGATACCAACAGACGGTGTCCGTGAGATTGACAATATCCTTTCGGAAAGCCTCGTTGCCGTTGAAGGCATAGGGTAGTGTCACCCGTTGCCACTGACTGTCGTCGAACTCAGGCTTCGCAGCCTCGGTGAAATCGCCCACCTGCAGTCGCCAGTCTGCGTTGAAACATATTTTCTGTCGCTCTGCAGCTTCCATGCTCATGGCGAGCACCAGCAGCATATAGAAAAGAATCCGCTTTTTCATTTTGCCTACTTCCTGTATTTCTTACCACCCTTGATATAAACGCCCTTTGTTGGTTCTGAGATTCTGCGGCCTGAGATGTCGTAAGTCACACTAGAATGTGCATCGACAACGGGACTATTGATGGCATCGACAACAGCCGTGACACGAAGGGTACCATCGGAGAGCAATGTAGAGGTGTCGAACTCATAGTCGGCTCCTTCGGCATCGACCTTCAGAACGAAAGTGCCTGTGTGAGTGCCGTTGACCTTGAAGACGGTAATCTCGTCGCCCACCTGTAGTTGACGACTGGCAGGAATCTCCACGAGGATGGTATCACCATCATGCTTCAGGTTGCCTTTTACCGTGAGACAGGTGTTGCTGGCGGCTTTCAACTGACAGAGTATAGTAGCTCCTTTCGTCAGTGTGAGGTTCTGAACAGTTGCCGTACCTGTGATGATACCTTTTGCACCCACTATCACCAATCCTGTGGTGATAGCAGTCGATGAGGTGTTGCTGAGTTCCAGCGTGCCGCCATTGACAGTGATAGGTGAAGTGCTTCCTGCGGTCTTCAGCGTCAGTCGGCCCGTGCCTTCCTTGGTGACCGCCTTGCCCTTGAAGAGTCCTGAGAACGTCATATCCTTGTTTAGATAGCCTATCTGATAGGTGGTCTGTCCTTCGAGCACACCATCGGTAGCAGTACCAGCGATGGCGCCAATCTTCAGTGTGGCAGTCTGTTGGTTGCCGCCTCCGCTTGCATAGTGTGCGATGTTGGTGGCAGCATCCACCTTGAGTGTCGCCTTCGACATGTCGGTAACGTTGCTCATCAGTCGCCACTGACTGCCAGAAGCGGTGAGAGTGCCCTCGTAGTCCTTGAAGTTCAGTCCGATATCGCAGCGTACGTATTTCGATACGATGGTCAGGTTACCCTTGCCCTTCACGCTACCATTGATTTTACCGCGCGAAGAACCCACAATCTTGTTGTTGGTACCTTCCTGAATGGTGACCACATGGTTGAAGGTTGGTACGGTAGAGGTGCTGTTGACATCCAACTGATGTACCTCGCCGCCAGCCAGCAGCATGGGTGAGCCGCTCTTGCCGAAGGTGGCGTTCCAGCTACCCTGTGCCACGATACCTTTCTTGACAATCAGTCCTGCGAAGTTATTTGCCCCACCGTAAGTAAAGTTCAGCTGTCCGGCACCATCCTTCACGAGATAACCCGTACCGCTGACGGCCCCTTTCAGCGAGAGGGCACTGTTGGCTTGGGTGATGCGGATGGTGGCTGTGTCGGTAATAGTAATCTGTCGGTCGGTACCCATGTTGTCTTTCGAGAGCACCAACGTACCGCCGTTCAGTAGCAGGTTGTCCTTGGCGGCGGTGGCAGCGCCGAGTGCACTCTTCTGTCCACCGTCGTAGAAGTTGGGTACTGTAAGCGTACCGCCGTTAACGATGGTCTTACCCGTATAGTCGCTATACTTCATGTTGAGTGTCACGTCGGCATTCCTGTTGATGGTGATGCCACCTTCGCCGCTGATGCCACCCTCGCCAGAGAGCGTGTATTTTCCGCTGTCGAAGTAAACGCCGTTGGTAACCATCATCTCGTTGACGGTGACGTTCTTCTGCTGCCCCTGCGCATTAAAGACGACGGCATCGCCTGAGACGAACGAGGTCGGGGGTGCGGAGGCAGAACCTCCGCCTATGCTGAAGTTTTGGGCCTTATAGTCCCACAACTTGCTCTCGGCACCTGTCCAGACGACATTCTGCATAGGGGCGCGCGTGGCGTGAATCTTCAGCACGAGTTTCTTGCCATCAACCACCACAAGGTCGTAGTTGATGCCCTCCAAGCCACGGGTCTTCAGTTTCGTCACATCACAGGTCAGCGTGCCCGTACACTCGGCCACCACATAGTCAGCAGCCTCCTGACTGCCCAGGTTGACGGTGAGGTAGTTGGTATTCTTGAAGGTGAGGTCGCCCTCCACGATGAGACCGAAGCAAGCAGGAATCGGCTTACCGTCACCTCCATCGGGATAGAGCAGACTTGCATCCACCTCTAAATATACATTGCCAGGGAGGGTCATGCTCTTCTTCGATGTGATGTGACTGCTGACAGTCTTGAGTCGGCAGCCTTCGTAGTTCAATGCTCCCTCGAAGGTGATAGTGTCCTTCAGTACGACATTACCACTCAGGGTGCCGCGGGCGCGAAGTTCCACGGGCCCGGCAATGGTTCCGTTAACGATAAGAGTGCCCTCACTAATGAGGTTCTTACCAGTATGTCCAAGATTACAGTTGAACGTCGCCGTTCCCTGCATCGACTTGATCAGTTGGCCGTTGCCCGTTGTGCCCGTACCCTTGAACACGTAGTCGTGACCACGAGGATTCATCAGGTAAAGGGTGGTCGGAGATTCGCCATTCACGTCGAAGACAGAGCCGTTGGCGTTTTGAAGGTCGAACATCACGCTTTTGCCACTGACCATCTGGTTGCGCACATCGGCCACAAAGACAGGCGGCAGTGGTGGCATAGGCATATCGCCACCCAGATAGAAGCCCGTGTTGGGGTGCTGATAGTAGCCGCGGGTGGTGCAGTCGCCGCGGTAGTGTGGGTCTTGCTGCAGACAGTAGATGCTATAGCTGGTGGGCATGGCAGTGGTATATCCCACGAGTCCCGTACATCCGTTGTCATCCTGTTTGGCCAGCAGCACCTCCTCGCGCCAGTCACCGATGATGTCGCCCATGAATGCCGGACGCGTACCGGTGGCAGCATGTGTGGCCCAGTTGCTTTCCTGCGAGAACTCTGCCAATCGGTCACCCAGCACCTTCGACACCATGAGGTTGGTGCCCCATCCGCTACCGCCAGGCGAGTTGAGCCATTCGCGCTGCAGGTCTCCGTCCCACCAGCAGCCCTCGTACATCGAGCCGCTACGTGTCTGTCCCGTCTTTTCTCCTTTGCAGTCATAGACATACTCGTCGGCATAGCTCAGTATCTCATAACCCTTGTGCGAGGCATCCATATCGAGACAGGTGCCGCGGCCTACATCATAGACCGATGGCAGATACCACTCCTTGATATGCTCTGCGGTGCGTGCGTCATAGAGCAGCTGACCCAGCAGGGCGCTCTGTTGTATGGCATAGACCTCCAGTCCTGGACGATCGGGGTCAATATCGCTCAACACATAGCGGTCTCCGTGACCTATGCCCGCACTGGCAAACCATCCCGTGTGTGGATTCACCGAATAGCCGCCCTGTATCATCTCGTCGGTACCATCGCCATCAACGTCGGCCACACGCAGTTGATGAAACTCGGCAGGCCAGGGTTTCTTGTCGTTACGGCTCCAGGTGTGAGAGTGGTGCCAGTTGGTAGGTGTGCCGTCGGTCCAGTCGTAGTCCCATGTAAAGACGTAGTTATGGTGCGTCTTGTTGTTGTCGCGATCCAGACACTCCATCACCAGCGAGGGATGGATGCCGTCCAGATAACAGATGGCGAAGTGTCCGTCCATAGCCGAGTAGCCGTCACTCATATAGTTTGGTCTCGAGGTACGGGTGTAGCTGTCGCTGCCATCGTGTACCTCGTTGTATTTCAGTTCGCTGGCAGCAATCTCCTCGCCTGTCAGTCCGTCGATGACACTGATATAGAACGGACGGTTTCTCGCCGTTTGCGTACGATAGTCCACGATGCCGTCGCCATCGACGTCGGCTACGCTGCTGCCCATGGCGTATTTTCCCCACGTCTCGTTCTGCTTGTCCCAGAAACGGGTGCCGTCGCTACTTTTGATCATTACCTCGCAGCGTCCGTCGCAGTTGATGTCCCATGCCACCACCATGTCGTTCTGTCCGGCACTGATATTAACATTGGGTCCCATATCTACCGTCCATAGCAGTTCGCCGGTGAAACGGTAGGCCTGAATCTTATGGCTTGTGGTGGCGGTATTCTCGGTATCCTCCTCACCAGATGCTGCACCGGCATACAGACGGTCCACAACCACGGCATCGTATTCGCCGTCGCCATCGGTATCCATAGGCCAGCAGAACTTGGTGCGATAGTCATTGCGCTGAATCACGCTATTGTCGAAGTTGATGTTCAGCCAGACGTTGGGCCAGGGCTGTGTCTTGTAGAGGAACGGCTTGCTCATAGCTCCCTCCACACCTTCTGGACTGATAGCCGTTACGGCATATTCTGTGTTGTTGGTGAGTGATGTGGGTTTGTAGTTGGTTACCTTCAGCGGTGTGTCGTTTAGCTTCGTATAGTCCGCAGAGCCCGCCGTCCGCTTATATATATTATAGGTGGTGCCTTCCGGTTCCTGTGCCAGCTTGCGCCAAGAGATAAGGCTGCCTGTCCCGCCCGAAGAGGTGACACTGCGGATGGAGCTGCCAGAGCGGTTTACGGCAACGACACCTCGGTCCAGTGGCTGTTGCATCCGCTGGGCATTCAGGGTAAGGGGTTCCGTTACTAAAGAAAGAAGAGCCACGAAGCCAAATGTCGTGGCATGGCTGAATAATGTTTTTAGTAGTTTCATGTCAGTTATTGTTGTAATAAGTAGTTTTCGGGTGCAAAGGTAGGAAAAAAAACGATACGATACAAATTATTTAAATAAAAAAAGATTGGCTTTCGCCAATCCTTTTGAGCCTCTTGTCGGATTCGAACCAACGACCCCGAGATTACAAATCACGTGCTCTGGCCAACTGAGCTAAAGAGGCGGGTGGGCAAGCGATCTATATCGCACCGCTACAACCAAGTACCTTTGCTATGTTCCCATCCTGGAGGATTCCGAGGGAGCTGGTCGTACAGGACTTGCCCATGATATGTATGCTTTCCTCCGAAAGCGGGTGCAAAGGTACGAAAAAAAGTGAAGAGTGAAGCGTGTAGAGTGAAGAATTTGCTCCCGCCTTTGAATTTTTAACTATTTTTTAAGACCTTGGCCACGTTATGTGCGGGAAAATGCGTAATTTTGCAGCGAAATAGTAAATTGTTTAGGAGTGACAGCACCAGAATACATTCAATTGAAGGCTTTTGCCCGCATCGACGGAGCCCTGCTGGCCCTGATGCTGGTAGTAGCCTTCGCGTGTTATATCGTAGGTCTTACCTCGCCCACCTACGGGTTTCTGGCATTGCTTGCCATCGTGCTGACGCCAGTCTTTGTGGGGGTTCGCCTGCGTCGTTTCCGTGATGAGGGTCTTGAAGGCACCATCTCGTTTCTTCGTGGCTGGGCCTACGTCTCGCTGATGTTCTTCTATGGCGGTCTGCTGTTTGCATTGGCCCAGTATGCTTATCTGGCCTATCTGGATCACGGCTATATGCTGTCGGTGATTACCGGTATGATGTCAGAACCCCAGAATGCGGAGTTGATCAAGCAGTTGGGCATGTCAGATCAGGTCAACGAGAGTCTTCATGTGTTGCAGACGATGCGTCCCATCGACTTTGCACTGGAAATGCTGACGACGCTCCTGATGGTAGGCGTCATGTTGGGCGTGCCTATTGCTGCGCTGGTGCAGAGAAAAGTAAAAAAGTAAAAAATACAAAGAACAATGGATATATCAGTAGTAATACCTCTTTATAATGAGGAAGAGTCGATTCCCGAGCTCTTTGCTTGGATAGAACGTGTGATGAACGAGCATCACTTCTCTTACGAGGTGATTTTCATTAGCGACGGCTCTACCGACCGCTCTTGGGAGCTGATTTGCGACCTCAAGGCAAAGTCGTCATGCGTCAAGGGTATCAAGTTCCGTCGCAACTACGGCAAGAGTCCCGCCCTCTATTGCGGCTTTGCCGAGGCCCAGGGTGATGTGGTGATTACGATGGATGCCGACCTTCAGGACTCTCCCGACGAGATTCCCGAGCTGTACCGTATGATTAAGGAAGAGAGGTATGACCTGGTGTCGGGTTATAAGCAGAAGCGCTACGACCCGCTGTCGAAGACGCTGCCTACGAAGCTCTTCAATGCTACGGCCCGTGCCGTCAGCGGTATCAATAACCTGCACGACTTCAACTGCGGCCTGAAGGCCTATCGCCGCGATGTGGTGAAGAATATCGAGGTTTATGGTGAGATGCACCGTTACATTCCCTATTTGGCTAAGCAGGCTGGCTTTGGTAGGATAGGGGAGAAGGTGGTACAGCACCAGGCCCGTAAGTATGGCGCCTCAAAGTTCATGGGTTGGAACCGCTTTGTCAATGGCTATCTTGACCTGCTGACGCTGTGGTTCCTGAGCACCTTTGGCAAGAAGCCCATGCATGTGTTCGGTTTCCTGGGCACCATCATGTTCCTCATTGGTTTCTTTGCCGCCTTCCTGTTGGCAGTAGGTAAGGTGTTCGGTCTTCTGTGGATCACCGACTCTGCCTTCTTCTACCTCTCGCTGACCATGATGATTCTGGGTACGCAGTTCTTCCTGGCAGGTTTCCTTGGCGACCTTATCAGCCGTACGTCGAATGTACGTAATGACTATCAAATAGAAGAGAAGATAGGATGAGACGTCTGTTCCTTCTGCTTATCCTCTCTGTTGTGCTGGTGGCCTGCTCCAGTATAGAGTGTCCTATCGAGAATACGGTAGCGGTCAACTATGCTGTGATGAAATATCAGAATGGTGAAGAGGTGGCTGACACCTTGAATGATACTCTCTGGGTGTGGTCGCGTCGTGCCGACGGTGATGACACCCTGTTGTATAATCGTGGGGTTAATGTCCGCTCTTTTAGTTTGCCAACAAGCTATCAGGGACCTCAGGATACATTGATTTTCCTGACTGTCGATACCTTACAGAACTTCGACGTCGACACGGTGTGGATCAGCAAGGAAGATATTCCCCACTTCGAATCAGTGGACTGTGCCGTTCGCTACTTCCACAAGATCACCGATGTGAGGAGTACCCATGAAGCCATCGATACAATCATCATTAATAATTCATCAGTAACCTATGACTCGTCGGTCAAGCATCTGTACATTCATTTCAAGAAGTAAGTTGTGGCTGGTGACGCTTATCGTCTTCCACCTGTCGCTGCTCTCTGCCTCGGCTCAGGGCTTCTTGAAGCTGCAGCAGGACTCTATCCCGTTCTTCCGGGGTTTTGCCGTCTCTGCCGACTTGGTGGGTCTGGCTCAGATGCAGCTTGGTGACTACGGACAATATGAGGCAGCACTGCGACTCAACCTTCACGACCAGTATTTCCCCATTGTGGAGCTGGGTGTTGGCAAGGCCAATCATGTGGATGATGAGGTGACGCATATCACTTACAAGACCAGTGCCCCCTATTTCCGTGTGGGTGTCGATGTGAATATCGCGAAGAACAAACATGCTAACAACCGCATCTATGTAGGTGTGCGCTATGCCTATACCAGTTATAAGGTGGATGTAAACCGTTCGCCCTTTGAAGACCCGGTATGGAAAAACACCACGTATTACGACGTGTCGGATGTGGCTTGCTCGCAACACTGGGCCGAAGTGCTCTTCGGCATCGATGCCCAGCTGGTGGGTCCGCTGCATCTGGGATGGAGTGTGCGTTATCGCAACCGCTTATCCAACGACGACGGCATCATTGGTAAGACGTGGTATGTGCCGGGCTATGGCATACAGGACACGTCGAATCTGGGTGCCACTTTCAATGTCAGCATTGATATTTAAGATATGATGAGGAGGTTCCTGTTTATCGGTTTTGGTTTGTTGCTTCTGGTATCCTGCACGGAAAAGGCGGCGTTCCAGAAGAACAGCAACTTGGTGTTTGGCACCATTTATAACATCACCTATCAGTATGCCGACGACCTGCAGGCTGAGATCGAGGCCGAGTTGCAGAAGGTAGATGGTGAGTTTTCGATGTTTAACCCCCAGTCAACTGTTGCCCGCATCAACGGCGGCGACTCTACAGTGGAGCGTTCCGCCATGTTCCGCGAGATTTTCGAGCTGGCGAAGACCGTTAACAAGGAGACCAATGGCGCCTTCGATATCCATGTGGCTCCGCTGGTCAATGCCTGGGGCTTTGGCTTCAAACATGACCAGTTGCCTACGCCCCAACAGGTTGACAGTCTGCTGAAGATACGTGATCAGATGGATTTCAGCGCCATTGCCAAAGGCTATGGCTGTGATGTGGTGGCCCGTCTGCTGCGGTCTCATGGTATCGAGAACTTCATGGTGGAGATAGGTGGCGAGGTTGTGCTGAGCGGACATAACGACAAAGGCCAGCCTTGGCATATCGGTGTCAACAAACCTGTGGAGAACCCCGAGGATGGCGACCTCCAGACGGTGCTGAGTATCACCGACTGCGCCATAGCCACCAGCGGCAACTATCGCAACTTCTATTATAAGGACGGTCAGCGCTATGCCCATACCATCGACCCCCGCACAGGCTATCCCGTGCAGCATAGTCTTCTCTCGGCGACCGTGGTGGCTGCCGACTGTGCCACTGCCGATGCCTATGCCACCTCGTTTATGGTGCTGGGTCTTGACAGTGCCCAGGCTGTGCTTAACAGTCATCCCGAGTTGAAGGCCTATCTGATATATAGCGATGAGTCAGGACAGATGTCGGTATGGCGTTCTGAGACCTTAGACTGTGAATTATAATCAGTAGCACCATGAACTCCTTCCGTCTCTACGACAGTCTCCTGCAGTTTTCTTTATTCCAGGGCTTGAGCCGTGCCGAGCTGTTGCAACTCACGGGTCAGACCAAGTTCGGATTCCTGAAACTGCCAGAGGGAAAGCCTGTTGTTCGTGAAGGAGAACCATGTAGTCAGCTCTATTTCCTGATTGACGGACGCTTGTCACTCACCACGATGAGTGACGATCGCCGCTATTCCGTCATAGAACAGCTGTCAGCCCCTTGGCTCCTGCAGCCCGAAGCCGTTTTCGGAGCCCATCCGCAATACACCTGCACTGTTTCTACGCTAACGGAATGCCATTTTATCACCCTCTCCAAAGACGAGGTGTTGCGTCTTCTTGAGGACTTCTTTATTATCCGTCTCAACCTGCTGAATCTGCTGTCCACCCAGTCCCAGCGACGGGGTCGCCAGCCTTGGCGCCGTAGTCCTGAGACCCTCCGTCAGCGCATCATCCGCTTTTTCGTAGACCACTGTCTCTATCCTGCCGGTCCGAAACAGTTTCGTATGCTGATGACACAGTTGGCCCAGGAGGTGGGCGACAGTCGTCTGGATGTCTCTCGGGTGCTTAACGCCTTGCAGACAGAAGGTCTGTTGCATCTTCGTCGCGGTATCATCGAGATACCATCACTCGAACACCTTTTAATGTAAGGCCTTTCCGTTACTTTCTGTGCCTTTCGGTTTCATCGTATTGATGAAACCCGTAGGGATTTTCCTCGCAAGAATAGGGAAACTCCCCTATAGGTTTAGGGTTTTCTATTTGTGTAACTCGTTGAAACTCCGTATCTTTGCATCAACAAAAGAATAGAAATACCATAGGTTTGTTTTTTAGGTTATTGTTTGCTTTTAGTACTGACAGGGGCGCAACCGATGTGATATCTGGATGCGCCCCTTTTTTATTTTGACCACGAAAAATGTGTTCGTCTCTACTTCTTGATAAACTTATACGTTCTGACGTGTCCCTTGCTGTCGGTCACCCTTGCTATGTAGTAGCTGCCGGGTCGTGGGTTGTCCACGGGCTGTCCAGCCAGGTTGAAGATCTGAGTCTTGGTCTGAGAATTGAGGTTTGATATTTGAGCCTCGTCAATATCCGTTGTCTTCTCAGGCTGTGGCACAGCCACCATATAGCTCGAAGCGATGTTGCTGTTGGCAATGGTGGGGATGTTCATCACAAACACGTCGTTCTGTCCGTCGGGGAAGCGTCCCACCGTCTGGTCGCTCTGGTGCTGAGCGTATGTCAGGCAGTCGCTCCAGCTCTGGTCTGCCGCTGTCAGCATCACCGTGCCGCCGTCAGCATCCAGCTTGAACTGTGCGTGCAGCTGTCCTGTCGACTCCAGCTTGTCGCACCATATAATAAGGTATCCGTGTGCGGGAATGATTGTCGATATCAGCGCGTTACCCTTGGTTATCTGGTACTTCGTCGGTTTGCTCAGGTTGTCGGTAAGGTACATACCCTCCACGTCGATAGCCTCGTCGGTTGTGTTGTACAGCTCCACCCAGTCGTTGCGTTTGAAGTATTCATTCACATAGATGCCGTTGGCAGCGCTCACCTCGTTGATACGTACCGGAGTGATGCCCTGTGCCGTGAGGTTTTCCTCGTCAAGTGCCTCGAAGACAGCCGTCAGGCTGACGGTGCTGCTTTCCGGCATAGTCATCACTGTGTCGTTGCTGACGATGCTGCTGCCGTCCTTCCATGCCACGAAGCGATAGCCTGCCGGTGCCTTGACCTTCAGTTCTACCGGTGAAAAGAGGTAGCCGTCGAATTCGCCGTAGGGCACCTCAATGCCGTTCACAAAGAGGCTTGAGCCCTCGGTGTTGCTCTTCACCGTCACGGCCTGTGCCGCCTTGCTCAGCTTGGCATTAGAAAAGTCCTTCAGATAGCTTGTCATCTTCTTCGAACGGCCCTTCAGCTCGTTCTTGATGGTGGTAGCCGATCGGCTTGCGTCGTGTCCGTCGTTCAGTCCCTGCTGTTTCATCAGGTTACACATCTGATTCACCACTGCCAGCAGCTCGTCCACGATCTCTGCGGCGCGAGTAGGTTCGAACACGCTGCCACCCACCACGCAGTAGGTGTCTATGAACTTCTTACGGTATTCATCGTTGTTCAGCATGTTGAGGAACAAGTTTACTATCTCGTTGTTGATGGCACTCGACCTTGGGTTGTTGGTATCCTTGAACTTCACGAAGTTGGTGAAGGGGTTGTTGTCGCTGTAGTTCCAGCATCCCTTGAAGGCATAGTCCAGGTCGAAGCTGATAAAGCGGTAGCGTCCGTCGTTGCGGCTGCGGTATGCCTTGATGTTGTTGTCGGGCCAGTCGTCGTTGTAGAGGAAGAAGGTGACAGCCATGTAGTTAGTAAACTCATCGATGTCGAGCAGCGTCTTCATCTCCTCGTAGGCGCTGTTGTCGGTACCCACTAGCTTACCCAGTTCAAAGATACGCTTGATCACCGAGTCGTTGCCGTTCTTCATCTCCAGGTTCTCAAAGGCGTCGAGCTCCTCGTCGTCATATCCCCAGTTGGCGTAGGCATACTTGTCGTTGTTGGGCTCTCGCATGTTGAAGACGCCGCGCAGCTCACCGTTCACATATTCTATCACGGGCACATACGACTGCACGTCAAGGTCCAGTCCCGAGCGCTGGATGATGGTCTCCAGTGCTGCGTCAAAGAATCGTGCGTTGTGACGCCAGTTGTCGTTACCGCCGTTACGTATCAGCAGCACCTTACTGCGGATATACGGTTTCTGTGGGAAGAACGAGTAGTCAAACTGGTTGTGGTCGTCAAACACCTTGCTGCTCTTCAGCTTAAACGAGCGGAATTTCAGCGAGCGGGTATAGCCACCCGAGGCGCTGATGTTCACATCCTGGTTGAAGAGCATCTTGCCGTCGGCACTCATATAGCTGAAGTTCACGGGACGGTCCCAGTCCTGGTTGTAGTTCTTAGGCTGGTCCTGTCCGTTGCCCGTCTTACCGTTGGTGCCGTCGCCGTCGCAGTCAAATCCTATCTTCGGGTCGGTGAAGTAGCGCTTGTCGCCTACGATTGAGATTACCGGCAGCGTGTAGTTGTTGCTGGTCTTGATATAACTGCGGGTCACCGGCACGCTGGGCAGGTATCCGTCCTTAAACAGTCGGAAGGTGAAGTTGGTGGTCTCAGAGATGTTGAACACGCCGTTCTCGCTCTCCTGACTGGTGACGCTGTTGTCCAGCGACTCCCACGAGATATCGTCGAAATAGAAGTTATTGTCCGTGCTCTTATCCTTGTTCAGGTTGAAGGCGATGGTCTGTAGCGAGTAGGTCACGGTGCCGCCGCCCCATCCCCAGCCCCAGCCCCAGTCCTGCTGTTCGCCGGCCTGTTCCTTGGTCAGGGTACCTTCATACACAAACTCCTTCCATTCCGTAGTCACCTGGAAGCTGCCTCCCACCACGTTGTTAGTGATATTCTCGCCAGGTGTCTTCTGAGCCTGGTTGGTGATGGTTGCCGCCTTGTCGGCACGTACCATCATACGGAAACGGAATTTTTCTCCCGTGCTCCATGTGTGGTCCGGCGTATATACAAAGAACTGTGTGGTCCAGTCGTTGGCAGCGTTAGCCACCGAGTGCACCTTCACACCACGTGAGCCGTCCACACCTACGCCGTCGGTAATTCTGTTCACCCTGCCGTTGTTGTTGCCGTTCTTCGTTACCAGACAGGTAGCATCCGTACCCTCGCAGTCGCCGTTCTTCACCCAGTCCTTCCAGGGGTTCACGCCTTCCAGCGACACTGGCAGACTGCCGTCGGTGGTGTACATCAGCTTGGCACCTTCGGGAATTGTCACCTTCACCGTCTGCGAGCTCTTAAACAGCTTGCTGTCCACGTTCACCACGGGAGCTGCCAGCCGTTCTGTGGCAAACTGTGCCGTGGCGTTGCTCTCGCCCGGTGTGGCGTTGTCAGTCCATCCCCATTCGCTGCCGCCGTCGGTCTTCAGAGCCCACGCCGTTCTGCTCATGGCTTTAGGATATTCCTGGCTTGTAACCATGTTACCGTTCTTGTCGCTCAGGTAGATGGTGCCTCCGTCGCAGTCAAGCTTAAAGGGAGCCTGGTCGCTCTTGATGTTGTTCGAGCCCAGCCACACCACCTTGAAGCCCTTGGCGGGTATGGTGCCGAAGTTATTGGGCAACTGCCAGTACTTCAGGTTGCTGGCGTCGTTACTCAGGTACATGCCTCCCAGGTTCACAGCCTGTTCGCTTGGATTATACAATTCAATCCAACTGTCGAAATTCGTTGCAGGACTCATTACTTTTCCTGCGTTTGAAGCCATCAGTTCGTTGATTACCACGATGATGGACAAAATGGTTGACCACATAATGTTTCGATAATATTTATAATTGGTTATTTTTATTAAATACGTAAGAGCGGTTCTTTTCCCGAAAAAAGTTGTGTTAAAGTCACACTATTCTTCTTATGTCACACAGATATTAATTTAGGGTCACACAGATATTAATTTAAGGTCACACAGATATCACAGATAACACAGATAATTTTTAAAGAAACGAATTAGAATAATGAGAATAATTAATCCACGAGACTTGTCGAAGACCCACGAGTACTCGCAGTAATTGGAATAAAAACTCTTTAATGAGAATAAAAAAATTATTCGTTCTCATTCGTTCTAATTATTCTAATTCGTTTCCAAGAAATAAATATTAGAAAAATTACGAGTAATTAGGGAAATTCGTTTCAAAGTAAAAGAAAACTTGTTATTCCTTTTGTGTTTTATGGGATTAGTACTACCTTTGACCTTCGGTCGAATGTAGGCTGCACCTCGATAATAAAAATAAATTCTGATTTATTTTGTATTTTGCTCGGTTTGCACTACCTTTGCACTCGAAATATTTCATAAGGGAATGAAACGAAGTATCTTAACCATCATTTCAACGGTGCTGACGATAGCGAAATCTGTGGCATCTTGTGATTTGTGTGAGATTAAACAATAAACAATAACCAATGATACAACCAATGAACAAAAAACTGTTTTCTACAGCAGCACGCCGCATCGCCGCCCTGCTGTTATTGTTGTGCCTTAGCGCCACCACGACGTGGGCCTTGCGCATCACTTGTGTGACAGAACCTAGCAACCTTAAGGGAGGTAAGGCAGCTATGTACGACCTGCTAAACTACCCCCAACGTGTGCGTGTAAGACCCAACCCTGGGTTCGAAGTTAAAAAAGTGTTGTGGGAAAAGAAAGAAAACGGAGTAGTAACAAGTCATAGGACACTCAAAAAGAAAGGAGTGAAAGAATCAACTCGTGATGAGTACTACGACGTGCCAGAAGTTACAGGCTGCTATCTCACCGTGACCTTCCATCAGCTAAGCGACAACGTGGAGGTGAACTTCGACATGAATGGTTTAGGTAGCCCTGAGCCCGTCACCCTGAATCTGCATATCGACGACCTTGTGCCAGAACCCACCGCCCCAACGGATATCAATTTCAATTTCCTTGGCTGGTTCACTGATGAGAAGTTTAAAACCCCCTTCAACTTCAACAATGCTCTTGACTATAGCCTGCCATTCGAAGTCGACAACGAAAAACTTGTCCTGAACCTCTATGCCAAATGGGAATCGAAGTGGGATTGGAAGTTTGCAACAACAGAGAATAAAGATCTCTGTATTATAGGCCCTGGCCCGATGGATGACTACAAATCAGGTAAAACCCCCTGGTATAAACAAAGGAATACCATCAACACGATAAACATAGGTGACGGTGTGACACACATTGGTAATTATGCTTTTAAGGATTTGAAAGATGTCAAGACGGATGTCACTATCCCTGCCAGCGTGAAGACTATCGGCCACTCTGCTTTTACTAATTTGTCGGCATCTGGTTCTGTCATCAATATTACTATTCCGACAGGCAGCCAGCTCGACTCCATCGACAAATATGCATTTAAATCTGCCCAAGCCTATATAGACTTGAGCAACAGTACGCTGCTCACAAAAATTGACAATAGTGTTTTCACAAGCGTAGGTGGTAATGTCATCCTGCCTGCCAGCGTGGATACCATCGTACCTAAAGCGTTTAGCAAATTTGAGGGCTATCATGTTTATATCCCCGTGCCAGAAGGCAAGGCACTTACAGTGAACGGCAGTGCTTATAGCGGCGGAATGACCGATGGCAAGGCCGACATCATCAGCTATCTGTTCAAAAATACTTCTAAAAGGGGATCAAGTCTGGCCGTCAAAATCAAGATGGTATCGCTGTCTGACTACGACAACGTGACGGTGAAGTTCAATGCTAATGGTTACGGCACGGCTCCTGCATGGGTGAACACGACGATTGGGCAGACCATAACCCAGCCTACAGCCCTGACAGCAGACGGCTATACCTTCCTTGGCTGGTATAAGGATGCGGCAGGTACCAAGGCTTTCGACTTCAGTACCGTGCTCAGCAGAGACGGTCTGGCCTTCAGTGGCGCCGATGAGTGTTTCATACTGCCTCTCTATGCCAAGTGGCAGAAAAACAGCTGTACGGTGACTTTCAATGGCAACGGTGCCACAGAGGGCACAATGGCTGCCGTTACACACGATGGCGGAACGTCCTATTCCATCCCTGCCTGCGGCTTCACCTATACAGGTCATAGCTTCCTGGGCTGGGCCACAAGTGCTGATGGCAGCGTTGAGTACCAGCCAAACGATGTCATCAACCCCTTGCTGAACGACCTGACTCTGTATGCTGTCTGGGACTACGAACTCACCGGCTCGTGCGGCACGAACTTAACGTGGACCTTGACCAGCAGCGCGGCAAACGGGAAATACGACAAACTCACCATCAGCGGCAGTGGTGCGATGACGGATTATGAAACTATGTTTAACACCCCCTGGTACAATCATCGAGCCACAATCAAGACGCTGATTATGGGAGAGGGCGTGACGCACATTGGCAAAAATGCCTTCAATGACCTCAGCGAAATAACGTCTGACATCACCATTCCCGCCAATGTGAAGTCCATCGGAAAGGATGCTTTTACCTATATTTCTACTTCAGAAAACAATCCTGGTGTCAGCATCGCTACCGCAACAGGCAGCCAGCTTACCTCTATTGAAGAAGATGCTTTCTATGGTGCCAATGCTTACATAGACCTGAGCAACAGCCCCCTGCTTGCTACCATTGCTAAATTTGTGTTTCGTAATGCTAAGAAGGATGTCACCCTGTCCGCCAGCGTAACTCTTATTACTGCAAATGCGTTCTGTGGATTTACAGGCGACTACGTATATATTCCCGTTGTGGAAAAAAAATATCTCATGGTAAACAAGATTGTTTATGACGATGCCATCCTGAACGAAGACCGCCTGGTCGAAATCATCGGTTATCTCTTTGGTAACCTCAGCAATAGACGTTCGAACAAAAAGATCACGCTTGCGCAGATGCTGAATCCGGATGCTAAGTTAAAAGTCACCACCGACGGACATAGCGAAGCCTACTACAAGGAAGAGGCCGATGATGAGGATGAAACCCCAGAGATTAAGAAAATAACCGAAGATACTGACGTTCACCCAGGTGCGACCGTATGGCTGAGCTGGGGTGGCGAGAATCTGGAAGAAGGAACATACGTGTCGGGATTCACCGTCACCAAGGCTGGTGGCGGCACGGTGGAAGTTAAGCCCAATGACGACAACAAGGACTACTTCTTCGTCATGCCTGAGGACGACGTAACCGTCACCACCCATACCGCCCCGAGAGAGACCTTCACCCTCGACCTGACCTCGGTTACTGTAGAAGACACCATTGTCATCAACGAGATGGTGTATATCCTGATGCAGACGCTCCAGGGCTATCTCCACGCCGAGGAAGACATTGAAACTGGTAGGTTCAAGCAATGCTACGACGTGAACTTCGACGGCAAGTACGACTTTGAACTGACATCGCCTGCTGGTGAGGAAGACGTGGTGGATCCTGACGACGATTATGCCTACGATTATGCCTACGACTATACCGTGACGCCACTCGCCGGTGCCAGTGAGGTAACCACCAACTATCTGTTCACTCCTAATTATCCCTTCCCCTACCAATACAACAAGATATTGGTGAAGTTCAAGGATAGTGAGGCGCGGGTGAACCAGATTAAGTTTGACGACCTCTACGACAGTTCCAACCTCAATTTCGATATAGTGTGCAATTGGAGCAACACGACACGCAACCTGATTATAGGCGGTCGCAAGCTCTTCCGCGATGGCGACTGGAACACCATCTGTTTGCCCTTCGACCTGACCCTTGCGGGCAGCTCGTTCGACTTCGGTGAAGACGTAGAGAACGAGGAGAAAAACCTTGAGGCCCGTCAGCTCATCGCTGCCAGCATCACCGACAAGACCCTCAACCTGACGTTCAGCGAACCTGTATCAATACTCGAGGCTGGTGTACCTTATATTATTAAGTGGGCTGTCGCTCCTCAGAACATCGAAGACCCCATATTCCTCAATGCCACCATCGCCAATGTTGCCGCCTGTGCTGGTAGCAGCAACGAAGAGAAGGTAGCTGCTTTCCTCACCAACAAGGGCTATGACAACGGCGTCGCTGGCGAAGACCGAGTACGCTTCACCGGCACCTTCGGCTGGACCCGCTTCGACAAGACCGACACGAGCATCCTCCTCCTCGGCGCTGCCAACAAGCTCTACTACCCCGAGCCTGTATACGACCCAGAGTCTGGAGTCGTGGCAACTCCCGAGCTTGGTGCCTTCCGTGCCTACTTCAAGATAGGTGAAGACGGTGCTGCCTCGGCCAGGGAAATCACCGATTTCAATATCACCTTCGATGAGCAGGGCACACAGAATGGAATAGGTCACACAGAAATCACGGAAATCACAGAAAAGGCTGCCGCCGCATGGTACGATTTGCAGGGACGTAAGCTCAACGCAAAGCCCACACAAAAGGGCCTGCATATATATAAAGGTAAAAAGGTTGTGATTAAGTAATTTAATTGTCCCGCAGAAATAAAGGAAATAGCAGAAATAGGCTGCGCATACCCAAGAGCCATTTTTCCACAGGAAAAAATTTCTTTTATTTCTTTTATTTCTGCGGGACCTTTAAAAACATCTGCGTTATCCGCGCTATCTGCGAGCCCTTTAATATAAATTTCTGTGCTTTCTGTGGTTTCTGTGTGACAAATCATCCGACTATTTGTCTGAAACCGCCCGATTATTTGTCTGTGCCCATCCGGACACGGATTTTTTGTTGTACCTTTGCACCCAGATTTAATAAATCTTTTCAGTAAATTCTATTTTAGCTATACCTTATTGACAATTTCTGATGCAGCACGACTCGCGACGAGACGTCACCTGCGAAAACGCACCGGCCCACTTCAAACAGTGAGTCGGTGCACTTCGTTTTACCCTTGACCTTCTTGCGTCCCTTCGGTAGCAAGCGAGCGAAGCTCGAGCGCGGTCTAGTCTGCTCTCGCTCGACAATGTTCAAGCAAGCTTGCCATTGTTCTCGCTTACTCGCAGCCTTCTTTGTTTATTCGAAGTTCTTGAGTTCTTCAAGATTCTGCTCTATCTCCACCATCGTATTCCTGTGTTTCTTCCATCCGAAGTAGGCACACGATCCTCCTGCGAGTACGCCGAGGCTGACAAAGAACAGTCCGAGTGGCGAAGCCGTGTGTTCAATGAATACCGTGGCACAGATGCCAAAGACGGCCAGAGGTGCGCCAATCACCGACTCATAGAAATAACAACGCTTGTAGTTGACCAGATTGCTGAGTTGCTCGGCAGGTGTCTTCATGACATTGAAGCGAGAAAGCACAGCCAGTCGGCCAATCACCATCACTACGCCAAGAACACAGACCGCCAATAAGATGTAGAATGATGTGTCGTGGAATATTCCTTTGATATGTAGCAACGGTACGATGCCAGCTGCGATAAATAATGTGTAGAAGAAGTTGAATATCGCACTTTTGTATAGCTTCTCGTAGGTCGTCTTGTTCTTGCCCTTGATGATCTCTTGCAAAGCACGCTTGTTATATACCTCACTCTTCGAGAGTCGCTCGTCGAGCATATTCCATCTTTGTTTCAAATCCTGTAGTTCCATAATTGTTTTCTGATTTAATTGGTTGTTAATGATTGGACATCTCCCTTAGTTTCGCCTTGATGCGGTTGATGCGCACTCCCACGTTCGAGACCGAGATACTGAGGATTTCCGCTATCTCTTCATAGCTCTTATCGTCAAGCCACAGCAGAATCAGCGCGCGTTCCAATTCTCCCAGCTGGCTGATGAGCCTGTAGAGTTCTTGCAGTTGTTCCCTTTCCGATTCCTCGGGGAAGAGGTCTGCCATCGACATCGTCAGGCTCACGGTCTCTGGTTGCCTATTGTTGTGGCGCAGGCGTGAGATGCAGGTGTTCATGCTGATGCGATACACCCATGTCGATGTTTTGCTCTCGTTTCGGAATTTAGGGAAACCCCTCCAGAGGTTCAGCACCACCTCTTGATAGAGGTCGTTGATGGTCTCGTCGTCGGTGACATACATGAAGCAGACCTTATATATCACCTGCTTATAGCTGTCCACCAGGCTAAGAAACCTTTGTTCTAATTCGCTTTTGTTCATTTTTATATCATTGTTATCGTGTGACTTCGTCGAACTCTTTATCCCATTAGTCGCACGACAATCAGAAAACTTACACAAGAGGAATAATTTTATTTACTTTGATATCGTATTCATCCACTCACAAAATATTTTTTTTGTTTTTAATGTCAAAACATCAAAGGCATCAAAACGCAAAGCGCACTGACTCATATCAAATGGGCCAGTGCGCATTATTTATAAGTAACATGATGGTTACTGCATGTCGTAGACCACCTGCATGAGGCGCTTGCCGAGGGCGTCGGCCTCGTCCATGGTCTGTGCCTCGCTATAGACACGGATGATGGGCTCGGTGTTGGACTTGCGCAGGTGCACCCACTTGGTGGGGAAGTCGATCTTCACGCCGTCGATATCGTTGACGGTGGCCTCGGGGTCGGCAGCAAACATCTCCTTGACCTTGACGAGGATAGCGTCGACATCGGTCTCGGGGGTGAGGTCGATGCGGTTCTTGGCTATCTGATAGTCGGGGAAGGTTTTTCTCAGCTCACTAACCTTCATGCCCTTCTGTGCCAGGCTGCTGAGGAATAGACCGATGCCTACAAGGGCATCGCGACCATAGTGGCTCTCGGGATAGATGACTCCACCATTGCCCTCGCCGCCAATGACGGCACCCACTTCCTTCATCTTCGTGGTGACGTTGACCTCGCCAACGGCAGCAGCTGTGTACTTGCCGCCATGACGCTCGGTGACGTCGCGCAGGGCGCGGGTAGAACTCAGATTAGAAACGGTGTTGCCCTTGTCGTGAGACAGCACGTAGTCGGCGACAGAGACGAGGGTGTATTCCTCACCAAACATCTTGCCGTCCTCGCAGATGAAGGCGAGACGGTCTACGTCGGGGTCAACCACGATACCAAGGTCGAAACCGCCCTGACGCATCTTTTCCATGATGCCCTGCAGGTTTTTCTCCAGGGGCTCGGGGTTATGGGCAAACTGACCGGTGCAGTCGCCATTGAGAATCTCGAAGTCGACACCCAGGGCCTTGAACAGGTTGGGGAGGATAATGCCACCAACAGAGTTGATGGTGTCGGCACAGACGCGGAACTTACGGGCGCGGATGGCCTCGACATCGACGAGACGCAGGTCGAGCACGGACTGGATGTGCTGCTGGTTGATGGTGTCGTCCTTGACAACATGGCCCAACTGCTCTACGGGAGCGTAGTTGAAGTTCTCGGCCTCGGCAATGCGCAGCACCTCGGCACCGTCGGCAGCTGTGAGGAACTCGCCCTCGCTATTGAGGAGCTTCAGAGCGTTCCACTGCGTGGGGTTGTGAGAGGCGGTGATGATGATGCCACCATCGGCCTTATGCCAGCGTACGGCCAGCTCGGTGGTGGGGGTGGTGGCCAGACCAATGTCGATGACTTCGTAGCCCATGCCCACGAGGGTGCCGCAGACGACGTCGCGCACCATAGGACCAGAGATACGGCCATCGCGGCCTACTACGATTTTCTTTCCACCAATGAAGGTGGCGTATGCTGTTGTGAACTTGACGATATCCAGGGGATTGAGGGTGTCACCCGTTGGTCCGCCAATGGTGCCACGGATGCCTGATATAGACTTAATCAGTGTCATAAATCAATGGTTCTTTGAAGTGTTATTTCGTAATAATAGGGATAAACATAGCTGGAAGCCACCGTATGGCCTTGGGTGTGGGGCACGATGAGGCGCACCTTGGCGATATGGTCGGTGGCGGTACGTGGCCTGCCTACGTTGATATAGGGTAGGGGCGAGATGAGTCCCGTGGGCACCGACGTGGTGCTGTAGGTGCTGTACATAGTGCCCTCGGTGGTAAACGACGCGGTGAAGGTGTTACCTGTGCGCTTCACAACCATATAGTCGGGCTGGTAGGGTGACGTGTCGTTACCTATCTGCGAGTTGTCCATGATGCACTGCTCGTAGAAGCGCATGATGAGGGTGGTGTTCTCGCCGTCGCGGATGGGCGAGCCGCAGCCTTTATGCACAATCTGCATATAGACGCCGTTATTGTTGAGGTAAACGAACTCGTTCTTCGCCGTGTCGGTCATGTCGCCCTGGGCGTGGAATGTCTCTTCGCTGATGACGACGATGCTAGAGTCGGAGATGAACTTGCTGATAGCATCACGTTCCTTGTCCTTCTTCTCGCCGTAGGTCTCGTAGTTGTCGCAACCTACGAACACGGCCAGACAGCACAGTGTGGTCAAAGCGATGAAAAGTCTTTTCATATTGCCATTGTTATTTAATCGGCTGCAAAGGTAATACTTTTCGGTGAAAGGTGAAAGGTGAAAGGTGAATAAAATGCTTCCGCTCTACATTAATTAACTATTATGTACTGAATCAAACGAATATATTTTTTATTGGAAACGAATTAGAATAATTAGAACGAATTAGAATAAATATATTTTTATTCTCATTAAAGAGTTTATTATTCCAATTACTGCGAGTACTCGTGGGTCTTCGACAAGTCTCGTGGATTAATTATTCTCATTATTCTAATTCGTTTCTTTAAAAAACGTTTCTTTATTTCCTCATTCGTTTCTTAAAATCTTATTTCAGTTGGTCCTCGAAGGCGGCGATGGCCTGCTGGGTGATGCGGACAGCTTCGTCGAGCGAGCACTCGAGGCGTCCACCAGAGGCGTTGAGATGTCCGCCGCCATTGAAGAAACGGGCTGCCACCTCGTTGCAGGGGAAGTCATCGACAGAGCGGAGCGACACCCACACGAGGTTCTCCTTCTCCGTATCCTCGCGCAGGGATATGCTGAGCTTGAGGCCCTTGATCTGCTGGGGGATGTTGACCAGACCCTCGGCGTCGCCTTTGATGAAATGGAAGCGCTTGAGGTCGTCGCGGCTCAGGGTGAAATAGGCCGCATGACGAGGTGCGTCGTACACCAACTTCTCGTACATGACATAGCCCATGAGGCGGATGCGGTTTTCGGAGTAGTTGTGATAGACGTTGCGGTAGATCTTATCCTTGTTGATATGCTTGGTGAGCAGCTGTCCGATGATGAAGAAGATGTCGGGGTCGGTGGAGTTGAAGGTGAAGCCACCGGTATCGGTCATCATGCCGCAATAGACGGGAACGGCGAAGTGCTTGTCGGCCTGTGGAAACAGTCCTAACTGCCACGCCAGACGGAACACCAGCTCGCAGGTGGATGAGGCCTTGGGACGCGAGATGGAGAGCACGGCATCGACATCGGGGTCGAGATGATGGTCGATGAGCACCTTCTTGGCCGTTGACTTCTGCAGGGCCTCGGTCATATCGCCGGTGCGACTGATGGTGTTGAAGTCGAGACAGAAGATGAGGTCGGCATGCTGGATGGTCCAGTCGCAGCCCTCACGGTGCTTGTCGTAACGGATAATCTTCTCCGTGTCGGGCAGCCACTGCAGGAAGTCGGGATACTGGTCGGGCACTATCATCTGGGGCTCCTTGCCCATGAGACGCAGACAGGCACTCCATCCCAGCACAGAGCCGATGGCATCGCCGTCGGGGCTGCGGTGACAGACGCACAGGATGGTTTCTGCATGAAGAACAAGCGTGCGAAGTTGCTCGCACGCTTGTTCGGTTAGAATATTTTCGAGCATTAACTCTTAACTCTTAATTCTTAATTCTTAACTTAAAAGAGCTTGTTAGGATAAACGCCCTCGTCGACCAGCTTCTTGATGCGCTCTACGGTAGCCTCACGGTCGGCAGCGTAGGTGACGCCAAACCACTTAGAGGTGGTGTCGAGCACTTCGCAGGTGGCGGTGCCGTCGTTGATGAGCTTGTTGACCATCAGAGGGATGAAGAACTCAGCCTTGAGGTTCTGCATATTCTTCGGGTCGCTGAGGAACTCCTTGAAGTAAGCCTCAGAATACTCGAAATAGTCGGGGGTGAAGCCCCACATGTTCATGCTGACGGGTACGTTCTCGCCCAGCTCTTGCCACTGTCCCTGCTCGTCCTTATAGCGGATGGGCTGGTTGGCAGCGCCGGCCTGTGAGCCGTCCTCGGCGCAGCGCACAATCTCGGTACGCTCTACCACGTCGGTGAGGTGACGCTTGTCGTTGTAGGCACACACACCACGGGCCACGGTGCCGTTTTCGCTGAGGGTGTTGCTCACGCGGAAGCCCACCATAGCGTATGTGTTCTTTGAGCCTTCCTTGAGGTTGCTGAGGAACTTGCCAATCTGCATGAAGGCGTCGCGGCCATAGAAGTCGTCGCAGTTGATGACGCAGAAGGGCTCCTTGATGACGTCCTTACCCATGAGCACGGCGTGATTGGTGCCCCAGGGCTTTACGCGACCTTCGGGAACCTTGAAGCCAGCGGGCAGGGCGTCGAGGGCCTGGAAGCAGAGTTCGCAGGGCACCTGACCCTGGTACTTGGCGAGAATCTGTGTGCGGAACTGCTCTTCGAAGTCCTTGCGGATGACCCATACGATTTTGCCGAATCCAGCCTGGATGGCGTCGTAGATACTATAGTCCATGATAGTCTCGCCGTTAGGACCCAGACCATCGAGTTGCTTTAAGCCACCATAGCGGCTTCCCATGCCAGCGGCAAGTAGGAAAAGAGTTGGTTTCATTTTGCTGTATATTTTAAAGGTTTAACACTTTTCAGGTGCAAAGATACGAATAAGTGAGCAAAAAACCAAATTTATTTGAGTTTTTTCGAACGAGAGTATCTTGGGGCGAGATTAGAACGGGTAGCCGATGGCCAGATGCAGGGAGTGCATATCGCTGAAGCGCGGGATGTTGAAGTAGCCCGACTTACCCGTGTCGTAAGGCAGGTGGAGACCGAAGCCCCAGTCCACACGTATCACGAGGAACTCCATGTCGTAGCGCAGGCCGATGCCGGTGCCGGTGGCCAGCTGCTTGAGGAAGGTGGAAGGCTGGAGGGTGCTGTTGACGTAGAGGCTGTTCATAAAGTCCACGGTATCGTAGTAATCCTCCTCGTAGTCGGCCTTGTCGAGGGTGATGGTCTCTCGGTTCCACACGTTGCCGGCATCGAGATAGACGGCGCCATAGAGGTTGCCCACCAGCTGTCGGCGGTATTCCAGGTTCATCACCAGCTTGATGTCGCCATTGTGTAGCACGTAGGAGAACTGCTTGCTGAAGGAGATGCCCGGGAAGGCGCCAGGGCCTATGCTGCGCACGGTGAAGGCGCGTATGCTGTTGGCGCCGCCGGCATAGAAGGCCTCGCTATAGGGCGGCTCGGTGGTGTTGCCGTAGTTGTAGATGAAGCCCGCATTAACGTGGCCCACCAGCTGCGACTTGCTGTCGAGGTTCCACGTCTTGGTGAGGTCGGTCTCGAGGCGCAGGAACTGTGAGTACACGTTCTTGAACAGCGTCTTGTTCTTCTGGTTCCACCCGTTGCCCTGCACCACCACGTCGTAGAGGGCGGTGGCGTTGCCCGACTCTTCGAGGGAGGTCTCCCAGCGGATGGGGTTGACCTTGTCTTGCGGACTGGTATAAGTATAGGTGTAGCGCATCTTGGGGATGAAGTAGTCGCTCATCGACACGATGATATAGGGGTTCTTGGAGATGATGTCCTCGAACTCTGCGGTGTGTGAGTTCATATACTGATACTTCAGGGTGAGCGGTGAGAACTCGTGGCGGCTGGTCTCGGATGGCTGCCAGCGGTAGGTCCACTCGCCCGAGGCGATGTGCATCTTATAGTAGTTGGGACGCCGTATGATGTCGGTAGATACCTTGGCGATGGTCCAGGGTGTGGAGTAGAAGCGCGGCTTGAGGTTGGTGCCCCGCTCGCGTCGTTTGCGCATGATGTTGCGCTCGCTGTAGAAGGGCAGGATGATTTGCGGAAACTCCACGGAGACGTCGGCACCATACTGATAGGAGCTCATGCTCTCGGTGTTGCCGCTGGTCTGCCATTCGTAGTTGCCGTGGACGTTGATATCTATTTTCTCGCCTCCGCGGAACAGGTTGCGGCGGGTGACACCGGCCTTCAACTCGGGGCCCATGCGACCTATGGTGCGGTTGATGAAGTTGGTCTCGATATAGAAGTCGTAGGGCTTGTCGAAGGTGCAGTTGAGCAGCAGGTCGAGGGTGTCCTTGTCACGTGGTGTGAACTGGAAATCAACGCTGCTGAACACGCCCGAGGCATTGATTTTCTGCAGAGACTCCTGATAGTTGTCGTAGCTGAAGGCGCTGCGGGGGCGCAGCTTCATGTTGCGCAGGATGACGCCCGGACGGATGGGGGAGCGCTTGCCGCTGAAGCGCACCTTGAGAAAGTTGCGGCCTGTGCTGTCGGTGAGCTCTTCGCGGGCTGTGCGTCGCATCTGCATGGTGACATTACCTATATACCAGGGCTGGAGGGCCTGCTGCGGCAGCGAGTCGGCCAGCTGGAGGCGCAGTCGGGCTCGGTTGGCGATGTCGAAGGTGTCGGCAAGATAGGAGGCATATCCCGACTGATAGTAGAAGTAGCCGTTGTTGCGGAACAGCTGTGTCAGTCGGCTGCGCTCGGCCTGCAGGTTGCCAACGCTGAAGGGTGCGTCCTTGACTATCTTCGCCTCGCTGCGGGTGGAGTCGATGAGGGCCTGCATCTGCGGGGGGAAGTTGACGTAGGTCATCGTATCGACGGTGAACAGCGTGTCGAGGTTGACGGTATAGCCTATCTTCATCTTCTTGGGATTCTTCTGGGGCACCTCGTAGAAGGTCACGTCGCCGTGCATATAGCCGTTTTTCTGCAGCACCGACTTAGCCACCGAGGCCCGCAGCTGGGGGTTCACCTTACTCATCAGCACGGGGGCCTTGCCAAATGACTTGAGTAGCCATTTCTTGAACTTGCCGCTGGAGCCGTAGGCATAGTTCCATACCCACAGACCATAGGGGAATGGCGTGCGGTAATAGCTGCTGCCGAAGAGGGCACCATTAGGCTGGGTGGCCAGCGCCGCCTCCAGCTCTTCCTGTGTCGCGGTGAAATGGTCGTTTTCCTCGTAGTTCTCGTAGTTGATGGCCTCCAGACCGATGAAGAGCTGATCATCATCGGGCACCAGCTTGGTGGTGGAGCAGGCAGAGAGTATCACGAGGAGAGTCAGGTGATAGACGGCGAGTGATATGTGCTTAGCGTATCGTGTCATTGCGAAGGGTTTTTGTGGTGTCGCGCGGTGCTATGGTGCTGCTGTCGCGGGGAGCGGTGAGGCTGCCGTTGCGGGGCATCATCCTCCCGTTGCGTATCATGGGCTGCTCGGTCTTGGTCTTCAGCGAGAATATCTCCCACCAGTGGTTCAGCTTGCGTCGCCAGATGAAGCCGCCGCCATACTCGCTGGTATAGCCCTCGAGCCAGTCGTAGGCGTTCTGGTTGTAGAACATCTTGACGTATTGGTTGGAGGTGGGACTGAGGCGATACTCCATCGCCACATTGTCGAAGAACGACTGTTTGTTCTGTTCCTGAATCTCGTTGCCGGTAGTCACCTTGCCGCCAATCTGCACCTTCAGGCGGTTGTTCCAGAAGCGCTTGGCAAACTTGAACGAGTAGTCGGTGTGCGACTGGCCCGTGGCATCCATGTTGTTGTTGAGGCCGATGCTGACATCGACCGACTTGAGGGCGCTACCGGTGAGGTTGTTGATCTCGCTTTCAAGGAAGGCACTCAGCGCATTGTTCATCATTGAGCCGCTGGTGTTGCCGTCGGAGAGATACATGCCTGTGGTAAGCATGGTGACGGCAATCTTACTGCGCTGCTCTACGGAGAGGGCGTTGAGCTCGCTGCTGACGGTATAATCCTCGGGGGCGGAGATGACGAACTCCAGTCCCATGTTATTGAGGGTCTGGGTGATGGTGACGCCACAGTCGAACGTCACACTGCGGGTGGCTTCACCCTCGTTGCCTACAGAGGCGGTGGTGCGTTCGGTGGCGGTGATGTTGAGGGTGGGGTTCATCACGTCGCCGGTAAACTCCACGTAGCTGCCTTCCTGGATATTAAAGGTCTTGAGCGGGATGATAGGCAGCGAGTATTTCATCTGGCCGCTGGTAATGGTGTAGCGTCCCCTCATGCTGAGGTCGTCGGCATTGTTGTACAGCATACGCAGCTCGCCTTCTCCTAACAGGTCCACATAGTTGGTCTGGTCGATGTCGAGGCCGCATCTGACGTGGGCTCCCGGGTTGATGTTGATGCGAAGGTCCATGTCCAGACCCTGGGGTGTGGGCTTCAGCACCACCGTCTGTGTGGAGTCGCTGAAGTCGGTGAACTTCACCAACTCGTCCATCTGGTTATCTGTGGAGAGAGGTGAGTCGAGCAGCAGGTAATGAAGGTCGGTAGTGCCTAGCACGTCGAGGCGTCCACGCATGCGCAGCTGGTCCATCGGGCCTCGCATAGAGGCGTAGAAGTTGACGAAGGCCTTGCCGAAGGCGATGGAGTTGGCGTTCTGCTTGGAGTTGATGAGCTGGAAGTCGGTGGCCTGCATGCGCAGGTCCATAGACATATGGTCCAGATCGCCGAAGTCGATGTTACCCATGATGTTCAGCGGGTTGTCGTTGTAGGCATACATGGTGAAGTTCTCGAGTAGCAGCTTGGACTGCTGGATGCGTACAGGGTCGTCGTCGAAGCGCAGACGGATGCCGTAGGGCTGACTGAGCAGCGCTGCCGACTCGAGGAATACCTCGCCGTTGACGTCGGGACGACTCAGCGAGCCCTTCACCGTCATCTCGCCTTCGGCCACACCTTCCAGGCCCAGCAGGTGGTCGGGGATGAAGCCGTTGATGAGGCCCAGCGGCATGCGGGTGAGCGTCAGCGTGGCATCGAGATATTCGTTGCCGTCGGTCACCTTCTTATTACGGTAGCTACCGCTGATGGTGGCTATCTCGTTGCCGTCCTGCAGCAGGGTGCCCTCTACGGCATGGGTGTCGTCCTCGCGCTGCAGATACACAAACTCTGTACCGAGATTACCCATGGGACTGCCTTCGTAGGTCATATCCTTGACCAGCATGTCGCTGGCCACGGAGATCTGCTTGTTCTGGTTCATCATCAGGTGGTAGTCGCCGTCGAGCAAGCCTGTGATATGCGGCACATAGGGGATGGCGGAGGTGAGGTGATCCAGGTCGAATTGCGTAAGGCTGATGGTGAGGTCCTGCAGCAGGGTGGAGTCCTGATTCTCGGAATAGACCTTTACACCGGTCTTGTTGTCGGCCACCAGACTGACGTTGGCTTGTAGCTTCAGGTCCTGGCGCAGGAACAGGTAGTTATCCTTGTTGAGCGTGAACTCACGATAGCCGATGGTGGGACGCTCGGGCAGCAGGTGGAAGCGCAGACCGTCTTCCTCCATCTCTACCTTCGCACCCAGGCGTAGGCCCAGCCTGTTGTCTTTGTCGAGGAAGCGTATGCCGACGCTGGCGCCGTGTTCCTGCAGCAAGCCGTCGGCAGTGGCGGTAAATACAAACTGTGGGTTCTTGCGATTGTTGGCCACGCGTCCCTGGAAGGTGAGTCCGTGGTTGGGCTTATCAGTCAGCGTGACGAAGACGGAGTCGATGCGGGTGGAGTCGGCGTTGAGGTTTAGGATATGTGCCTGTCCGTTGAGGCCCGTCACCGGCGAGGTGTTCAGGTCGATAAGTAACTCCTTGAAGTCGATATTGGCGGCAGCCTTCAGGATATTAGCCATCGGGTTGCCCTGCTGGCTGCTGACGTAGAGGCGACCCTGGGGCAGCATTGCTTTCAGCGTGGGCTGGTCGATGGTGCGGCGCTGCAGCTGCGAGCTGATGGAGTCGCCGAGGGCTGCGAGCTTGTCAAACAGCGGACCATAGGCGCCGCTGGCGTCCATCTTGATAATCAGCGTGCCGCTCTGTGCCCTCACATAGGTGGTGTCGGGGTTAGCCCTGAGCAGCAGTCCAATCTTCTCGGGGTGATAGGTCTTCAGCGAGTCTTTCAGATAGATATTGTCGGCGAGTCCGCTGAGGTAGTGGGTGTCGTCGAGATTACTGCTGACGGTGAAGTCGCCAGTGAGCCCGATGGTGAGCGGATGTTCCGTCACGCCGAAGCCGTAGAGGTTGAGGTGTGACAGATCTGTAGATAACGAGGCCTCGATGTTGTTACGCTTCTCGAGCTTGCTCAGGGCGGCAGAAAGACTGATGGTGCCCTCGATGAGTGAGTCGCAGGCAATGAGGTCGGCCTGGGCCTTGCCGTCTTTCAGACTGGCTTTCAGCTGAATGTCGTCGAAGTCCTTGTCGCCAAAGGCCAGATGATGGATGGTGCCTTCGGCATTCATCCATGCGCTGGAGTGGAAGAAGTCGGTACCGCGGCCCTTCACGCTGATCTGTGCGTCGAAGGTCTTCAGGTCGGAGCCGGGCAGGAAGGCGCCCAGGTTCAGACGGCTGGCGGTGCTCTGTACGTCATAGCTCATCAGACGCTGGTCGAAGTTGGCCTTCAGCGTCATGCGTCCTGTGCCCTGTCGTGCCGTGAGGTCGGCAATATAGTGTGAGCCGTTGATGTAGGCGGTGCCTTCCAAAGTCAGTCCCGAGGGGATGCGGAAGGCATCTTGCGGTATGTCGAAGGTGCGCAGCAGGGGCTTCATGTCGAAGGTCTGTGCTTTCAGTCGCAGCTGTGCCAGCAGGTGGTCTATGTCGGTGAGGTTCTCTACCGTGCCGTCGCCGCTCATCTCGAACAGGGTGGGCCACGACAGCTGGTCTAACTCAATCTGTGCCTTCTGGATGTTGCCCTGCACCTGACCCTTCAGCAATAGGGGCCATTCGGGCAGGTGGCGGGTGTCGATGCCGTCGTAGAAATGTGCCATATCCTCCTTGCCCACCTGTGCGTCGAGGGTGACGTCCATGAGTCCCTGATTCAGGGAGTCGGCAATGCTGAAGTCCACGTCGGCCTTACCCTTAATGCTAGTATAGGGGGTGCGCAGCAAGAGCCAGGGCAGGCGGATGCCTGTGCTGTCGATGGTCACAGGACCTTTCAACTCCTGTACGTCGAGTCCGCAGACCTCACGCATCGAGGCGTGGCGTATGTTAAGCTTGGTGATGGGGTCGAAATAGAGAATGCTGTCGATGGTCCAGTTGATGTCGCTGACATCCAGGTGGCTATAGTCCATCAGCTGGGGATGCAGCAGGTCGCGGCTATAGGGTTCGTAGGGCATGTCGAACAGCAGGTGGCCGTCCTGCCACTGGAACGAGCCTACCTCGTAACGGCTCTCGGCCAGGTCGATGCGCCCGTCCTTAGCCTGCATCATTGCGGCGGCAACGCCAATGAGCATCGAGTCGCCAGGCAGGTGTAAATCAACGGAAGAACGTTCGATGTTAACGGCATCGAAGCCGATGCGCCAGAGCACGGGACCTGTGTCGGTGGTGTCGACAGCGGCGGTGTCGCTGAGCAGGATGGTGACGTCGGCATCGGCCAGCGTGACCTCACTCAGGTTGACGTCGCCATCGTTGATGTTTATCTTGCTGGGGTTCAGCTTCAGCAGACCCATCTGACCCTTCACCTGAAGGTCGGAAATCATGCTGAGGGTGTTGATGCGGGCTTCTTGTATCGACAGCTCGTCGATAACCACGTTGCCGTCAATCAACGGCAGCAGTTGCACATCTACCACAGCCCGACCAATATCGGCCAGCGTGTCGCCCTCTTGTTTTACCAGCACACCTTCCAAGCTCAGGTCGAGTGGGAAACTCAGGTCCACACCCTCTATGGTGATGTCCATGCCTGTCTGCTCGGAGGCTATCTCGGTGGCCTGACGTACCAGCCATCGCTGCACAGGAGGCACGTAGATAAGCAGTGGCAGCGCCAGGATGGCGATGACTGCTACTACAGCTGCGATGGCAATATACTTCAGGCGTTTCTTCATTTTCAATTATCAATGAGTGATTGCAACTGGCCCCACAACGGGTCGGGGGGTAACGGGGCCTCGATGTCTATGGGTGCCTTGCTCACCGGATGGATGAATGATATGCGGTGGCTCTGCAGAGAGATGCTGCCGTCGGGGTTGGAGCGCTTGGCACCATATTTCAGGTCGCCTTTTATAGGGCAGCCCATCGCTGCCAACTGACAGCGAATCTGATGGTGACGACCCGTCATCAACTGTACCTCCAGCAGGGCATAACGCTCGCCGATGGCCAGCACCCTATATCGCAATTGGGCCTTCTTGGAGTGGGGCACCTCGTGGTCGTAAGCATAGCTTTTATTCTGTTGTTCGTTGCGTGTCAGCCAGTTCTCCAGCATCTGCCACTCGCCACTTTCTTCTTTGACCTTTAATCTATCCTCTTTCCTCCTTCCACTTTCCTCTTTTAACCTTCCACATTCCACAATCGCCCAATACGTCTTGTGTACCTCGCCCTCTGCAAACATCTTGTTCAGGCGGGGCAGGGCTTTGGAAGTGCGTGCAAAGACCACCAGCCCTGAGACGGGACGGTCGAGCCTATGCACCACACCCAGAAACACCGCTCCGGGTTTCTGGTATTTTTCTTTGATATAGTCCTTGACAATATCAGAAAGGGGGCGATCGCCAGTCTTGTCGCCCTGTACGATCTCCCCGCTCTGTTTGTTGACTATAATAATATGGTTGTCCTCGTAAACGACTTCCATATCTCTTACATCTTACTTCTTACTTAAGACATCTTACATGTTCATGCCGCCATCAACCTGGATGACCTGTCCGCTGACGTAGCTCGACATATCTGATGCCAGGAATGTAGCCACATTGGCAATATCCTCTACCTGACCGCCACGGCGCAGGGGGATCTTGTTGCACCACTCCTTGCGGATGTCCTCAGGAAGGGCTGCTGTCATAGCTGTCTCGATGAAACCTGGGGCGATGGCGTTGGCACGGATACCCTTGGGACCCATCTCCTGAGCGATACTCTTTGCCAGAGCAATCAAACCAGCCTTTGAGGCAGCGTAGTTGGCCTGACCAGCGTTACCGTGAACACCAACGACAGAGGCCATGTTGATGATAGAACCGCCACGCTGACGCATCATCACAGGCACACAGGCATGGATGAAGTTGAAAGCCGACTTCAGGTTCACGGCAATCACGGCGTCCCACTGCTGCTCTGTCATACGCAGCATCAGACCGTCCTTGGTAATGCCGGCGTTGTTCACCAGTATATCGATGCTTCCAAACTCTTCCTTCACTGCCTTCACCACTTCCTCGGTCTGAGCAAAGTCGGCAGCGTTACTTGCATAGCTCTTGGCCTTCACGCCCAGGGCAGCAATCTCCTTTTCGGTCTCCTCGTTGATCTCGAGGTCGGTGAATGCAATGTTTGCGCCTTCAGCGGCGTACTTCAGTGCGATAGCCTTTCCGATACCGCGTGCTGCACCAGTAATCAGCGCAGTCTTACCTTCTAATAATCCCATTTGTTTTCTTTTTACTTTATAAAAATAATGTATTAAATCTTAATCTTTTTACCTAAAGCACCATATACAAACTTAGCCACCTGGGGCTTCGTGTCCTCCTCGCGCATGCCGTGCGCAATACGTCCGTAAATATAAGGAACCTCCAGACCTTTGATACAATAGTGCGTGATGTCGGCCACCAGCTCCACATTGTCTATGTCGAACTCGCCGTCCTCCTTGCCTTCGGCAAATACCTTGCGGAACAGCTCCACCTCGGCATCGTCAAAGTGACGGCGAACCTTTTCCACCATCCAGATGTTACGGAAGAACTCTGCCCTGAGGTTACCATTTCTCACTACCGTCTCGCGAATCATGCTCAGGTGGGTGTAGATCAGCTCTATCACCTTGTCCTGAGGACTGATGCGGCGTGCTGCCACCTCGTCAAGCTTGTCGCTAAGACGCTCTAGCTCCGTCTCGATGACGGCATAATATATATCCTCCTTCGACTTGAAGTAGGTGTACAGCGTGCGGCGACCCTTGCCGGATGCCTGCGCAATGTCGTTCATCGTGGTGTTCTCAAGGCCGTTCTTGGCAAACAGCTGACGAGCTACATCCACTAACAGTTGTCTAGTCTTCGATATTGACATATATTCGTTGCACACATTGGTTATTGTGTGCAAAAGTACGCTTTTTATTTCAAATGACCAAGGTTTTTTGCTTAAAAAGTGCCAAAAAGCAAAAAAGATGCATTAAAATTTGCATATCTCGAAAAATAGTCGTACCTTTGCAGCCGCAAAACAGGGAAGGCCTGTTAATTGGTTTGATTTATATCGCGGAGTGGAGCAGTTGGTAGCTCGCCAGGCTCATAACCTGGAGGTCGCATGTTCGAGTCCTGCCTCCGCAACTCAGAAGCCCGATGAGAATCGGGCTTCTTTCGTATTGTTTCGGCAGTACCCTTCACATGCTCCCGGTCGCAGTTCTTCGCAGAGCGAAGCGTCCCTTTGGGCCGAGCGCGAGTCCTGCCTCCGCAACTCAGAAGCCCGATTCTCATCGGGCTTCTTTCGTTTTATATCCTTTTACATTCTGCCGCCGAAGCCGCCGCCTCCACCGAAGCCACCGCCGCCTCCGCGACCTCCTCCGAAGCCACCGCCACCACCGCGTCCGCCGCGGTTGCCACGGCCTTCGCCTTCGCCTCCGCCGAAGCCGCCACGACCTTGGTTGTTACCTCCGAAGAAGTTGAGGCGATAGCTGACATGCAGCATGGCGTAAGAGGTAATGGCGTTGACCTCACGATCGGTCCAGCCATTGGCATTGATGGTACGTGAGAAGTTGGTCTGCTCGTGCAGGATATCGTACCACTGCAGTATGACGGTGAGTTTCTTGCCGCGCAGGAAGCTCTGCGAGAGCTGTGCGTTCCACAGCATCTCGTTGGTGTTGAGGGTCTCGTCGGCATAGCCTCGCTTGCTATATACGTGGAAGTCGGTAGAGAGGTCGGTACCCCACGGGAAGGTGATGCGGGTGTTGCCGCCGTAGTTGAAGTTCCACGTGTCGAGATTACGCGAAGCCTGCAGTCGGTTCTCGGTGCGTGCGTAGGTGGTAGATGCGTTGAGTGACACGTTGAGCCACTTGTTGCGGAAGCTCAGCGAGACATCGGGTGACACGTTGATGCTATGGGTGACGTTGCGGTCGGGTGTCTCCGTGCGGTTCTGGTTCACATAGCTCACCTGATGGCGGTAGTTGGCCCTCAGGCTACCGCTGAGGTCCCAGCGGTTGAGGGTGTCGAGACCCATGTTGAAGGTGATGCCGCCGTTAGTGCTCCAGTTACCATTGTAGTTGTCAGGACGACTGATGCGGCGACCTGTGAGCTCTTCATAGGTAACGATGTTGCCGATGCTGTTGGTGGTGACCTGGAAACTGGCGTTAGAGCTGAAGCTCCAGTGGCGCTGGTTCTTTGGCACCTGGAAGCCCATACTGTCTTCTACAAGCGTGGGCTTGCGCTGCATCTGGAAGTTAGTGGAGAAATTATAGTTGAACGAGGGCTTCAGACCAGGGTTACCCATGGTGACTGACAGCGGGTTGGTGTCGTCGTAGATGTCGAGTAGCTGTGTGATGCTGGGCTGCGACATGTTTCCTCTAAACTGCACCTGCAGGTTGGTGTACTGGTCGAAGCGATAGCGCAGGTTGAGGGTGGGGGAGACGTTGACAACGGTACGTACGGTGTCGACGGGCTTGCCCAGGTACTGCTGGATATAGTGCGACTTCTGTGGTTGCAGGTTGACACCCACGTTCATATTGTATTTCTCGCGGTTCAGACGAATCTGTATGTCAGCATTATGACTATACTCCGTACGCTCAGAATAGCGGCTGAGGCTGGTAGAGAGGAATGTCTCGTAGTTATCGGGCAGGAAACCGAAGTCACGATAGTCGTCGAGGGCGCGCTGGAACTCCTCCTCACTCATGCCCAGCAGGTCGTAGGTCTGCGGGTCGCTTTTCTGATAATTATACCTGAAATTGTAGTTCAACTGCAGGAAGATACCCTCCTGTCCCACCATCCGTCGACCACGATTGCCGAAGGGACCACGTCCGCGCTGGGTGGTGTCCACAGGCTCCTCCTTACGTGGGAAGATATAGACGGGCTCGGTGTATGTGGTACCTATCTGGAAGCTGTAGTTCTTGGTGTCGCTGGTTGTGTAGCGGTTGGTCTGGTAAACAGAGTCTTGACCCAGCTTGTTTTTCTGCAGCCAGAGGTGAACACCCGAGAGGTTGGCATTGCGGTTGTCGCCATCGCTATAGTTGACGTTGCCGCTGAGGGCGACGTTACGACCATTGCTGTTCAGACGGCGGTATATCTGCACCTGCGAGCTGAGGTTCCTATTATTACCATAGCTCAACGACTTGTTCTCGCGGCTGTTGACTACCAGGCTGTCCTTGCTCATCGTCTTCAGACCGTCGTTGCTGAGGGGGTCGGTGACATAGTCGAAGGGGTCGGCATTGAACGATGCCGAGGTAGAGCCGTTCTGATTGTCGTTGCTGGAGATGCTGACGTTAGGACGGAACGAGAGGTTGGTGACCGAGTCTATCTGCCACTGCAGGTTCATGTTGCCTGTCCACGAGTTGTTGCGGCTGTAGCTCTGGCTGACGCTGTTGGAGAAGGCACCGCCACGTGTGTTGACGAAGTTCTCCGAGCCAGTGCGGTTCCAGTTGTTAGTGTTGTTGTGAGTCCAGGTAACACGACCGCTAAGCTTCAGGTCCTTGTCGTTCTCGTAGCTGATGTCGAGGGCACCCGTCTTGGTGTGACGCTGTCCCTGACCATTGCCTCGGCCTCGTCCGCCACGACCCGAGAAGTTTCTGTCGTTGACGTTGTTGGCGTTGCCCATGAAGGTATAGCGCATGGCACCGAAGGGCTTCATGGCGGTGAGACGCACACCATAGCGTTGGTCGGTACCAATACCTAAGTCAGGGTTGGCCTGTATGCCGTTGCGTGCGCTACGCTTGGTGGTGAACTCGAGCACGAAGTCATCGTTGCCGTCGTCCACACCCGTCATACGGCTCAGGTCGCTCTTCTCGTCGTAGGCCTTCACCTTGTCGATAACGTAAGACGGCAGGTTCTTCATCACGGCATCGTTGTTGCCTGTCATGAAGTCGCGACCGTCGAGCTTGAACTTCTTCACCTCCTTGCCGTTGACGGTAATCTTACCGTCGTCGTCAATCTTGGCACCAGGCAACACCTCGACCAGCGCCTCGATGACGGAGCCCTCGGGCACACGGAAGGCATCGGCATTATAGACTACCGTATCATCCTTGATGACCATCTTGGGGATGTTGGCCACAACGATGGCTTCGGCTATCTCTACCGTGTTGGGCTCCAGCGAGATGGTGCCCAGCGACTGGTTGCTGCTGGTCTTGTTGATGTTGCGGGTGTATTCCTTGTAACCCAGAAAGGTGATCTTCATGAAATAATTGCCAGAGCGGACTTCGCTAAACGAAAAAGCGCCGCGTTCGTCGGAGAGCGTGCCTCCCACGAAGGTGGTGTCCTTGGCATTGTTTCTGCGGGTTGTGATGCGGTAGAGCTGTACGGTGGCTCTTTCCAAAACTTCACCATTGTCTTTGTCGATGACGCGGCCGGAAAGGGTCTCACGCTGGGCATTAGCGCTCATGCTCAGCAATAGGGCCACCAGCAGTAGGAGGTGTCGTAGGTCCATTTGTCTAGTTCGTATAATTAATAAGGGTTTTAACTAAATGTTTTGATGGATTGCGGCGCGGATGGTTTAACGGTTTAAGACTTTTTATGTTTTTCGGATAATGAAAAAGTCCGATCGCAGGGCTTTTATAACCTGCAACCGGACTTGTATGCGTTTTGTGATTCATTGTTGTTGCATGAAACTCACTTCATGCGTCTTAGTACTTTCTGATAATAACGGTTTGTAGCACGTACACTGAAGTTAGGTCCGCCATTCCATAAACGTATTGCTTTCTCTACGTCGTTCTTGGCGTTGTACTTAGACTGAATCAGAAGGAACATCTCTTTCGACTTGGCCACGTCGTATCTGTCGGCCAAAGTGTAACGCAGTTCACTGCCGCGAGCCTCGAGGATGATGTTACATTCCTTGACGGCAATAGGAGTAATCTGCATGGCGCCTACCGAGTTCCCACTCACGGCGTTTGGATTTCCTTCGCTCTCTACCAGTATGATGGCCTCTATCACAGGGGTCCAGTCAAACTGCTCTGGAGTTGTCTTTTTGGCTGCCCCAGCACTGAGGGGCCTCAGGATTAAGATAGACAAGCCCAGACAAAATAGTTTTGCATATTTTACCATAGACTCTATGTAATGGGGCTTATCACAAGCCCTTGAATGAATATTTTCTCTTGTCCGTTCTCATCACGAGAGTAATGGGCAATCCTGAATCTGCGTGCAAAGATAATGAAATTTTTGCAAGAGTGCCAAATAAATTTAGTTTTTTTTGCTTTTATTTAGATGCCAATTTAGTCGATGTCGACCACCGTAATACCTGCTCCGCCGAACTGCACATGCTCGTCTTTGCAGGACTTTACGTTGGGTACGGTGCGCAGATATTGGCGTATCAGCTGGCGCAGAATACCGCTGCCGGTGCCGTGGAGAATACGTACCCTCGACATGCCGATGAGGATGGCATCGTCGATGAAGTGCATCACGGTGTCGATGGCTTCGTCGCCACGCATACCGCGCACGTCGATGTCCTGGTGGAAGTTCGATTTGCGGTCCTCCATCGTGGCACGCGTCATCTTCGAGGTCTGGATGGCCAGCTCGGCATGCTTCTGGGCGGCATTGCCACTTTCAACTTTCAACTTTCCACTTTCACCTTTCCACTTTCCACTTTCAACTCTCTCCAGTTGCTCTACCTTCACCTTGCTGCGTACGTCGCCGAAGATCACGGAGGCTTGCTTGCCTTGTATGCTCTCTATCGTGCCAATGGTGTTAAGACCTTTTATGCGCACGCTGTCGCCAATTTGGAGTTGAGCGTTTGTCGCCGCTGAGCTATTCTCTTTCCACTCTCCTCTTTCCTCCTTCCTCTTTCCACTCTCCTCTTTCCTCTTTTTATTCTCCTCTTTCCTCTTTTCTTTACGAGCCTTGCGCTCCTCCATCTGACGAAGCTTCTTGGCAAACTCCTCCTCGCTCATCAGACCACGGGTGTCGTCGTTCTGCACCTGGGCACGAAACTCCTGCAGCTCCTCACGAATCTCGCGGGTGCGCTCCTTCTCGGCCTGTGCCTCACGAATCTCGCGGATGGCGTTCTCTATCTTACGGTTAGCCTCGGCCAACAGCTCTTCAGCCTGCTGCTGGGCGCGCTGTATGATTTTCTTTCGTTCGCGTTCTATCTCCTCCAGGTTACTCTCATAGCGCTGGATATGTCCCTCCAGGTTCTTCTCGTGCTGATGGATGGTCTGACGCTTGCCTTCCCAGTAGCGCTTGTCGCGCACAATGTCCTGCAGGTATTTGTCGCTCTGTATGTACTCCGAGCCTACGATGTCCGACGCATCTTTGATCACCTCCTCGGGCAGTCCAGTCTTGCGGGCTATCTCGATGGCAAAGCTGGAGCCAGGCTGACCTATGCTCAGCTGGAACAGCGCCTGCATCTCATGACGGTCGTAGAGCATCGCACCATTCACCACACCCTCGTGGTCGTCGGCAAAATGCTTCAGGTTCTGATAGTGGGTGGTGATGATTCCGAAGGTCTTCTTCTGCCAGAACTGCTTCAGCACGGCTTCGGCAATGGCGCCGCCAATCATAGGCTCTGTGCCGCCTCCAAACTCATCTATTAATAATAAGGTGTGGGCGTCGCAGCTCTTGATCATCTGCTTCATATTCATCAGGTGCGACGAGTAGGTCGACAGGTCGTCCTCTATGCTCTGCTCGTCGCCGATGTCAATCATGATGTTCTGGAACAGACCACAGGTAGAGCGCTCGCTCATGGGCACGCTGAGTCCACATTGCAGCATATACTGCAGCAGACCCACCGTCTTCAGACATACCGACTTACCGCCCGCGTTGGGGCCAGAGATAATTAACAATCTTCCAACATTTCTCTTTCCACTCTCCTCTTTCCTCTTTCCACTAAGTTCTATATCCAGTGGCACCACTTTCTTGTCCTGTTTCGCCAGCGACCTTTGCAGCAACGGGTGTATCGCCCTTATCCAGTCTATCGTGGGTTCCGCTTTCACCTCTGGTTCAAAGGCCTGCATCTGCTCGGCCAGCTCAGCCTTCGCCTGTATCAGGTCGATGGTGGCCAGGAAACGGTACGAGTCGAGAATCTCCTTTACGTGAGGACGTACCTCGTCGGAGAAGACCGTCAGGATGCGAATCACCTCGCGACGCTCTTCCGCCTCCAGCTCACGTACACGGTTGTTAGCCTCCACCACCTCGGCAGGCTCAATAAACACGGTCTTACCCGTTGCACTCTCGTCGTGCACAATGCCGTTGATCTTGCGTTTCAGCGCTGGTGCCACAGGAATCATCAGTCTTCCGTCGCGCAGCGTGGGTGCCGCATCCTTGTCAACCAAGCCGTCGCGCTGTGCCGAGTGTAATATAGTATATAAGGTACGCGAGATGCTACCCTCCATCTTCGACTGCTCGTGACGTATGCCAGCCAACGTCATCGATGCGCTGTCCTTGATCCTGCCATACTTATCCAAAATGGAGTCTATGCGCCGAATCATCGCAGGAAAGATGAACACACCTTCTGTCAGTCGATAGAGCGCAGGGTATTGTGGACTGTTTCCTTCTTCCACATTCCTCTGAAGGAAGTTCACGATATTGGCGATGGTCTCCAGCGAGCGACGCAGGTCGAATACCTCGTTCTCCTCCAGGTGCGTGTTAGCCAGTCTGATGCGGGTGATGCTCTCGCGCACATCGAAGAAATACTGCATGGGGAAGTCGTCGTGCTCCTCCTTCAGTCGTCTGAACTCCCGCACCTGCTGCAGCCATTCGTTCACCTCGTCAGCGTTCTGCGAGAAGGCCATCTCGTCCACCATCTCGCGTCCCAATGAGCTGAGACAGCGCTGCTTCAGCAACGTGCGTATTTCGCTAAACCCTATTTTCTGTTCGTAGTTATTCGGATAAATCATGCTGCAAAGGTAGTGCAAATCGAGCGAAAAACCAAATTTATTTGAGTTTTTCCGAGATGCAGCCTACTTTCGAGGCGTAGACTCAAAGTGCGAATAAGCGAGTAAAAACCAAATTTATTTGAGTATTTTCGAGCGTGAGTACCTTAGACTACAGGTCAAAGGTAGTGCAAACCGAACGAAAAGACAACAGAGTTAAGAGTTTTTAATACCTTTAATGTTAAAATTCTTTAAGAATAGATATTTTCTTATTTCATAATTCTTAATTCTTAATTAATATTCGTACCTTTGCACCCGCTTTTCAGGCACTCAAGGAGAGATGGTAGAGTGGTCGATTACAACGGTCTTGAAAACCGTCGTGCTGAGAGGCACCGGGGGTTCGAATCCCTCTCTCTCCGCAACAAGAAACGTCAAGCTTTTCTTGGCGTTTTTTTGTTGCGTATGCGAACCATGTTCTCACGTTCTTTTAGTCGCTATGCTTGGTAAAAGCGCCCCTTCGGGTCGAGCGCGAATCCCTCTCTCCGCAACCATCATTACGATGATTGCGTTTTTTCTATTTCATTTTCCACTCGCCGTTACGTTCCACCATCGGCACCAGGACTTCCTCCAGCGTGCTGTCGGCATAGCATACCATCAGGAATACCTGCATGAGCTGGAGCGTGCTGTCCATCTGGGCACGCGAAGCCGTAATGGAGGCAATGTCGCCGTGCTCCTCTTTATGCTGTACGATGAACTGTTTGTATGTGGTGATGAGCTGCTCGCGATAGCTGGCAGGCATCTGCTCCGCATCGGCACGACCTGCCAGGAACGATTCGTAGTCGCCCTCCAGCAGACTCTCATAGCTTTGCTGGGCTGAGGCCATGGCAGCATCCTCGGGGGTGGGCTCTTCGCCACAGGCCATGAGGCTTATGAGGCCGAGGAGCCCCATGAGCCCTATGAAAAATCGCTTCTTCATTTCTGACGGATAAAGATATTGATGGGCGAGCCTGTCAGCGTCCAGTGCTGACGTATCTGGTTTTCAAGGAAGCGACGGTAGGGCTCCTTGATATACTGCGGCAGGTTGGCGTAGAAGATAAAGGTGGGAATCTGGGTGTCGGGCACCTGACTCACATATTTGATCTTGATATACTTGCCTTTGATGCTGGGCGGCGGCGTGGCCTCGATGATGGGCAGCATCACCTCGTTGAGCTTGTTGGTGCCAATGCGTATCTTACGGTTCAGATAGACCTCCTTGGCGGTCTCCAGCACCTTGAAGATGCGCTGCTTGGTCATGGCCGAGGCGAAGATGATGGGGAAGTCCTTGAAGGGTGCCATACGTTCGCGGATGGCATTCTCGAAGGTGTCGATGACTATCTGACTCTTGTCTTCCACAAGGTCCCATTTGTTGACCACCACCACCAGGCTCTTGTTGTTCTTCTGAATGAGCTGGAAGATATTCATGTCCTGTGCCTCGATACCGCGGGTGGCATCGATCATGAGGATGCACACGTCGCTATTCTCAATGGCGCGGATAGAGCGCATGACGCTATAGAACTCCAGGTCTTCGCTGACCTTGTTCTTGCGGCGGATGCCTGCGGTATCGACCAGATAGAAGTCGAAGCCGAACTTATCGTAGCGGGTGTAGATAGAGTCGCGTGTGGTGCCAGCGATATCGGTTACGATGTTGCGCTCCTCGCCGATGAAAGCGTTGATGAGGCTCGACTTGCCCGCATTAGGACGTCCCACCACAGCAAAGCGAGGGATACCCTCCTCGGCATCGTCCTTGTCTTTCTTAGGCAGGGTCTCAATCACCTTGTCGAGCAGGTCGCCAGTACCGCTACCTGTGGCGGCGCTGATGCAGTAGGGGTCGCCTAGCCCCAGCTTGTAGAACTCGTACTGTCCGTAGTTGTCCTTGTTGTCGTCGGCCTTGTTGGCCACCAGCAGCACTGGCAGCTTGGCGCGGCGCAGGATCTGTGCCACATCCATGTCCCAGTCGGTGACGCCGTTCTTGATGTCGCAGACAAACAGCACCAGGTCGGCCTCCTCGGTGGCTATGACCACCTGCTTGCGAATCTCCTCCTCGAAGATATCATCACTGTTGACCACCCAGCCGCCAGTATCCACCACCGAGAACTCGTTGCCGCACCATTCGCACTTGCCGTACTGGCGGTCGCGGGTGGTGCCGGCCTCGTCGCTGACGATGGCCTGACGACTATTGGTCAGTCTATTGAATAAGGTGGACTTACCCACGTTGGGACGGCCCACAATAGCTACTAAATTTCCCATATCTTAATCTCTCAATCTCAAATCTTAAACCTCAAAGCTCAAACCTAATCCGGGTTATACCCGAAATTATCCAGCTCTTTCTGCGACGAGCGCCAGTCTTTGTCCACCTTGACGAAGACCTCCAGGTAGATATGCTTGTCGAAGAACTTCTCCAATGCCTTACGGGCCTCGGTAGATACCTTCTTCAGCGCTACGCCTTGATGGCCGATGATGATGCCTTTCTGCGAGTCGCGCTCCACATAGATGACGGCGTTGATATGAATCTGACGGTCGTCCTCCTTGAAGCTTTCTACCACTACCTCGACGGAGTAGGGTATCTCCTTGTCATAGAACAGCAGGATTTTTTCGCGAATAATCTCTGACACGAAGAAACGGGCGGGCTTGTCTGTCAGCTGGTCCTTGTCGAAGAACGCGGGACTCTCGGGCAGCAGCTCCTGAATACGTTTCAGCAGCAGGTCGGTGCCAAACTTGTTCTTGGCCGAGATAGGCAGGATCTCTGCGTTGGGCAGCAGGGCATGCCATTTCTCGACGATGGCGGCCAGCTTCTGCTGACTACTCCCGTCTCCCTTGGGGGAGGGGTCGGGGGTGAGGCTATCTATCTTGTTAATCAAGAGCAGCACAGGGATGGTCATCTTCTGCACCTTTTCCAGGAACTCCATGTTCTTCTCTGGGTTCTCCACCACGTCGGTCACATAGAGCAGCACGTCGGCATCGGTCAGCGCACTCTCGCTGAAGGCGAGCATCGACTCCTGCAGCTTGTAGTTGGGCTTCAGCACACCTGGGGTGTCGCTAAACACAATCTGCATGTCGTCGGTGTTGACGATACCCATGATGCGATGACGAGTGGTCTGAGCCTTGAACGTTGCTATAGAGATACGTTCGCCCACCAACTGGTTCATCAGCGTCGATTTTCCTACGTTAGGATTGCCCACAATGTTTACAAAGCCTGCTTTGTGTTTCATCAGTCGTTCGTTCATTTTGGTGCAAAGATAATCATTTTCACCCAATATTCAAAATGTTTTGCAAAAAAAGAGCGTTTTTGCAAACGCAGGACTTTCACCCTCGCTGCAAAAACGCCCTTGATTATTTGTTAAGGCAATGCCCTACGACATTACTTCAAGAACATCGGCTTGATAAATAGGTTCTTGGCCTTCTGCTTGGTCATGCTTCTTGCTCCTTCACCTTCACCTTCGCCTTCGCCTTCTTCACCTTCTTCACCTTCTTCTTCCTCTTCATCATATTCGTAGAGGTAGTTGATGTCTTTGAGGTTGCCTTCATAGCCCCAGTTCGAGACGTAGATGGGGTCGTTCAGTATGGTTGAGGCTGCGATGTTAACCTTATAGAACTCAAGCGTTGAGAACGAGAGGTAGAACTTGTCGCCTTCCTTCTTGATGCTGATGAATGCACGGTCACTGGCTTCAATGAACTCAGAGGTATAGAACTCACTTGAGCTAATGTAATCAGCATCACTTTCCAACGCAGCTAAGTACTTGTCTCTGTCGATAGAAATGGCAGCCAAACTTGAAAGAACGAAGTTTCCTTCGGGTAGACCATCAAAATAGACGCTCTGAGCTCTAAAGTAGATGCTAAACTCGTGGATATCGGCAGGCAGATCGCTTTTATCGCCTTCTGTCCAAATGTCGGTATATGGGCAGTTGAATATGTTGATGTAGAAATAGGTCACGTTATTGATAGAGTCAACGGACTTATACCAGTATCCGTAGTCGAGGTTGAACGTCTTGTCATCGAGTGTCAATGAGGTGGCGTAGTTGGTAGAATCCTTCTTCTCGGCTTCCTCTTCATCATCCTTAATCTTTTCAAACTCTGACTTCAGGTCAGTCATGTTGACGGCACCGCCAGTGTAGCTGAACGTTGCGCTCTTCTTGATGAGGACGAGCTGCTCGTCTTCTTCACCAAAGATATCCACGCCGCTAACGCTGATAGTATAGTCGTCGCCGCTCTTGCTGATGGTCACCTGAGCATTGCCGGTAGAGTCAGGCTCGCAGAAATACATGATAACGTTGTCCAGGGCTTTTAAATTGCTGCTGACGCCTCTCGTGATTTGCATGGTGAAATCCTTGAAGGTACCAGTGGGCAACGAGGCATTGCTGCCATTGTTGTCTTTGATGAGAATCTGCACCATGTCGGCATTATAGAAGTGACGACCCTGCTTGGCATAAGCCTCAATGTCCAGGTTGTACAGATCTACGACGTAAACATTCTCGTTATCCTCTGTATCGTATGCCCAGAAGCAATGGTTTACATCGACGTTCAACTCGCCCATGTCCATCTTTGACGTGCCGCTGCTGGCGCTGCCACTATAGCTGCCGCCATTATCGTCATCATCGTCGCCGCAGGCCACGAAACTCACACTCACCAATGCCATCATGAGGATGGACATCATGCTAAGAAAGTACTTTTTCATGTTTTCTTTTTAATTAATTTAGTCATTGATAATTATTTTTGCGCAAAAGTATAGAAATTCTCGTGCTTAGCCAATTGAATTAAGGTTTATTAAACCTTCGTGGCGGCATTTAGTCTCTTTTAACTCCGATTCCTTTTGTGCTGACTAAAAAAGGAAGGAAAGCCAAAGGCTTCCTCCCTTATAGAGTTTGTACAATTTATATTGCTATGAGTCTCGATTATTTGAAGATGAGTTGTGCAAACTGGTAGAGGCTGCGACGCCATGTGTGCCACTCGTGGGCAGTGCCAGGAGACTCGTAACCTACGGCATTCATGCCGAGCTCGTCGTGAATCTTCTTAGCTGCCTCAACACAACCCATGTTCTCCTTGCCGCCACCGCTCATGAAGAGCAGCTTTACGTTCTTTGCGAAACCTTCTGAACCCTTCACCTGATCAACGCTCCAAGAGCCGCTGCTGAAAGAACCAACATAGGCGAACTTGTCGGGGTTAGCCAGGGTGATCTCACGAGCCTGCATACCACCCATTGACAGACCAGCATAAGCACGGTGCTGAGGATCGGCAATGACGCGATAGTTCTTCTCGACCATAGGGATGATATCGTTGAAGAGCACATTCTTGAAGCCCTCAGAGAAACCTCCGAAACCACCACGACGCTGACCACCCTGACCAGGTGCTGCACCCTGAGGACGCTGGCCGCCCTGACCAAAACCTCCCTGAGGACGCTGGCCCTGAGGACGCTGACCGCCGAAGCCTCCGAAACCACCCTGCTCACCAGGACGGCTGGTGTTCAGGCCATTGTCCATCACGATGATGCAAGGAACAGCCTTACCCTCGGCAATCAGGTTGTCGAGAATCTGAGCGGTGTGACCCTGCTCGGCCCATCCGTACTCGTTCTCACCCATGCCGTGCTGCAGATACAGAACGGGGAATTTCTTGGTGGGGTTGGTGAAATATTCAGCGGGCAGATATACATGGCAGCGACGCATCTTCTCGGTGTAGGTTGACCAATAGAACACCTCGCCCATAGAACCCTGTGGCACGTTCTTCACCTGCCAGAAGTCCTGGTCGGCAGAAGGTATCTCGATACCGCTACCCCAACGGCTGGCACCATAGTAGTAAAGGCTGCCTGGATCGGGCACTGAGGCGCCGTCGATGTTGAGCTGATAGTAGTGGAAACCTTCGTCCTGAGGCTCAGAAGTGCCAGTCCACACACCGTTCTCGTCCTTGGTCATCTGATAGATCTTACCAGCGATGTCGAGACCAACCTCCTTGGCGTTAGGAGCTGAGATCTGAGCGCGTACCATGCGCTGTGAGTTGACCATAGGATACTGCTTGTTGTCCTGATTAGAAGTGGCGGGCTTGAAGTCCTCAACCACATTTTCTGTTACAGAAGGAACAACGGGGTTTTGTCTGGGCGCACCAAACTGTGCTGACGCTGTCAAAGCAGAGAGCGCCAACAATGAAAGAAATAACTTTTTCATAAGTAATAATACATTATATTGGTAAAACGTTTGCTTTTGTCTTTTGACGCGGGTTGGGCGGAAAAGTAAAACAGGTTAAGGAATATTAACAAAAAAGAGGCGGAGCATTGCTGCTTCGCCTCAATTAATTATGTTAGTGGAATTATTTTCCATCGTAAGCCCAGCGGAGATAGTTGGCTCCATGAACGAAGCCGGCTCCGAAGGCTGTCATAATAATGTTGTCGCCTTTCTTCAGGCGAGGCTCATACTCCCAAAGAGCCAGAGGGATGGTAGCTGCTGAAGTGTTGCCAAAGTGCTCAATGTTGACCATCACCTGTTCCATTGGCAGTTCCAGGCGTTTGGCCACAGCCTCGATGATGCGCATGTTGGCCTGATGAGGTACCACCCAGTTGATGTTGTCCTTTGTCAAACCATTGCGCTCGGCAATGAGTGCACAGTCATCGCTCATGTTTGTTACTGCATAGCGGAACACCGTGCGACCCTCCTGATAGCAGAAGTGCATGCGGTGATCAACTGTGAAGTGACTGGGAGGGCTGACAGAGCCACCTGCCTTCATGTGGAGGAAGGGCAGGCCCATGCCGTCGGTACGCAGGTAAGAGTCAATCAGTCCGATGTTCTCTTCCTCGGTACCCTCAAGCATCACGGCTGCTGCGCCGTCGCCAAAGAGGGGACAGGTGTTACGGTCCTTATAGTCGGTGGCCGATGACATCTTGTCGGCGCCAATGAGGATAATCCTCTTATAGCGACCGCTCTGAATCATCGACGATGCTACATCGAGTGAATAAAGGAAACCACAGCAGGCAGCCCAGAAGTCGAAGGCCATCGCATTCTTCAGGCCCAGCTTACCAATAACGATGCTGGCCGTAGAAGGAAAGTGATAGTCAGCCGTCGATGTTGCCACAATAACGGCATCGATAGAGTCGGGGTCGGCCCCCGTCTTCTTCATCAGCTGCTTGGCGGCCTTACGCGCCATATAGGAGGTGCCGAGACCCTCTTCGGTGAGGATGCGGCGCTCCTTAATGCCGACACGCGTCATTATCCACTCATCGTTGGTGTCGACCATGCGCGACAGTTCCTCATTGGTGAGGACATAGTCGGGCACGTAGCCTCCGACGCCGGTGATGATCGCGTTAATCTTTCCCATTATTCAGCAACCTCTTCGTCCATCTTGATAGCAACCTTGCCACGATAGTAACCACAGGTGGGGCATACGGTGTGATATACATAGTAAGCGCCACAGTTGGGGCATACTGCCAGTGTGGGAGCTACGGCCTTATCGTGGGTACGACGCTTGGCTGTACGAGTGTTTGATTGTCTTCTTTTAGGATGTGCCATAATTCTTTACTATTTAATAATTCTACATTTTACAATTATCAGAGCGGAGCAAAATTTTTCACTCTTCACTCTTCACTTTTAACTTTTTTAGTGCATCCCATCGGGGATCAGTCTCCTGTGCGTCCGCATCGCTGCTTCGGGCAGCCGAATGCTCACTGAGCACTCGCATCATAGCATCGTTACAATCGCCAGGTTGATGAACGTGCTGGATGGGTACCGCCAGTATGATAGACTCGTAGATGAACCATGCCGTATGGAGAATACCTTCATCCTCAGCTACGGTGATCAGGTCATCGTCCTCTTGGTATTCGCTCCCCAGTTTCACCACCAGACGAAGGTCGGCCTCTAAGGGCTGGTCCATCAAGTCCAAGCAGCGGTCGCAGGGAATGCGAACTGTGCCGACAGTATGCAGTTGGAGCTCAAAAAAGCCGACGGTCTTGCGTATAGACCCCGACACATGCAGCGAGCCTTCCTGCACCTGTGCATCCTCGAGCGATTGAAAAAATTGATTGTCCAACTCCCACGACAGAGGTGTTGTCTCGTCCGTAAGTGCCTTTAAATCAATGTCAAACTGCTCTAAGTAACACATATACACTTTTTTAGCGGGTGCAAAGTTACTCATTTTTTTTCAATTATATCCCGAAACTCTGTTTTTTTTTCTAAAAACGACCAACTTTTCTCTACTTTATTAGTTTTTTTCAGTTATTTTTAGTATTTTTGCCGAGGAAAAAGCAAACAATTGGCATTTGACCCCCATGCAGTGGACTGACAGAATCAGACAAGTGAAGATATGGCTGGTGGTGGTAGCTATCTTGATAGCTGCTGCTGCGCTGATAGCCTCGCACTATCTGGTGCGTGACCTCCAGACAGAGGAACGCAACAAGATGGAGGTGTGGGCAAAGGCTATGGAAGCCCTGAATCAGGACGACGAGATGTCGTATCTGCTGCTTGTGGCGCAGGTGATGGAGGGAAACAATACCATTCCTGTCATCGTGCTCGACTCTAAAGATCGGGTGATGGACTATAGAAATATAGAGGACTCTACCAGCGTGGAGGACTATGCCAGGCGGATGAAACAAGCGGGCAACGTTATTCGCATAGAGCTTGGTGGCGACTTCCAGCAGGTATGTTACGACGAGTCGATCATGCTGAAGCGCCTGACCTACTACCCCTATTGGGCACTGGCCATCGTGCTGGTCTTTGCCATTGTGGCCATCTTTGCCATCCTTACTGCTAAGCGTGCCGAGCAGAACAAGGTGTGGGTGGGTCTGTCGAAGGAGACGGCCCATCAGTTGGGGACGCCTATCTCGAGTCTGATGGCATGGGTTGAAGTGCTGAAAGATTCCTATCCCGACGATACGCTGATACCTGAGATGGCGAAGGATGTGAAGCGCCTGGAGCGTATTGCCGAGCGATTCTCGAAGATAGGCTCACGTCCAGAACCTGTGGATACGACATTGAACGAGGTGCTGGACCGTGTGATAGAGTATATGGATAAGCGCACGTCGCAAAAGATCAGTATCAAAGGACATTATCCAGACCATCCTGTAACGGTAAAGATCAACGCCTCGCTGTTTGAGTGGGTCATCGAAAACCTGTGTAAGAATGCTGTTGACGCAATGGAGGATGGCACAGGCAAGATTGATCTCTGGCTGCTGGAAGAGGAAGATATCGTGGCCGTAGAGGTGGTAGATACTGGTAAGGGCATCAAGAAGAAGGACATCAGTAATGTGTTCCGTCCTGGCTTCACCACGAAGAAACGCGGCTGGGGCTTAGGTCTCTCGTTAGCCAAGCGCATAGCAGAGGAATATCACAAAGGGCGTATCTTTGTGAAAGAGTCGGAGGTGGGTCGTGGAACGACCTTTCGTGTAGAACTGAAAAAATAAACGAAAACTTATTCTTCGCCAGTAGGCCAACCGAAGCGGGACCAGTCGACGATGCGGTTCCACTCAAGCTGTGTGTAAGTGGCGTTATAACGGAAGATGCCCTGCTGATAGTAGATGTTGTTCTGGGGCACAAACATGCTCACACACACATTGAGCGACTCGTCCTGTTGGAAATAGTTGAAAGCAGTAATCTGGTCTGAATAGACGGTCATCCATCTCATCGACATGAGGTGATAGGGCACTGCCTTCTGACAGACAGTATCCCACTGGGCGAAAGCGTCAGCAGGAGCATAGGTCTTCAAGATGGCTCGCATGTCATACATGACGGGAGCGTCAGGTGTCCAATAGAACACCAGACCTGTGTTCCGTGTAAGATTCACCTCCTCAGGGTAGGTGGGCACAAATGTTGACAGGATGTCGCGGGTTTGGTAAGCCAGCTCCTGGATATATCGCGTGTCGATGACAGAGAGTGGCACGCTATAACCTTCCGGATAATCATTATAATAGGTGTCGATGACGCCTTTGTAGAGTTCTGTGCTGTCCTTATATAAATAAGGAAGAACAAGATGATAGGGTGCACCGTCGCCTGGAATCTCGGCAGGTGAACCAATCAGGTAGTCGGTAGCATGGCGCAGCTCGTAGCCCACCTCGGCACACATCATATTACAGCAGTCCGCAAAGATGAATTTCAGCTTAGGCAGCCCCTTCAGGGTGCGGGCCATCTGGGTGATGTTCATCCATTTCTTGCCTCCTAAATTGCCGTCGGTGCCATAGTCCTGACCATAGGCACGAGCGGTATCGGCTATCGTGTCGGACTCTACTGCCCAGCCGCTGGCGTGGCCCCAGAGCACCAAGCCGTATTCGTCGGCCTGGCCATAGTCCATCATCGTTGTAAGCACCTCGCGGAAATGGGTTGGGTCGCAGGAATAGAACTCTTTATCGTACTCTTTTACGATAATCTCTTTTCCTCCGCGCAACTCAACAATACGGGGCGTTCCCATGGCTGGTTTCGCGTTCAGACTGTCGACAAATACCAACAGGCGCTGGTCGTCGGCCAGCTCGCACGAGCCTTCGAGCAACTCGTAATAATCATTGTCCAGATATCGGTAGCCGCCGTATTGCGTCAGGTTGTTCTCAGCAGCCATGTACACCATTACCGTGCGCTTTGTCTTGACTTCTATGGGGGGAGTTTCCGGATCTGACTCGTCGTCATCCTTACTGCATGACGACAATCCCGCCATCACTACCATCACCAGTAGTAGGGCCTTGGCCGAGGAACGCTTGAAGCCGTCGACCTTCATCAGCAGGATGCCGGCAAAAATCCAAAGGATTTCCCTGACACGACAGATGATACTGACAAAGATGCCCAGGGCTGCAGAGTCGACATTGCTGCCCAGTTTGGTGGACATGCCGATAAGGGCAATAGACACCATGAAACCACCCTCCTGCACACCCAGCTGCATGGGCAGGAAACCAATGAGGTTGGCCAGTAGGGTAGTGAACGACAGTATTAAGATAGAATAAAGGAACGTGAGGAACAGTCCGTCGAAGCCGCCGCCACAGTCGATGCCGAAGAGCAACAACATGAACAGAATCTCCAGGCTCTGCACGATGCGTGAAGCATATTCCAGCAGCAGACTGGCATAGAAGGCACGTTTGTCCTGCTTGTGCAGCGCGGCAATCTGTGCGTCAATGTTATGCAGGGCTTCTGCGTGCTTGTCGAGGAAACGGGCGCTCCATCCTTTTAGGCCAGGAATCTTACCAATCCATCGGATGAGTTTCACCACCAGTCCGTGTTTATAGCCTCGTGAGAAGATATAGAATGCCAGCAGGCAGAAAGCGATGGCAGCAGCCATTGCCGTTCCGATGGCGGGCGTCATCGGAACATAGTAGATGGCAGCCAGTGCCAGATAAAGGAAGATAGAGGTGAACCACAGCCAGAAATGGGCGAAGAAATGCATCATGGCATAGAGAATCACCGATGAGGTGGCCTTCTGGTTGCCGATGTTCTTCGACAGTTCCATGATGCGATAGGGCTCACCACCCAGTCCGCCAACGGGTGTGGCGTAGTTCAGGGCATAGCCCGTGATGGTCAGTCGGTAGATGCGCCAGAAGCTGACTTTTGTATCGTCGTTCTCAGTATTGCTGCGTATGATACTCTGCCAAGCCAGCGCGTTCAGTCCATAGACCACAAACCAGATGCCTAAGATGGGAATAAGCCAGTAGCCAGCCTTACACAGGTGCAGCCACAGCTCTGAAAAACTCACGTCGAACGTTAGTATCATCACCACAACGGCTACGACACCAATGACGAAAAAGAGGTTGTTCAGTCCCTGCTTGGTCATCCTAATTTCTCTCTAATCTTTTTGCAGAACGTCTCGTGACGATGGTTCACATACCAGTAGATGAGTCCCATGCCGATAATCTCCCACAGGAAATTGCCTACGGGGATGTCAATCAGACAGAACAGGAAGAGCCAGAACTCACGGAAGTTAAAGGTCAGCAGACCGTTCCACTTCATCAGGGGCAGCGATTGGCTGCGCACCTCGTCGCGAATCTCTTGGGGGATGTTGTCCGAACTGCCGTATTTCTCGTGAAGCTTCGCCATCAGTTTCTGGAACTCAGGAGTCACATTCTCCTGCTTCTTCGTATATTCAATATACGACTTCTGGAACCAACGCTCATAAAAGGGTGTATCCTTAGGCAGCTGCTCGTAGATCTCCTTCTGACGTGTCGAGTTGTCCAGCTCGCTGCCCTTCTCGCCTTTCTGGAAGAACAGGTGCACCTGGATGTAATAGTCGGCCAGACGCTGCTGACCCTGCAGGCCCCAGAGACCTGAGATGAGTGCCAACACAAATACCACACCAGTGGCGATAAGTGTGTTCTGCTCAGTATTCTCTATGCCCAGCCACTGGAACTCCAGGTCGTGGTGCATATAGAAGCGAATCACCAATGCCACGTAGATGGGGAAGAACCAGGTAAAGCCTGCCAGTCCGTCGAGGATTCGTCCCAGACGACTCTTCTTGCCTGTCATGCGGGCCAGCTGACCGTCGGTACAGTCGAAGATGTCGCCCCACATCAGCAGGAAGATGCCAATGATATTATAAATCAAGCCCTGCCATATACTGCCGGTTTCTTGAAGGCTGTAATACCAACTACCCTGCGCAAAGAACCATGCGCTGGCGGCACCGATAATCATCGACCAAATGGTGATGGTGTTGGGATGCACATCGAATTTGGCGAAGAACACCGCACAATAGTAGCAAAAGGGACGGATGACATGCAAGTCCAGCCAGTCTTCCGTCTCCGACGATTTCAGCGTCGCCTTGAATTTCTCGTTCATATCTTACTTGTTGTTGAAGACGCGTACAATGGTGTCGCAAACAGCCTGCGTCTGCTCCTTGCGACCCAGTGTGATGCGCAGGCATGACTCCAGACCCTTGTCGCCCATGAACTTAATCTTATAGTCCTGAACCTTCAGGGCCTCCATTAGGGCCTCCTTGATTTCCAACGGGTACTTGATGAGGATGAAGTTAGCCACACTCTTATACACCTTGAAGCCAGGCAGGTTGCCCAGTTCCTTCTTGTACAGCTGACGGCCCCATTCCATATCGTCGGCTACGTGACGGTAGTGCTCGTCGCTCTCCAATGCAGCCAGTGCCACAGCCTCTGAGAAGCGGTTGTAGCCCAGATACTTGTTCACATAGCTCAGGAACTGGTCGTGACCCTTGCCAATGAAGCCGAAGCCACAACGCAGGCCGGGCAGTCCGTAGAACTTTGACAGGGTGCGTGAGATGATGAGGTTGCTGTATTTGTTTACCAGCGGAGCGATATAAGCGGTGTCGTTGCTGATGAAGCTGGCATAGGCCTCGTCGATGAGCACCATCGTGTCGCTGGGGATATTCTCCATGATACGTCCAGTCTCCTCAGGTGTCAGACCGTTACCTGTGGGGTTGTTGGGCGATGCCAGCAGCAGCATGCGGGGATGCACGCGGTTGGTATATTCAATCACCTCGTCCACATCGTAGGCGAAGGTGTCTTCCTTCTCGTGCAGGGGGTACATCTCGAAAGTACCACCACACTCTGAAGCCACGCGGTTATAATACCACCACGAGAACTCTGGAATCAGAATCTTCGTGTTGGGCGTGCCGTTGACATCCTGACTGTTGATTGACAGGAAGTAATGGATGGCATTCTTCAGCATGTCCTCACCACCGTAGGTCAGCAGCACCTGCTCTTCGGGTACGTTGTAAATCTCGCTTAAGCGAACACTAATGACACTCTTCTTGCCCTCATCGTAGATGCGGGTATAGAAGCACAATGTCTTGGGGTCAAAACTCTTAATAGCCTCTACCACTTTTTGGCTGGGCTCAAAATTAAATTCGTTTCTATCAAGAAAGTTCATAATATTCTGTTTTATCTTATAATTCTTAACTCTTAATTCTTAACTCAATACAGTTCCTTCGGAACCAGTTTCTTGGCATTCTCGAAGTCCTCTACCGTATCCAGCTCGATAGAGAAGAAACGGGTGGTGTCAACCACAGTGAATGTATGTCCCTGAGGAATCAGTCGCTCGAAGGCCCGCTCGTAGAAGATGTCGATGAGACCTTCGCCCTCAATCATCTGCTCCAATTCCTTAAACAAAGCCGAGCTGTATTCTGCTGTCATCTTCTCGAAGCCTACGCTCTCGCCGATGGCCTGCTCTACGGCACAAACCTTACTGATCTCGACGATGTTGTTGTACTCGTCAACTACAACCTTCATCTCTTCCTCACCCAACTCGTGACGGTTCACAGCCAGTGCGCTGCCTTCGGTATTCAGTACGGCGGGGATAATCTGCGGATCGAACAGGATGTCGCTGTCCGACAGCAGGAAATCGCGTCCTTCAGTAAAGGGACGAGTCAGCCACAACGAGAAGATATTATTGTTGTGAGCGTAGTCGGGATTGTCGATGAAATGGATGTTCAGGGTGGGGTAGTGTGTTGTCAGGAAATCGCGTATCATCTCAGCACGATAGCCCGTTACCACCACCAGTTCACAAATGCCGGCAGCCACCATCGCATCGACGGTGCGCTGCAGCAGGGTGCGCTGGCCTACGGTGAGCAGACACTTAGGCCGCTCGTCAGTCAGCGGACGCAGACGCTTGGCCATTCCTGCGGCTAAAATTACACCCAGTTGGACCTTCTGTTGCCCTGCGTCTTTTGTATTTTGTGTTTCTACATTGTCCATACCTTATTAAATATAGGGTCTTAAATCAAGCTGCAAAGGTACGCATTAATTTTGAATCAGCCAAAATAATTTTAAATTTTTGTCAAAACGCTTGGCGATACAATTATTTTTTGTACCTTTGCAGACGTAACTGTCTAAACAAATACGTAACAAACCAATTAAAATGAAAAACGTACCAGTAATTAAGATCGGTATCGTGGCTGTTAGCCGCGACTGTTTCCCCGAGTCATTGGCCGTTAACCGCCGTAAGGCCGTTATCGCCGAGTATGAAAAGAAGTTTGGCAAGGAAGGCATCTACGAGTGTCCTATCTGCATCGTTGAGAGTGAGATTCACGCTCAGCAGGCTCTGGCAGATGTACAGAAGGCCGGCTGTAACGCTCTCTGCGTTTACCTGGGCAACTTCGGTCCTGAGATCTCAGAGACCATGATTGCTGACTGGTTCCAGGGTCCCACCATGTTCTGCGCTGCTGCTGAGGAGACTCAGAAGGACCTGATCGATGGTCGTGGTGATGCTTACTGCGGTATGCTGAACGCCAGCCAGGCTCTGAGCCTGCGCAAGACTCGCGCTTATATCCCTGAGGAGCCCGTTGGCGACGCTGCTCAGTGCGCTGAGATGATTCATGAGTTCCTGCCCATCGCTCGTGCTATCGTTGGTCTGCAGAACCTGAAGATCATCAGCTTCGGTCCCCGTCCTAACAACTTCCTGGCTTGTAACGCTCCTATCCGTGCTCTCTATGACCTCGACGTTGAGATCGAGGAGAACTCAGAGCTCGACCTGCTCGAGGCTTTCCAGAAGCACCAGGGCGACCCACGTATCGACGCTGTAGTTAAGGATATGGCTGCAGAGCTTGGTACAGGTAACAAGATTCCTTCTGTTCTGCCTAAGCTCGCTCAGTATGAGCTGACTCTGACTGACTGGATCGAGGGTCACAAGGGTTCTCGCCAGTTCGTTGCTATGGCCAACAAGTGCTGGCCTGCATTCCAGACCATGTTCGGTTTCGTACCTTGCTACGTTAACAGCCGTCTTACAGGTCGTGGTATCCCCGTAGCTTGCGAGGTTGATATCTATGGCGCTCTGTCTGAGTATATCGGTACTTGCATCTCTCAGGATGCTGTTACCCTGCTCGACATCAACAACACCGTTCCTCAGGATATGTACGAGGAGAGCATCAAGGGCAAGAAGTTTGCTTGCGACACCTACACCGAGAAGGAAATCTTCATGGGCTTCCACTGCGGTAACACCGCTTCCAGCAAGGTCTGCAACTGCCAGATGTGCTTCCAGCGCATTATGGCCCGCGCTCTGCCTGTTGAGGTTACTAACGGTACCCTCGAGGGTGACATCCAGCCAGGTCTGGCTACAGTTTATCGTCTGCAGTCTACTGCCGACACCAAGCTCCGCGCTTACATCGCTCAGGGCGAGGTTATTCCTGTGGCTACACGCTCGTTCGGTTCTATCGGTATCTTCGGTATCAAGAACATGAGCCGCTTCTATCGTCACGTCCTCATCGAGAAGCACTACCCACACCACTGCGCCGTTATGTTCGGCCATCAGGGTAAGTATCTCTGGGAGGTTCTCAAGTACATGGGTATCCCCGTTGACGAGATCGACTACAACTTCCCGAAGGGTAACTTCTACCCAACCGAGAATCCTTTCGCATAAGGAACAATCATGATATGGTGCCTGCCTTGACCTCATGCCAAGGCAGGCTTTTTTTAAATAAGACATTATGGAACACAGCCTGAACCCGCACAGCCAGGAACTGCTGGAACAGTATCGTCAACTCCGTCCCGTCTACGAACGGCTTGAGCAGATTGCTATGGATGCCATCGAACAGGTGCTGAAAGAGCAGGGCTTTACCGTTAACTCCATCGAGCATCGTATTAAGACGGAGAAGTCGCTGGCTGGAAAACTCGAGTTAAAAGGTGGAAAATACAAGTCCATCTACGATATCACCGATATCTTCGGCGTGCGTATCATCACGTTCTACACTACCGAGGTCGACAAGGTGGCAGCCATCGCCAAACGCTTGTTTAACATAGACTGGACGGAGTCGGTCGATAAGCGTAAGTTGCACGAACTGACCAGCTTCGGCTATAACTCCCTGCATTTCATCTGCCGGCTGCCTAAGACGCTTGTCGACGATCCGGAGATGCCTGAACTCAACGAGGTAGCCTTCGAGTTGCAGATGCGCACTGCCCTGGAGCATGTGTGGTCCACCATCGAGCACGACATCGGCTATAAGGGTGCCGTGAAGATGCCGACAGAGTATCGCCGCCAGTTTAGCCGTCTCTCGGGTATGTTGGAACTGATTGACGATGAGTTCAGCCGACTGCGTACCACAATGACAGACTATCGCCGACGCATGCAGTCGCTGGTGGCCTCAGGACAACTTGACGAGGTGCTTCTCAATGCCGACACCTTCCGCAGTTATCTCAACGCTAGTCCTTTCGATAAACTGAACAAACGCATCGCAGAGTCGAACCAGGCCGAGATACTGCCTTATCCCCTTTTGTCGTTCCTGCCTGTCTTGGAGTCATTCGGCTTTGAGACACTGGGCGATGTGCATAACTTCATCCACGCCAACGAGGAGTCGGCCTATCAGCTGGCCCTCTCGCAGCTGGCCCTTACAGATATCGATATCCTTTCTGAGAGCGTCGGACTGCAGAACCTCTGCATAGTCCACACGCTGAAAGCCGGCAACGGACAGGAGGGTGTTCGTTTTATTTTCGACACGATCAATGGCAAGCAGGCAGAGAACGAAGCGATGGCCAAACTTATCTTCGAACAGGCCAGTGCACTGCCTTTTATGCAAATAAATAAGGATATATAATTGATGATTGTCAATGAAACACACAAATATGTGTTAATCTTTCGAAAACAGGCCCGTTTTTATAATTAATTTCATACTTTTGTGCCTCAAAAACAAATAAATCGTAACATTTATGGATAATTATCATTCACTTATCGGTTCCAAAATCAAGGGAATCAGAGAAGCCAAGAACCTCACCATCGAAGAAATTGCAGAGCGTAGTGGCCTGACGGTAGAACAGATTAACTCTATAGAAAACGATGTCAACCTGCCATCACTTGGTCCGCTCATTAAGATTGCCCGTGCACTGGGTGTGCGTTTGGGCACCTTTATGGACGATAACGATGACCTGGGTCCTATCGTGACCCGCGCTGCCGACCGCGAGAAGGATAGCAGCATCAGTTTCTCTAACGGTGCCACCGATGCCCGCAAGCATATGGAGTATCACCCCTTGGCTCAGCGGAAGGCTGGTCGCCACATGGAGCCGTTTGTGATTGACATCAACCCCGAGCAGTCGCCCGAGTTCCAGCTCTCTGCCCACGAAGGCGAGGAGTTTATCTACGTCATGCAGGGCGAGATTGAGATTGTCTATGGCAAGGAGACCTACACCTTGAAAGAGGGCGACAGCATCTTCTACGACTCTATCGTCAAGCACCACGTTCATGGTGCTCCAGGCAAGTCGGCTAAGATTCTCGCAGTAGTGTATATTCCGTTTTAAAACCATCGTTATTACGTGATTACGTTATAACGTCATAACGAAAAAGAAGAAAAAATGGCAAAACTAGATATGGCAGGCCGTCCGTTGCCTGATAGAACATATCCTGCGGAGACTGGCAGCGAAGGCTACCAGCTGTGGGAACGTACATTGGGAGAATGGCTGGAATATTGGGCCGAGACCACACCCGATAAGGAATATATCGTCTATTCAGACCGCGACCTGCGCTTCACTTGGAGCCAGTTCAATAAGCGTGTCGATAACCTGGCCAAGGGCTTGATCAGCATTGGCGTGAAGCGTGGCTCCAACGTGGGTATCTGGGCTACCAACGTGCCCGACTGGCTCACCTTCCTCTATGCTACGGCAAAGATTGGTGCCGTGCTGGTGACGGTGAACACCAACTACAAGCAGAATGAGCTGGAATATCTGTGCAAGGACTCCGACATGGAGGTGCTCTGCATCACCGACGGTACCTGGGACTGTAACTACGTCGACATGACCTACACCATGCTGCCCGAGTTGAAGACCTGCGAACGCGGTCACCTGAACAGCGAGCGTTTCCCCTACCTGAAGAACGTAGTATATATAGGTATGGAGAAGTATCGCGGCATGTACAATACCGCCGAGCTGCTGCTGTTAGGACAGAATATCGAGGACGATACGCTCAACCAGATGAAGAAGCAGGTGAGCTGCTACGATGTGTGCAACATGCAGTACACCTCTGGCACTACGGGCTTCCCCAAGGGCGTGATGCTGACTCACTACGGAATATCTAATGACGGATACTTTACGGGCGAGAATATGGGCTTTACACAGGACGATAAGCTGTGTGTATGCGTGCCATTGTTCCATTGCTTCGGCGTGGTGCTGGCCACGATGAACTGTCTGACCCACGGCTGTACGGAGGTGATGGTCGAGAAGTTCGACCCCCTCGTGGTGCTCGCCTCTATACATAAAGAAAGGTGTACTGCCGTCTATGGCGTACCCACGATGTTCATCGCTGAGCTCAACCACCCCATGTTCTCTATGTTCGACCTCACCTGTCTGCGCACAGGTATCATGGCGGGCTCGCTCTGTCCTATCGAGCTGATGAAACAGGTCAGCGAGAAGATGTATATGACCATCACCAGCGTTTATGGACTCACAGAGTCGTCGCCTGGTATGACGCAGACCTGCCTCAACGACACCTTCGAGCAGCGTTGCACCACCGTAGGTCGCGACTTCCCCTTCGTCGATGTCAAGGTGCTCGACCCCGAGACGGGTGAGGAATGTCCCGTTGGCGTGCAGGGCGAGATGTGCTGCAAGGGCTTCAACGTGATGAAGGGCTACTACAAGAACCCTGAGGCAACGGCTGAGGTCATCGACAAGAACGGCTATCTCCACTCTGGCGACCTGGGTGTGAAGGACGAGGAGGGCTTCTATAAGATTACGGGTCGTATCAAGGACATGATTATCCGTGGCGGTGAGAATATCTATCCGCGTGAGATTGAGGAATTCCTTTATCACATGCCTGGCATCCGCGATGTACAGGTCGCTGCCGTGCCTTCCAAGAAATATGGCGAGGCCGTAGGTGCCTTCATCATCCTCGAAGAGGGTGCAAAGATGACTGCCGAGGACGTGCAGCTGTTCTGTCGCGGCAAGATTGCCCGCTACAAGATTCCCAAGTACGTGTTCTTCATTGACCAGTTCCCCCTCACAGGTTCTGGCAAGATCCAGAAGTTCAAACTGAAGGAGATGAGTTTGAAGCTCTGCGAGGAACAAGGTATTGAGGTAATCTGAAAAAAGACCTACTCTCCTACCTAAATCTTCCGAAACGTCTTTGTATAAAGGGTAAACGAATAGGTAGGTGTTGCTCAAACACCTACCTAATACCTACCTATACACCTCAAGCAGCAACCAAGGGAACGACCTTTGTAGTTCGCTGATTTTGGTTGTCAGTTTTCTGTCTTTCGACTAGATCAAGTT
>NZ_CAMJOS010000023.1 GCF_946407605.1 uncultured Prevotella sp.
TAGCCTCGCCTTCCTCGGTCTGATACTCCTCGCGGAAGTGACCACCGCAAGACTCGTTACGAGAGAGAGCGTCGAAAGCTACGAGCTGACCCATGGTGAAGAAGTCACGCAGGTGGATAGCCTTGTCGAGCTCGATGTTCAGACCTTCCTTAGAACCAGGAACGAAGAGGTTGGTGTCGAACTCCTTCTCGAGCTCGTGCATCTTCTTCAGACCAGTCTTCAGGCCCTCAGCGGTGCGACCCATACCAACATACTCCCACATGATGTGACCCAGCTCCTTATGGATAGAATCAACAGAACGCTTACCCTTGATGTTCAGCAGACGGTCGAGTTCTGCGTCAACAGCCTTCTCGGCAGCGTCGAACTCAGGCAGGTCGGTAGAGATCTTACCCCAGATGCTCTGGTCAGCCAGATAGTTCTGGATGGTGTAAGGCAGCACGAAGTAACCATCGGCCAGACCCTGCATCAGAGCAGAAGCACCCAGACGGTTAGCACCGTGGTCAGAGAAGTTACACTCACCGATAGCGAACAGACCAGGAATAGAGGTCTGCAACTCATAGTCAACCCAGATACCACCCATCGTGTAGTGGATAGCGGGATAGATCATCATCGGCTTGTAGTACTTCACACCATTGATCTCGTTAGCAACATCGCCAGGGAATACGTCGGTGATTTCCTCGTACATCTCGAAGAGGTTGCCATAACGCTGCATGATCACGTCGATACCCAGACGGTTGATTGACTCAGAGAAGTCGAGGAACACAGCCAGACCCGTGTTGTTCACGCCAAAGCCCTTGTCGCAGCGCTCCTTTGCGGCACGAGAGGCCACGTCACGAGGAACGAGGTTACCGAATGCAGGATAACGGCGCTCCAGATAGTAGTCGCGATCCTCCTCGGGAATCTCCCAACCCTGCTTGGTACCAGCCTGCAGAGCCTTGGCATCCTCAATCTTCTTTGGAACCCAGATACGACCATCGTTACGCAGCGACTCAGACATCAGCGTCAGCTTAGACTGCTTGTCACCGTGAACAGGGATACAGGTGGGGTGAATCTGAACGTAAGAAGGATTAGCAAAGTAAGCACCCTTACGATAGCACTGAACAGCAGCAGTACAGTTACAACCCATAGCGTTGGTAGAGAGGAAGTAAGTGTTACCATAACCACCAGTAGCGATGACAACAGCGTTAGCTGAGAAGCGCTCCAGCTTACCTGTGATCAGGTTCTTGGCGATGATACCACGAGCACGACCATCAACGATGACCACGTCTTCCATCTCATAACGAGTGTACAACTTTACCTTACCAGCCTTGACCTGACAGCTCAGTGAGCTATAGGCACCCAGCAGCAGCTGCTGACCCGTCTGACCCTTGGCGTAGAACGTACGGCTTACCTGAGCACCACCGAACGAACGGTTGGCCAGCATGCCACCATACTCACGAGCAAAGGGAACACCCTGAGCCACGCACTGGTCGATAATATTGTTTGATACCTCAGCCAAACGATAAACGTTGGCCTCGCGAGCACGATAGTCACCACCCTTTACAGTATCGTAGAACAGACGGTAGATAGAGTCACCATCGTTCTGATAGCACTTGGCGGCGTTGATACCACCTTGAGCGGCGATAGAGTGAGCGCGACGGGGAGAGTCCTGAATGCACAGGTTAATCACATTGAAGCCCATCTCACCAAGAGAAGCAGCTGCAGAAGCACCAGCCAGACCGGTACCAACTACGATGACGTCGAGCTTCAGCTTATTCTTCGGGTTTACGAGACGCTGATGAGCCTTATATTCCTTCCATTTCTCAGGCACTGGTCCTGCGGGAATCTTTGAATCTAATACTTTAGCCATAATTCTTTCAAATTTAATAATTGATTATTAGCAGCAGATACTGCAGCAAGCGCCATTACAGAGTGAAGGAGCGCAACCGAAGAAGAATGCGAGTACTACAGCAATGAAACCCAGAATAAGCAGGGTAACATAGATGAAGCCAATGGTCTTCCAACGGCAGAACCATGTCTTGCCACTCAAACCAAGAGTCTGCAGAGAGCTCCAGAAACCATGAGTCAGGTGGAACCAGATGGCCACGAACCAGATGATGTAGAGCACTACAAAGACAGGATTGCTAAATGTGTCCTGCATGAAAGCAAAACCGTCAGCAGGATCGTGAGCCACTTGCATACCAATAATCTCGGCAAACATCATGTTGTACCAGAAGTTGAACAAGTGCAGCAGCAGACCCAGGCAGATGATAATACCCAGCACAAGCATGTTCTTAGATGCCCACTCTACCTTACCGGCATTCACGGTCGTAGCCACCTCATAACGGTTGTCGCCACGAGCCTTACGGTTTTGAGCCGTCAGGATGAAAGCATACACGATGTGAGCCACGGCCAAACCTGCCAGACCCAGCGTAGCCACTACAGCATACCAGTTTGCACCGAGCAATGCACAAATCATGTTGTAAGCATCACCCGAAAACAGTGCAACCAAGTTCATGCAGCAATGGAACGTCAAAAACAGAATCAGCGAGATGCCTGTTACCGACATCACCACCTTTCTACCAATTGATGAATTAAATAACCACATAAATGATTGAAAATTAATGAATTAATATGAGTTTTTAGATTTATTGTCAGCATTTAAGCACCCTCACAGGCACCTTTTCTTTACTTATAATTTAGTACGTACACACGTATTGAGGTCGCAAAGTTAATCAAAAATAATGAGATTTCAAACTTTTTAGGTTAGAAATCTCATTTGTTTGTCATTATTTTTATATTTTCCACACAAAGCCTACTCCACGCTCTCGTCTATCTCCTGGAAATAATTGCTCCATCGTGAATTCTGATAAAGGCTAAGCGAGCCTTGGGGAACCAGCAGTTGATGTACCTTCTTGTCGTCGCTAAAACTAAAGACAGACGGATCTATCGCCGAAGGGTCGGCTGTATGAAGTTTAACATAAGAGCCATATTCTGCCAACTGACTGCAGTTACGGAAAGCACCTTTCCCAATATATGTCACCGTACTGGGAATGTTGACTATGGTAAGCCCAGAACAGCCATAGAAAGCAGACGCGCCAATACTGTCAAGTCCTTCTGGCAAATCAAGCTTATTGAAGGCTTCACATTTCAAAAATGAATAGTCATCAATGCGGTGCAGGGACTTGGGCCAACTGACATCGGCCATCGTCTTACACTCCATGAAAGCACCCTTACCTATTATTTCCACATTATCGGGAATCACCGTTTTTTCACAACCCATAATGAGTTCGTTCGTTTCCGTTAGGATAACAGCATTACAATTATCGCGTGAGTCAAAGGTCTTATTGCCTGACTCCACAATGATTGTTTCCAGCATGTTGTCAAAGAAAGCAAATTCGCCAATCTCTGATACTGATGCAGGTATAGAAAGAGTACGCAGAAAGTTGTTGGCAAAAGCACATCGTCCTATCGATTCCAATGATGATGGCAGTTGCAGCTTCACAAAACCACAGTCCTGAAAGGCAGACTCACCTACCCTAATCAAATTATCATGACTGGGCGATGCCAAAAAGTTATGGCTGTTGACAAAGGCAAAATCGCCAATTTCCTTGATGGAGGAATGAATAGAACTGTCGAACCCGCCAATCATAATCTTACTTTGATTAGACCATACTATAGCATTACAGCCTTCTCGGGCATCGAACGTCGTATTACCTGTCCACACGTTGATATTCTCTAACGGATAGCGTCTCACATATCTGGGAGTTGTCTGAGGAATGTACATAGATTCTTCTTCTGTCCGTTCCTCTGGGTTTCTTACAAACAGCGGGTTCTCACCATTGTCAGAACTAAAAGAGTTGACATTATAACCAACGGTTAGCGAACGCAAAGACTGATTGTTGGTCACCCCATGATTATTAAGATAATCTTCCTTTGCTGTAAAGACACCCAGATTTTTCATACGGGTAATGGGATAAATCACATCGTTGATGCTAATGGCATTTGGAACAACGATTTCTGAAGCGCCGCCGTCGGTACCTATAACGCTGGCCTGTTTATGGTCCAAGTCATAATATAGCGTACCGTCTGTATAATATTCATTCTTGATGTAAGGCTTCGTGATAAAATCTTCACTGCCACCACGGTCTTTCATGCACGATGACATCATCATGCTGACAGCACCCAAAAACAAGGACCACCCTACTACTCGAGCCTTTTTCAACATACCGTTTTTACTTTTTAATGATTATAGCGTGCAAAATTAATGTATTTTTTTGAAAGATGAGGTCTTTTTGCAGAACTTTTTGTAATTTTGCAACGGAATTTTCTAAAAGATACTGATGATATTACATTATGACGTTGTAGTCGTGGGTGGCGGACATGCTGGTTGCGAGGCTGCATGTGCCTCGGCAAATATGGGTGCGAAGACGCTGCTTGTGACCATGGATATGAACAAGATTGCGCAAATGTCGTGTAATCCTGCCGTTGGCGGTATTGCCAAGGGACAGATTGTGCGAGAGATTGATGCGCTGGGAGGGCAAATGGGACGTGTAACAGATGCTACAGCCATACAATTCCGAATGTTGAATGTGGGAAAAGGACCTGCTGTTTGGAGTCCTCGTGCCCAATGTGACCGTGGTAAGTTCATCTGGGAATGGCGTCGCGTTCTCGATGAAACCGAAAATTTAGACATTTGGCAGGACCAGGTTGACGAACTGTTGGTAGAGAATGGTACTGCCGTTGGCGTAAAGACCATCTGGGGAACGGAGATTCGTGCAAAAAGTGTGGTGATAACTGCAGGAACCTTTCTAAATGGATTGATGCACATAGGTCGAAAGATGGTAAAAGGTGGGCGAATTGCGGAACCGGCAGCAGAACGACTGACAGAGAGCATCACCCAACACGGTATTCGCTCTGCACGTATGAAGACAGGCACACCAGTACGTATTGACAAACGCAGCATAGATTTTTCTAAGCTTCGCCAACAAGACGGAGAAAGTCGCCCATATCGCTTCTCTTATTACAATGGCACCCCTGAGAATCATCAAGCCCAACCCACACTTCCCCAACTCCCTTGTTGGGAATGTTATACGAATCCAGAAGTACATGACATACTTCGCTCAGGATTAGCGGACTCTCCATTGTATAATGGACAAATCCAATCGATTGGACCACGCTATTGTCCATCCATAGAAACAAAACTAGTAACATTCCCTGATCGAGACAAACATCTATTATTCTTAGAGCCAGAAGGGTCAGAGACTAACGAGATGTATTTAAATGGCTTCTCGTCATCATTACCCATGGACGTACAAATCAATGCGCTAAGAATGATTCCTGGATTGGAAAACGCCAAGGTATATCGTCCGGGCTATGCAATAGAGTACGATTTCTTTGATCCAACGCAACTTAAACATTCGTTGGAATCTAAGATAATTAATGGATTGTTCTTTGCGGGTCAGGTAAACGGAACAACAGGCTATGAAGAGGCTGCCGGACAAGGATTAGTAGCAGGTATCAATGCCGCATTGAAGTGCGATGGAACCGAAGAATTTGTGATGCATCGCGATGAATCATACATCGGAGTGTTGATTGATGATCTGGTGACGAAAGGTGTTGACGAGCCATATCGTATGTTCACCTCTCGAGCTGAGTACCGTATTTTACTACGCCAAGATGACGCTGACTCTCGACTGACGGAGCGTTCTTATCATATAGGATTGGCCAAAAAGGATCGTTATGATTGGTGGATGGAAAAGAAAAATGCTATCGAAAGAATCGAAAGTTTTTGCAAGACATTCCCTATTAAAGCCAAGGAAATCAATCCTGCTTTAGAACGGCTTGGCACCACCCCACTCCAGTTTGGTGTGAAACTCGAGGACTTGATAGCTCGTCCACAGTTAAACATAAAGAATCTTTCAGAAATAATTCCAGAACTACACGAATTCATCGGACGCTTGCCTAACAGAATGGAAGAAATTGCCGAGGCTGCCGAGATTCGTATCAAATATAAAGGATATATAGAGCGTGAACGACTGGTTGCAGAGAAAATGCATCGTCTGGAAAATATTCGCATCAAAGGTCACTTTAATTACGAAGACCTGAACGGACTCTCCACCGAATGCCGTCAAAAATTGAAGGCCATTGACCCCGAGACTTTGGCACAGGCAAGTCGTATTCCTGGCGTCTCACCTAGCGACATCAACGTACTGCTGGTACTCATGGGACGCTAATGTTTCACGTGAAACAGGACATAATGTGTAACATATATAACTGACTGAAAATGAACAACAAAGTACTGATTGACAATCTGAGATGCATTCCAGATTTCCCAAAGAAAGGAATTAATTTTCGTGACGTGACGACACTCTACAAAAACGCCGAGTGCATGAAAATTATGGTTGATGATCTTTATGAGATTTATAAAGATAAAGGCATCACCAAAATTGTAGGCATTGAGAGTCGTGGGTTTATTTTAGCCGCAGCACTCGCCTATCGTCTTGGAGCTGGCGTTGTATTAGCACGCAAACCAGGTAAGCTGCCTTCAACAGTTATTAAGGAGTCGTTCTCAAAAGAATATGGTGTTGATACCATAGAAATGCACATCGATTCTATCGAGCCTGATGACGTGGTACTTATTCACGATGACCTCTTAGCAACAGGAGGTACAGCCAAAGCTGCTTACAAGTTGGTACAGCACTTTCATCCAAAGAAGGTATATATGAACTTCATCATTGAGATTACAGACGAAGGGTTGCATGGTCGTGATGAGTTCAAAGATATCGATTTGACAACGCTTTTGACAATTTAGTGTTTCACGTGAAACATGACAAAGGAAGAGAACGAGAAAAGGCTTGAATATCTGCGAGATATTGTAAGGCGGTTGCCTGATAAACCTGGCAGCTACCAGTTCTATGACGATACCCACACCATCATCTATGTAGGTAAAGCAAAGAACTTGAAATCGCGCGTATCCACCTATTTTCACTCAGAGGTGGACCGTTTTAAGACAGCCGTTCTTGTCTCAAAGATATATGATATCAGTTACACGGTTGTTAACACTGAAGAAGACGCCCTATTACTGGAAAATTCACTCATAAAAAAGTACAACCCACGCTATAATGTCCTGTTGAAAGACGGAAAAACCTACCCTAGTATTTGTGTTACAAATGAGTATTTCCCACGTATATTTAAAACGCGTACTATCAACAAGAAATGGGGGTCGTATTACGGGCCGTATTCTCACATAGGAACAATGTATGCTGTACTCGACATCATCAAAGAACTATACCATCCTCGCACTTGTCGACAGCCCATTACAAAAGAAGGAATTGAAAATAAAAAATATAAGGTTTGTCTGGACTTTCATATCAAAAAATGCTTAGGTCCCTGCGTAGCAAGGCAGTCGTACGAGAACTACCAAAAGAACATTCTTCAGGCACGAGAAATACTAAAAGGAAATACGCGACAAGTATTACGAGATTTGAAGGACGAAATGCTGAAACTAAGCGAGGAATTACGTTTTGAAGAGGCAGAAGAAGTGAAAAGGAAATACCTCGCACTTGATGGTTTTGTGAGTAAAAGCGAGGTAGTGAGTCACACTATCAATAATGTGGATGTATTTTCAATAACCAGTGACGAAAAAATAGCCTATATCAACTATATACACGTATCTAACGGCTGTATCAATCAGAGTTTTACCATAGAATACAAGAAGAAACTGAACGAGAGTGATGAAGAGCTGTTGCAGTTAGGTATTATTGAATTACGTGAACGATTTAAAAGCGATGCCAAAGAGATCATAATACCTATGGAGATGGAGAGTATTTTGGAGAACGTAAGATTCACCACACCTAAACTTGGAGACAAAAAGACCCTACTCGACCTCTCTATCATGAACTGTAAGCAGTACAAATTCGACCGTTTGAAGCAGGCAGAAAAGTTAAATCCTGAACAAAAACAGGTTCGACTGATGAAAGAACTACAGGAAAAACTCGGGTTGCCTAAGATGCCTTATCAAATAGAATGTTTCGATAATTCTAACATCTCTGGAACAGATGCTGTGGCCGCCTGTGTGGTGTTTAAATCCATGAAACCCAGCAAGAAAGACTACAAACACTATAACATTAAAACAGTCTCTGGACCTGACGATTATGCATCTATGAAAGAGGTTGTTCATCGTCGTTACTCCCGTCTGATTGAAGAAGAACAGCCACTACCCGACCTTATTGTAGCCGATGGTGGCAAAGGTCAAATGGAAGTTATACGACAGGTCATTCAGGATGAGTTAAACCTCGATATACCCATTGCAGGACTTGCAAAGAACGATCGTCACCGCACCAACGAACTGCTCTTTGGTTTTCCACCGATGAGTGTTCAACTTAAAACAGACTCAGAGTTATTTTACGTGCTCTCACAATTACAAGACGAGGTGCATAGGTTTGCCATAGAATTTCATAGAAATAAGCGTTCTAAGCGTGCTTTGACGTCAGAGCTTGACACCATCAAGGGCATAGGTCCAAAGAGCTGCGAGGCGCTTCTAAATGCCCTGAAAACAGTTCGTAAAATTCAAGAGGCACCATTAGCAGAATTAACTTCTATTGTGGGAGAAGCAAAAGCAAAGATTGTATACGACCACTTCCATAGTAGGAAATAGGCATAAAGTAAAGTGAAAAGTTTGGCGGTTTCAAAAATAATATTTATCTTTGCAACATGAGAGCAGTCATACAACGCGTCAGTCATGCAAGCGTCACCATAGAAGGCGTAGTGAAAAGCCAGATCCAGCAGGGTTATTTGATTCTGTTAGGAGTATGTGACGAAGATACTACAGAGGATGTAGAGTGGCTGGTGAAAAAAATAGCTAACCTACGAGTATTTGGTGATGAGAACGACGTCATGAATCGTTCGATACTTGATGCAGACGGTAACTGTTTGGTAATCAGCCAGTTTACTCTATTTGCCAGCTACAAGAAAGGCAACCGCCCCTCTTGGTTTAGAGCAGGTAGCCACGAACACTCTATCCCACTCTACGAAGCGTTCTGCACTAAGCTTTCTGAAGCTATTGGCAAACCAGTAGGAACAGGAGAGTTTGGCGCTGACATGAAGGTAGAGCTGTTAAACGATGGCCCCGTAACCATCTGTATGGATACGAAGAATAAAGAATAAAAGCCTCCCCCCTACCCGCTCCAAAGGGAAGGGGAGAATAACAACAACAGAAATAATGACTATAAAGGAAGCACAACAGATTGTAGACCAATGGATTAAGGAATACGGTGTACGGTATTTCTCAGAATTGACAAATATGGCAGTACTAACCGAGGAAGTTGGCGAACTGGCACGAGTAATGGCACGTAAATACGGAGACCAAAGCTTCAAAGCTGGTGAAAAGGAGAATCTCGGAGAAGAGATGGCTGACGTGCTGTGGGTACTGATTTGCCTGGCTAATCAGACTGGTGTCGACCTTACTGAGGAGCTTCAGAAGTCTATTGAAAAGAAGACAAAAAGAGACGCTTTGCGACATATAGAAAACCCTAAGCTCAAAGCATAATAAATTCAAACTTTAAACATAATTACTATGGCAGAAATGAGTAAAATTGAGCAGGTGCTCAACAAGTACAACCTCGACATCAGCGACGAGGAAGTGAAAGACGCTGTGAAGAAAATCATAGCCGAGAAAGTTCCCCTCAACGATACCCCCGAAGTGAAGAAATTCCTGATGGGTAGCGTGGAATTGACCACATTGAAAACGACAGATAGTGAGACATCAGTAATGGCTTTCACAGAGAAAGTGAACCAGTTTGAAGAAGCCTACCCCGACCTTCCCCATGTGGCCACCATCTGCGTGTATCCTAAATTCGCCAAAGTGGTGAGTGAAACATTGGAGGTAGAAGGAGTAGAAGTGGCCTGTGTATCAGGCAGTTTCCCCAGCAGTCAGAGCCTCATTGAGGTAAAGACCGTTGAGACCTCTCTTGCTGTGAAAGATGGTGCCACCGAGATTGATATCGTTATGAATGTTGGGGCTTTCCTGGATGGCGATTTTGAGACTGTTGTCGATGAGATTCAGCAGCAGAAAGAGGCCTGTGGCGAGAAAGATATGAAGGTGATTCTGGAAACAGGCTGTCTGAAAACCGCTAAGAATATCAAGATTGCTTCTATCCTGTCAATGTATGCTGGTGGCGATTACATTAAGACATCAACAGGAAAACTGGAGCCTGCTGCTACACCCGAGGCTGCCTACGTCATGTGTCAGGCCATTAAGGAATACTACGACCAGACAGGCATACAAATAGGTTTTAAGCCCGCTGGAGGCCTTAACAGCGTTATGGATGCACTGATATACTACACGATAGTAAAAGAGGTCCTGGGCGAGAAATGGCTTACCAACAAATGGTTCCGCATGGGTACAAGTCGTCTTGCAAACCTTTTGCTCAGCGAAGTAATAGGCAAAGAAGTTAAGTTCTTCTAAGATATTCTCATTATAAAAGAAACGAGGAATGGTGTCATTCCTCGTTTTTTATGCTTTTACCAAAGCTCATTAATGGCATTTACCTCTCCTGTTCCTGCACTGATACGTCCTACTGTATCGTCACTTCCAATAGCCAGAAGTACAAAGAGTACAAAGCAGCACAGGGTCAGTGCGAGTTTACCTGTACTTGTTCGTCGTCGCTCTACCCTATCGACATCACTAAAAGCCAATCGGTGTACGATAGAAATATAGGTAAAACCGGCTATGATGGCCAGCATATAAGCCAGCACATCCGAAGCATCATAAGTGCCGTGCATGATGCCTAAACCCTGTAGAAATTCGTGAGGAATGCAGATGAAAGGCATCACGAGAATAAACATCCAACAGTCTTTGATCTTGAAGTTCCAAAAGCAACCTATAAGGATACTATAGGCGAAGAGCCAGATACCATCAGGTAAGTTGTAGAGCATCCAAGAAGGAACACGCGCCGGATTATGTTGAAGCTCTTCCAGATAGTCAAGCAGTCCGAAGACTTTAAACCAATGGAACATCTTAAGCGTATCTGGGCGGAACGAAATATACATCATTCCACACAAGAAAACACACATGAAGGCAATGCCGATGGTGCCTATTTTTAGTCCTGTTCTTTTTCGTTTTGGGTTCATCGTTACAAGAAAACACGGCAAAGTTAGACATTTTTTCCCAAATGTCCATCAAAAAGGAGGATAAAAAGTGTAAAAATGCCGATTTTTACTATTTCTTACGCTGAATCACATAGTCCAGATAGGCACTCAGAGAAACGCGGATAGCATCATCTTTTACCGACTCTTCCAAATATTTCAATGCCTCACGATGGAAGTCTTCCATACGTTTCTCTGCGTAGTCAATTCCACCATGTTGTTTGGTAAACTCCACCAAAACAGCGATTTCATCGGTGTTGATGGTGCCCGCCTTCACCTTTCTGGCCAGATTCATCATCGATTCATACTGCGGGTTCTGGTTCAGCGCATAAATCACGGGTAGTGTCAGCTTGCCTTCTGCCATATCATTACCCGTAGGTTTACCTATTTCCTTTGAATCGTAATAGTCAAAAATATCGTCACGAATTTGGAACATGATACCCAGATTCTGACCAAAACGTGCTGCCTGTGCTACATCATCATCTGTTGCACCTGCAGAAAGAGCTCCGATAGCAGCGCACGACTCGAACAACACAGCCGTCTTCTGCTTGATTACATCATAGTATATATCCTCAGAAATGTCTTTATTGCTAATGTTCCACAGCTGTAGCAGTTCACCGCTGGCCAACGTACGACCCAACTGTGCCAGGTTCTCTATGATACGCTGGTTATTCGTGTACGAGACATTCAACAAGGCAGTAGAGAGGATGAAATCACCTGTTAGCACCGCTACCTTATTATTATACGTAGCATTCACCGAGGCCTGTCCACGACGTTCTTCACTCTCGTCTACCACATCATCGTGTACCAGCGATGCCGTATGCAGCAACTCCAAGCCGATAGCAGCATGTTGTGTAGCCATCGTTACGCCGCCATAGTTCTTAGCAATAAGCAACGTCAGGATGGGGCGCATACGTTTACCACCACGCTGTCTGATATGACTCAGCACTTCTGCAAGAAGATGATCACCATGTGTCAGCGTTTGACTAAAGAGTTCAGTAAATTCGCTGAATTCTTGTTCAATGGGTTGTTTTATGAGCGATAATGGGTCCATTTTCATAATTTTGCCACAAAATTACAGAAAATATCTCGATATTGATTATTTTTTTAGTAATTTTACACGAAAATTCTGAATATCGTATGGATAAGCTCTTTTTACTCGACGCCTACGCCCTCATTTACAGGTCGTATTATGCATTTATCAAGAACCCTCGCATCAACTCCAAGGGTCTCAACACGTCAGCCATCATTGGCTTCGTCAACACCTTGCAAGAGGTTATCGAAAAGGAACAACCAAAGTACATAGGTGTGGCTTTCGACCCCCACGGGCCAACCTTCCGCAGCGAACAGTTTCCTGCATATAAAGCCCAGCGTGAGGCCACACCTGAAGATATTCGCAAAGCAGTACCTATCATCAAAGACCTGTTGACTGCTTATCGAATCCCTGTGTTGCAAGTCGATGGTTACGAGGCAGACGATGTGATTGGCACGTTAGCTAAAAAGAGCGATTCCATCGAAGGCATAGAGACATATATGCTGACGCCCGACAAGGATTACGGACAATTGGTTACTGATAAAGTCAAGATCTTCCGCCCAAGACACGGAGGCGGCTATGAAGTGATGGGACCGAAGGAGGTTTGCGATAAATACGGCATCACTACCCCACTCCAAGTCATCGACCTTTTGGCGTTAATGGGCGATTCTGCCGATAATTTTCCTGGTTGTCCTGGTGTGGGTGAAAAAACAGCCACGAAACTCATCAACGACTTCAACTCCGTAGATGAACTCTTACAGCGCACCAATGAATTAAAGGGGGCACTAAAGACGAAGGTGGAAGATCATGTTGAAGATATCCGCATGTCATATTTCTTGGCCACCATCTGCACTGAGGTACCCATAGACCTCAATCTTGACGATTTGAGGTTGCAGTCACCTGACGAGGAAAAATTGTCGGCACTCTTCACCGAACTTGAGTTTAAGACGCTGACTAACCGAGTTCTTAAAAAGCCTGAAAAAGTGGCAAAACCTGTTAACGCGCAACTCGATTTGTTTGCAGAATTTGCGCCCGAGGGTACAGGCGGCTCAGAATTTTCGAGTTTTGAGACCCTTAAAACGACCCCTCATGAATACAAACTCGTTGAAAATGAGGCGGATTTGGTCAAACTTTGTGACTTTTTCTTAACAAAAGATTTTCTCGTTCTAGATACGGAAACCACTTCAACCTCGTCAATCGATGCAGAATTGGTGGGTTTGAGCTTCTCGGTGGAGGAACACAAAGCTTTTTATGTGCCCATTCCTACCAATCGTGAAGAAGCGTTGCGAATTGTTAATATCTTTAAACCACTCTATGAGAACCCCAAGATTCTCAAAATCGGACAAAACTTGAAATACGACCTTGAGGTGCTCCGAAATTATGATATCCATCTTGATGGTCTGATGTGGGACACCATGATTGCTCACTATCTCATCCAACCCGAACTGCGTCATAACATGGACTACATGGCCGAGATCTATCTGAATTACCAGACCATCCACATCGATGAACTGATAGGTCCGAAAGGTAAGAGTCAGAAATCGATGCGCGACCTCCCACCCTCTCAGGTCTACGAATATGCCTGTGAGGATGCCGACATCACCCTGCAACTGAAAAACAAGTTGGAACCTGAACTGAAGAAAAACGAGTGCGAAGACCTCTTTTATAATATAGAGATGCCCCTGATGCCTGTTCTGGCCGAGATGGAGATGAACGGTGTGTGTCTGGATACTGACTCGCTTGCCGAGACCTCCAAAATTCTGACTGACCGTATGAACGAGATAGAGAAACGCATCTACGAGTTGGCTGGGCAGACTTTTAATATTGCATCGCCAAAACAGGTGGGTGAGATCCTCTTTGAAAAACTGAAGATAGTAGAGAAAGCCAAGAAGACCAAGACGGGACAATATGTGACCAGCGAGGAAGTGCTACAGCAGTTGCGCAGCAAACACGAAATCGTTGCTGACATTCTGGAACACAGAGGGTTAAAGAAACTCATTGGCACATATATCGAGGCCCTTCCCAAGCTGATAAACCCACGTACAGGACATATCCACACCTCGTTCAATCAGACCATCACAGCTACTGGACGCCTCTCGTCAAGTGACCCTAACCTGCAGAATATTCCTATTCGCGGCGAGGACGGAAAGGAGATTCGCAAGGCCTTCATCCCAGAGCCTGGCTGCCTGTTCTTCTCGGCTGACTATAGTCAGATTGAGTTGCGCGTGATGGCCCATTTGTCACAAGACGAGAATATGATTCGTGTGTTCCAAGAAGGAAAAGACCTGCATGCTGCCACAGCCGCCAACATCTACAAAAAGCCCATTGAAGAGGTGACACGCGATGAGCGCACTAAGTCAAAACGAGCTAATTTCGGTATCATTTACGGCATCACCGTCTTTGGTCTCGCAGAGCGTCTTGAGATATCCCGCGATGAAGCTAAGATGCTGATTGACGGCTACTTTGAGACTTTCCCACAGGTGCACGACTACATGGAGCAATCCAAGGAGATAGCCCGCAAACAAGGCTACGTCACTACCCTATTCGGACGTCGCCGCTATCTGCCAGACATCAACTCGCAGAACGCCACTGTGCGTGGTTTTGCAGAGCGCAACGCCATCAACGCCCCCATTCAGGGCACCGCTGCCGATATCATCAAGGTGGCAATGATTCATATCTTCGAACGCTTCAAAAAAGAGGGCATCAAGAGTAAGATGATTCTTCAGGTGCACGACGAACTCAACTTCTCTGTCTATCCAGAAGAAAAAGAGCAAGTAGAGCGCATCGTGTTAGAGGAGATGCAGTCGGCCTTTGACATGAAAGTTCCCCTTGTTGCAGATAGCGGATTCGGCAAAAACTGGCTCGAAGCGCATTAATTTGCTTAAAAATTATGAATTATGCGCTCGACTTTGTCGCTTTTTTAAAAAAAGAATAATGAATTATGAATTAATTCGTACCTTTGCACCCAGATTATAAACGTTTATAGAAGAAAATGGCATTAAAATGTGGTATTGTGGGACTCCCAAACGTGGGTAAGTCCACACTTTTCAACTGTCTGTCTAGTGCAAAGGCACAGGCAGCAAATTTCCCTTTTTGTACAATAGAACCCAACGTTGGCGTTATCACCGTTCCTGATGAGCGCCTCACAAAACTTGCAGAGATTGTACACCCAGGACGTATCGTGCCTGCCACCTGTGAAATCGTAGATATCGCAGGTTTGGTGAAGGGTGCCTCGAAGGGTGAAGGTCTTGGAAATAAGTTCCTTGGAAATATCCGCGAGACGGATGCAATCATCCATGTGCTACGTTGTTTCGAGGACGATAACATCACGCATGTTGACGGCACTATCGACCCCATCCGCGACAAGGAAATCATCGATACCGAGCTGCAGCTGAAGGACCTTGAGACTATCGAGGGTCGTCTGGCTAAGACGGAGAAGGCAGCAGCAGCAGGTAACAAGGATGCTAAGGTGGAAGTAACTGTGTTAAAGGCCTATAAGGAGGCCCTCGACCAAGGAAAAAATGCCCGCGTGGTGGAGTTTGAAAGCAAAGACGAGCAAGACTGTGCCCGCAACCTCTTCCTCCTTACTTCAAAGCCCGTTCTCTACGTCTGCAATGTGGGCGAAGCCGATGCCAAAGACGGTAATGACTTCACCAAAAAAGTAGAGGCGCTGGCCAAGGAAGAAGGTGCCGAAACGATGATTATCGCAGCTAAGACAGAAGAGGATATCGCCGAACTTGAGAGCTATGAGGACAAGCAGATGTTCCTGGAGGAATTAGGTTTGGAGGAGAGCGGCGTTAACCGTCTGATTAAGAAGGCTTACGCCCTGCTGAATCTCGAGACCTTTATCACCGCTGGTGAGATGGAGGTGAAGGCGTGGACCTATAAGAAGGGTTGGAAGGCTCCTCAGTGTGCTGGCGTTATCCACACCGACTTCGAAAAGGGCTTTATCCGCGCTGAGGTCATCAAGTACGAGGACTACCTGAAATACGGCTCCGAAGCTGCTGTCCGTGAGGCAGGAAAGCTCGCCGTCGAGGGAAAGGACTACGTGGTGCAGGATGGCGATATCATGCACTTCCGCTTCAACGTCTAGAAAGACTAGAACATCTAGATGATCTAGAATAACTAGATAAAACAAACGATATGAATATTCTCTCATATATCACTTGGAACCCCTCGCTCGAGGTCTTCAGCATTGGTGCTTTCAGCATTCGCTGGTACTCGCTGATGTGGCTCATCGGACTGGCGATGGCCTATCTGATGGTGCGCTGGCTGTATAAGAAGCAAAACATCCCCAACGAGAAGTTCGAGCCCCTCTTTATCTACTGCTTCCTGGGCATCTTGGTGGGTGCTCGCTTGGGACATTGCATCTTCTACCAGCCTGATTATTTCCTTACTTCGTGGAAGGGTTTCGTGGAGATGCTACTACCCATCAAGATTACTGCAGATGGCTGGCACATGACTGGTTATCAGGGACTTGCATCACATGGTGGTACCCTGGGACTCATCCTAGCCCTGCTGCTCTATGTACGCCACTTCAAGGTGCCCGTATGGACTGTGCTCGACAATATCGCTATTGCCACAGGCATCACAGCCTGCTGCATCCGCATAGGCAACCTGATGAACTCAGAGATCGTAGGAAAGGTAACAGATGAGAGTCTGCCCTGGGCCTTCTGGTTCGTACAAAATGATCATAACTTGGTGTTGCGTCATCCTGGACAGCTCTACGAAGCTATCGCCTATGCCCTACTCTTCCTGCTGATGATCATCCTCTACAAGAAGATGCCGCAGAAGGTAGGCACAGGTTTTTACTTTGGCCTCTGCTTAGCTTATATCTTCACCTTCCGCTTCTTCATTGAGTACTTCAAGGAGGTGCAGGAAGCCTTTGAAGAGGGGCTTCCCTTCGATATGGGACAAATCCTCAGTATTCCGTTCATCATTATTGGTGTTTATTGTATGATAAGAGCCAAAAAAGTAGCTTAAACGAAAATATGAAAAGAACGATCTTATCCGTTATGCTTGCTGCCCTGACGATGGGCGCAACAGCACAAAGCGCAGACAGCGTTCGCGTTAAAAACGACACTACAGGGACGAAGAAGACTGTTGGTGAGATCGCTAAGACTCTTCCTCAGTTCCCTGGAGGGCAAAAAGCGCTGAAGCAATTTTTCGAGAAGAACGTGCGGTATCCTGAAGCAGCTCAGGACTATGACGTAGAGGGACAGGTTATCATGACGTTCTTCGTCAACGAAGACGGCTCATTATCAGACATTTCCGCCCACGACTGCAAGATTAACCGTTTCAATACGACCAGATTCTCGCAGGAAACGGAATCCAAGCAGAAAGAGTTGAAGGAGCAATTCGCCAAACTCTTCGCCAAGGAGGGCTATCGCTTGATCAAAAAGATGCCGAAATGGACTCCTGGCAAACTTAATGGAAAAGTCGTGCGGACGAAATATAACCTCCCCATCAACTTCGTCAATCCCCATAAATAATAAGTGACAAGCAATAAAAAATATGCGCCTCTTCTCATTTAGGAAGTGGCGCTTATTTTTTAATACCCAGCATTTATTTACCTGAGACTATCTTCTTGATGTCATTAAGCTTGTTGAGGGCTTCGAGGGGCGTGAGGTTGTTGACGTCAAGGCCAAGGATTTCATCGCGAACCTGACAAAGTACGGGGTCGTCGAGCTGGAAGAAAGAGAGTTGCATACCCTCGCGAGAAGCGGCGATCTCTGCTGTGGGCTTCCCTACTCCACCCACCTGGGCGTTCTCGCTCTCCAACTGCTTCAGAATCACGTTAGCACGCTTTACGATAGAGCGAGGCATACCTGCAATCTCTGCCACATGGATACCAAAGGAGTGCTCAGAGCCACCACGCTCCAGTTTACGCAGGAATATCACCTTTCCGTCAACCTCTTTTACGCTGACGTTATAGTTCTTGATGCGAGAGAAGTTCTTCTCCATCTCGTTCAACTCATGATAGTGCGTAGCAAAGAGTGTACGAGGATGGCCCTTCGCATTCTCGTGGAGATACTCCACAATCGCCCAGGCGATAGAAATACCATCATAAGTAGAGGTGCCTCGACCTAACTCATCGAAGAGCACTAAAGAACGAGAAGACACATTATTCAGGATGTTCGAAGCCTCTGTCATCTCCACCATAAACGTTGATTCACCCAATGAAATGTTATCGCTGGCTCCCACGCGAGTGAATATTTTGTCCACCAGACCGATTCTCGCGGCTTCTGCGGGCACGAAACAGCCTATCTGGGCGAGTAGTACTATCAACGCCGTTTGACGCAACAGCGCCGATTTACCAGCCATATTCGGACCTGTGATAATGATGATTTGCTGTCGTTCATTATCAAGGACTATATCGTTGGGCACATAATGCTCCTCGATAGGCAGTTCCTTTTCGATGACAGGATGGCGGCCCTGCTTGATGTCGATGACCTCAGAGGTATCGATGACAGGACGGATATAATGGTTCTCCTCTGCCGCTTTGGCAAACGACAGCAGACAGTCCAGATGAGCAATGATATTGGCGTTGATCTGAATCTGCGGAATAAACTCCTGCATGCCCAGTATCAGGTCGTTGAAGAGCTTGGCTTCAAGAGACAGGATACGGTCTTCCGCACCCAGAATCTTCTCTTCGTATTCCTTCAACTCCTGTGTGATATAGCGCTCTGCCTGTGCCAGCGTCTGCTTTCGAACCCACTCGGCAGGCACTTGGTCCTTGTAAGTGTTTCTGACCTCCAGATAATAGCCAAACACGTTGTTATAGCCTATCTTCAGCGACGAGATTCCTGTCTGTTCTGCCTCACGTTCCTGAATCTTCAGCAGGTAGTCTTTTCCGCTATAGGCAATCTGTCGCAACTCGTCGAGCTCGTCATTCACGCCGTTGCGAATTACCCCACCCTTCTGCACCAACTGTGGTGGATCGTTCTGTATTTCCTTTTCTATGCGGTCTCTCAGCGACTCACAGAGATTCAGCTGTTCCCCTACCCTTTTCAGCGCCTCGTTGTTGGCATAGAGACAAGCCGTCTTGATGGGCTGAATGGCCTGCAGGGCCGTCTTCAGCTGCACCACTTCTCGTGGCGATACACGTCCCACAGCCACCTTCGAGATGATACGCTCCAAGTCGCCAATACGATGAATCTGCTCGTCTATGCATTGGCGGAAATCAGGCTCGCGGTAGTAATACTCCACGATATCCAGACGTTCGTTGATGGGCTTCTCGTCCTTGAGAGGAAAGACCACCCAGCGGCGCAGCAAGCGACCACCCATAGGCGACACCGTTTTATCGATGACGTCGAGCAGCGATTTGCCGTCTTCCTGCATGGGATAAACCAATTCCAGCGAACGGATAGTAAACTTATCCAGACGCACATACTTATCCTCTTCGATGCGAGAGATAGATGTGATATGCCCTATCTGTGTGTGCTGCGTCTGCTCAAGATACTGCAGGATGGCCCCAGCAGCAATCACGCCGCTCTGCAGATGATCTACGCCAAAGCCCTTCAGGTTCTTTACGCGGAAGTGCTTCAGCAACTTCTGACGCGCTGTCTGGTCAGTATATACCCAGTCGTCGAGCTGGAAGGTAAAGAAGCGGTTGCCAAACTTCTGTTCGAAGTCCTGCTTACGACCCCGTTCGAAGAGCACTTCCTTGGGTTGAAAGTTCCCCAAAAGCTTCTCCACATAGTCAGCTGTACCCTCGCCTGTCAGGAACTCGCCAGTAGAGATATCGAGGAAGGCCACACCAAAGGCAGATTTGCCGAAATGCACGCTGGCTAGGAAGTTGTTCTCCTTGTAATTCAGCACGTTATCCGACATTGCCACACCTGGCGTCACCAACTCCGTGATGCCTCGCTTCACCAGTTTCTTCGTCAGTTTTGGGTCCTCCAGCTGGTCGCAGATAGCCACACGCTTACCTGCTCTGATCAACTTTGGCAGATAGGTATCCAGCGCATGATGAGGAAAGCCCGCCATCTCATCGCCCAGGCCGCCAGCGCCATTATTTCGATGCGTTAGCGTGATACCCAGGATGCGAGAGGCCGTTATGGCATCTTCGCAGTAGGTCTCATAGAAGTCGCCACACCTGAACAGCATGACTGCATCCGGGTGTTTCGCCTTCAAATCGAAAAACTGCTTCATCATCGGGGTCAGTTCCCCATCTTTCTTCGCCATAACTTCATAATATTTAAAAACTGACCGCAAAGTTACAAAAAAAACGAGAGAAAAACAAAAGGAAAACTTGTTTTTTCTTCTTTTTTCGAGTACTAAACTTGCTCATTGGAAAAGCGGACATCCACTTTTGAAAACACAAGTGTTCGTTTGCCTAAAAAATTTGCGCCCTAACTAGAAAAAATTTTTTCCCAACTAGGGAAATAAAATTCTCTAGTTAAGCGGCAAAAAACAGAAAAGACGTTTGAGGCGCTTGAGGCGCCCTTTTTGGAAAAAGAAAAGCGGGCCCTGCTGGACCCGCTATTCTAAATGGCTATTTATATGAAATCACTTCACAACTTTCTTGCCATTGATGATGTACAGACCCTTCTTGGTTGCCATCACGCGCTGGCCCTGCAGGTTGTAGATAGCATCGCTCTTCAAGGCGTCTGCCTTCATGCTGCTGATGTTGTTTGCACCTGTGGTGAAGTCAATCAGGTTCATCTGGATGGTCTCCTTGTAGACAGAGCCCATACCCGTAAGGGTATAAATCTCGCCAACCTCCAGAGCGTCTGTGTTGACACCAAACTGGTTGTAAACAGCCATAGAATCGCTACCCACAACGAACTTCAGGTTCTTGTTGTCGATGCTAACGAATTCGGCGTTGTTAATCTGGATGTAGGCATTGACATTGTCGGCTAACTGACTGACAGTAATGGTCTTAGGAGCTACTGCTACGCTATCCTGAACCTTCACTTCCATATCGGTGAATGAGAACTCAGGCAGGTTGTTGTAGCGATAGAGCTTGCCCCAGAAAGCACCCAGCTTACCTTCGCCCAGATCACCGTTGATGACGTGACCCTGAGCCAGGTTCTGCTTGTTGGTACCATAGAACAGCATGTTGTTGGTACCGTCAGTCAGGTAGATGTATTTGCCGCTTGCAAAGGTAACGGTGTTATTTACAGGCACGAGGCTCTCGCTAACAAACCAGTAAGAAGCGTACTCGCCACCATTGTCCCACTTGGGATTACTGCTGGTGCAATCCTCTACGAGAGAAGACAGTAACAGATAGCCTTTGTAGATGGTCAGCGTATAGCTCTTGGTGCTGGGCTTGTAGGTAGCATCGCCTTCGAAGTCGGCTCTTACAGTAACCTGACCCTGAACACCATTCTGAATCACAATATCGTTGCCAGAAATCTTTGCCAGCGAATCGCTGCTCAGCGTCCATGTAACTGCTGCGCCAGCAATAACGTCATCGCCAGCCTTCACAATAGCGGTGGGCAGACTGATTTTCTCGTCCTTGCCACAGGTAGCGCGATCCTCGTAACCCTCAGCAAACTCAATGGTAGAAGCAGTACGGTTGTCAGAACCATCGCTAACAGTTACTACGATGCTCTTAAACTGAGTATTTCCTGCTATCGTAATCACCACCGAAGCGGTATTACCTTCCCAACCATCACCACTCAGCGAACCTTCATTGGCTGTGTTGTTAGTATTCCACTTACCCTGATTAAAAACCATTTTAGTAATGGCCTGTCCTGCGGGAGCAGTAATAGTCAACGTACCGCTATACATACGCAAACGAGGTGAATTGTTCCAAATACGATTGGCATTCTTGTTTCCCTCAGCGGCAGCAGAAACTGTCAGCGACACACCATTCAAGACTGTGGTAGTGTCATTTAAAAAGTCACCATCATGAGAATCGTTAGACGAAACACCAGGAAGGGTGGGGAAGAGCTCTTGATAATTGTTATCAAAATCGAAGGTAACTTCCTCAGCCCAGCCGCAGATGCTCATCATCGCGACAAATAGTAAAGTAAAAACTTTCTTCATAAGCATTTTTGTATTTGTTGTTAATGTATAATTTCGACCGCAAAATTAATGAATAAAAATGATACGACAAAGAAAAAACGTCTAAAAGATTTTATTTTCATTTTTTATTCGTAACTTTGCAGCCTAAATTAATAGGAACACGAATAAAAAACAAGATACAATGGATTACAATTTCAGAGACATCGAACAGAAATGGCAAAAGCGATGGGTGGAAATGCAGACCTATCGAGTGAAGGAAGACGCATCGAAGAAGAAGTTCTACGTGCTAAATATGTTCCCTTATCCCAGTGGTGCAGGCCTGCATGTGGGCCATCCGTTGGGCTATATTGCCAGCGATATCTATGCCCGCTACAAGCGTCAGCAGGGCTATAACGTGCTGAATCCCATGGGATATGATGCTTACGGACTGCCCGCAGAGCAGTATGCCATCCAGACGGGTCAGCATCCTGAGAAGACAACAGTAGAAAACATCAACCGTTATCGCAGTCAGCTGGATAAGATTGGTTTCTGCTTCGACTGGGAGCGCGAGGTTCGTACTTGCGATCCTATCTACTACAAGTGGACTCAGTGGGCATTCCAGCGTATGTTTAAGAGCTACTTCTCTACCGCATCGCACAAGGCTCAGCCAACTATCAAGCTGATTGAGCACTTCGAACTGATGGGTACTGAGGATTGTCACGCTCTGGGTACTGAGGAACTGCACTTTACTGCTGCTGAATGGAACGCATTCTCTGAGAAGAAGAAGCAGGAGGTGCTGATGAACTATCGTATAGCCTATCTGGCCGACACAATGGTTAACTGGTGTCCAAAGCTTGGAACTGTATTGGCCAACGATGAGGTAGTAGACGGTGTAAGTGTTCGTGGCGGCTATCCTGTAGTACAGAAGAAGATGCGCCAGTGGTGTCTGCGTGTATCGGCTTACGCACAGAGACTGCTCGACGGACTTGAGGATATCGACTGGACCGACTCTCTGAAGGAAACCCAGCGCAACTGGATTGGTCGCTCAGAAGGTACAGAGGTTGAGTTTAATGTAGCCGACTCAGACAAGCACTTCACCATCTTCACTACTCGTGCTGATACTATGTTTGGTGTAACATTCATGGTACTGGCTCCTGAGAGCGACCTGGTAGCAGAACTTACTACTCCTGAGCAGAAGGCTGAGGTAGACAAGTATCTGGACTATGTGAAGAAGCGCACAGAGCGCGATCGCCAGATGGACCACAAGGTAACAGGTGTGTTCTCTGGTAGCTATGCTATCAATCCATTTACAGACGAGAAGATCCCCATCTGGATTGCAGAATATGTCCTTGCAGGCTATGGTACTGGTGCTATTATGGCTGTGCCTGCTCACGACTCTCGTGACTACGCCTTCGCCAAGCATTTTAATCTTCCCATCATCCCTCTGATTGAGGGTGCTGACGTCAGCGAAGAGAGCTACGATGCCAAGGAGGGTATCGTCTGTAACTCTTCGTCAGCCAAGTTCAGTCTGAATGGTCTGACTGTCAAGGAAGCTATCGCCGCCACCAAGAAATATGTGACTGAGCAGGGCTTGGGTCGTGTGAAGGTGAACTACCGTCTGCGCGACGCCATCTTCTCTCGCCAGCGCTACTGGGGTGAGCCGTTCCCTGTTTACTACAAGGACGATATGCCTTATATGATTCCAAAGGAGTGTCTGCCTCTGGAGTTGCCTGAGATTGACGAGTACAAGCCCACAGAGACTGGCGAACCCCCATTGGGTCGTGCTAAGAAATGGGCTTGGGACACCAAGACAGATAGCGTAGTCGATAAGTCGCTGATTGACAACAAGACCGTCTTCCCCTTGGAGCTCAACACAATGCCTGGTTTCGCTGGTTCAAGTGCTTACTATCTGCGCTATATGGACCCCAAGAACGAGAAGGCTCTGGTTGACAAGGATGTTGATGAGTACTGGCGCAACGTGGACCTCTATGTTGGTGGTACTGAGCACGCTACTGGTCACCTCATCTACAGCCGTTTCTGGAACAAGTTCCTCTATGATTCTGGTTACAGCTGCGAGGATGAGCCCTTCAAGAAGCTGGTGAACCAGGGTATGATTCAGGGTCGCTCTAACTTCGTCTATCGTATCGAAGACGAGGGTGCCGACAAGGGTAAGTTCGTCAGCTTCGGCCTGAAGGATAAGTACACCACCACACCAATCCACGTGGATGTCAACATCGTCAGTGCTGACGTTCTCGACATCGAGGCCTTCAAGGCTTGGCGTCCTGAGTACAACAACGCCGAGTTTATCCTTGAGAATGGTCAGTACAAGTGCGGCTGGGCCATCGAGAAGATGTCGAAGTCGATGTTCAATGTGGTGAATCCAGATATGATTGTAGAGAAGTATGGTGCTGACACACTGCGTCTCTACGAGATGTTCCTGGGTCCTGTTGAGCAGAGTAAGCCTTGGGATACCAACGGCATCGACGGCTGCCACCGCTTCCTGAAGAAGTTCTGGAACCTCTGTTCTGCTTATTGCTGTGGCACAGCAACAGACTCGACAGCAACGCCAGAGAACCTGAAGAGCGTACACAAGCTTATCAAGAAGGTATCGCAGGACATCGAGACCTTCAGCTATAATACCTCTATTTCTGCATTTATGATCTGCGTTAACGAGCTCTCGCAGCAGAAGTGCAAGAACAAGGAGATGCTGAAGACCCTCGTCATCCTTATTGCTCCTTTTGCTCCTCATATCGCTGAGGAACTCTGGGAGATGATGGGCGAGCAGGGTAGTGTCTGCGACTCACAGTGGCCCACATGGAATGAAGAATACCTGGTAGAGAGCAGCGTGAAGATGGGTGTGGCCTTCAATGGTAAGACTCGCTTTGAAATAGAGTTGGCTGCCGATGCCGACAATGCTGCCATCGAACAGCTGGTTCGCAGCGATGAGCGTACTGCTAAGTACTTGGAAGACAAGCAGATAGTAAAGGTTATCATCGTCCCGAAACGTATGGTGAACATCGTCATCAAATAACAAATGATGAACATTAATCATAAACTCATCATGAACGAGGTTGAAGATTATTTCTTCATCACCCTCGGACTGGTGCTCTACACCATCGCCTTCACCGTCTTTCTGATGCCTTATCAGATTGTGGCAGGAGGCGTAACGGGTCTGTCGGCTATCATCTACTATGCCACAGGATTCCATCTGGAGAACACCTACATCATCATCAACGGCATTCTGCTGTTGGTGGCGCTGAAGATTCTGGGCTTCAAGTTCATGCTGAAGACCATCTTTGCCATCTTCGCCCTCTACTTCATGTTGATGTTTGCCCAGGAGATTATTCCCAAGCAGGACAACGGACTGCCTATCAAGTTGCTGGGCGAAGGGCAGGACTTCATGTCGATGATTATAGGCTGTGTTATCACAGGTATCGCCCTGGCCACCGTCTTTCTGCACAACGGCTCTACGGGTGGTACTGATATCATTGCTGCATCAGTAAACAAATACCACAACGTGTCGCTGGGCTCCGTACTGATTACTGCTGACTTCTGCATCATCGGCTCCTGTATGTTCTTCCCACAGTTTGGCGATTACATCGAGAGAGCCCATAAGGTGATGTTCGGTTTCTGCGTGATGGCCCTTGAGAACTTCGTGCTCGACTATGTAATGAATGCACGTCGCGAGTCCGTACAGTTCCTTATCTTCACGCGAAAATGGCAGGAGATAGCCAATGCCATCGGCACTCAGATGCATCATGGCGTCACCATCCTCGATGGTCACGGATGGTATACAGGACAGGAAATCAAGGTGCTGTGTATCCTGGCCAAGAAGAACGAGAGCATCATTATCTTCCGACTTATCAAGATGATCGACCCTCAGGCCTTCGTATCGCAGAGTGCCGTTATTGGTGTCTATGGAGAAGGCTTCGACGAGATGAAAGTCAAGATCAAGGAGAATAAGAAGAAAGAAGAAGTAAAGGAGATAGAGGAAGATAAAGGAAAGTAGAAGATATGAAGATAGTATTCGCAACCAACAATCTGCACAAACTACAGGAAGTACGCCAGATTCTGGGCGATAGCTTTGAAGTGCTGTCGCTGAAGGATATTGGCTGCGATGTAGACATCCCTGAAACAGGACAGACGCTTGAGGAGAATGCCCTGCAGAAGGCTCGTTACGTCTACGACAACTATCACATTGACTGCTTTGCCGATGATACTGGTCTGGAAGTAGAGGCCCTGAATGGGGCGCCTGGCGTCTATAGTGCCCGCTATGCCGCAATGGAGCCTACTGGGTCTACTGATAGTCCCAAAAGTCACGATAGCGAAGCCAATATGGCGCGTCTGCTACGTGAGTTGTCAGATAAAGACAATCGCAAGGCCCGTTTCCGTACTGTCATCGCCCTCATTCAGAAAAAGGATGTCTGTCCCTGTGGCTGTACCAGCATCAAACAGGAACATCTCTTCGATGGCATTGTCAAAGGCGAGATAACAACAGAGCGGAGTGGGGTAGAGGGCTTCGGCTATGACCCTATTTTCCGTCCAGAAGGCTATGACCAAACCTTTGCTGAGATGAATGCTGAACAGAAGAACAGCATTAGTCATCGCGGACGAGCCACAGCAAAACTCGCAGAATATCTCCTTAAATAAGTATATGGTATGAAGAGACTGGCCCTGATATTACTTCTTATTGCGCAATTATCAATTTTCAATTCTCAATTGTCAATTGCGCAGATAGGCACTTGGCGTGCTTATATGTCATATTATGAGCCGCAACAGATTGTAAAGGCTGGTGCTAATACGCTTTTTGTGCGAGCCTCAAACAGCCTCTATAGTTATAATCTCAACGACCATTCTATCACTACCTTCGACAACGTAAATACACTTAGTGATACCTATATCTCACAGATTGCCTGGAACCAGAAAGTAAAACGGTTGATGGTGGTCTATGAGAGTACAAATATCGACTTACTTGACTTGGATGGCGACGTCACCAACATCAGTTCTTACTATTCCAAGTCGATGACGAAGGACAAGACTGTCAATAACATCTATATCTATAACGAATTTGCCTATCTTTGCACAGGTTTCGGTATCGTGAAAATCAATATGGATAGGGCAGAAATTAGTGAGTCGTACATCTTAGATCAGAATATTAATGCAATAGTCATAGACAATAAGACCATCTATGCACGAAATAAGCAAGGAGTGGTTTATAAGGCTACTTTGACTGACAATCTCATTGATAAAACAAATTGGCAAACAACAACAACTTATCCTGAATTCACTACCGATAATACTGATTGGGATACCTATCAGCCTGTTGTTGCAACGCTCAAACCAGATGGACCAAAATACAATTACTTTGGTTTTATGAGCTTTGATAATGGCATATTATATACTGTTGGTGGTGGATGGAAAGACGGAAGCGAGTTTTTGCGTCCTTTCTGTGCGCAAATCCTCAAAGACGGCAATAAGTGGACATCATTAGATAAGAATGATATTACTCCCCTTACTGGTACCAGACTGACTGATGCCACTTCTATAGCTGTTGATCCCTCTAATCCCAATCATTATTTTGTAACTACTTGTGGAACGGGCCTTTACGAATTTCTGAATGGAAAGATGGTCCAAAACTTTACCTCCACAAATAGTCCTATCGTCTCCGCTTTAGACGAAAAAGATGCAAATGCTGCAAACTACGTTCGTCTTGATGGTCTGTTCTTTGATCATCTAAACAATGTTTGGATGTCAAACAGTAGTTCTAAAGCTAAAACACCTCTATTAAAATATAATCCCACTTCTAATGAATGGGAAGGTTACGATAACTCAGAGCTTTTCTATCAGAACTCACCTTTACGTATCATTCGTGGTGCTATTTTTGATAATAATGGAAATGCCTGGATGGTAAACGATCACCATAATCATCCCTGTGTAATAAGACTAAATCCAGAAACAGAAGCATTTACACGATACGAGAACTTTACTAATCAAGACGGCATTTCATATGGTCTGAACTATGTACATTGTATTGCACAGGATTTGGACAAAAACATTTGGATAGGTTCCGAACAGGGATTGTTTCTTTACGATAGTCAACAACAAGAAAACAACACCTTAGGCTTTACACAAGTAAAAGTACCACGTAATGATGGTACTGATTACGCTGACTATCTCATGACAGGCGTCAATATTACCTGTATTGCCATTGATGGTGGTAATCGCAAATGGGTTGGTACTGATGGTAATGGTGTGTATCTTATCAGCGCTGATAACATGGAACAGATTCATCATTTTACTATTAATAATAGTCCTCTCCTGTCAGATATTATTGAATCTATTGCCATTAATGACAATACAGGAGAGGTGTTTTTCGGAACAAAGAATGGACTTTGTTCATATATGAGTGATGCTACGAATAGCGCTACTGAAATGACAAAAGACGACGTCTATGCTTATCCTAATCCTGTAGAACCTGGATACACAGGCCTTATAACCGTCGTAGGACTGTCGTTTGATGCAGACGTGAAGATTCTTACCAGCAGTGGTCGTTTAGTGGCTCAGAGACGTTCTAATGGCGGCACATTCACTTGGGACGGATGTGACCAACAAGGTAAACGAGTGGCTAGTGGCATCTATATGATAGCTACAGCCACCAGCAATGGCTCAGATGGAATAGTAGGAAAAATTGCTGTTATAAGATAAATCAATAATAAGGAAAAAATGAAACATGGATTCTTATTATACCTATGTCTTATATTCAATTTTTATCCATTAATGGCTGAACCTGTTGATTCTGCCTTTATAGAACAATTAGGATTACCCATTCTTTCTATTCATACTATTGACAATGCTATACCAACATGTGACTATATCTGGGCACCAGAAGGAGAGTATGGCATTAGTACTACAAACAAAACAAAAGTTCCAGGACGTATCATTTTATCCTTACATGACAGTATTCTATTTGATAGTGGCAATTATCAAAAAGACACAGCAGGAATGACTATAAGAATACGTGGAAACACCAGCGCCTATTACAGTTCTAAAAAGCCATATAAAATCAAGTTAGAAAAGAAAGCTGATCTTCTTTGTCGTCATGATCAAAGGTATAACGACAAGAACTGGTTACTATTGGATCAAGGAGGTGACAACCTAAAATGGACTATTGGATTCAAGCTTAACGATATCTTAAATCTTGGTGGCTGGACACCCAACTATATGTATGTTAATCTCTTCTTCAATGGAGATTATCATGGCATCTATATGCTTGTAGAATCAGTAAAAAGGAATGCTGACTGTCGTATTAACGTAGAAAAGAATTCTGGTTTCATTATTGAACGAGATGCCTATTGGTGGAATGAACCAATATACTTTAAATCTACAACAGACAAAGGATATACTTTTAAATATCCTGATGAGCCTACAACAGGACGAATCGATACTATTTGCAGTATTATAAACGATGTTGAAACGTCTATAGAAACAGGTCATTATAATGAATACATTGATATTCCATCGTTTGCCAAATGGTTATTGGCTCAAGATATATTAGGTAATAAAGATGGTGGTGGAACCAATATCTTTATGACTAAATACAATATGGACTCTGACTCAAAAGTCACAATGAGTACGCTTTGGGATTTTGATTCATCATTCAGAACATCAAATGAATGGTCTCAGATTCACAATAATAAATCATTCTTCTATTATCCATCGCTTTTCAATAGTCCTGACAATACATTTGTTCTTTTCTACAAACAGCTATGGAGAGAAAAAGGAGATAGTATCATACAATCTCTCATTGATTATATTGATGATTTTGGGCATTCACAATTAGCTTATCATTTGCAGCAATCAAGAAAGTTTGATGGAGAAAAATGGAATTATCCACCTGATTCTGTTCAACAAAACATAAGTGAAGCCATAGAATGGTTTACTGCTAGAAAACAATGGATAGATGATAATATAGAAACTATCAATGATTATTCTATTATTGAAAACCATACTTATTCAAATCATCATAACAATCAACTCTATAACTTAGAAGGTCATATTGTAACAAAGCCCAAAAAGGGTATTTACATTAAAAACGGACAAAAAATAATTATCAGATAATTGAGATGTCGATAAAGAATAAAATAACGCTGTTCACTGATAAGACCTTCATGAAATTCGTGATGGTAGGTATTGTCAACACCATTGTTGGCACAACTATCATGTTTGTATTCTATAATGTCTTTCACTTGAATTACTGGGTCTCATCTGCTTCTAATTATTTCTTTGGCAGCATCTGCAGTTATTTTCTCAATAAACACTTCACATTCCAGTATCATGAAAAGGGCTGGTCGTCGCTACTTCGATTTACCATAAACATATTAACTTGTTATCTGCTGGCTTATGGCATAGCAAAACCATTAATGCAATGGATACTTTCTGACTTCAATAAAACCATACAAGAAAACGTATCAATGGCGTTAGGTATGTGTCTTTTCGTGGTATTTAATTATTTAGGACAAAGATTCTTTGCTTTCAAAAAGAAATAAAAATGCTGGAGCTTAACTCAACTCCAGCATTCTTTCTATTGGTTTTACAGCTTCTTTTGCTATCTTAGGATCAACTTCTACCTGAGGCCATTCGTACTTCAATGTATTGTAAATCTTCAGAAGTGTGTTCATCTTCATATATTGACACTCATTGCACGAACATTCTAAGCCGCTCTCGCTTATTTCTGGCGGCACAGGGATGAATTCTTTATCAGGACAGGTACGTTGCATCTCATGCAGTATTCCGGCCTCTGTAGCCACTATATAGCGTTTTTTATCACTTTTCTGTGTATATTGCAACATCGTTGCAGTTGATCCCTTTACTTCAGCTATTGCAAGAACAGGACCTTTACACTCTAAATGAGCCATTACCACAGCATCAGGATATTGCTTCTTCAATTCCAATATCTTATTGACTGAAAAACGTTCATGAACATGACAACCACCATTCCACAGCAGCATGTTTCTGCCTGTTACCTCATTGATATAATTACCAAGATTATAGTCAGGACCAAAGATAAATTTACCGTCTTTTGGTAACTGATCCACTACTTTCTTCGCATTACCACTGGTTACTACCACATCAGTTAATGCTTTCACAGCAGCTGTTGTATTAACATAAGAGATGACCTGATAGCCAGGATGCTCTTCCTTATATTTCTTCAAATCCTCAGCCTTACAACTGTCAGCCAAGGAACAGCCAGCATTCAAGTCAGGACAAAGCACCATCTTTTCTGGTGAAAGCAACTTACAGGTCTCTGCCATGAAATGTACACCACACATCACCATTATCTTTGCATCCGTCTCTGCTGCCTTACGAGCCAGAGCTAATGAGTCGCCTACAAAATCGGCTACGTCCTGAATATCACCAATGGTATAGTAGTGTGCTAAGATAATAGCACCTTTCTCTTTACATAATCTACGAATCTCAGCCTTCAAGTCAATACCTTCAGCTACCGGTTCATCGATATAACCTTGTTTTGTCCATTCAGTTTTCAACATCACATTTTTATTTTTTTATTTTTTCTTTTTCTTTAAAAATAGAAGATAAGTAGGATGATATGCCGTTGATAATTGCAAAACTTACATCAATTTTTCTTGCTCATTCCGTTATACCTATGTGAATATAGTTTGTCCACACTGACTGTTTATTCTTTCTTGTTGATAATGAGACGAGTTTGTACTTTATCCACAATTTCTATTTCTGGTGCAAAATTACTAAGTTTATATCTTTTTTCAGCAAAAAACAGTGGAAAACTTCAAAAAAAGGCGTTAATAAACATGTTAATATCCACTATGATGATGGAAGGGTGTTATAATTACATGGTTATTCTTGAGTTATTAACAAGGTTATCCACATACTTATCCACAATATTTTTAAGGTTTGAGGTTTGAGGTTTAATAATTATTTGTACCTTTGCAGACAAAATGAGAAAATTACGTACTATAGAGATGAACCGCCTATCGGTGGAAGAGTTTCACCAGGCTGAGAAGACTCCATTAATAGTGGTATTAGATGATGTACGTTCCATGCATAACGTAGGAAGTGTATTTCGTACTGCTGATGCTTTTCGTTTGGAGGCTGTCTATCTGTGTGGCATCACAGGCTGTCCACCTCATAACGAGATTCATAAGACAGCTCTTGGAGCCGAGGATAGTGTGGAATGGCGTTACTTTAAAACGGCTTTAGAGGCTGTTGAAGAACTGAAGGGTAGGGGAGTAACGGTATTAAGCGTTGAGCAGGCTGTGGATTCAACAAAACTTCCCCAGTTCCAACCAGAACCAGGGAAGTCGTACGCTATTATTATGGGTAACGAAGTGAAGGGTGTCCATCAAGAGGTTATCGATGCCTCAGATGGTTGTTTAGAGATTCCGCAGTTTGGTACCAAGCACTCTATGAATGTGTCAGTCACTGCAGGCATCGTCATCTATCACTTCGTCCTTCATTCACTCTTCGACTGAGAAGTCGCTTTTACCTACTCCACAGATGGGGCACACCCAATCATCGGGAATATCTTCAAATGCTGTTCCTGGGGCAATACCACTGTCAGGATCACCTGCTGCGGGGTCATATACATAGCCGCAAACATCACATACATACTTCTTCATAATACAAGTTGTTTTAGGGGTTAATAATTTTGGTAATTTTCTCTAATATCATCTCTGGCTTAATATCTGTCATACAACGGAAGTCGCCATGAATACAAGGTTTCTGACCATAGATGCTACATGGACGGCAGTCCATATTCAACTGCACAACATTCTCTCTATTCTGGTTCCAGCCTAAGAATCCTGCCATAGGATGAGTAGCACCCCATATTGATACAACAGGTGTAGCTGTCAGCGATGCTAAGTGCATATTGGCAGAATCCATAGACACCATCACATCCAGATGACTCATCAGTATCAGTTCCTGTTCCATCGTATCCAGATGCCAACTCACACAAGTGCATTGAGGCATCAGCTGTTCCCATTTCGGAAATACTTCTTCCTCTTCTTTTCCTCTACCAAACAGGAAGATACGGGCTTTGGGATAGCGTTTAGTCAACTCACTAATCACTTCCTGCATCTGTTCCTTTGGATAGATTTTGCCTTTATGAGCTGCAAATGGTGCTACACCAATCCATTTCTCTCCTTCGCCTTTCATTCCTATCTGTTCTGGTAACTCATGCAAATTGCCGCCTCCTGATGGGAATATGGACTTGAAATCAATATGATCAATAGGAAATCCTAATTTGGCAAAGACCTCTATATAGTTTTCAAAGGATGTAGGCAACTGTTGTCGTACCTTTTTATTCTTGCTAACCAACTGGCGACGCATCTTGCGATGTTTGTCGATATGTGACACTTTGAAGTGGCTCATATTGAAACGCATTCGCAAATACTTAGAACGAAGCACCGAATGAAGGTCGGCCACATGAGTGAACTGCTTAGCAGCCAAACGACGGTAGAGCGTATTCAGACCCTTGATGCCATGATATTCGCCCTTCAGGTCGGCTTCCATGAAGTTCACGTTAGGTGCTAGATTCTCAAAGAAGGAACGTGCAAAAGCGCGACTCAACACAGTAATCCTTACATCAGGATATTGACGAGCCACAGCCCAGACAATGGGTACCGTCATTGCAACGTCACCCAAGGCAGAGAATCGTATGACTAAGATATGCTGATGCTTCACCCCTTTTTTACCTTTTTACTTTTTATAAAGTACTGGATTCGTGCTTGGGTCGTTATACATCTTCATCTGTCTGTATACCTTCATCACCTTACGACCAGTCTGATAGTCATCGAGGAGCTGGTCGATAGCAGTAGAGAGGTCTACACGCTGTTCTAACAGCACATCGAGCTTCAGTTTGCAGCGAGTAAGATGCTCTTCAGAGGCATCTTTACGTTCTGCCTGTTCTTTCATGTGCCATATTTTCAGTTCCAGGATAGACAAACGGTCCACGGCCCATGCAGGACTTTCTGTATTCAGACGTGCATCAGCCTGAACCTTCACCTCACTGAACTGCTGACGGAAATAACTATCAATTTCCTCAACCAAGTCGGTACGGTCCTGATTAGAATGGTCAATGCGACGTTTCAGTTGTAATGCCTCAGCCAAGTCAATGTGAGGGTCACGAATCAAATCCTCCAAATGCCATTGTACAGTATCAATCCAACATTTCATATAGAGTTTATACTCAATACTATCCCTGTCGTAGGGATTATTTACTGGAGTATCTACATGGTCAGTCAGGTGATAGTCACGAATAGCCTGTTGGAAAATTTTTGTAGCTTCTTGTGTAAAAGTCATATAATATTGTGATCTGTATTTTCTTTTCAATCTGCAAATTTACACAGACTTTCTGAATTAACCAACGTTTTTACTGCAAATTTTGTTATTTTATTGATTTTATTCCTTCTTTAGTCGAATGACGCGACTGGCAAACTGCCGTCCTAATGTAGCATCGATACCTGTCTCCATCAGGAATTTACCACTAAAGGTCTTGCCCTCAAAATAGTGACTGCGTTCAGCGCACTCAAACTCGTTGAGGCGATAGGTAGCGTTTGGATCCAGGCCGGCCATATGCCAACGCGGTGTCTCCAAGCCGATGTAGTTCTCGAACTTATAGCAGAAGAACACAGCTTCGCTCTTATCTTCTGTGACGAACATTTCACTGCAGAAACCCTTATTATCATAAGGTGAGAGCAGTCGATACTGGTCGCCCAGCTGGATGATGGGACGAATCTCCTTATAGAATGCCACTGCTTTCTTGGCATATTCGCGTTCACGTTCATTCAGGTCGCTGGGTTTCATCTCCATACCTAAGCGTCCAGTCATAGCTACGTCGAAGCGGAACTTCAAGGGAATGATGCGACCCGTCTGATGGTTAGGCGAGGCACTCACATGCTGAGCCATAGCCAGGGTGGGGAAGAAATGACTGGTGCCCCATTGGATGAAGAGGCGCTGTTGGGCATCAGTATCGTCAGAAACCCAGAACTCGTCGAAGTAGGGTAGGGCACCCCAGTTCACACGTCCACCACCGCTAGAGCAGAGTTGGATAACGAGGTTAGGATAAGCCTGACGGATGCGCTCCAGAGCCTTCCGCAGTCCTAGGTGATAGTCCACAAAGAGGTGGCTCTGCTTGTCGGCAGTGAGATAGCTGCTGCCAAAGTTCTGCATCGACATGTTGCAGTCCCATTTAATATAATGTAAGGTGGGATTCTCCTTCATCAGATTGTCTACGATGCTGACGACGAAGTCTTGCACCTTAGGATTAGAGAGGTCGAGTACCAATTGGGTGCCACCACGACCCATCGACAGCTCACGAGTGGGATGAGCCACCACCCAGTCGGGATGTGCCTCAAAGAGCTCACTCTGACTGTTGGTCATCTCAGGCTCAATCCAGATGCCGAACTTCAATCCGCGATCCTCAGCAGCCTTCAGCAAGGCAGGCACACCATTGGGCAGTTTCTGGGTGTCAGTCATCCAGTCGCCTAAGGCCTTTGAATCGTTAGTACGACGATACTTACGACCAAACCAGCCATCATCGACCACAAAGAGTTCGCCACCCAGGTCTTTTATGCCGTCCATCATCTGCTCGCACACCTCTTGATTGACATCCATATAAACACCTTCCCATGAGTTCAGCAGAATCTCACGAAGTGCTTTGCCATTATGCAACTGTCCGTTGCGACCCCAGCGATGGAAAGCGCGACTCACGCCACCCTTACCCTCTTCGCTATAAGCAAGTGCCAACACAGGAGTAGTAAATGTCTCACCAGGTTTCAAAGTATAGGCAGTATGCAGGTCGTCGATACCAGCAAGGAGTGTGTGACGATACTTTCCACGAGTCTCGATGCGCAGCTTGTAGTTGCCTGTCCAACAGAGGGCAGCACCAATCACTCGTCCGCTGTTCTCTTGAGGCTTACCGTCAAGCGATATCATCACCTCGGCTCTGTCATCCATAGCCGTGCGTACACCATCATGGTTCACAATTACCTTCAGACCTGCAGTAAGAGGCTCTTCAGTCATACCAGCCTCCTGACCCCAAGCACCATGAAAGTGAGTAAGCCAAGCACCTTCCTGACGAAGGGTCATCACACCGCTGGCATACTGCTCCAACTTGATAGGCTTTTTCTCACCATTACGAATCACCGTCCAAGTCTCAATCACATCACTCTTATCATTGGCTTTATAATAAAGGTCTACGAAGAAGTCGTATTTCTTATCTTTCAAGGTGATGATGGTCTGGTCTCCCTCCTGTCTGCTACCTGTCACCACCAGCTCTGTCGACATGTTACCATCAGCATGGGTCACACTCAAAGCCGTTTCGTCGAAACTGTCGCGGCCAAAGGCAGGATAGGCGTCGTAGTTGATGCTCATAGCATCATATACTTCGTGGGCCTGTTCAGCCTTCAAGCGCGAACCATAATAATGAATACGAGGCGTCTGTCCCTCATTCACGGCAAGCATCAGCGTGGTTTTGGGAGTATTCACAAACACATCTTTGGCATTGACAACATGACACATTGTTAACATAAGAACAGAAAGTAGTAATTGTTTCATAAGGGTTGGTAATTTTTTGTTTATTTGTTGGCAAAATTAGCAAACTATCTCCACAATCCATCGTAAGAGTATAGGACGATGAATAGCATTTAATATAAATTAACAATTAAATCGTAAAGGTTCATATATTTTTTCTTACTTTTGCAAACAAATATAGAAAATAATTAGCGACTTAAAACGATTTAGACTATGATTAAGTATTTCAGATTAAGCCTCGCAGCGCTGGCGCTGTCGATGGTAAGTGTTGGCTTTGTGGCTTGTGGTGACGATGATGACCCTGCCTCAGAGAAAGTTGATCCAAGTAAGCCAGATAACCCTGTTGATCCTGTGACACCTGACAAGGGTGATGCTATGACGCAGGCAGAGCAGAAGGAATATCTGCAGCAAGTGGCCCGTGAGTTTATGGATTTGACACCTGCTTCCGACTTCAGGGAGTTGGTAAACCTGGGTAAGCATATCAAAGAGACTTACGGTGGAAAAAACTATGACTGGGACAATGTTGGCAAATGGGCAGAGGATATCGTTAATGCATCAAGGAATGCTTTAGGAACAACAGACAGAGTCAATATCAGTGACTATAGAACAAATGTCTATGAGAACTATAAGGCTATCCTGATTGCCTCTAACTTCTATTCTCACTTTACAGCAAGTAATGGCAGTTGGGTGCGTTCTGATGCCAGCGACCTTCAGTTCATCTTCAAAGACCAGAACGGTAAGCAATGTGTATTGAAGGTTGAGACCAGTGGCAACTCGAAAGACCTCTATGCATTTAATGTCTATGATAGGACAAAGGAAGACTACGACTATAATAATGGTTCCTACACATACATCAGATATTACGACAGAACGAAGTGCATCATTCGTGTGCCAGAGAATATCAATGTGACTTTGACTCAGGCAGGTGCTCAGGTATTGAAGATTGCTGTGAAGATAGATCTCGGCTCTATAACCAATGAGGAGTTCGACTTCAGCAAGGACAACCTGAATGTCAGCACAGTGGTTGAGCTCAACAATGGCTATAAGGCAAACCTCTCCAATGTTACCTATCAGGGCAATTCAAAGGTAGCTGTCGTATTTGAGCTGTCTAAGAACGGCAAATCGCTCGTTTCTTTGTCAGCTGCTTCTGACGTGAGTGGTATTCCTTCTGTCAATCTTGGTGCATTCAGCGAGAAGGAATTCGATAAGGACAATTACTATACTGATGACGCAAATGCCAAGAATGCTGTGGTCAAGGTCGATATTTTGGGTAAGGTTCAGGTTCAGGGCACTTGCAGCGATGTCAAGAAGTTTGCTGAATATATCAAGAAGGCTGATGACGCTGAATACGAGGAGAGCAATTTCAAGTCGTATATTAACCAGGCAAACGGTCTGATGGATCTCAATGTGTTCTATGACAACAACGCCGTAAAACAGGCTACTATTAAGTTGGAGCCTTTCCAGAAGACCAAGTACGATGGTCGCGTAAAGTGGACTTCAGAGCCTGTGATGGTATTCTACGATGGTTCTTCTTACAGCACCTTCAGCGCCTTCTTCAACGAAAGCGACTTCAAGGCAGTCATCGACGATTTCAACAAGCTGATTGAAAAGTATAAGGACTTGGTTGAATAATATAGTTTGATAATTAGATACATATTAATACTATTCTGCGCTTTCCCCGTTTCCTTGTTTGCCCAGGAATCGGGGAAAGTGTGGAATTTGTCACTTGATACTGTTGTCGTCAGAGGCAACACCTACTCTCGTGCTGTCAGGAATCGTGCTGACGGCTCTTTTGTATGGGATATGCAGATGATGGATTATTTGCCAAAGATTCTAGGCAATGCCGACCCTTTGCATTATGCCCAAATGCTGCCAGGCATCCAGACCAATAACGAGATGAAAAGTGGCATCAACATTCAGGGTTGCGACAATTCCCATAACATGCTGTCCATAGGTGGCGTACCTATTTATAATGTAAGCCATCTGCTGGGATTCTTCTCAACCTTCAACCCTTCGCATTATCCTACTTTCACCCTCCACCAGAATGCGCCGCTTAGCATTGGCAGAATAGGCGGCCAGCTGAATATGGACTTAAACGAACAGGTGGTCGACACAATGAGTGGAGAGGTTTCTGTGGGATTGATTTCATCGCAAGGCACCCTGCGACTGCCTATCAGCAAAAACACCTCACTCACAGCATCTCTTCGCGGCTCCTATATCAACATGCTTTATAGCAAATGGCTGCAAGCCGACGACCAGCAAATCAAGTATTCGTTCTACGATGTCAACGCTACGCTGACCCATAGGATAGACAGCCAAAACATGCTCTTTGCCGATTTCTACATGGGTCATGATGACATATCGTTTAGTGAGAGTAATTATTACGCGAAGATGAAGGATTTCTGGGGCAACACGATGGGCGCTCTCCATTGGGTGCACCAACAGCCACAGGGCTTTCGCATGAAGCATTCTCTCTATGTTACCTCCTATGCCAACGAGTTTAAGATGGACCTTCAGGATGCGCACTTCCAGTTGCCTTCCAGCATAACTGACTATGGTTATCAGTCGCGTTTCGAGTGGAAGCGTTGGGAGGCAGGCCTTCAGACGCTGTGGCACAACATCCAGCCTCAGGAACTGGAGTCAAGTGGTACTTTCAACGTCACATCAGGCCGAATGTCTCGTACTCATTCTTTCGAGGCAGCAGTCCATCTTGGCTACACACAGCCTCTACTCTCTAATCTCTCGCTGTTTGGCGGTTTGAGGGCAAGCCTCTATCAGCAGGATGATTATCATTTCAAGGCCCTCGACCCACAAGTCAACCTTCAACTTTCAACTCTCAACTTTCAATTGATACTCGACTATGCCTTGCGCCATCAGTATCTGTTCCAGACGGGCTTTTCCAATATAGGTCTGCCTTCAGAATTCTGGATGTCGGCCAGCGAGAAAATGGTTCCTCAGTATGCTCACGAATGGTCTTTGTCAGCAGCATCCTACCTCTTTAATCGCCAATACAGGCTGTCAGCCGATATTTTCTATAAAAAACTTTATCATCAATTGGAATATAGCGGCTCTGTGCTCGACTTCATAAACTCTACCTATAACATAGAGCGACAGCTGCTGCATGGTGATGGACGAAACTATGGCTTTTGTTTGATGCTTAACAAATGCAGTGGCCCGCTGACAGGCTGGGTTAGCTATACCTATACCAATGCCAAGCGATCATTCAGCGCAGTACAGCCTGGCGACTATCCTGCCAGCCATGAGCGACCCCATGAGTTCAATGCTGTTGCCACCTATGCGCTGAACAGCCATTGGAGCTTTGGCGCCACCTTCGTCTATGCTTCTGGCACGCCTTTCACGGCGCCTGTCAGCATCAGCTTTATCGACAATAACCTGATGATGAAATATGGGCCCTATAACAGCAGCCGACTGAAGCCTTATAAGCGTCTCGACCTCTCTGCCAATTACAAGTGGAAGAGCCGAATGTTTCGTGAAAACGGCATCAACCTCTCTGTCTATAACGCCATTGCCCAGAGCAACGAGTTGTTCTATTATATCAAAAGTCGTAAAGACGGCTCCTTTGCCTATCGTCCTGTAACGTTTATGCTTAGGATCATGCCTTCTATCAGTTATTTCTGTAAATTCTGAATCATGAGAAAAGTCTTCTACATTCTCCTGCTGTTTGCCTTCGTTTTCGTAGCCTGCGATGATGAATTCGGCATCAAGAGCCAGTCGTCCGACCTTGTTGTTGAGGGCTGGATTCAGAACAACCAGTTTCCTGTGGTTATCCTGACCAGAACACTACCTGTCACCTCAGAGTTTCAGGAAATGGACAATCTGGAAGACTATATCGTGAATTGGGCGAAAGTCTCTATAACTGACGGCACAGACACCGTTGTGCTGACAGGCAAGTACGATGAGGACTATTTCCCACCTTATATATATACTACTGGCAGAATGAGGGGCGAGACGGGTAAGAGCTATAAGCTGATGGTGGACTATAAAGACTTTCATGCCTCAGCCGTTACAACGATTCCTCCCACTCCTCAGCTTGATTCTTTCAAAGTGGAACGTGTGCCTGATGTGGATTCGCTCTATAGAATCAAGGTCTACTTTACTGACAATCCCAATGAGAAGAACTACTATCAGCTCTTTACCAGGGTGGGCACTAAGCATATTCAGTACACAGCATCCTATCTGGGCAGTATCAACGATGAGGTCATCGGCGAGCACACGGAGGTGATGGTTTATAACGGACATCGCCTCGACACCAAGAACTATTCGCCTTATTTTGCTGCCAACGATACGGTAGCCGTAAAATTGGCCCAAGTCAATAGGGAGGGATACTTGTTCTGGGATCAGTACACCAAGACCCAGTCGCTCTCCACAAACATGTTCCTGTCAACAGTTGCCGATATCCCTTCGAATATTTCAGGCGGCATCGGCTATTGGAACGGCTATGGGGCAGTGGAGCTTTTTTTCGTCATGTCTGACTATTGTCAACCTGAATAGGGATAGCGAGCGATTTTTCCCTGCCTGGGATTTTTTTGCTCCCTGCCTGGGAAAATAAAATTCCCTAACTGGGAATGAATAGCGTCAAAGCGATGTCGTGATAAATAAGTAGGGGATGCACCAAGAAGATGCATCCCCCACTTTATAGCGTCAAACACTCCAATTTACTTGATTGTGACTTTCTCTATGACATAGGCGTTACCAACGACTCCAAGTCCTTGTTCGTTGAGATAGTCGAGATTGGTAACTTCGTATTCCATCTTGCCCTCGCCTTCAGGCAAATCTTGGCGACAGCCACCTTCTGCATCCCATTTAACACCAGAATTGATGTCATTCCACCATGAAGTGGCAATAGCACCTGCTGCGCCAGCATCAGCTACGTAATACACGGTGATAACTGTGCCGACCTTGATGCCCAGACTGGGAATATCTTCTTTTTCCCAGGTGATGGCATTCCATGCGAGTTTCTCCGATGGTCCCTCATAGATAACAGTCTCTGCAGGCTCTTCTATGGTAATCTTCTCAACCACGAAGTTGTTACCAACCACTCCAAGTCCTTGCTCTTCCAAATATTGAGTAGTAGTGACGGTATAGGTCATGACACTCTCTCCCTGGGGCAAACTCTGCTTACAGCCGCCTTCTGCATCCCATTTAACACCAGAATTGATGTCATTCCACCATGAAGTAGCGATAGCACCTTCTGCACCTTCGTCTGCAGTCACATATACGGTAATTATCATACCAGGCTTGATGCCCAGACTAGGAATATCTTCTTTTCCCCAGGTGATGGCATTCCATGCGAGTTTCTCAGAAGGACCTGTATAGATTACCTTTTCACCAGAATACTGAGGATTGGTGTTCAGCTCAATCTCGCCAGCATCAAAGACATAGCCTTCGGCATCAACCAGTTGCAGCGTATAGACTCCGTCTGACAGATCGGGAACGGTATATTCCACACAGTCCTCTCCTTCGTTATAGGTAGCATCTACGGTTTGAGTACCAATAATAACCTTGGTCACCTTGGAGATGTTCTTACCATGCAGCTGAGCCACAGAGCCTTGCTTGACCAGACGGTCGTGGATGTCCTTGCCTGCTACAGGGTCATCGTTGCAAAGCGTGACGGAAATCTTGCGGGTACGAGAGGTTTCCTTTCCCTTGGTCGTTGTAGCAACGATTTTCAAGAGGTGTTCACCAACAGGAAGAGGTCCATAGTTGATGGTCTTTCCCTCAGCCACCTGTACATCATCAATAAACCATGTAACGGTAGTATAGTGAGCAGGTGTAACAATGGCCTCATAGACAAAGTTCTCCTTACGGGTAATCGTTGTCAGCACAGGGGGCTCACCATTTTTCCATTCTTCGTTGGTTACCAAGTCAGAATTCAGGATGACAGGATAGTCATCTTCGTTGGCAGTGAAGAAGGGGTCGTTGTCAGAAGAACAACTGCTGAGCATGACACCCACGGGAAGAGCAAGCACTGCCATGAGTACAAGGCTCTTAATATGTAGAATCATAGATTTATTCATAATAATAAAACGTTTAATGTAAATTACTCAAAATTACCATGCTTGACATCCCACCATACTTGCTTGTGCCAGTCGTCTGAACCGCCTAGGCGGTCAATAGCCTCTTGGTTGTTAGCTTTGTTATACTCTGCTTCCAGGAGTGGATAGTGCAGACGGTCAGGGGTGGAAAGGTCTTTGTCAGGATAGGTAAAACCAGTCTGTTTCGGCAATTTAGCACGGTCAACCAGTACAGGATAGTCAGAACGGCGCAGGTTTGCCCATGCCTCAGAGGGATTCATCAGATGCAGGATGTATGCCTGAGTATTGATGGCTTGGCAAGCATTATTGTTCAGAGCATTGCTGTTGGCTATGCTGGTAATATAGGCGTTGATTTCTGCATCACTAATTCTCTGAGCGGCAGGCAGGTAATGAAGGTTCAGCATGCGCATGGCATCTTTGATACCATTCTCGAAGTGGTCTTTCATATCTCCAGGAACATTCCAACCCAGACTCTTGGCCTCTGCCAGCAGGAAGTGAACCTCTGCAGAAGAAATCAGGAAACCGGGACGGTCGGGTCTCTCAAACTCGATAGACAGCCATGGGAACACCAGACGAACATTGTCGTTAATGCCTTCCTGTCCGAAAGGATCGTTAGGATAGTCTGCGGCAATCTGTGCCAGGGTGGGGATATCAGATACCGAAGGAATCGAGAGACTAAGACTTGTGAGCCAGGGGGCGTACCACGATTCACCGACACGGGCAGCATGTTCCTCTTGACCCTTACTGTTCAGCCATGTCAGGAACTCGTCAGTAAGGTCTATACTCCACTCGTCGGGCTTGGTGTTCTTACGCTTCAAGTTGTCATAATGACGGCAGATGCGATAGAGACGAGGGTCGTTCATATTCTTCATCAGCTCGAAGAAGGTAGCGCAAATCATAGCTGGAGAGCTGTAGTCCTGTCCGTAGTGAGTCTCACTCAAAGCATTGGCACGGAAGTCCAGTTCCTTTGCTCCGTCATACAGCGTAAAGGGCACATCAATGTGGTTGACATAGGCATCGAGGTCTGGAGTGTCGATGTAACCACCGTCAGCATTGACAGCTTTCTCAAACTCCTCCTTGGCCTTCTGGGAACCATTTTGGGCACATATGCCAGAGATACGCATGGCAAAACGCATACGCAGGCTGTTGGCATACTTCTTCCATGCTGCGATATTGCCATTGTAGTTCGTCACGTCTCCGCTGATGCGGTCGGTGCCAGTACCCAACTGGTCAACACAAGCTGCCAACTCCTCAAAGAACCAGTTATAGATGTCCTCTTGCTTGTCATACTTTGGTGTTGCATTACCAGTAATAAAGCCGAGGCCTGCTTCTGAACAAGGCACGTCTCCATAAGCATCGGTGAGGATAGAAATCATATATACTCTCTGAATACGGAGTGCAGCATTAAGGTTTGGCTGGTCTTCCGTATGATGGATGGCATCCACGAGGTTCTTGATACCTACATTATAGTAACGGTCGAACAGCGAAGCCATGGTGTCGTCGAAGTTGTTGCAACCAGCAAAGTTTGTCACGTTCCAACCACCGGCAAAATGCTGGGTGTAACCCGTAATGTAGTTACGGTAGGTGTCCATCACTTGGAAGTCACCGTAGGTCTGTAGCAGGGCTGTGGTCAGCTGCGCGTTGGGATTGATGCTTCCCGACTTGGTCTCATCGGTGTTTACATCCTCCATGTAGCTGTCGCTGCAAGCGGTAAAGGTCAGTGCTGCGACGGTCAGCAATAAATATATCTTTTTCATAATGTGTAAATGCGATTAGAATTTGATGTTAACATTGAAACCATAGCTGCGGCGTGAAGGCAGCGAACCATACTCAAGACCCATACCAGAAGTGTTGTAACCAGAGTCAGGATCAATGTTAGGAATGTTCTTCCAGATGATGAACGGGTTGCGGGCCACGAAGCTCAGGCTCAGGCTCTTCACAATCTTCAGATTGCTAAGCATCTTCTCAGGGAAGGTGTAGCCGAAGGTAATCTCACGACACTTCACGTAAGAGTTGTCGTAAATGAACATGCTGGGAGCATAACTGGCAGCATGACTCCAATAGTCTTCCGGATTAATGACAATGTCGTTAGGACGGTAGGTGCCATCGCCATTGTCAATCACACCTGGGGCAATGAAACCTTCCATCTTGCCGGCGGCACGCCACTGATCCTGTGTCATACCTGCTGCATTGCGCATTTCCTCAGAACGATACCATTCCTCACGTCCTTCCAGCGTCTCCATAGCCTTACCGGTTTCGAAGGCTGAACGCATAGACATGGAGAAGAGGTCAGCACCAACCTTCACGTCGAAACCTGCGGAGAGCTTGAAGTTCTTATAGGTAAAGGTAGAATAGAAACCACCTGTCCAGTCCCAAGAGGCATTTCCAAGAACATGGAGCTTGTCGTCCACCTCGGGAAGTCCTGTTTCTGCATTGATGATAACCTGACCGTCAGCAGTACGCTTGAAGTCTGATCCCTTGATGGCACCATAGTTCTCACCGACCTCGGCACCTACAGTGACATTACACCATCTGGCCTTTTCGATTTCCAAATAGTCCATACCTTCAACGAGTTTATTCACCTTGTTGATGTTCTTTGAGAAGTTCAGACCTGCATCCCAGGCAAAACCCTTGTAGTCGAGCACACGGCCATTCAGGGCAATCTCGATACCCTTATTCTCAATCTCACCAGCGTTAACCAAGCGATAGTCGTATCCGACGGCTGAAGTAGAAGGCAGCGTTACAATCTGGTCTTTTGACAACTGGTTGTAGTAGGTCAGATCTAAGCCGAGGCGGCCCTGGAAGAACTTCATCTCCAAACCTAACTCGAAGGAGTTGGTACGGGTGGGCTTCAAATCAGGATTCGGCTGTACGCTATTGTTGATCATACCAATAGTGTAACCTGGATAGCTGAACTTCGTGGTTGTGTAGGTCTGTGCCAGCAGGAAAGGATCGGTATCGCTACCTACCTGAGCGAATGATGCACGAATCTTACCATAGTTGATGATGTTCTTGTTCTTCAGGAACTCAGAGAACACTACGCTGGCAGATACAGAGGGATACACATAGACATTGTTCTTGATAGGCAGGGTTGACGATTTGTCACCACGCAGGGTACCTTCCAGATAGTAGGTATGCAGGTAGCCTACGTTGGCACTGCCGTAGATAGAATTGATCTGCTTCTTATAGCTGTTTTCCTGAACACTCTGCTCGGTATAGTTCAAGATAGCCACGACGTCGTCCATCAGCTGTTCAGAACCAGTAAGAATGGATGACTTGTTATCTACCTTGAAGATGTTTCCACCCAGAGTAGCATTGAAGTCGAAGTCACCCCATTGGTTGTTATACAGCGCCAGGATTTCAGCGTTCAGCGTGCGGTTGTTGAAATTTGTCTTTTGCAACTGACCTGCGGCGTTACTGGGGTCTGTCATAGCAATATAGTTCTGGAAATCCATATAGGTAATATCCGTACCTATGGTTCCCTGCAACTTCAAGTGGTCTGAGATGTTCCAGATTGCTTTGGCGGTCAAACGGAAGACGTCCTTTGCCGAATTGTTATCATTCTTGTAGAGGTCCCAGTAGGGGTTCTTGTTGTACATGTCGTTACCGTTCCAGTTGGCGTATGTACCGTCTTCGTTCTCGTAGTGCTTCAGCCACTCCTGGTTGTAGGTACCTGTCAGCGTCATCAGGTTCTTACCGATATTACTCTGAGAGTCGCTCTGTGCGGGACGGTTCTTCACATCCTCACGGGTGTAGTTGGCGGTGAAGTCGAGATCAACAGGACCTGCCGACGTGTTGACTCGCAGGTTGAAGTTATCACGGCTCATGTGTGAGTTAGGCAGAATATCTTTGTTGCGCATGTCAGTCACGGAGAAACGGATACCTGTCTTACCGGAGTTTACCGACAGAATGGCTGTGTTTTGGGCCGTGAGACCTGTGCGGAAGAAGTTCGAAGTGTTGTCGGGATACATCAGGAACGGGCGCTCTTCGCCATCAAAATAGCGCACCAGACGGTCGTCGGCCTTGGTACCCCAGCTGCTGTTGGTACCAGAAGAGGCTGATACTAACTGCTGGCCCTTCCAACCCTGGCCGTAGACTTGCTGGATGTTGTCCCACTGAGCGTTCTGTACATCGAAGGTCAGTGAACCATTATACTCTACGCCAATCTTGTCTTTCTCGGCCTTCTTGGTAGTGATAAGAATCACACCATGGGAAGCACGGCTACCATAAAGGGCAGAAGCGGCAGGACCTTTCAGCACGGTCATGTTCTCGATATCATCGGGATTGATGGCAGAGATACCGTCACCGAGATCGTAACCACCATATGTTCCAGCACTACCGAAATTGGTGTTGTCCAAGGGTACACCGTCAATCACATAGAGAGGCTGGTTATCACCTGTTAGTTCCGTATTACCACGCAGCAGCACACGGGTAGAACCAGCATTGCCGCCAGCGGTGTTCTGAACCACCAGACCAGCCACCTTACCAGCTAGTGAGTTCATCACATTGGTTTCCTTCGCCTTTGTCAGGTCGGCACCCTTAATCTCAGCCACACCATAACCCAGGGCTTTGCGGTCACGTTTGATGCCGAGGGCTGTTACTACAACTTCACTCAGTTCGGTCTTGTCCTCAGACATCATGATTTTCATACCGGCCTGTGCTTTTACCGTCTGTGTGGTATAGCCAACATAGCTTACCTCAAGCGTAGCACCAGGCTTACACTTCAGTTTAAAACGTCCATTAAGGTCCGTCACAACACCGTTAGATGTACCAGACACTTTCACGGTGGCTCCAATCAGTGGGCCGTCGGCGTCTTCTACCGTACCGACGATTTCTTGGTCATCGGGAGCGGCAACCGTTTCCATACGGCTTCCTTCTGCAGCATGGGCCATTAATGGCATCCATGTCATGCCTGCACAAAGCAGACAAAGAAGCATTTTGTTTTTCTTCATGTTAGTTTTGTTTTTTTTAAGTTATATGTTTTGGTTTACTTTTTAATAGGATAGATGTATAGCAACCCTATCATCACACCTGCTATAATGGCAGGGAAGATGGAGAACAGACACCAGATCATCTGCTTCACCGACTCCATATCGGTGATGGTAATCACGGTGTCGCCTGTGACGGGATCTGTGCCAGAAACAAAGCCGGAGAATCCCAGCAACATGGCTACTAAGGAACCGCTGATGGCTGTTCCAAACTTCTGGGCCATCGTGCCGCTGCTGAAGATAAGGCCCGTTGAGGAGGTGCCGTTCTTCTCAGTAGCATAGTCGGCCACATCGGCATACATAGACCAGAGCAGGGGCGAGTAGAGGCCTATGCCTACGCTGGTGAGGATAACGATGGCGATGAGCAGCCAGATGGCCGACGGATCGCGTGGCATAAAGAAATAAAGCACAGAGAAGGCGGCACAGATGGCTGCGGCTATCATGAATGCCTTGTGCTTGGAGCCTACCCATTTAGTGAACTTTGGCGACAGGCCGCCAAAGACCATACAGGTGGCCTCACCAAACATCATAAATACGGTGTAGTTGATGATGAGTCCGCCCATCGTTATCTCCTTACCCAGGATGTAGTCGAACATATAGGCAGCTACGGCATAACGGAAACCATTAAAGAAATTGGTGCAGATGCCGATAAGGGTCAGGAATATCCAGGGCTTGTTCTTAAAGAGGTCAGCGAAGGGTTTGAACGAGAACTTCTCTGCACGGACAGGCTTCAAGCGCTCCTTTGTCATCAGTCCGCAGGCCAGCGTACCAATGGCGGCAAAAACACCGAAGAAGATGCCCAGCACGGCATATTGGTGCTGCTCTGTACCTCCCACCATTTTCTGTAGGTAGGGGAAAGAGAACAGGGTGATGAATCCCATGGCGTAGGCTCCCACCATACGGAACGATGAGAACTGGTTCTTCTCGTTGTCATCTTTGGTCATCACACCCAGCAGCGAGCCGTAGGGCACATTGACTGCCGTATAAATGGCCATCATCAGCAGATAGAAGGTGTAGGCCCAGATGCGCTTGCCCACAGGACCGAAGTCGGGGGTGTAGAGCAACAGGGCGAAGATGAGGCCGAAGGGTATGGCTCCGAAGATCAGCCAGGGGCGGTAGGTGCCCCAACGCGACTGTGTGCGGTCGGCCAGCGAACCCATTAGGGGGTCAGTGACAACGTCGAACATTCTGGCTATCAGCATCAAAGCTGCTGTGTCGGCTACTGTGAGTCCGAAGATACTGGTAAAGAATACGGGGAAGGCGATGGACATCACTTTCCAGGTAATACCACCTGCTGCAGCATCACCCAGCGCATAACCAATTTTTTCTTTTAATGTTGCCATTTGCTTTTACCTTTTTATATGATTTTACATAGTAACTTCAACGACGTGGTGGCCAGAAGTGGCTTTGATAATATTACCACTCCAAGCCTGTCCATCAACGGTGATGGATGTCACGCCGCATTGTTTACCTTGTGGGTTACGAACAATAATATCGAAAGTAGCGTCGCGAAGCACACGACGAACCTTATATTCTTTCATCGTTGAGGGAATGCAAGGATCAATCTCCAATCCTTCATAAGTAGGTTTGATACCCAGGATATACTGGGTAATGGTGAGCCAGTTCCAGGCGGCCGTACCTGTTAGCCATGAGTTCTTGCCCTCGCCAGGTTTGGCGGCGTCTTTTCCTGCCACCATCTGACAATAGACATAGGGCTCCACCTTGTGCAACTGCTGGTCTTTGATCCATGCAGGACAAATCTTGGTGTAGTGCTCCCAGGCATCATTGCCACGACGGGCTACTGTCTCGCCGATAATCACCCAGGGGTTGTTGTGACAGAAGATGCCGGCATTCTCCTTATAGCCAGCAGGATAGCTGCTGATCTCGCCCATCTCCACATAGTAACGGGTGAAGGCAGGATGGTTGAGCACCATGCCGTGCTCGCAGTCAAGGTACTTTTTACAAGAGTCGAGGGCTTTCTCCACCATGCCGTCCTCGAGTCCGATGCCGGCCATGGTGCAGAAGCCCTGGCTCTCGATGAAGATCTTACCTTCTTCGTTGTCCTTACTACCAATCTTATTACCATAGAAATCATAAGCACGCAAATACCAGTCACCGTCCCAGCCATGTTTCTTCACAGCTTCGACCATGGCGTCGATGCACTTCTGGGCCCGCTCTGCCTCACTGTGGTTTGCGGTTTTGAGGCAAAGCGCCACATACTCCTTGCCAGTGAATACAAACAGACCGGCAATCATCAATGATTCGGCTTTAGAACCCTTGCTGTTGTTCTCGGTGGTTTGGAAACTCTCGTTAGGATTCCACGAGAAGCAGTTCAGGTTCAGGCAGTCGTTCCAGTCAGCACGACCGATGAGGGGCAACATGTGGGGACCAAGATTCTCCACCACGTGGTTGAACGAGATGCGCAGGTGCTGAAAGAGCGTTGCCTCAGAGCCTGGCTCATTGTTGAAAGGCACCATTTCGTCGAGAATAGAGAAGTCGCCCGTTTCTTTGATATATGCCACCGTACCAAATATGAGCCAGCAGGGGTCGTCGTTGAAACCACCGCCAATGTCGTTGTTGCCACGCTTGGTGAGAGGCTGGTACTGATGATAACAGCCTCCGTCGGGGAACTGTGTCGATGCGATGTCGATGATACGCTGACGGGCACGGCTGGGAATCTGATGTACGAAACCCACAAGGTCCTGGTTGCTGTCGCGGAACCCCATGCCACGGCCCACACCACTCTCGAAGAACGAAGCTGAGCGTGAGAAGCAGAAGGTTATCATACACTGATACTGGTTCCAGATGTTCACCATACGGTCCAGACGCTCGTCGCCACTCTCAACGGTAAACTTCGAAAGCAGTTCGTTCCACATCTGGCGCAGTTCCTCAAAGGCTGCATCAACGGCTTCTACGGTAGAGAAGCGGGCAATGGTGGCGTGAGCCTTGCACTTGTTGACCAGCGTCACATCCGAGTCTTGTGAACTGATGAGCTCACCTTTGCGTTTACGCTCGATATCTTCAGCCGAGAACTTCTCGTTTTGTTCATTCTCCACATAGCCCAGCAGGAAGATAAAGTGCTTCGACTGGCCTGGCTGTAACTCCACCTCTATATATTGTGAGGCGATGGGGCTCCAGCCGTGAGCCAGCGAGTTAGATGGCTTGCCTGCCATGACGCACTGTGGGTTAGAGAAGTCATTATAAAGTCCGATGAACGACTCTCGGTCGGTGTCGTAACCATTCACCAGAGTGTTGGTCAGCGCATAGTAGGCATAGTGGTTGCGACGCTCTTTATATTCTGTCTTGTGATAGATGGTGGCACCACCGTTCTCTATCTCCACCTCACCTGTCGACCAGTTGCGCTGGAAGTTCTCCATATCAGTAGCGGCATTCCAAAGGCACCACTCTGTGAAAGAGAAAAGCTTCAGGTGCTTCACCTCGTTGCTGGTGTTGCTGAGTGTCAGCTTCTGTACCTCGGCCCAGGTCTTCAGGGGTACGAAAAAGAGCACAGAGGCCTCGACACCATTCTTACTGCCTGTGATGCGGGTGTAGTTCATGCCGTGGCGACACTCATAGCTGTCGAGCGGGGTCTTACAAGGCTTCCAACCTGGCGACCAGATGTCCTTGCCGTCGTTGATATAGAAATAACGGCCTCCTGCATCCATGGGCACACCATTATAGCGGTAGCGGGTGATGCGGCGGAACTTGGCATCCTTATAGAAGTCATAGCCACCAGCGGTATTCGAAATCAGACCAAAGAAGTCCTCGTTGCCCAGATAGTTAATCCATGGGAATGGTGTGGCCGGATCGTTAATCACATACTCTCGATTCTTATCGTCGAAATATCCAAATGTCTTCATGTTTTTTCGTTATGTCGTTATTACGTATTTTGTGTTATTTTCCCGTCAGCAGGTCAACGAGAGGCTTGTCCTTGAAATCATTCTTCTGCTGATCCCAGAAACCGAAGTCGGCATCATAGCACCAAGTGGTCCATGCAATGTTGAACTCATTAAAGACGCTCAGCATGTCCTTGGTCCACTTATAGGCCAGCTCACGGTCCACAGGCTCATAGACACCCCACTCGCCGCAGAACAGTTGCAGATCGTACTTCTTGGCCACCTTGATAGCATCCTTGAAATCCTCACGGATTTTGTTCACGTCCCACACCTGAGTGAGATAAGGCTCCAACAGCGGCTTCAGCGTGTCGGGCGCTGCCTCGTAGTCTTCTTTTGACACCAGCACACCAGGATAGTTCACCTGGCCAGTATAACGGCCGATGGGCGTCCACCAGGCACCATAGTGAGTCAGAATCATGGGGTTATAATAGTGGAAAGAGAGTACGATATTCTTATCGCCTTCGGGTACCTTCAGATATTTCATGGTCTCGTAGCCCTGCCACAGGTTAGAGCCGATGACCAGCGTACGCTGAGGCTCACGTTCACGCAGGGCCTTGTGCACCTTGACTATCAGCTGGTTCCACTGCTCATGGTCCTCGGCTACGGGCTCGTTCATAAACTCGTAGGCTACAGAGTCGTTGCTATAGCCCTTCAGCGCATCCGACAACTCGTACCACATGTTGATGAGCTGCTGCTGTGACTCCTCCGAGGTGAACAACGTGTTGGCGTTGCCGGCACCCTCGTTCACAGCATTGAAGTAATGAGAACGGATGATATGCAGGTCAACGATAGCACGCAGGTGATGCTTGGCACACTGGTCGAGGGCGAAAGTCAGCAGGTTCCATGCCTCAGGCAGTTTGTTGCCTTCCTCATCCCAGAACTGCACCTCGTCAATGGGGATACGTACAAAGTCGAAGCCCAGCGAATCCAAACGGGCAAAGTCGTCCTCCTGGATATGCATCTGACGGGCCTCGCCTCGTTCTTCACTCTGCGACAGCCAATGGCTGAGGTTCGTACCGCGATGGATGCTGAAGTCATTCACTTCTTGGTTCTGCTCACTCTTTGTCGTGCAGGCAGTCAGAACCAGCATCATCAACACAGCAAGACTGTAAACAATTCTTTTCATCTTTCGTTATTACGTTTTGTCGTCGTCTCGATATCTCGTTATTTCGCTTTTCCTTCCATGATGCCATTCAGCACCCAGTCGGCCTTCACCTTCATACTGGCTCTGCGGTCGAAGATGCCAAAATGCTCAGGACCGCTGCCAAAGCTGTTGTTGTCCCATACAAAGGTAGAGAAGCCACGCTTCTTAGCCTCGCTGACCAGGAAGCGGCAGTAGTAAGTCATGTTCTCATGAATAAGGTCGGTCTGTCCTGCCTTCTGACGGTCGGTAACACCCCATTCACCCATCACGATGCCCAGACCCTGATTGGCCCAGGTGCTCACCACCTTGTCAAAGAAGTCGCTCATGGTCTTCTCGTCGCTCGATGAAGCCTCGCCCTTGCTCTTGTATGGCTCGCCCCAGAAGTTATACTTGCACTCGCCGGCATAATCCCAAGGAGTGTAGTAGTGGAACTCCACACTCATATAGTCGTTGCCATTACCTTCCATGTCGGTAGGCACGATGAAATCGCCGTTATTGATACCAAAGTCGGGATTACAAACATAAGTCTGCACGATGAGATGACGCTTCTCGTTGTTGCCGCCAGTAGCACGCACCATATCGATAAACGTCTGGTTGTATGAGTTCTGCACAGCCAGGTTCTCGGCAGTAGGTTTGCCCCAGTTGTCCTTGATATGCACCTCGTTGGTGCCAGCAAAAGCCACGCGATAGTCATACTGTGCAAACTCGCTGGCAATGTTCATCCACAGCAGCGCCAGCTTCTGGTTGTTCTCCTCCTTATACATATTGGTAGGACGACCTTCGAGCCACTTGTCGTGGTGGGTGTTGATAATCACCTTCAAGTCGTTGGCCAGACACCAGTCCACCACCTCTTTAATACGTGCGATCCATGCCTTGTCGATGCTCATGGCCTGTGGGTTGGTGATATGACATTGCCAGCGGATGGGAATACGTATCGCGTTGAAGCCGGCATCCTTCACGGCCTTAATCATCTTTTTCGTCACGACGGGATTGCCCCAAGCCGTCTCGGCTTTGATGCTGCCGTCAGGGTTGCCGATGGCCATCGACTCGCCGTCCTGTCCTGGTGCTGAGCACTCAAACTGGTTGCCCAGGTTCCAGCCCACTACACCAGCATTCCACTCTTTAGCGGTGGGATGACTCGGGTCGTTGATCTTCTCAGGCTCGTTGACACTTTCAGTAGCGTCACTACCGCAAGCCAGCATACAGCAGGTTGCCATAGCTGAGAACAGAAATGTTGAAAGAAATCGTTTCATTGTCATATAATTTTAAGTTTTCGGTTGCAAAAGTAAAGTAATATGAGTCTACGGGGGTTATATACCATACAAAAAAGGTTTCAAAACTAAAAAGTGATAGTTTTAAAACCTTTTCTGATAGTTTTTATACCCTCTGACTATACGTATTTCGAGGGCGAAACACCAAAATACTTCTTGAAGACCGTGCTGAAATACTTGGGATTGTCGAATCCTGTCAGCGCTGCGGCATCGGTAACGTTACTGCCCGAACGCAGCATAGAGGCAGCACGCTCCAAGCGGATAATTCGCATAAAGTCCTGAGGCGACTTACCCGTATAAGACTTCAGTTTTACATAGAACAAGGTGCGGCTCATGGCCATCTCACGACACAGATGATCGATAGTGAACTCTGAGTCGCTCATATGCTCTAATATCAGTTCCGTGGCTTTGTCAACAAACTCTTTGCCGCCATCCTTTTCTGGTGCCGACTGATGGGGGATGCTGACAGCCGCTGCTGGCTCTACGGTCTGCAGATGGTCGATGGTCAGTCGCATGTACTTCTCGTGAAGTTGGTACATGAGCCAGGCGCCATAGAAGGTCAGGATGACCAGGGCGATATAGATACACCACATCCACCAGGTGTTCCACCAAGGCTGACCAATGATGATGATGAGCGTTTTCGTATCAATGACGGTGCCATTGGTACGGCTAATGCATTGTAATGTGAGTTGATGCTCACCAGGTTCCATGTTGACAAAACGGATATACTGCTGGTCAGAAGGCTGACTCCATTCTCCGTCGCCCACCTGATAGCGGTAAGCAATATCGAAGTGATTACGCATATTGACGCTTTCGAACAGGATGTCGAAGGTACGCTGGTCGTACGACAGTTCCAGTTTGCCGTTTTCCATTTGTCTGCTCACCTCTTCGGTCTGCAGCGACTCTTGGTCAGTAGAGCAGACGACACCCATGATGACCAGCTGGGCCTTATAGTTGATAGACTGCACCTGCTCTGGATGAATGACGAGAGCACCAGTGGTGGTACCAAAGATGATATTGCCGTTGGGCAGGTTCTCGGCAGCACCACGTGAGTATTCGCGGTTCAGACCATAGCAGTAGTTCGCATTCACAACGGTCTTGGGAGCATCGGGCGACACGAACGAGAGGCCTTCCTCCGTTGCAATCCAGATGCGTCCGTCGTTACCTTTCACCAGACTTCTGACATAGTTTGAGGGCAGTCCGTTGGCTGTGGTCAGCTGATGGCTCTCGTGCTTGGCCTGATGATAGACATAGACGCCACCGCCGTCTGTGCCTATCCAGAGCTCCAGACCCGACGCCAGCAAGTGGGTGACGAAGGGGTTGATATCGGTAACGCCCGAAGGGGCATAATTCAGGTCTTTGATAATCTCGCTGCCAGGTGTCAGCAGCTTCAGGCCAAACGCCGTTCCTACAGCAATCTGTCCGGAAGCCAACTGGGTGATGGCCTGCACGTCGTGTATATCATAATAATAGGTGTGACCATCGGTGGTTTTTTCCAATAGGTTGCCATTCAGACTGCCCACCCAGAGGTTGCCGTCCTTGTCATACAGGGCGGCATAGACGTGATCATCGGTCAGGGGACTGTTGGCAGTGGTATAGATATGACGTATCTGGGCGTTCCTGTCTATCTCGTAGATGCCTTTGCCATAGGTCGATACCAGCAGTCCGCCGTCAGGTTGCTGGGTGGCGTTCAGCACTACCGTGCCCTGACAGCAATGCTGCCATAGTCCTGTCTCGGTGTTCAGGATGCTGATACCATTGTCGGTACCCATCAGTAGCAGATGGTCTGACAATGGTGTCACCGTATTCACATGGTCGTTTCTCAGGCTCTGTATGTCGTTTCTCACATGATGGTAGATGGCTGCGGTGCTACCTATGGGCCGGGCGATGTCTATGCCGCCAGAGTAGGAGCCAATGACAATGTTCTTCCAAGTATCGACCAAGATGCTGTAGATGCCGTTGCCATGCAGCACGCCTACCTCCGATTCGTTGGCATCGAACAGCAACGAACAACTTCCTCTACCGTCACGCCGCATCTGATATACACCTTCGCCGTCGATGCCTATCAACATGGTCTCGTCATCATATGGACAGATGCTGCGGATGGGGTTCTGGGGTTTGGTGTCGTCAGTCAAACCAACGAACACATCGGATGTAATGGTGTTGTTGTCGCTTAGGGTCACAATATGCAAACCGTTTTCATAACCGCCCAGCCACAGCTTGTCCGACAGTTCGTCGTAGTAGCCGAACTCGATATTATAGGGCAGCAACAGTCGGCTTTGCTGGTCGAACACCCCTTCTCGAGTGCAGAACAGCAGCTTGTCTTTTATCGAAATGATATGGTTCACATACGGCCCCTTGACCATTTGCGTCAGCGTGGTGTCTTGCATCAGGTAAACGCCGTTGTGCATGGCCAGATACAGCTTGTTGCCATCGACATAGATATCGTTGAGTCCCACCTCATGTCCCATTTTATCAGACAGGTTAGTGACGAGGTCGAACTTATCCTGTAGGGCACGAAACAGATAGATAGTACCACTATTGTCGTAGGCAAAAATCCTTGTCGAGTCTGTTGTCAGATGAATGACGCGTCCCCCAAGATGTCTGTATGAAGTGCCTTCGTCCAGCAGGTAGTTGCGCACCGTCGAGCCGTTATAGCGCCCCACGCCCGTCATTGACGCCCACCAGATAGCGCCGCTCTTGGTTTGACAGATGGAAAAGATGCGTTGACTGCTCAGCCCTTCAGCCTTGCCGATATGCGAGAAGGTGAAGTCTTTCACCTCCAGCGCAAAGCCACAAGTCGACGCCAGTATCATAGAGATTAGTAAAAGTCGTTTCATCTTCCTTTTTAGGTTTTGTGTGGCAAAGTTACAAATTATTTTGGAATTATCGTACACAATTACTTAATTATTATTATCTTTGCCGAGTGATTTCAAATGAATATCCAGGAAATAGATGACTTGACAGGCCGCAGGATTACCAGCCTTGCAAACATGCCGAAGGGACAGATTGTCATTGTTCGTGCAAGTGATGGGAAAGAGAGGAAGATACAAGTTATTAAATAAGGTGCTTTAACACGATTTGCTCCCTAACTAGAAAAAAATAATTCCCTAACTGGGAAAAAATAATTCCCTAACTGGGAAAAAATAATTCCCTAACTGGGAAAAAATAATTCCCTAACTTGTAGTTCGCTGATTTTGGTTGTCAGTTTTCTGTCTTTCGACTAGATCAAGTTG
>NZ_CAMJOS010000024.1 GCF_946407605.1 uncultured Prevotella sp.
TTAAGCACGAGTATCGCCCCAAAGGCTCCAATGAACAGTGAGGGGGCAAAGAGCATCTCGCCCTCAACAATCGGAGCCGTATTGAGCGTGCTATTGTCGAAGAACATGCCGAGGATTTCCCTTCGCAGACCGTAGATGGCGAGCCACGAGAATACGAGGCCGATGATGCCTCCGATAGTTGTCAGTACCAGGTTCTCAGCTATCACTTGGTTCAGTAGCGTTGTGCGTCTGGCACCGAAGGTCTTGCGCACGGCCATCTCCGCCGAGCGTCGCTCCATACGTCCAGCCACGATACCGCAGAGGTTCAGTGCCGGCACGAAGAGTAGCACGAACAGGATGCCCGCGTAGTGCATGACCAATTGCCACCCCGTAACCACCCCGAACACGCTGTCGCGATTCTCGGAGCGGAGCATGTGCACGGGGTGCGTGGCCAGGTTTCGGGTCAAAACCAGTTTCATCTTTACACCCTCGCCAAAGTTGAAACTCGACTCTACCACTTCAGGATGTGCCTGCTGCATGCGTGCGGCCAGGTCGTCGAGTTGCTGCTTCAGCGCCAGCAGATGTGCGTCGTCTTTCACTGTGGCCACGATGGAGTAGAAGCCATGGTAGGCATTGCCGAAATGTGTTTCCACCAGGGTGTAGGGCACGATGATGTCAACATAACTGTCGGGGGTAAGCTGACTACCGCTGCGCACCACGCCCACCACGCGCACATCGGGGCGGTTTTCTATCGTTACCGTCTTACCTAAAGCATCCACGCCCTTTCCGAACAACCGTTCCACCAGGGCATCGCTGATGACGCAGACAGCCTCCTTGTCTTCCACCTCCTTCTGGGTGAAGGGCCGACCGCTCAGGAAGTCGTATTCATAGATGCGGAAGAAGTCGGCGTTAGTCTCGTTGCACACGACGTCCACATAGTCATCCTTGCCGCGTTCCACAAAGGTGTGGCAGCGCCCTTCCATTTTACCCGTACCTGCCGCCAACAGCGTGGGCGAAGCGTACTCAATGTTCGGGCTGGACTTGAACCACTCCTCAAAGGCTTTGGCGCTGAAGCCCATCTGCCCCATGCCGCCGTTCTCCGCTTCAATGCGCAGACCCTCGAAGTAGACCGTCCGTGCGCGGTTTGGCTCCGGATAGATGGGCGCCAACTTGATGTAATACACTACGGCCATCACCATCGTAAAGGCAATGGCCAAGGCCGTGCCCGCGATGTAGATGCCGGAAAAAAGTTTCTCCTCGCGCATTAGGGCGAGGGCCTGTCTGAAATATCTCATATCTGTTGCGTTATTTTGTCTTCCTTATTATATGCCAAAACCGTGCCAAACTCATAACTGCCTGATAATCAGCAACGGCATAAAATAAAGTGTCCATTTCTGGACACTCATGGTGTCCGGAAATGGACAATCTAATATGTATTTCTCGTTACTGTATCTTTCAGAACCCCGGTTCTGCCTCGCCACGAAGGAAGGTAATCCATCCATCCTTGTCTTTGAAGTAAAATCCTTCGAATCGAAGCGTCGTTTCATCGGCGTAGTCGAAGGTGGCGATATTGGAATAGGCCATGTGTCCACTATTTGCACCCTCATAGTGGGCATTCAGCAACAGGCAGTTGCGCTTCTCGCCATTTCCCCCTTCCGGGCTGTAGTAACTCAGTTTCCATGTACCTGAGAAAGTTCCTTCCAAAGGCTCCACATTCTCCCAATCGGTATAGAGTTGCTCCCCGTCGATGGTGACGAGCTTGCGGGTTTGCCATTTGCGCATACCCGATAGTGTGCCGTCGGTCTGGAATGTGAGGCGCTCGAAATAGCGCTGCGTGTCGCTGATGTTCTCGTAGTGCCATGTGCCGACCATGAGCGGCCCGTACTGCTCATTCAGCTTCACGGTCTTTTCGTGTGCCTCCGGGTCGGCATATCTTGGTTCGTCGCTTTCGCAAGAGGCGAATGCGAGGGTGACAACCAAAAGTGATATGACGGTTCGGGTTTTCATGTTCATTTACTTCTTCAACTTGCCTTTGCTCTCAAGATACATCGTGAAGGTCTCCCACTGCATGGCATTCTTCTTGATGTTGGCCTGCGTGCGCTCGTCGTTAATGAACTGTGCTGGGTAACAGTCGTGCAGATAGTAGCGTGGATTGCCCTCGTCCTCGCCAATCGTAGAATAGTGCAGAACAAGGTCGTAGAAAATGCGGCTGTCGAAATCGGACACGAAACGGCTGACCTCAAACAAGAAGTTCTCACCAAGGCGGAACTCCAGTCCCTCTTTATGATAGTTCTTCATCAGCTTATTGAAAAGTTGCTCATCCTGCTTCTTGAAGCGGATCTCGCGGGTGCTAACGTTGAACCACTCGATATCGTCCTCGGTGAAGAGGGTGTCAATGGTGGCAGTCGCGCCCCTTGTCTCGCCACTCGCTTCGCAGACGAAGAACTTAATCTGCTCCTCGGGACAAACAGTAAAGGGCTTATCCTGCTCGTTGTCATTGCTGCTGCAAGAGGCGAGGGAGAAAGCAGCAAGCATCATGAAGGCGATTCTCCAGAGTTTCATTGTTTTCATCTTTCTGTTTCAATTGTTACTTTCATTTAATTTGTCGTTCTGACTGAGGTCTATGCACTCAAATCATTTTGATATTTTATACACACGCCTTGTCCTGTTGAATGTCGGACACACTCTTAGTTCTAATTCGACTGTGCAAATTTACGAATTATTATGTGATATCGTTCCCTTTGCCTATACCTTTTATGTATTATTAGGTGAAATTTGTTTGTTTTGAGGAATGATATAAAGACTACTATAATCAGATGAAATCGGAGTTTATTCAGGAGATTGTTGAGCGCACTATGTCCGTGTGGTCCTTTCCCGAGTTGATTTCTATCTGGTGAGCACTCATCGTTCAGATAGAGCTTGATTTACAATGAACTGAAAGCACTTACAGCAGGTTTTTTTACACTTTTCAATAACTTTTGATGGCAAAAAAACTACACTTTTCAATGATAAATGTCAAAACTACACTTTTAAAATTGTTGCGTTATTATGTAAAATATCGCGTTCCGAGACACTATTTCTTGTAAAATATCGTATTCTGATGCTATGTTTTTATGTAAAATATCGCGTTTTACGTTTTTTTTCGTATCTTTGCACCCAAAATATCATCGTTATGGTTGACAAAAGGACATTGGAATTCATCCTCACTGACCAGCAGGAGGAAATGGAAGGCAGAGCTGAAGAGGCATTATGCCAGCGGCGTGAAGAAAGTCTGATTGACTTCAAAAGCACTCAGGCACAGGTAGTCATTGGTGTCAGGCGAAGCGGTAAGTCAACGCTTTGCTATCAGGCTATGCACAATCACAGCCTGAAGTTTGCATACGCTGACTTCGATGATGAACGGTTGGTTGACCTCAAGGCAGACCAGCTGAACGACGTGCTGGAGATTCTGTATAAGATATACGGCGACTTTCAGTATCTTTTCCTCGATGAGATACAGAATGTCGAAGGATGGCATCTGTTCGTCAATCGTATGCTGAGAAAGAAAATGCACGTTATCATCACAGGTTCCAATGCCAAACTGCTCAGCGGCGAGTTGGCCACGCACCTCTCTGGTCGCAATAAGGAAATATCACTTTATCCTTTCTCTTTCAGGGAGTTCTGCATGATGAAAGATGTGGACACAGAACGTCGCACCACGAAGGCAGAGGCATTCCGCAGGGCGGCTTTCGACGAGTATCTGAAGCAGGGCGGCTTTCCTGAGTTGCTGATGATAGACGACAACAGAAATTACGTGAGTTCATTGGTGGACAACATTCTGAAACGCGACATCGAGCAGAGATACAAGATTGCCTACAAGGCTGCATTTGAGAACCTTGCCCATCACCTCCTGAACGTATCGCCTGCCATTGTCGTCACTACTGACCTGGCTGATCTGTTCCATTTCAAGTCGGAGCATACGGCCAAGAACTACGTGAAATACTTGAAGGAAGCCTATATGCTGGTGGGCATTCAGAAGTATTCGCAAAAGAGCAAGCAACGCTCTGTCCAGGAAAAGGTCTATGCCGTTGACGTGGCCATGATGGACCAACGCGAGAATGCCTTTGCGGGCGAGAACCTTGGTCATCGGCTGGAGACCATCGTAGCCATTCACCTTGTCAGGAAATGCAAGTCGGAGGGATTGGATGTCTATTACCTGAACGACCGTTCGGGCGAGTGCGACTTTGTGGTCTGCAAAGGTAATCAGGTCATACAAGCCATACAGGTGTCATACGATATTTCTGCTGAAAATACTTACAAGCGTGAGAAGAATGGCCTACTGCTTGCCGCCAGACAGACCAAATGCGAAAATCTGTTGCTACTCACTGACCATGAGAGCGGCGAAATAGAGGAGGATGGTCACAAGATGAAGATTCAGCCCGTCTATGAATGGAGTTTGGAACTCGGAGTGTAGTCAGCTGAATTTTAAGAAAGCAGTGCAATAGCCAAATATGTCAGGGGACAGATACTGACACAGGTGGGGGATACATGCCCCCTGGGGCAAATGCTTAGCTCACCTTGCTCTTTGAATGATTCCTCGGTCTATGCCTGTTAGGCGTTGAAGCTGACGGACGGATGCTCCAAGTTCCTTAAGCTGAATGAATGCCTGCCACTGGGTTTCTCTGTCGAGCTTTTGGAATTCGCTGCTATTGGAAACGCCTGCGATTCTGAAATCATTGAATGGAATACGGTTTACTACTGTTTGAGTATTACAAATCTGAAAGACGGGTTCAACGGTGCCATCGTATTCACACCAGGAGCTATATTCATAGTCCTTGATCAGAGTAACAATAGACATATGCACCTGCAATTCTCTTGATGGTATCACCAACTTTCTCATCACGCTCACGAATGAGCAGATGAAAGTGGTTTGACATCAAGCAGTAAGCGTAATAGATGCAGTTAGTGCCACAGGAGTTACCCTCATCATCATACTGAGTGCGCATTCTGTCGAGGATATTGATGAACTGATAGAAGTCCTCTGGCTCCTCGAAGATGTTCTGGTGATTGATGCCTCGCATCATCACATGATATATCTCAGTTCCTGATGTTACTCTTGGTTGCCTGGACATGAATGAATGTGTTGACTCTATGATATATAACGCTGAATAAGAGGGAATATTGTAAAAATAGAGGCTATTACGCAAGAAGAGAAGTGGAATACTAGTGGTTCATGTTGAATGGCTACTTCTTATGGTGCATAATCAGCTCCTGTGACTCTGGATGGAGTTGCAGGGGCGAATTGTTTATAACGGTTTTTGCGATGATTGACGAGAGCGGAAAAGGATGGCATGAGAGATTATGTTAAAAAATGCATAAGATTGTAGAAAAATAGAAATATTTCACTATCTTTGTGCCTTGAAAGGCAAGAAGTCGGGCGGCACCGACATTGCATCGATATTGAAATGTTGAAGTCATAAAGCTACTGAAGACCAGAGTGATATGATGGAGATGGAAGATGGAAGATGTCTGAGGGCTGATGTGAGTGGGCCGAGGACAGAGTCGGGAAAAGGACAGGGACGCGACACAAGGATGTGTGGTGACCCCAAGATGTGGTTTCCGATGAGGGTGACGTATCAGCGGGAGATGAAGGTGAAGGCGGAGCTGGACCGGCTGGGAATAGAGAACTTTGTGCCGATGAGGTATAAGGTGGTGGAAAGGCACAATAACGGGGATACGGAACTGCGGCGGGTGCTGGTGCCGGCTATCAACAACCTGATTTTCGTGCGGTCGACGCAGGAACGAGTGAGCGAGTTGAAGAGGACAAATGAGGTGCTGGAGCCGCTGAGGTATATGATGGACCATACGGCCGCTCGTGAACACGCCATTATGACGGTGGCGGACGGGGAGATGGAGAATTTTATGCGGGTGGCTTCGCGGACTGACGACAGCGTGATGTTTCTGGATGATGAGACGGTTTTGGGGAAGGAAGGCAAGCGCGTGGAGATTATGGGCGGCGCGTTTGAGGGCGTGACGGGCGTAATCAGGAGAGTGAAGAGGTGTAAGAGGGTAGTAGTGGAGATAGAAGGTGTGGCGAGCGTGGCGATAGCGTGGGTGCCGGCAGGGATGCTGAAGGAGATTGGTTAGATGGTTATGGGTTATAGACGTGGAAATGGCTAAAATGAAAGAAATATTTGTTGGCGTAAAAGAAATCGGTTATATTGAGACACAAATATCGAAATTGTGTGAAAAGTATAACAGCCGGAATGGTGTTGACTATATCCAGCAAAGAGCTCTGTTTAGAAATTATTGTCATGATACAATCACCGTTTTCGAAGATTGCTTTGAAACGTCAATGTTGGGCATGCAACGTTGTGTGAATAAGGTAAAAGCATATCAAACCAAAGATGATTTGGATATAAGAATTGCAACGCTTGATATCGTGGATATGCTTTGTGAGCTAAAGGATATCGCAAGAACAATGGTACCTATCAAAGATTTGCCATCATGTAAGAAACTGACAGAATTGTCGGCTGAAGACATCGTATCTAAAGCCAAAGACTTAGTGAAGAACGATTTTGTTAAGGCTGCTGTTGGAGTGTATCTTCTTGGTTCGAAGGTAAATGATGTGGTTAAGATTGAAGATGTGAAAGGTTACTATAGTGAACGTTTGGCTCAATTGAATAGTGAGATACGAACAAAGGGCAAGTTGATAAGTCCTATCGAACAATTCTTGCTGGACAAATTCAATGCGGAGATTGGTTATTGTAATATTGCCTTGTTTAAAGCAGGGATTGGTGCTGCAGAAGAATTAAAAGGATTGGTAGAGATAGGGAAGAAGCATATTGAAAAGTATGAGAATGAATATCGGAGTACGGCTTGCTCTGAGCGGGTGTGCTTGTAGATAATATGGAGGATGTTTAGGGCTTGTGCCGAGGTGGGGGGAGGAACCACAGGGCTGAGGAACGGAATAAGAATTTTATGGAGATGAAGGGATAGGAGATTGTTAAAGGGGTATGGCTGATGAGGCTGTGCCTCTTTGTGGTTATGAGGGCCGCGACGGTGTCGGGGCAGACAGAAGAAGTAATATAAAACTATAGATTATGGAAAATTGTAATATAAAGATTGTTGAATACAATGTGGTGAGGAGATTGCCTGAATTTAAAATGGCAAATGCTGCCAAGATTGTTTATGTGCGAAAAAGTGACCATGCGGACGATGAGTATGATACTTTTATAAATGAGGCTATTAGGCAAGTGTTTGACAACGTAACTTTCCGCAAAGTGACTAATATAGAATTGTTACGCAGAGAGGTGGGAAATTATAAGAAAGGACTGTTTCATATTCAATATGAACCAGATACTGATAAGATAGACCTGTATGCTACAGAATTTATATCTGAGGAAAAGAAATGGTCTGTTTATGATATCGTATTTCCGTTATATGTAAAGTCGAATGGTGAAGGGTTGGATATTGTCTTTAAGCATGAGATTGCACAGATGAAATATGAGAGTAAAGATATACCAAGTGCGAGAGACTTTATTGAAAGCTTGAAGAAAGAATTGATTAATCCACTGCCAATCATTTATACTCTTGATTGGGAAGAGGAGAGTTATGTGATGGGGGCTGAGGAAAAGATGAGTTAGTCGCGATATGAACACTATAGATGCTATTGTAAATATTGCAAGAGGTACAGACATTTTTAAAGTGTGTGTGTGTCAAATAGATTATTCTAATGATGAACATGCGCTTACGGATGAAGTAGGATGTTACATGTTTCATCGGCATAATTATGATTATCGCTTTATTGCTGTTGATGAACATCTAAAGGCATCGTTAGTCCAAATGGAGACAAAAGGGTTTGTGCTTAATTCTCAGGTGATGTTGAAAGATGGCAGATATGCCCATATCCCTCTTATGGATTTTCTTTGTGAGGTAAATGATAAAAATACGAGCAGGGTTATTGCAGGATTAAAACTATTAGACCTTAAGCACGGCTATTTGATGTACAGTGGCTCTTCGTATCATTTTATCGGATCTGACGTGTTATGTGAATCGGATTACAAATCATTGCTCTATCATTCATTGTTGTTGTCGACATTGGTTGATTGCCGATGGGTAGCCCATCAATTGATTAATGGTTCAAGTAATCTGAGGATGGGTGAGAAAAACGGAATTGTACCCCAATTAATAAAGAAGATAGATGACTAAGACTGGAAGGATAAGAAAGGTGGATCAGTTCACCACATGCAAAGGTGTGTTCCAGGGAGGTGGATGCAGAGGCTTTGCTTATGTGGGTGCTTATAAAGCTGCCGTTGATGCTGGGGTGGTTTTTACTGAGGTATGTGGAACATCAGCAGGCTCAATCTTTGCTGCATTTATAGCAGCAGGCGCTACTCCTAAACAGATGAGGTCAATTGTTGACCGGATGAATCCTGATGTTTTGTTTCATGTGCCATGGTACAGAAAGTCAATTATTACGAAAATTATCACTGGAGTAAGAAGGGGGTATGTTATTGACCCATCGAAATTGGAAGAAATACTCAACAAGGAATTAGCGGAATTGCTCCATATGGATGACGTGGTCAGGTTTTATCATTTGAGAATGCCGCTCACAATCATAGCCTCTGATTTGTGTAGGCACACTTATAAAGAATTCTCTCGCGAAAAAACGCCCGACGAATCCGTAGCCCATGCCGTGGTTTGCTCCTCTGCATTTACGTATTTCTTTAGATTACAGGATAAACGCTATACAGATGGAGGCATAGTTAGTAATATGCCGGCATTTGCTTTAAAGACCAGCAACCATTTCGACAAAATACTTGCATTTAACTTGTTGTCCAAAGAGACTGAATCGGTTAAAGACACATGTTCCTTTGATATACTGATGAATGTATTGACAACCATAACTAACGCGAATGTGGAAGTGCAGAGCCAATTAGTTCCGAAATGTTATGTTGTTCCTATTGACGTTAGGGATTATGGCGCACTGGAATTTGAGAAGATTAAGGATAAGGCGTGGTTGAATGCTCTTATATCACAAGGCGAAAAGAGCACGAAGGAGTTTTTTGATAGGAAGCAGCGTCCTTCGGCCAATCTTACTGCTCATGAAGATATGCTGAACAAGAGCATAGAGATGCGCACGCAGATATCCTTGATAAGTTTGAATGAGACACATGATCTTGCAGAAATATTTGTAATTGCTCATAATACTGTATGGTCAAGAGAAATGTTTCCTCTTCTTGTTGGATGGTTCAATGACGGTGTGAAGGTGAATGTTTATTGTGAGAGCCCTACCGCAAATAGTCAAACAGATGAAGAAGCCAGAAGGAGGATGCTTCGATACATGGGGTGCGAGATATATGAGGTGCAAACTACACTACCAATGATAGGATACTTCGTGAGGAGAAGTGGTGATAAGTGGGAGGCAATTATATCGAACGATGCGACAGGTAAAGGGAAGTATTATCGTACGGCAGTTGACAAACCTCTTTTGAAATCGGCACTGAATAACATTACGGCCAATGTGCCCTTGTTGGGAGCACCATACCAAACTGTGGGGAATACTGCTATCGGGATTAAGCAGGTAAACGATGCTGCTATCATTTCAATGATACAGCAAGAACCACTGTATCAAGGAGCAAGTCTTAGCTTTGAGACTATAGCCCTTAAAGATGTGGAATATCTGACAAAGTATGTACTTAACTACAAGTACATTAACATAGATTTGATACATCAGTTATATCAAGACGCAAATCTTCCTCCATTTAGTGCCGCTGCAATAGATTTTGGGCAGAAAGAGTCTTTGGTAGGACCGCCTGTGCTTGAAGAACATAATGGGAAATTGTATGTTATCGAGGGTAATACGCGGTGCTTTTATTGTATGAGAAATGGTATTGAGACTATCGAGGCGATTGTGGTAAGAAACGTAACCGCCCCGTTGCCAACATCGGGTAGATACAAATACGAAGATATTATACTAACAGACAATACCATGTATTTCGATACACGTTATCTCAATGCAAAGAGAAAGTATTTCAGGCATATTGAAAGATGCTTGAGGCCAAGTAATACATATTTAGTGTGAGAATACCGGTTGCGATGGTGTTGCAGTATACGAGGACAAGGAGGCAGCGATGCATCGCTGGAAAAAGACAAAGAAGAGAGAGCAATGAAAGAAGCAATTAGGCAAATCATAGAACTAAAACCTGATGACAACTCGGGTTCAACAATATCTAACAGATATGGCTATCAGAAGAATTGGGCTATGATGAAGATGTTGGAACTTGAGAGGAAAGGGAGAGACTATATGATAGTGTTTGATTATCATGAGGATATTATGGTAATCGACTCCTTGGCTGATGACCCTCAAATAGATTTCTTCCAAGTGAAATCATTGAGAGGGGATTATTGGCTAATGAGTGATTTATATAATGCCAAGGATGGCGATAAATTGTCTATCTTAGCAAAACTGCTGAAACATTCAGTTGATTTTACTAGGACAAGAGACTTCTATTTCGTTACAAACTCTTTCTTTAATACATCGCAGTATGCTAAAGGGGAAGACTACGTTCCATCGAAAGTACCTTTTTCAAAGTTTCATGAAAACATAAGAATGAAGACAATGGAAAAGGTAAGGCAGGAGATAAAAGATTTGAAAGAAGGGGTATGGGAGCATTTGTATGTAAGCCAAGAACAACTGAGCGTAAATGACTACAAATCGGAACTTCTTCAGGAGATACAAACGTTTATAGATGAAAAAATACCCCTTGGCGAAATAAAGAGAGAAACCATGTATGACGCTTTGTATGGCGAAATAGAGGGGAAACAAAACTATGATGATTTGATAACTGATGAGAACGTTCTTACTACGAGGAAAAGCATTAGACATGAGGAATTTGCCAATTTCATAAAACAGCTATCCACTTTCAAATCATACGATGAACATTGTAAGATTGTAAGGAATGAATTTCTCAAAGAGGCTAAATTTGGAGAGATAAACCTGAAACGAGAGATGGAATTCAGAAACATCCTCAATGAGAGAATAAAGACATGGATTTATAATTATAATGATGTGGAGTTCCTGCAACTGTGTACTCTCATTAAAAATATGGTAAACGAGTATAACACAGTGGATATGTTGGAAGACGATAACCATTGGACTGCCGCAAACAATGTGCTTGCCAAACTGAAGGGCGTGTATAATAATTATAGGGGATTCTCTGATGACGAGTTGTTGGCTTTAATACTATTGGAGTATGCAAGATAACAAAGGGAAACTGAATATACTTATTCGTAATCTTAGAACGAAACGGTATGAAAAAAATACGATTCAAGGAAATAGCCCTGATGAGTTACAGCGGGGCGGCCAGGAGAATCAATCTGGACAATGACTTGGTGATAGTAGCAGGTGGTAATGAGTCGGGAAAGTCGAGCATATTAAAGACTTTGTATTACACACTTGGTGCTACAGTCTATCCTTTTGCTCGACGGTGGGAACGAGCCAATGTGGCCTCGCTGCTGAAATTTACGATAGATGGGGTAAATTTTAAAGCTGTGAGAGTGGCAAGTGATGTGTATGTGTTTAATCCAGACAATACACTTCGCTTCCATGACTGGAACAAGCAAAAGATAGCCGAAGAAATGAACAATTTGCTGGGTATTCCACCATTCTTTAAGGACAAGGATGGTAATAGCCTGACTCTGTCGACTGGATGCCTGTTTATGCCTTTTTACATAGACCAAGATAAAGGGTGGGACCAACCGTGGAACTCTTTGCTTGGACTGAATGGGGGTAAGCATAATGCCATGTTGTTTCATACAGGTGCCATCGATGAAGAATATTATTCGTATAAATGCCTTTTAGACCAATCGGAATCCAGACTGAAGGATGTCGTCAACGAAATAAGCGGTAGCTTGAAGTTTAAGAGTACTTTCATGGCGAAGTATAAAGAGGCAGAAAGACTACCATTTAATGACGAAGACTTTAATCGTGGTATTCAAGATGTTTTGGAAAAATTGAAAGAGCTAAAGGAGGAACAAAAACAAATTCTTCAAGAACTGGAAAAGCTATATGCAGCCAAATATTCTTATCAGTTTAATGTTGACCAACTGAAGGAGAATATTGCGGAAATCAATAAGGATTTCAATTATGCGCTGAAAAGCCCGACAGAACTATGTTGCCCCATGTGTGGTGCAATGGTGGAAAATGGCCAGTATGAGCGTTTCAGAATGTTGGATGACCGGGATAGATGTAAAAGTCTGTTGATAGAGAACAACAAACGACTGGAGGAAATAACAGAAAAGATAAACACCAAGGAGATATTATCAGATAGAATTAAGCAAAAGATAGCCAGTATACAGGCTTCTTTTAGCAATAAGAGCGATAAGGTGTCTTTGGAAGATATGTTCATAGAAAAGATGAAGGAGCATGTGGAGACTGTTATGACACGTGCGACCAATGATCTTTTGGACGAAAAGATTAAACTGGAACGTGAAATCAAATATCTTAAAGATAATCTTAAACGAGTAAACAAGGAAGAGATAAAGAAGCAAATAGAAAAGGATTTTGATGCGTATCTAAAGAAAACGCTCCGAGAGTTTGGGTTGGACAAGAGCGAATATCAAAAACGATTCAAACTTGGAAGTAGAATAAATACAACGGGATCGAATGTGGTGAAACATATCGTGGCATATACATACGCCTACTACTATGTGATGCAGAAGTATAACTGCCCATTCTTCTCGCCTATCGTTATCGACGAGCCAAAACAAAAGGGTTTGGATGATAATGGATTTAGTTCGACTATCGATTTTATCATCAATGGACGGCCATCAGACTCACAACTAATATTGTCATTGACGGACAGTGAACTTAATCTGCTGCCAGAGAAATATAATCCTATTATGTTGCGGAGCGGAAACGATGTGATGAATAGCGAGGAATATGAGAGTGTGAGAAATGAGATAGATGAGCTGATATATACGGAAGGGTTTTCGTTGACGTCGCCGAGATAAGGAGGAATTTATGTTTAAAATACTAGGTATTAAAATATTGGAGGGATGTTATGAGAGTGTTCATAAGGTCCTAAAGGTGGGTGAAACATACCTTCTCTTTGACTATTACCAAGAGGATAATGGCAATGAGAATACACTGAAATGTGCAAAAACAGAACGTGGCGTAGAAAACGGACTGTATAACGTGACATGTGATAACGGAAGAGAAATCGCGGTTACAGTTACAGGCGTGGTGGGCCAAAACGGAGATGGAAAAAGCACATTCGTGGAGATGGCATTACGACTATTGAATAACTTTGCATACGCCTTTGGTTTCCTTACAGACCAAGAATCGCTACACTATAACATAGGTGTGGCAGGAATATTGTATTATGAAGTGGAAGGGCATATCTATGCGATTAGATGTGAAGGAGGAGAAAAAGCTTTTGATACAAATGGGAACCCTAATATGTCGTGCTATAAGGATGGTGAGAAGATAGAGGATATAGATTTGAGAGAAAATGATATCACAAAGAAACAGAGACTGAAGGAACTGCACTTGGAGGAACTGTTTTATACGATGGTGATAAACTATTCGCTCTATGCATATAACTCACTCACGATGATGAATGAAACGAAAGACGGTGGCAGTTGGATAGATGAACTGTTCCATAAGAATGATTCGTATCAAACACCTGTAGTACTGAATCCCATGCGTACAAAGGGAAATATTGATGTGAACAATGAAGAACATCTGTCGTATCAACGCCTATTGAGTTTATACACTATTTCAGGTGATAACGAGGAAGAGCGGAAGATAAAAGAGCATGAAACGGCCATAGGTTTTGCTTTTTATCAGGAGAAAGAGTCGAAGTTTGTTAAGAAAACGATAGAGGCATTCTTTTCTGAACATTACAGAGATGATTATTCATGGCAGAGCGTAGATATATTTTTTGTACCAGTGACGGGTGCCAAGGATGAGTATCAAGAACAGAAGGAAGCCCTTAGTAATCATTTTATGGACTTCTGGAGGGAGTTTGATGGGCTATATAAGAGAAATAAGAAACTCATGACATTGGTAGGGGACGCGCTTGCAAAAGACTGGATGAACCGTAGCAGCGAAACAGACTTCAATAAGTATGCGACCAAGTTGACCGATCATCAGTTATATTACAAATTAAGCGACCTAAAGCCATATCAGGCAGGAATAGATAAGTTCTTGAAGAGCGAACCATTCAAGACCATGAACTATGCAGAGTTTTATCGCATGGTAAGGGTTATGAAACTATGGGATATGTTGCAGGAAAAGTGCGTAGAGATAGATTGTGACCTGAATGAAGCCATTGAGAATAGAAAACAACCGCTATATGCTGCCAAGTTGTATGTGCTGTATAAGGTGATGGAAATTATGAACACCTATACCCCCTATAGGGATCATAGCTACATTGAGGACAGGACCTTTGAAATGTTGGTAAACCCTATATCAAAGAACATTGGCTTTAATAGAATGAAGGGCGATTTGCAAGAGATACTTGAAAAAGATGACTATACAACCTTAAAGTTGAGGCAGGCACTGAACTACATCAGGAACTATCAGGAGGCAAATAAATACTATCAGGCAAGCCCTGCAAAAGAGAGCATACCCAAGTATGAGGTGAAGGCCGAGAATACGTATTACGTCACATTCAAGGATTTGAAGAAGTTGCTGACGGGGTACAAAGGCTATGACGGCGTGAGTAAGATTATGAGTCTACTGCCGCCGCCAATCTTTATCGGAGATATTATTATCAGGTATCAGGATGAGAAAGAAGAAAAATATCATGATATGGCTTCGATGAGTTCAGGAGAAAGGCAAAGACTAAACTCAGTGGGCTCGTTTATCTATCATCTTCGAAATCTTGATGCGGAACAGACAGATGACAGTAAAATCCAGTACAAGAACTTGTTTGTTGTGTTCGAAGAAGTGGAGCTTTATTTTCACCCAGAATATCAGAAAGGTTATATCAATTGTCTGCTGAAACAGATTAGGCAGTCGAATTTGAAGAATGTGAAAAGTATATCTCTGTTGTTTGTGACACATTCACCTTTTATACTGAGCGATGTGATAAAGAGCAATATCCTGTATTTAAAAGATGGAAAAGATGCAAGAGCAATCATGAAGGTACAGACGTTTGCTTCGAATATTAACGAACTGCTTGCAGAGAGCTTTTTCTTGAAAGGAGGGTTCGCAGGGGAGTTTGCCAGTGAGGTGATTAATGATTTGGTTCAATATCTTCTGGGTAATTCAAGCAAACGTCAATGGAACATGAAATCGACAGACCAACTGATAGAACTGGTAGGTGACGATGTGGTAAAAATGCAACTACGCAAACTATATGCGCAAAAATATGGTAGGGAAAGCCAGGGCTATAAGGCTTGGTTGAAGAAAGAATATGAAAGGTTGGGACTGGACAAGGAGAACTGATGAGGAGAATACTGATTGATAAAAGAATAAAAGACCTAGCCGCTGACTATGTGAAAGATATGTCACGCGTAGTGGGAGATGTTGAGGCTTGTTTGCGGAACTTGGCTGAAGAGCTGAAAAAGCGAACAACTAAGATTTATGTCTGCACGCCTGACAATGTGAATTGTTATAAGGGTGATGAATACCAAAGTGTGTCGCAGTATGTTGGCAAGATAGCCGGCCATTACGGGGAGATAAACAATCTATTGCCATCGAAATATGATGGTGTGATGAGCGATATAGATGGAAGGCTGGGAACAATAAAGGTTGATGAAGTTTTAGTAAAACTGAGAGAAAAGGAAAAGCAACCATTATATGAAATGATAGTAGATATAATGGGATATAACAAGGTTAGAAAAGAAGTACTGCCCAAATATGTTAATAAACTAGAGATAAAGACTTGTGTTTATTGCAACGCCCAATTTGCGATTACGACGCTCATAGAAGATGTACGCGAGAAAATTATGTTAGGCAAGCCAGGACGCCCGAAGAAAGCAATAGTTATTCCCCGCCGAGGTGGTTATTATGAGATGGACCATAATAAGCCCAAGTCGAAATATCCCTATTTATGTACAAATTTCTATAATCTGCAACCATGTTGCAGTTCGTGCAATAAGCGTAAATCGGCGCAGGATTTGTCATTTTCTGTCTATTATGAGGAGGGTGATCCAGATCCAGCACCGCTACATTTCGCCATCAGTGAGCAAGATGTGATAGATTTTCATACCAAGGGTAAGTGTAAGGGCGTAAAGCCTTACCTATGTGATGAGGCTAACCCAACGAAACGTGTAGTGGCCAGAAAAGACGGTACATTGGCAGAGCAGTTCAATTACATCTTTGATATAGATAAAATATATGCAGAGCATGATGACGAGGTGGAGGAACTGCTATGGCGAAACAGAATATATACAAAAGGTATAATAAGTGCAACCAACAGCCAGTTTAAGGACTTGCAGATAGAGGAATTTGACTTTGGAAGGTATATTCTTGGTACCTATCCAAACAGGGAAGATGCCTTAAAGCGCCCTCTTACTGCGATGAAACAAGATATTTGGGAACAGGTGATAAAGGATGAGTAAATACCGTAGAACTATAGTGACACTTGATGACACGCAGACGAAAAAAGACTATATGTTGTTCTGCGTGTTTGAGAAGTTGTGGCCAGATATGGTTACACCATCACCGCAGCACATGCATCCCAAAGGAAAAGACTTTAACAACGATGGCAGGTTCGATATCTGCGTGCATGTTGATGAGGTAGATATAACTGCAAATGTAGAGGATGCCCCATTGCCACACGTGGTGTTGCAAGGCAAAGTGGAAATGCTATGGGGAGATATGCGGAGAGATCCTGATCCTGGCAATCATGGATTCATGCTGAAAAAAGGAAGCTTTGACATAGATTCTGTGACCGACATGCTGCCAGAGTCGCAATCCGTGCAACAGACATGGGCTTGGTTTGATTTGCAGCGACTGATGTACAATTTCTTGGGAACGCACAATATCAATCTTAACAAGGTAGGAGCTTTTACGAAGAAGCATCTTGGTATCAACCTTGCTGACAATCCTCTACATATAGGTTGCATTTATGTGGTACATTATAGCCCTATTAAAGCTGTGCATGTAGAGACGGTGCCAATGATGCCTGCAGTGAGGTGTGAAATAGACTGGCGGGTAGAGGCGACTAAAGAAGATGTGTATGTGAAAGTGACGGAAAAGGTGACTGATAAGCAAAGTACCCCTAATGTTTTTACCCAGCAAGTGACAAAAGGACAGACGTTTGCCTTAGTGCAAATGGGGAGCAGGCCAAGAAGAATAGATCTGGATGTGGAAAATGGAGCAGGTGAAGTGCTGTTTTTCCTGAGGAGTATAGTGTTTTTTGGTTCTACTATGTCATTTTATTCAAACCAACGCCAAAAGAAACAGCCATCGCCGGTACCAGTCAAGACCGTGGGATTGGAACACTATCTGAGAACGGCAATACTTGAAAAAGAGGCAAAGATAAAACGGTCGAGGATGGAGTTCGTGTATTTTGACGGAGATCCAACCAAGAAGGCTGAAAACCAGAAAGAAGCCAAAGACTGTGTGAAAAAGATGTTGGGAAGGGCAAAGAAGCATCTGATGATAGCAGACCCATACTTTGCAACAGACCAGTTTAATGAATATATCATGCCATTGGCAAGCGAAAAAGACCTTGAGATAACTATCGTGAACTGTAAAGAGCAATTGGAGATTGTAGCTCATGGTCTACAAAAACAGTTTCAAGATATAGAGAATGAACTAAAGGCTTTGGTTGCGAGTTTCAACGCAAATGCGAACGGGAATAAGGTCACCATTTATTGTATTACAGGAAAAGGACGGCTGCATGATAGATTTGTGCTGACTGAAGGAGAAGGATGGCAGATAGGTTCCTCGCTAAGTGAGTTCGGAAATAGAGCTTGTTGCATCATTAAACTCTTTGATAGTGCCTGCATGGAATTAGATAATTTACTATGTGGGTGGTGTAACGATGGGAACGTTTCATACAAAATGGAGTAAACGAAATGGAAAGGAAAGATTTGTTTATCAATAATGACCTCTCCATGATGTTGTCGAGAGAGTTGGCTTCTGCACAAGAAAAAGATGCGGAATGGGAAAAAGAGCAGGAGAGGATACGTAAAGATGCGGAGAAAGCGGCTGAAAACCCGGCTGCAATTATTGATGCCAAGACGATAATGGCCAGAGGCATTAGATATGCAGGAACAGATGAATACTTTTTAAAGCTATTTACGGAAGGGAGTGACGAGGAGCAGCTGACTGAATTGGGAAGTTTAGAATATGTTGCATCGCTGACACTACTGCCTGATGCCATTTTTGTTGCTGGCTATAATCTGATAAAGAAAGCAGACTATGCCAAATGGACGGAGATACTGTTTAACCTGCATTACGTACCTTTGCAGATGGCATTTTGCTATTGTTTGAAAAGCCATCGTGATTTTTGCAATGTACTGAAGACGATAGACGTTAGACGACTGGATTATCCGCAGACGTTTTTGTTGTCGCTTTTGGATCATTGGTTTGAATGGCTTACGAGAGCATCTGGACATCTGATAAGTTATGATGATGAGCGTAGGAATTATGATAAGAATCCTAAGGCACAGGAATTGAAAAAGGAAGGCCAAGCAGTAAAAGAAGAATGGGAGAAAGAACTGCCTGTGATGATTCATGAAATCATGGGTTGCTTTGCGCTACATTTGCAATCTGAAAGGATTCTAGCATGGGCAACCAATGAGCCGCTAAGAGATGACACCTTAAGTAATCCGTATAGTGCAAGTTATAATCGCTGCATATATCAGATATGGGATGACTTGTCGAAAGTTGTTCAGTTAAACTCAATTCCAGAAAAGGATTTGAATCTGAATATGCTACTGCTGATGGCCAATAAGGCCGTGGAAGATCATGATGAGGCTTATGGAAAAGAAGTATATGAGAAACTGACGGGATGCCTTATAAGAGAGAACTTTTCCAATATGGAAAAGAAATCAAAAGTTGAAGAGAAACGACAGCGAACAATTGCGAAACTGATGGTTTTAATTAAGCCAGATTTGGATTTTGGTGGATTTGTAAATGGTGTTGCGACGCGGTTTCAGGGATGGAATTTGGACTACCAGCAGGTTTACGCAGAAGCAAGACGGGAAGCGTATTTAATTTGTTGTCTATTTAGGGTGTTTGAAATTCAGACAGTTGAGGATAGTAGCTTATTCCCGTTATGGAAAAACTTGGTGGATGTCTATTTGCATGAGTATCGGCGCTGCGATAACGAATATATATTAAGAGATGATTTTATTGTGCCGTTTAGAGTGGCTGTAGAGGTGGCTGCGAAGCTAAAGGATGATGGTTGTCGGGACTATCTGCATGAGGTGATGCTGGAGAATATACTGAGCATTGTGGCATTGTTGACGGTATTTTCGGAATGTAGTATGACGTTGGCTGATAATATTGTAAAATGGTTACTGCAGAGGATAGAAATAGAGTGGCCATCGGCAAAGATGCTGATGGAAGTAAGAGGACAGCGGATGTTGGAGGAGAGAATAGAGAATCTGATTGGGCAGTTGAAGAAGGGAGGAGAGAAATAATTATGAAAAAATGTTTGGATTACTATTTAGAACAGCGAATGAACTCTACTGATGGCGATAAGATAAAAGAAACTTTAGAAGCAATCAGTTTAGAGGAGAAAAATTGTCTTGAACTGTTCAAAATACAGATAAGGCATTGCCAGCAACAATTAGCATTGATTGGTGAGAGAATTGCTGCTGGGTGGCATACTCATGAACTTATGACCCAAAAACGTGCTTTTGAGGAACAAGAGTTCGTACTAAATGTTGCAGCGCAAATCCAGCAGTGTTCGTATGAGACTAAAGGAATTCAGAAGTTGCTGTATTTTGAAAATAATGAAAGTAGTAGGGAAAGGATTGCTGTTGATGCTTCTGTGATGATGTATGAATGGTGTGAAGATTTGAATGAACTTACAGGAAAGAAGTATCAAGATATAGCCCAAAGGTTGTTGTCGGAGGCTGCGTTGGCCAAGACCAGAATTGCCAGGAAGAAACTAGCTGATTTCTTTAAACAGGAGGAACCTGTGCTTTCTGAGATACGGCATAACGCAGGGGCACATCGAGAACATGATTTCATGAAGCAAATGGAAGTGTTGGAAGGAGTTGGCTGGTCAGACACGATTGAACGACTGCATAGATTTGAGGAGGTGACATTGGAATTAGGAAAGACGATGAAACCTCTGATGGAAGCTGGGCTGAAGAAAATTGAGGAGGCTTTTGGGAAATAATATTATGCATTTGAATAAAACAAAGGTTAAATACGTTAATTTTGCCTCCTTATTTCTGACATTGTCCAACCCTCAATCCACCTCTCTACCGTTTAATGTATAAGTTGTTGATTATCAATGCTTAATATATTCGCTTATTGTCCCATGCTTACCACTATCAATCTTCCGAAATATTTGACCCAGATAGGAGATCACGTGTTTGAAGCGTGTACAGGGCTTTCAGAAATCACTTTTCCTGATAGCATTAAGTCGATTGGAAGTTTAGCTTTTGAAGGCTGCAAAAGTTTACAATCTATTGTTTTTCCTAAGAATCTTGTTAAAATAGGCTCTTCTGCATTTTCCGGATGTTCAAAACTCACCTCTATAACTCTTGGGGATAATATTAAATCTATCAGTAATGCTTTTGAAGGGTGTGATTCTCTTTCAGAAATAAATATCAACAGTCTAAAGATGTGGTGTTCTCTCACATTTCCGTTCAAAACACATAATCCTTTGTCGATTTGCAAAAAACTATATTATAAAGGTAATCTAGTAAGAGATTTGGTGATTCCTGATGGAACGACAACCATAGGAGAACATGTTTTTTGTGACTATCCTTTTTTGAATTCTGTTTCAATTCCACATAGTGTTAAGTCCATTGCGGATAATTCTTTCGTTGGCTGTGATAGTTTATCTGCAATAACCGTGAACTGTTCAGAGCTAGGACTCACATTCAGTGGTATGACCTCAATAAAGAATGTATATTTGGGTGATAGTATTTACAGGATTGTCAAGAACGCTTTCCTAGATTGTTCAAATATTGAGAAAGTAAATATCGCTAATTTAAAAAGCTTTTGTGGTATTCGATTTGCTAATCCTTATGCAAATCCATTATATTATGCCCACAGACTATATAGTGAAAACAATGAAATTATAAACTTGGTCATTCCGTCTGAGGTAACTACCATTGGAGCCTTTCAGTTCATGAATGCTGAACATTTAAAGTCTGTCACAGTTCCTTCAAGTGTAACGGAAATTCAATCATATTCTTTTGCAGGTTGTTCATCTATTGATGAAGTACACATTACAGACTTAGATGCTTGGTGCAGAATATTATGGGGTTCGGAAAAGGCTAATCCCCTTGAATCTTTTGGCGAGCTATACCTAAATGGCGAACTTGTTACTGAAGTTAGATTTCCAGATAATATATCAAATGTTGGCAACTCCTTTATTAATTGTAAACATCTTAAAAAGATTACACTTCCAAAGAATGTAACATTTATTGATAATAAGGCATTTAATGGATGCGATTCATTAACAACAATCTATTCAATACCTATAATGCCTCCAGTATTATCAGAAACAACCTTTTCTGATTATACAGCAACATTATATGTTCCCATTGGTTCAAAGAGTGCATACCACACACCCCAAAATCCTGAAACCTTCGCATGGACATGTTTTGATAATATAGTAGAGTTTCAACCAGACACATTAGGTATTCCTCCAGTTACCCTGACAGCCAATAGTTACTCTATAGAATATGGCGACGAGATTCCTGCATTTGGTTACACATCAGAGGGTGCCGATGTTGATGGAGAACCGCAAATATCCTGTGAAGCAGGAGTCGGTTCATCTGTCGGGACGTATGATATCGTTATCAGCAAAGGAACGGTTAAGAATTACAATGATCATTATGTAAACGGCACATTGACCATCACCAAGGCTCCGCTTGTAGCATCAGTAGGCGACTACAGCCGTGAAGAGGGGCAGGATAATCCCGCTTTCGTGGTAAATTATGAGGGATGGAAACTTGGCGAGACTGAGAGTGTGCTTATCACCTCACCCATCGCCACAACAGCAGCAACAAAAGAAAGCCCTGTTGGCGATTATCCCATTACGGTATCTGGAGGTGAGGCTCAGAACTACAAACTTGAATACATCAACGGTACATTGACAGTCTTAGAAGCCTCTGGTATTAACGACGTCTTTTCCTATGGCTGTATTTTCGACATATATACCACAACAGGTACTAAGATAAAGAGTCATACAACCACTCTTGATGGTCTACCCAAAGGCGTTTATATTATAAACAAAAAGAAAGTATTTGTAAAATAAGGTTATATCGAAGAGAAAATGAAGGGGTCGGAGTTAGTAATCAGCTTCTCCGACCCCTTCATTTCATACACAAAAGGGACTCTAATTTTGCGCTCTGATAGAATATATCATTGAAGAATTTGCTTTATCACGGCCAAATCCTTACCTTTGTTGTCAGAAGGAGGAAGAGGCCGGCAGGAAAGGGAAACTATCCGTGGGACAACAGTCCTTGGATCGCGGGGTCGGAGAATCTGATCACTTTCTCAACACATGATGGAAGAGGGCTGAGGTCTGAAGGAAGATGGAAGAAGGAAAATGGCTGAAGGCTGATGGAAGATGGAAGAGGTCTGATGGCAGATTTTAGATAAAATGAACTTTTTTCTTCCAATTATTTGCATATTTGGAATAAATATATTACTTTTGCGGCATGAACGAAGACATTAGAGAAACTTTCCACTCTGCGGAGTACGATGAATACTACGCCAGGAGGACAAGAAGATGATAAAGCTTGACGAAAAGAAGCTGGCCGGACTGAAAACCGGTTCACAGCATTTGGCAGAGACGTATGGTGAGAAGGGAACTCCCAGCCGTGAGGAATTTGAGGCAAAGGCCAAGGCTTGGTACTATGCCGAGTTACTACGTGACGAGCGCAAGCGCCAGAAACTGACCCAACAGCAGTTGGGTGAGCGCATCGGCAAGAAGCGCGAGTATATTTCTTCGCTTGAGCAGGGACAGACTGATATGCAGCTTTCGACGTTCATGCTTATTGCGAATGCATTAGGGCTGAGATTCTCATTGGTCGTTGGCTAAATAGAAACTACGTACTCCGACCCCAATGAAAATGTGATTTATCGTAAACTCCTTATAGTCAATCCCATTCAAAATTATTGTGAGTGGGATTGATTTTTTTTATTGAAAAACATGCTAGAATGAACGGGATATTTTGTATCTTTGCACCTCGAAAAATTAAGAATCTTGAATCAATCATGACAGAATATACCATCAAGATATTAGGAGCGCAATATGCGGCTAATCCGGATTACAAGTTTGGTGATCCGGAGACTCCTGAGATGTGGGCACGTACCATCGACTTGCTCTCGAATCTCAGGGATATGAGGCCGCGTGTGGTGCTGAAGCTTGAACCTACGAATCCGAATGACCATCTGGCTGTGATGGCCCGTGCGATGGGCAATAAGATTGGTTATGTTTGCAAGGATCAGCGCGACAAAGTACGCAATATGATAAACCAGTCGAAACGGGGTATGCTGGCAGCAGATATTAGCGAGGTGGTGATCGACAAGCATGGCTATCTCTACATCACGCTGAAATGCGAGGAGACTGCCTGCGACAGCCAGCAGGAGCCAGGCTTTGATTGGAGCGAGTGGCAGACGGAAATTCCCCTGCTGCCGCCTATGGATGCCCTGCATGCAGAAGAGGAGGCTGAGTTCATACTGGAAGAGGTACTGCTGCCGTGTTTGAAGGATGTGGACATTACAGAGCTGCAGACGTATTTGGGCATCTGGATGGAAGGTAGCCGCCACGACATGAGTCTTGAAGCCTGCCGTCAGCGCGAGTTGTACATCAAACTGCTGGAGGAGTCGACACGCGACGAGGTGCGTGAGCTGGCTGGTGAGTTGAAGCACCAGAGTGGAAGTATGTGCTGTCGCCATCGGTTGGAGGAACGCACATTGGAATGGTGGCCGCGAGTGGTAGATTCTGAAGAGGCCGCAGATATGTGGGGCCGTTGGTGCGAGCATACGAATGGTCAGTTGTGGGGTGGTCTGCAACTGATTGACGGCTTGCTCCGTCAGTTGCCAGGCAGCCTGTATCAGAACATCGGCCACATGGAAGCGGTCTTCTCACAATTGTATTACCTGTGCATACCCAGAGCCGCCCTGACCACGATTCTCTCGCTGCTGGTGCTGAGAGAGAGGACATGCCGCGAGCTGGGTATCGAGATGAAACCTATGACTGAGGCCGACTATGAGCAATGTATGCCTGAGAACGGCAAGTTCTCGATGAAGGACTTGGCGAACTCTTTTCTGAGATTCCCAACGAAAATAGCTATGGGGATGTTTGGAGGCGTATCAACGCTGCTGGCATGGCATCCTGAATGGCAGAAATCGGCGCCAATGATTGAGGAACAGATACTGGCGAAGGAGAAGGAACAGCAGGACAGGCAGGAGCAGAAGCAGGACAAGATTCTTGACTCTATGGAAAAGGCAGCGAATAAGCCTACGACGCAGAATATCTATGGCGACAAGAACGATTTTCAAAATGGAGCGCAGATGCTGAAGATGGGCTTTCCTGAAGGTGCTGACCCTGCTGAGATTGCTGCACGCATAGCAGAACAGCAGCAGGCTCTGTTAGAGCAGAAGGGAAATAACAGATAACGATGAGCGATACGAAGGAATATATCAAGGGCGATAAGCATGTGCACCAGGCTGGGAGCATCATGATTAAGTTCGCACAATATAACGTGCCTGGGCAGAAGGGTGACTGGAAGCAGCAGGAAGAAAAGGAGGCAGAGGAACTGGAGAAGGAGTTTGCCGACTTTGAAGAGGTAGTGAATGAAACGGCTGATAACAATGAGTCTAAAGTAAAGGTGAAGCCAGACCTGCCACCAGCCGATGTATTTGTGAACAGGGTGAAGGCTATTGTGATGGAGGCTGCCAAGAAGAATGGCGAGACTATCAAAACTAATACCAGGGCATGGCAGGGCGAGTATGTGTTCTATGTGGATGGTAAGCGCATCGCAAAGATGATGGACGACCTGAGAAAGAACTATGAGCAAAAAATCAACGATTATCTCAGCGCCACCTCAAAATATGATGGTGTGATGATTGTGGCACCCTTTATTGGGAAACTGCTACAGATAGAAGAGCTGAGGGCACGCGACCTCCAGTTTACTGACTTGGAATTTGCTTTCGTACCTTATTATAATAAGCCAGCCAGCGCTGTGAAGCGCATGAGCGATAAGTTGGACTCAGCAGAGGCAAATATGCTTTTTGGACTGCTAAAAGGACTGCTAAAGAAGTATCCGAAGACTGAATCCACTTGAATCCACCTGAATCCACTTTTAAAAATATTGGCGGATTCAGCTAAAAGGTTAAATATCAGCGATTTAGTAAAAATATAATTATTTCAGGAAAGACTTGTAAATCTGAAACTGGATTTAGAATCTTTGCCAACGGAAATCAGAAATGACGACCGTTGGCAATTTTTTTTATTCACTCATTATAGTTTTAGATTTATGACAAAATCAGTTATGTTGGAAGCTACTACAACTGAAACAGGTAGCAACGTAGAGAACTCAGAAATCAGTAAGGTGCTGCAATACCTGGCTCCTTGGATTGAGAAAACCAATGGTGAGGAATCAGTTGGGGCGTGGGAAACAACGATGGCTACTAAGATGATGGTGAAGCTGTTGGAACTTTGGTTGACTCAGGAAAGCAGAGAGCGCGTAGAAAAGATGCTTGAGCACTATCACCCTCTTGATCGTGCGGCTATGGCTTATGCCTTGGTGGTCTATGTGATGACTGGCACGAAAATGACCTTTAAGAGTGTTGTGGCTAAACAACAATACAAGACTATCTGCCAGATGCTGAAGGAAGATATGCCAGAGCTGATGTTTGCTGGTCACATGAAGTATATGGTTCGTAGATATGGGAAAAGGTGAAAGGTGAAAAGTGAAAGGTGAAAAGCAATAAACAATAAAGTATAACCGAGTCGGAGGATGAGCGTGTGGGAAAGTATCCGGATAGAAATTGAGCTCAACTGAAAAACACATCGCTTTCCAAAGCTCACAAATTCGACAAGTTATGAAAAAGTACATTTATATTTTGAATGCCGTCAGTGTGATGGCCAAGTTGCTGAAAGACAAGCGAATAGAAGGTGTTCTGTACATTGATCAGAACACAGGTAAACTAACCTTTAAGGCGTACAACCGCCAATCGCGAGAGCGAGAGAAGGACCGTCTGGTGAAGAAGTTGCCCTGGGGTTGGGTTAAAGAGTCGGTAGAACGCGTGAAAGTGTTCGGCAGCTTCCCCAAGGACTTCTGTATGGCGCAGATAATCGGGTTGATGAACGAGCACAACCAGGACGCAAAGAATGCGCTTATTGATAAAGAACTGGACGATATCGAGTTTTGCTAAAACCACGAATTACACGAATTTCACGAATAAAATATGTTTGCATATCAGAAGAATTTCAGTAATCCTACGTTGCCAGTGGACGAGGCCCAGTTTTGGGCCCTCGTCAGGGCGACACAATGGAATGAGAATATCGATAAGTATCGTGAGACGCACGATGCAGCACTCAAGCGCAAGCTGCCCGCATTCATCTTTCAGGCCACGTTTGATGAAACCACGTCGAAGGCTGGGAAAGTGGGGCAGTGGCGCAAGCAGGCTGCAACTCGTTTGACAGGCTTGGTGGTGATGGACATTGATCACGTAGAGAGTGAAGAGTTAAGAGTTAAGAGTGAAGAATTTGCTGCCGCCGACTTTAAGCAGCGTGCCGCTGAACTCGGCATTCTTCTTATCTACATCACACCCTCTGGGCATGGTCTGAAGATTGTGTTCAAGGCTCGCACGGAATGGGGCAACCTTATCGACAACCAGCATGAGATGGCAAAGGTGCTGGGCGTGGAGGTGGACGAGAGTTGCAAGGATGCAAGTCGCATGAGCTTCATCTGCAAGGAAACGGACATTTTGTACTTGGATAAAGAACTATTTACGTATGAAAACAAAGAATTTGCCGAGCGATATAACCAGGAATATCGAGACGGTCATTCGCAACAGACCCAACAGACCCCTCCCGTCCTCCCCTGCTTAGGGGAGGGGAATGGTCAGACTGCGTCGCTCCCCTCTCTAAACAGAGAGGGGCCGGGGGAGAGTCTTCCATCTTTCAAGGGCATTCCGTATTCTGAGATTATCAGCGAGTGGTGGAAACAGAACGGTGGCGAGCCGCAGGAGGGCGAAAGGAACGTGAAACTGTACCAGTTGGCAGTCAATCTGAGGGCCATCTGTGACAACAACCGCGAGCTACTCCTGGAAATCATGCCTCGCCTGGGACTGGACGAACAGGAGCTGCGCAGCATCGTAGAGTCGGCCTGCAAAGAGCCGCCAAAGGGACTGAGCAAGATGATGCAAAGCATCCTTGCGATGTATGATGTAAGAGGTAAGATGGAAGATGTCAGCCATCAGCCTTCAAACATCGACCATCAACTCTGGGACTGGGGAGAACAGATTGAGACTTTAGCAGAGGAGTATCCGCTGATAAAGGACATCACGAAAGGCTTGAAGCGTAACCAATATCCTGCAGCGCTGTTCGTGGCTGGAGGTCTGCTGATGACCTTGATGACAAGGTGCACTTACAGGTTCTACCATCGTCGTGGAGAATTGCGCCGACTGAATAACTCGACCTTGATTATTGGCGACCCAGCCAGTGGTAAGAGCTTTGCCACCCGACTATATAAGTTGCTGGCTGCTCCTATCGTGGCTGCAGACAAAGTGGGTAAGGATGCTATCAACGCCTATCGTGAGCAGATGCGCACCAAGGGCGCCAACAAGGAGAAGCCCAAGAAGCCGAAGGTGGTGGTACGTATCCACCCAGCGCGAACCTCGAACGCGCAGTTCATTCAGGATATGGTGAACGCCATAGAGGTAGTAGATGGTGAGGAGATGCAGTTACACATGCTGACCTTCGATACGGAGCTGGATAATACGCTGTCGTTGCAGAAAGGTGGAGCATACATCGACAAACAGGCCCTGCAACTCAAGGCCTTCCACAACGAAGAGGATGGTCAGGCGTATTCTAACAACGACTCTGTGCTTCAGGACTTTATGGTGGTTTGGAACTTCATCTATACAGGTACACCTATCGCCTTGAAGAAGATGGTAAACGAGCAGAACTTTGGCTCTGGTTTGGCTACGCGCCTCACTTGCATCCCTCTGCCAGCCACCAACTTCGAGATGATGGATGAAGACGAAGAAGAGGTGGACGTGGACAGCGACAAGCGCCTGAGTGAATGGGCTGAGAAGCTGGACAGGATGAAGGGTGAACTGACAGTAAAAAGCATCGTTCATGAGTTGTATGAGTGGACGTCTCGTCGTATGGCTGATGCAGAAGAGAACGAGAGCAGGGCTGACGAGATGCTGCTGAAGCGCTGCGCCTATCACGGCTTGAACTTCGCTGCACCATTCATCGTGATGCGTCATTGGGACAAGATGAAGCAGGACGGTCAGTACTGGTGCGGTGAGTTCGAGACGGACGAGGTCGATTGGAAACTCGCAGAACTGATTACGAACATCCAGTACGCCTGTCAGCGCCACTACTTTGGCGCTATGGCTGAGGCTTATTTCGACAACAAACTGAAGGATGCCTCTGTGAATATTCAGCGCAAGCAGAAGACCTACGAGGGCTTCCAGCGATTGCCTGAGGAGTTTACCAACGAGGATGTAATGCGATGTTTCAATCTCTCTAGTACGTCTTCAGCTAGGGGCAAGGTCAGCCGTCTGATGCGCGACCACTTGGTAGAGAAAATTCGTGAGGAGCGAGGCACAGCGCCCGCCCTGTATCACAAAACAGGAACTATTATTCTTTAAACTCTTAGGCGCGTCGGCGTTTACCCGCGTCGGCGCGTCATTTCAAAAAAAACAAAAATAAAATGGCACAAATAGAATTGAACAAGCAGATACGCCTGAGTGATCACTTTACTCTTGGCGAAATGTGCAAAACAAGTGCGAAAACTCCTGATGGAAACATCCCTTCGCACGTACATATCGAGAACCTGAAGCGACTTTGCGGCTGGCTTGAACAACTGAGAAGAAGACCTACCCCCAGCCCCTCCCTGCTTAGGGAGGGGAGTGAAGAGCCAATCATCATTAATAGTGGATATAGGAGCCCTGAGGTGAATAGGGCTGTGGGTGGTGTCGCTACCAGCAATCACCTGACGGGGTGTGCTGTGGATATACACGTTACAGGCCTCGAACAACTCATCCATTACGCTAGCACTCTGCTGGATATCAGCGATGAGAGGCAAGAGGACTTCGATGAGTTATTGTTAGAGCGTTCACCCAGGGGCACCTACTGGCTGCACTTCGCAGTAAGGCCATCAGGCAATCGCAGGAAAGTAAGGCTGATTCAGACGTAAGAAAAGTGCGCTGGCTCATAATGGGTCGGCGCACATTTTTGTTTCTGAATAACATGCTGTTTACTGATGCTGGTCGCGCAGCAGGTCGTTGACCGTCTTAACGGGATTGAACGTGCCTAAGGGCACCTCGACGAAGATGGTGCTCCAGTTGCTCATGGCACCATTCCACAGGCCCGGCAGTTCGAGGGCCTTGAGTTCCTTGCCGCCTTTCGACTTGCTGGAGATGAAGCCAGTGGTCTTGTCAACAAACGCGGGGAGGTTGAAGGGCTGACCCTTATAGTCCTTGACGGCGCAGACGAGGTCAACGGGGTTGAAGTGCGTGCCCTGCGTGAACATCTTCATATACTCGGCATTGTTGGTGTCAATCTGACTGCTCTCGAGAATCTGCAGGCTGACGGTGCCATCCTGGTTATAGGTGAGGAACGGACCGCCACCAGGCTCGCCCACATTCTTCACCACGCCACAGACACGCATGGGGCGGTTGAGTTTGCGACGCAGGTAGTCGGCATCGACCTTGTTGCCCTTGGGGTTGGTGCAGAGGTTCTTCTCTACAAACTCAGCAATCTCGGCGAGTTCTGCCTCGCTGGCACCTGCATCGAGCTTGCGCAGATAGTCGAAGGCCTGCTTCTGCAGGGTGACCAGCACACCTGCGATGACCTGCTTCCACTCTACGGTCTCGGGTTTCAGACGGTCGGGCACCACATTGTCGATATTCTTGATGAAGATAACGTCGGCCTGAATCTCGTTGAGGTTCTCGATGAGTGCGCCGTGTCCGCCTGGACGGAACAGCAGCGAGCCGTCAGCCTCGCGGAAGGGTGTGTTGTCGGGGTTGGCGGCAACGGTATCAGTAGAGGGCTTCTGCTCAGAGAAGGTGATGTCGTACTTGATGCCGTATTTCTTGGCAAAGCCGTCGGCTTTCTCAGCCACCTTGGCCTTGAAGAACTCCAGATGGTCGTGGCTGACAGTGAAGTGCACATGGGCCTCGCCGTTAGAGGCGGCATAGAGCGCACCCTCCACCAAGTGCTCCTCCATAGGCGTGCGTGGGCCCTCGGCATACTGGTGGAACAGCAGCATGCCCTTGGGCAGCTGACCGTAGTTCAGACCTTCTTTCTTCAGCATATTGGCAGCCACAGCCTTGTAGTTGCCTTCGGCTATGAGTGCTTCGATGCCCTTGCCCTCGTTCTTCTGGCAGACGGCGTCGAGTGCGTCGTAGAAGGCGAACTTCTTCAGCTCAGCAAAGTATTTCTTCTCGAAGTCGGTGGTAGGCACGTCGTAGTCGGCATCGACAAAGGCGAACATGTTCTTGAACATACGACTGGCGGCACCCGAGGCGGGTACGAACTTCACCACGCGCTTGCCGGCAGCCTTGTAGTCCTCCCATGCCTTTACATATTGCTTACGCTCCTGCTCGTTGGGAGCCACGATGCCGTTGCCCACCGATGCTGCAGCCTCCAACTTCAGGAAGGGGAAGCCTGTTTCAAACTGTTTGAGTTGTGTTTCAATCTGCTCTTCGCTAATGCCGCGCTGAGCAATCTGCTTAAGATCTTTTTCCGTTAACATTGTAGTAATATTTTATTTTTGAATGAGTTCCAGAATCTCTTCATCGGTAGCCAGGTTGAAGTCGCCAGGAATGGTGTTCTTCAGCGTTGAGGCCGCCAGCGCATAGTCTACCTGCAGCTGGTTGTCGTGAGGATAGGCTGTGACGGCATGCAGCAGGCCAGCCATGAAGGCGTCGCCCACACCCGATGGGTCGACCACGCCGTTGATGTCGTTGATAGGCGCCTTGAGCAGCTCGTAAGGGCCGTCAGACGTCTCGGCAGTATAGAGTAGGGCGGTGAGCAGGTGATGGTTCGATGCCACCATGTTGCGCATGCCCATGAGCCATTTCTTACAGCGTGGGAACTCGCGGTGCAGGTCTTCGAACCACTCGCGGTATTCGTCCATCTGCATCTCGAAGTTGGAGTCGAGGGCTGTGAATGGCGGCTGCTTACGCTCACAGATCCATTCAAACTCGATGGCGTCGCCAAACATCAGGTCGCAGCGGCTCAGCATGCGCTTCAGCGTCTCTCGTGGGTCGGCACCATACTTCCACAGGTTCTTGCGGTAGTTGATGTCGAAGGCCACCTTCACTCCCATCTCGTCGGCAATGTCGAGTGCCTCGAAGGTGGCGTCGGCAGTACTCTGCGAGATGGCTGCCGTGATGCCCGATACATGGAGCACGGAGGCGTCTTTCAGTATCTCGCGCCAGGGTATCATGCCGGGCTTCAGCTCCGAGCAGGCCGAGTTGGCGCGGTCGTAGATGACCTTTGCCGACCGCATGCCGGCAGCAGGTTCCATATAATAGGTGCCGATGCGCTGTCCGCCCCATTGTATATAGTGGCAGCCCACACCCAGTTGCATCAGGTTCTGTGCACCAGCATGTCCTACGGGCGTCTCTGGCAGTCGGGTGATATACTCCACCTCGTTGCCCAGCGTGGCCAGCGATACTGCCACGTTTGCCTCGCTGCCACCATACTTGCTGGTGAAATAGTCGCCCTGCGAGAGGCGTTGATGGTCTAATTTTGAGAAGCGAAGCAACAGCTCGCCAAAAGTCACGAATTTAGTCTTCATATGGTTTTGTGTTATATTCTTTCTACTTGCTTGACGCCCTTCACCGTGCGTAGTTTCTTGATGAGGGCTTCCAGTCGGGTGTTGTCGTTGATCATGATGGTGAGCGTGCCACGGAACAGTCCGTCGTTCGAGTCGATGTTGATGTTGCGCAGCACCAGTCGCTCGTCTTTCGAGATAATCGAGGTGAGGTTGTTCACGATGCCCAGGTCGTCGTTGCCGATGATGCGCAGCGTGATGGCATACTGGCTGGAGCCCTTGCCGCTCCACATGGCGCGAACGATGCGATAGCCAAAGCGACGGCGCATCTCTGGGGCGTTGGGACAGTCGCAGCGGTGAATCTTGATGCCGCCGTTGATGGTGACGAATCCAAACACCTTGTCGCCATAGATGGGGTTGCAGCACTTAGCCAGCTGGTAGTCCACACCTTTCAGGTCCTGACCAATGACTAGCACGTCATCGTTCTGCAGCACCTTCTGACCCTTGAAGTCCTCGAGCACAAACTCGTCGGCCGAGCGTGCAATATTGTCGCCTGTGACGGTCTTCTCGCTCTGCTGCAGCTCCAGGTATTTATCGAACACGTCCTGCACATCGAGTGTCTCGTGGGCAATGTCGCGATAGAAGTCGCTGGCCTCTTTATAGCCTAGCTTCTTCATAGTGCGCATCATCAGACTCTCGTCCTGCTCAATCTTACGGTTCTTGAACTTACGCTCCAGCATCTCCTTCACCATCAGAGCCTCTTTCTGCTGAGTCTCCTTCAACGCCAGACGAATCTTGGCTTTGGCTCTGGCGGTCTTGACAATGTTGAGCCACTCCTGCTTGGGATACTGCGTCGACGAGGTCAGAATCTCCACCTGGTCGCCTGAGTGCAGCTCCTGACGGAAGGTCACCACCTTATTATTAATACGTGCTCCTGTGCAGGCCGAGCCCACCTTAGAGTGAATGTGGTAGGCCATATCGAGCACGGTGGCGCCCTTGGGGAACTTCAGCAGGTCGCCCTTGGGGGTGAAGACGTAAATCTCGTCGTCGTAGAGGTCCATGCGGAACTGATCCATCGCCTCCATGCCGCTGGCGCTCTCCAGCATCTGACGGATGCCGTTGAGCCAGTCGTCCATGCCGCTCTCGGCCTTCACGCCCTTATAGCGCCAGTGGGCTGCCACACCACGTTCGGCCACCTCGTCCATACGTTCCGTACGAATCTGTACCTCCACCCATTTCTTCTCTGGTCCCAGCACGGTGATGTGCAGACTCTCGTAGCCGTTTGACTTGGGCACCGAGAGCCAGTCGCGCATGCGTTTGGGGTTCGAGGTGTACATATCGGTAATGATGGCGAAGGTCTGCCAGCATTGCTGCTTCTCCTTCTCCAAAGGACAGTCGATGATGATGCGGATGGCAAAAAGGTCGTAGACGCCCTCGAAGGCGCATTTCTGCTTCTTCATCTTCTGCCAGATGGAGTGTATGCTCTTGGTGCGGCCTTTCATGTGAAACTTTAAGCCCGCATCCTTAAGTTTCTGTTCTATAGGACCAATGAATTGCTCAATGTATTTGTCGCGTGCCTGCTTGGTGGCGTTCAGCTTGTCCTTGATATGATAGTAGGCGTCGTGCTCCAGATACTTCAGCGACAGGTCCTCCAGCTCGCTCTTCAGCTTATAGAGGCCTAACTTATGGGCCAGGGGTGCATAGAGGTAGGCGGCCTCTTCTGATACCCGTCGCTTAGCCTCCTCATTATCCGTGTCGCGAATCTGTCGCATCAGGTTCACACGACTGGCAATCATGATGAGGATGACGCGCATGTCCTCGGCAAACGACAGCAGCAGGTTGCGGAAGTTCTCGCTCTCCACCACGGGGTTCTTCTGGTAGAGCTCCTGAATGCGCTGCAGACCGTGGAGTATGCGACCCACGGCAATGCCATAGGTAGCTGCCACATCGCCGACAGTCAGGAATCCCGACTCTACACAGGGGTTCAGCAGTATGGCCAGCACAGCATCGCGGCGCAGTCCTATCTCGTCGATCACAAGCAGGGCCGTCTGCAGACTCATCACAATGGGGTTCAGTCCGAAGATGTCGCGCCTCACCTGGTTCTGCTCCAACGCATGCAGCAGATGACTGCGCAGATGCATCTCGTCATCGCATTCCAGCGAGGGTGCTATCTTCGTCTTCAGTTCTGTATAGAGGGCTAATGTCAGGTCCCTCTCTTCTATGGTGAATTCTAAGTGTTCGGTCATGTTATTTGTGAACTTGCCGACAAAAATACAACTTTTTTACGTAAAAGCCATCATAAAAGCGGAAAAAATACAGAAATATCCCGATTTTTTATTACCTTTGCATCGCAAACAAACATCTACTAAGAAAATGAGGAAAACCAACACTCTCCTTATCATCATTGTCGTGAATGTGCTATTTGCTGTCACGGCGATGGCTCAGCGTACCGTTCAGGACCTTAACCTCGGGTGGCGCTTTCATGCTGGCTCTATTGATAATGCCGCCAGTCCTTCACTCGACGACAGCAGTTGGCGCATTGTCAACCTGCCTCACGATTTTCAGATAGAACAGCCTTGGGTGGCACCTGCCGCCGACGAGAAGGCCAACAATAACGACCCTGCCGCCAATATCAAGAGCAGGCTCAGCAGTCGTGGCTTCAAAGAGATGGGCATAGGCTGGTACCGTCTGCACCTTAATCTCGCAGACTCCCTGAAGGGGCGCCGTCTGCTCATCGATTTCGGAGGTATCATGTATTTGGGCGACGTCTATCTGAACGGACAGAGGGTAGGGGGCACCAACTATGGCTACGTAGGTTTTCAGGTCGATGTGACCGACAACATCCGCTGGGGTGAGGATAATGTGCTGGCTGTGATGGCCGACACGCGTGCGCCTGAGACTTCGCGCTGGTACACTGGTGGCGGACTCTTCCGCATGGTTCGCCTCATCAGCACCAACCGCGACGTGTTCTTTGAGCGTCATCCGCTGAAGATTACCACTCGCGACAACCATTTCGTCACCATTGCTGCCGAGGTCAACACCCGTGGGCGCGACAAGACCATGCCTGTACAGATACGCATCACCGACCCCCAAGGCCAGCAGGTCTATGAGGGACGTGCCGAAGTGAAGCGCAGCAACCCCTCACGCATCATCGAGCAACAGCTGGCAGAGGTTGAGATTCCCAATGCCCAGTTGTGGGATACTGACCATCCTAACCTCTATACCGTCCACCTCACCCTCTATAATGAGAAAGGTGTGGCTGTGGACCATTGTTCTGAACGCTTCGGCATTCGTACTGTTGAGATTACTCCCCAGCAGGGCTTGTTGCTCAATGGTCACAAGGTGCTGCTCAAGGGCTATGCCAACCACCACTCGCTGGGAGCCCTTGGCGCCGCAGCCTATCCGCGTGCCATCGAGAAGCGCATCAAGCTGATGAAACAATATGGTATCAACCATATACGCACCAGTCACAACCCCTACAGCCGCGAGTTCATCGAGCTGTGCGATGAGAACGGCATCCTCGTGGTTGACGAGCTCTACGACAAATGGACGCGTCAGAATACTGGCGGACGTGTAGGCTTTGAGGCTTTGTGGCAGACTGATGTGCCTGAGTGGGTGAAGCGCGACCGTAACTCGCCATCCGTTATCCTCTGGAGTCTGGGCAATGAGTTGCAGCAGGATGCCAATCAGCCCTACAACGACTTTGGCGTCACCATGTTCCGACTCATGAAGACCCTTTTGCAGCGTTACGACTCCACCCGTCTGGTTACCGTGGCCATGCATCCGCGCTATCGCAACTGGCAGACCGACTCGCTGCCCTGCGACCTTGCTATGGTAACTGATGTGCAGGCCTATAACTACCGTTATATGTACTTCCCTGGAGACGGCAAGCGCTTCCCTTGGATGACGTTCTATCAGAGCGAGGCCGCTGTGGCTACTATGGGTCCCAACTTCTTCGAGATGGACCTCGACAAAGTGATGGGACTGGCCTATTGGGGTGCCATCGACTATCTGGGCGAGAGTCAGGGCTGGCCTGCCAAAGGCTGGAACCAGGGCGTCTTCGATATCGCCCTCAACCCCAAGCCCAACGCTTACCTCATGAAGTCTATCTTTATGCCCAATGAGCCTGTGGTGCATATCGGCATCGTTGAGCGTCTCGGCAATCAGATGTGGAATGGCGTACAGACGGGTACTGACGCTATGACTGACCATTGGAACAGGGAGGAAGGTCAGCGTGTGGGACTCATCACCTATACCAATGCCGACGAGGTAGAGCTGCTGCTCAACGGCAAGAGTCTCGGCACTAAGCAGAACCCCATTTCCGATCCGAAGCAGCGCAACCAGATTCGTTGGATCAATATCACCTATGCCCCTGGAACGCTCGAGGCCGTAGCCCGCACCAATGGTCAGGTGGTGGCTCGTCATAAGATAGAGACCACTGGTCCTGCCGTGAAGTTAGTAGCCCAGAGCGATAATTCTGAATGGCGTTCAGATGGTCTCGACCTGCAGCATGTCCGCATCGCTGCCGTCGACAAGAAAGGACGTGAGGTGCCTACGGCCCAAGGGCTCGTCACCTTCTCCGTCGAAGGTTCTGCCGATATTGTGGGTGTCATCAATGGTGACATCACCTCGCCTGAGCTCACCGTAGGAAATACCCGCAGCCTCTACAACGGCTCCTGCAGCGTCATCCTCCGTTCGCAAACCATCAGCGGCAAGGTCACACTCAAAGCCTCTGCTCCTGGCCTCAAACCAGTCAGCATAGATTTCTCACTTTAGGGAAACCTTCGTGAAGGTACTTGTATTCGAAATAAATACAAAATAAATGATTTTTTGTTTTGTATTGTTCTCACTTATTCGTACCTTTGCACGGCAAAACGAAAACGACCAAAAACGATGAAAAGAAGCATTCTTCTATACCTTATTATATTTATAGAATGCCTGGGGGCTGCGGCCCAGACGACTGCCGAGAAAAACGAGGCCCGACAGACGTTTGACAAGGTGTATGATATGGTGTTCGGTCCGCAGGGCTCAACGCTGCGCTATGACGTGAACATCATTGGCCTGTACAAGACCCACGGCACCATTTGGTATAAGGGTAAGAAACAGCGCTTCTCGGACGAACGTGTCAATACCTGGAACGACGGCGTGACGGCCTATATGGCGTTCAGAAAAAAGCACACGGTGGAGATTCATCACGCCAACTCGGACAAGAAGGACAAATACTCGGGTAAGTTCAAATTCGACCTGGAGGATTTTGACTACAGCATGAAGTCGGAGGATGGTGACATCCTGCTGATACTGAAGCAGCGTCGCAAGGCCAAGGGCACCATCAAGGAGGTCAGGGCACTCATCGACGCCCAGACGCTAACACCGAAGTACGTAAAAATCAGGGTGGCCCTGTTCTGGGCGAAGATTAGAATCAGCAACTTCAAGTCGGGCGGCATCTCTGACGATATGTTCGTATTCCCTGCCGACCGCTACAAGGAGGGTTATAAGTGGATTGACAAACGAGGATAATAGGAGGAAAAATGGAAGATAGTCTGTTGAACAAATACCTGGACGAGATAGGACGGGAGCAGCTGCTGACGGAAGAGGAGGAACAGCGGCTGTCGGCTCGTGTGCTGAAGGGCGACGAGCGGGCTTTGAACAAACTGATTGAGGCCAACCTGAGATTCGTGGTGGTCATAGCCCGTCAGTATTTGGGTAAGGGGCTCTCGATGGAGGACTTGGTGAGCGAAGGTAATATGGGACTGATGAAGGCTGCCAGGAAATATGATGCCTCGAAGGGTCTGCGCTTCGTGAATTATGCCGTAGTGCCCATCCGTCAACAGATAGAGAAAGCCCTGAAGGTGGAGAGTGCCGAGCAGCGTGTGGAGAACAGAAGCGACGGACAGACACGATCGGTGGATGCCCCGCTGGGTACGAAGACCAATATGAGTCTGCTGTCTGTATTGGTTGACACCAACTCGCCCCTGGCTGACGAAAGGGTGTACCAATCGAATGTGGAGGCGGCTGTGGAATATGCCCTGCGTTCGCTGGACGAACGTGAGAGTCACGTGGTGAACGCCTACTTCGGCATTGGTCAAGAACATGCCACGATGGCCGAGATTGCTGAGGAGATGAACCTGAAGCGCGAACGTGTGCGCCAGATTCGTGACAAGGCAATCAGAAAGATGAAGAAAGCCTATAGACGCAGGCTTTCTGATTTGCGCTAAGATATTTTGTTAAATGTTTAAATGTGCTTGTGCACAAATAAATGGGCCTCTGATATCACATCAGGGGCCCATCACAACACAAACACAAAATCAGTCTATCTAGAGACTGTATATCGTCAATTTCTGAATTGTCAAATTACTGAATGCCGTCTGCACGCAGCTTCTCCTGCCACTTCCAGGCGCTCTTCAATACTTCCTCGGTGGGAGTGTCGGCCTTCCAGCCCAGTACCTTGTTGGCCTTGTCGACATTACCCCAAACCTGCTCGATATCGCCTTCGCGACGAGGAGCATACTCCCAGTTGACCTTCACGCCAGTAGCCTTCTCGAAGCCCTCAACAACCTCGAGGGTAGAGAGACCGCGACCTGTGCCGATGTTGAACACCTCGACAGCGTCAGTATCGGGCTGGTCGAGCACACGCTCCATAGCCTTCACGTGAGCCTTAGCCAGGTCAACAACATAGATATAGTCGCGAATACAGGTGTGGTCGGGCGTGTTATAGTCGTTGCCGAAAATCTTCAGTTGCTTGCGGATACCCATAGCCGTCTGGGTGACAAACGGGATGAGGTTCATGGGAACGCCATTAGGCAGCTCGCCGATAAGAGCTGTGGGGTGTGCGCCGATGGGGTTGAAGTAGCGCAGGATGATGCTCTTGATGGGAGCGCCGCTGTGGATATAGTCCTGAATAATCTCCTCGTTAATCTGCTTGGTGTTGCCGTAGGGACTCATAGCCTTCTGGATGGGAGCGTTCTCCGTAACAGGCAGGTTCTCCTGTGAGGGCTGACCATAGACGGTACAGCTTGAAGAGAAGATAATACCCTTGACATCGTACTTAGGCATCAGCTCCAGCAGGTTGATAAGCGATGTGAGGTTGTTGCGATAGTAGAGTAGGGGTTTTTCTACGCTCTCGCCCACAGCCTTTGAGGCAGCGAAGTGGATGATACCCTCAATCTTGGGATATTTCTTGAAGACGCCTTCCAGAGCCTCCATATCGCAACAGTCCACCTTCTCGAAGGCGGGACGGATGCCAGTAATCTTCTCGATGCCGTCGACTACATTAGCGTTTGAGTTCGACAGATTGTCGATAATCACTACTTCGTAGCCTGCTTCCTGCAGTTCTACGGTGGTGTGGCTGCCAATGAATCCGGTGCCACCAGTAACGAGGATAGTCTGTTTCATTTTTCCTTATAGTTTAGAAGTTTTGTTCTTATTTGTGTGCAAAGATAATAAATAAATTCAAAACAACAACGATTATCGGCTACTTTTTTCCCTTTTACCCTAAAACCGCCGATTATTCGATGCCTAACAGGCCGCGCAGACCACTATCTACACCCGAGAAACCCATAAAGGCGAGACTGAGCAGACCAGCAGTGACCAGCACGATGGCCATTCCACGCATGCCCTTGGGGATATCAGTCAGCTCCAGCTGCTCGCGAATGGCGGCAAAGACCGTCAGCGCCAAGCCGAAGCCGATGGCGGTAGAGAGGGCATAGACCAACGACTGACCCAGGTTCATCTCTTTCTGTATGACCAGGATGGCTACACCCAACACGGCACAGTTGGTGGTGATAAGGGGCAGGAAGATGCCCAGCGCCTGATAGAGGGCAGGGGAGAGCTTCTTCAGCACAATCTCTACCATCTGCACCAGCGATGCGATGACCAGGATATAAACGATGGTCTGCATATACTCCAGATTAGCAGGTACCAGGGCGTATGTCTGCACCAGCCATGTAACCAGCGTGGCTAGCACCATGACGAAAGCCACAGCTGCCGACATACCCAGCGAGGTACCAATCTTCCTGGAAACGCCCAGGAACGGACAGATGCCCAGAAACTGCGCCAGCACAATGTTGTTGACGAAGATGGCGCTAATGAAAATCAAGATATATTCCATTGTTTCTTTTCGTTATCTTGTTATTCCGTTATCTCGTAATTTCGTAATTTCGTTATCTCGTAATTCCGTTATTCCGATAATCCGAATTATTTCTTCAACCTGTTAACGATGGCGATGAGGTAGCCCAGGGTGATGAAGGCTCCTGGTGCCAGCACAAAGAACAGGATGTTATAGTTCTCAGGGATGAAGGCCCAGCCGAAGATGGCACCTGAGCCCAGCACCTCGCGTACCATACCTAAAAGGGTGAGGGCCAGCGTAAAGCCCAGTCCGATGCCGAGACCGTCGAAGAGCGATGCCAGCGGCGTGTTCTTGGCGGCAAAAGCCTCAGCGCGTCCCAGGATGATGCAGTTGACCACAATAAGCGGTATGAAGAGTCCCAGCGCCTTGTCCACATCAGGCAGATAAGCTTTGATGACCATCTGCAGCAGGGTGACGAAAGCTGCGATAACCACAATGAACACAGGGATGCGAACCTTGTCGGGCGTTAGGTTCTTGATGCACGAGATGACCACATTGGTACAAATGAGTACTGCCATCGTGGCCAGACCCATCGCCATACCGTTGGAGGCCGACGTGGTGGTGGCCAGCGTGGGACACATGCCCAGCATCAGGACAAATGTGGGGTTGTCCTTGATGATGCCGTTTTTGATAATATTCAGATAGTTCATAACTTCTAACTTCTAACTTCTTACATCTTACATCATACATCTTCATTTCCATCTCACTTCACCTCTCTCTTCGAGGCACCGCTTTGTCCGTCGGCTTCTGGCTTCGACGTCAGCGCGGAATAGGCATTGTTGATGGCAGAAAGGAAGGCGCGACTGGTGATGGTTGAGGCTGTGATGGCCTGCACCTCCATCGCGTTTTCTGGCTGTTTCTTGGTGACGGTCAGTAGACTATCTTTTGATAGTCGCTTGCCGATGATATTGCCCTTGGAACCTTTCTGGAACCAGGTCTCAGCTTTGGCGCCAAGACCTGGTGTCTCTGACTGCTTCAACAGGCGATAGCCTAGGATGGTACCGTTGTTGTCGAAACCTACCAGCACAACCAGTTGCCCGCCAAAACCATTGACGGTATCCTGAATGGCCACACCGATGGGCTTACCCTTCATGTCGTTGACACGGAAGACGGAGTAGTAGGCAGTCTTGTGTCTCTGCTTGTCCTGCATGGCGATGATTGTGTCTGGCTTCTCGCCAACCTTCACCTGTTGTCCGCCCATCACGGCTTGGATACCTTCTGCCAGTGCTTTCTTCTCCTGTTCGGCAATAGCACTTGCGGTGAGGTGGTTCATATAGGCCAGGATGCAACCCATGATGGCAGCCACACCTGTGAGCACCAACACCATATTTAATAATGATGATTGTAGTTTCTTCATTTGGCTTCCTCCCCGAATCGTTTTGGTTTTACGTAACTGTTGATAAGCGGAGTAAACGCATTCATGATGAGAATGGCGAACGACATACCCTCGGGATAGGCTCCCCAGTTGCGGATGATGATGGTGAGCAGTCCGATACAAACGCCATAGATGAGTTGACCCTTGGGCGTCATTGGCGAGGTGACATAATCGGTTGCCATGAAGATGGCACCCAACAGCAGTCCACCACTCAGGATGACGGTGGTGGGAGCAGCATAGGCGGGGTTGACTAGGTGCATCATGCCGCTAAACAGAAAGACGGTGCCGATGATGCTGACAGGGATGTGCCACGTGATAATCTTACGCCACAGCATGAAGGCGAGGCCGAGGAGCAACGCCAGGCCACAGATTTCGCCAATGGCGCCTGCACCACCACTCATAGAGTGTTCGCCCAGCAGCATGCTGAAGGCATCGGGCAACTGGTTCAACTTATTGGGGTTGCCAGTCTGGATGGCCTCCTTCATCAGCGCTAGCGGTGTGGCTCCCGTCTCTGCATCGGTATATTTCAGCAGGTTGCCTGGCAGCGGCCACGAGGTCATCTGCGCAGGAAAGGCCACCAGCAACACACAGCGTCCTACGAGGGCGGGGTTGAAGATGTTATTACCCAGTCCGCCGAAGGTCATCTTGCCCACGCCGATGGCGAAGAGCGCTCCGATGATGATAATCCATACGGGCAGGTTCGATGGCAGGTTCATGCCGAGTAGCAGACCTGTCAGCGCTGCCGAGCCGTCGAGGATGGTGTTACGTTTGTTGCCTAGGATAAAGCGGTTGATGGTCCACTCCAGTAGCACACAGGCCGCCACGCTGGTGAGACAGACGATGGCCGAGCCGATGCCGAAATAATAGAACGACACCAGCAGGGCGGGCAGCAGGGCGATGATGACGCCGTACATGTTGCGCTCCACCGAGTCGGTTCCGTGGGCATGTGGTGAAAGGGAGACTATGATTTTTCCCATCTTTTATTTCACTATTAGACTATTTCACAATTTGATTATTTCACAATTTGACTATTTCTTCGTCGCTCTGCTGCGAATAATGCCGTTGACCGTCTGTTTGCCCTGACGGATATTGTCGAGCAGCGGACGATGGGCAGGACAGGTGAACTGACACGAGCCACACTCAATACAGTTGATGATGGCCTCGTTCTCAGCACGCTCCCATTGCTTGAAGGCCGAGAGCTTGGCCAGCAAATAAGGTTCCAGTCCCATGGGACAGACGCTCACGCACTTGGCGCAGCGGATACAGGGCTGAGGCTCTTTTCTGCGAGCATCGTCATCGGTGAGGATGGTGACAGAGTTGGTACCCTTGCAGATAGGCACCTCGGTAGAAGTGAGAGCCTTACCCATCATCGGACCACCAGCCAGCAGTTTGTTATCGCCCTCGGGCATACCGCCACAGAGGTCTATCAACTGCTGCATCGTCGTACCCATGCGCACCAGGAAGTTGCCTGGCTTCTGCAGTTGTTTACCTGTAACGGTGGTATAGCGCTCGAATAAAGGCTTGTGCTTCATAACTGCCTCATACACAGCATAGGCGGTACCAATATTCTGAACTATTGCTCCAACGTTGACGGGGATGGCAGGAGGCGCTGGCACCTGTCGACCTATGACGGCATCGACCAGTTGTTTCTCGCCGCCCTGGGGATAGCGTTGCTTCAGTGGCACGACCTCAACCTGATAGTTCGAGGAGCCGAACACCTCGACACATTTCTGTGTCAGTAGGGCGATGGCCTTGGGCTTGTTGGTCTCGATGCCGATATAGCCGCAAGTGACCTTGGCCGCCTTCATCAGCAGTTCCAGACCCACGAGAATCTCGTCGGCATGTTCCATCATCAGACGGTAGTCGGCGGTAATATACGGTTCGCACTCCACCGCGTTGATAATGACGCATTCGGCCTTGGTGGGTGGTGGCGGCGAGAGCTTGACATGCGTGGGGAAACATGCGCCTCCCATACCTACGATACCTGCTTCCTTGACGCGTTTCACAATCTCCTCGGGTGTCAGCTCTGGATGGTCTACAAGGCGCTCCAGCTTGTTAGAGCGGTCTATCGTCTCCTCCCATTCGTCGCCTTCCACATTGATGATGATGGCAGGCTTGCGATAGCCTGTGGCATCGATGGCATTGTCGATAGCGGCTACCGTACCGCTGACGGAAGAATGGATGGGAGCCGAGATAAAGCTGCTAGCTTCGGCTATCAATGTGCCTACCTTTACCTTGTCGCCTTTCTGTACGATAGGACGGGCTGGCGCACCGATATGCTGTGACAGGGGGAACACGGCCTGATGGGGCAGGGGAGCTACTTGCGTCTCTGCCTCGTGGGTCAGCTTGTTCTCCTCAGGGTGAATGCCACCTATACTAAATGTCTTGATATTCATGCTGTGGCCTCCTTTCTTTCATTGGTTGCCGTTTCCTGCTTGGGAACATTAGTTGTCGTCTCCGGCTTGGGAGCTGGGAAATTAACGGCTTGGATGGCTTTGGTAGGACATACAGCCACGCACTTGCGACACAAGCGACATTTGCTGTAGTCGATATAGCTGACATTGTTGCCAATGGTGATGGCACCAAACGCACATTCCTTCTCGCATTTTTTGCAGGCGATGCAAGCTGCCTTACAGGCCTTGATGGCAACGGCACCTTTGTCCTTGTTGACACACGACACATAGATGCGGCGGCCCTTGGGACCTTTCTTTCGCAACTCGATAATGCCGCGAGGACAAGCCTTCGAACACGCGCCGCAAGCCGTACATTTCTCTTCGTCGACCTCGGCCAGACCCGTCTCGGGGTTGATGTGGATAGCATCAAACTGACAGGCATCCACACAGTCGCCACAGCCCAGACAGCCATAGCCGCAGCCCGTCTCGCCAGCGCCGCAGGCATGGATGGCAGCACAGGTACGCAGACCGTTGTAGTCTATCGTCTTTGGTCTTACCTTACACGAGCCGTTGCATCTCACCACCGCAATCTTCGGTTCGCCGTTGGCAATAGCCATTCCCAGCAGGTCGGCCACCTGGCTCATCACCTCGCCGCCGCCCACAGGACAGTTCAGACCATCGACGCTGCCTTTGTCGGCACCCTTAGTCAGTGCGTCGGCCATACCTCCGCAGCCGGCAAAGCCACAACCTCCGCAGTTGGCGCCAGGCAACAACGCGTTAACCTGAGCAATGCGCGGGTCTTCCTTGACAGCAAATTCTCTGGAGCAGACATAAAGCACGGCGCCCGCTAAGAGAGCGATGCCTCCGAGCATGATGACTGCAATCAAGATTTCCATAAATGTTGTATTTGTAATGTTTGTTGTTGTTTCCTTTTTTAGGACGTGCAAAGTTACAAATAAAAAGTGGTATAAGGAAGAATAATGTTACTTTTTTTTGAAATTTATGTCTATTCGCTTGCAAATACAAATCTTTTTTGATACTTTTGCACGAAAAATAGAGAGAAAGCGTATATGAAAGCAACAGAACAAACACTCCAACAAATAGGGAGAGCCTTCAGAAAAGTGTCTGAGAAGTTCCCCAAAGACCAGGAAGCATCGGTGCTGACCGACATACACATCAGGGTGGTTCAGGAAACAGGCGAGATGCTGTTCTTTGACGATGACGACAAGGAACTGAACCGTTGTGTGATAGAGCAATGGATGGACAACAAGGATGACGACTTCTACGAGTCGGTCACCACGATACTGCGCAATGGTATCGAAGCCGATAAGGACTTGTTGGAGAACTTATCCATTTTGAAACCCTACGCTTTTGTGCTGGAAGACGATGACCGTGAGGCAGTTGCCGAGCTCTATGTGGTTGACGACGACACGGTGATTATCGATACAGAACTGATGAAGGACCTGGACAAGGACCTGGACGATTTCTTCGAGAACTTGCTGAAATCATAAGCTGACGATGGCAGATTCTTCTATCGATATTTCTTCTGCATCATCAGCTCCCACATGGTTTGTGCGCCTGCATGAGTGGCGTGAACAGCATATCAGCGAACGGATGTTCGTGCTGATACTGGCCTTCTTTGTAGGTTTCTTCTGTGCGGTGGCAGCCTTCGTGCTCCACTGGATTATCAATCAGATTGTCTATCTGCTGACCAGCTCGTTCGATGCTGGCTCTTCCAACTGGCTCTATCTGGTCTATCCTGTGGTGGGTATCTATCTCACCTCGCTGTTTGTGCGCTATGTGGTCAAGGACAACATCTCGCACGGCATCACCCGCATCCTTTATGCCATTAGTCAGAACCGTTCCAGACTGAAGTCGCACAACACCTGGTCGAGTGTCATCGCCTCGGCCATCACTATCGGCTTTGGTGGTTCTGTGGGTGCTGAGGCACCTATCGTGCTGACGGGCTCGGCTATTGGCTCGAACTTAGGAAAACTGTTCAAGATGGACAGCAAGACGTTGATGCTGTTGGTGGGCTGTGGTGCCGCAGGTGCTATCGCTGGTATCTTCAAGGCCCCTATAGCCGGACTGGTGTTTACCCTTGAAGTGCTGATGATTGACCTGACGATGGCCTCGCTGATGCCTATCCTCGTCAGCTGTGTGACGGCAGCCTGCTTCACCTATATCTTTAGTGGCGACGCGGCGCTGTTCACCTTCCATCTCGACAATGCGTGGACGGTAGAGCGCATTCCTGGATGTATATTGCTGGGCGTGTTCTGCGGACTGGTGAGCCTCTATTTCATCCGTACCATGGGCTTCTGCGAGGATATCTTCGCACGCTTCAAAGACAAACCCTATGTGAAGTTGGTGATTGGCGGCACCCTGTTGAGCTTGCTCATCTATCTGTTCCCCTCGCTCTATGGCGAAGGCTACGGACCTATCAACTTGCTGTTGAATGGTGCCTCTGAGGCCGACTGGGCACCAATCCTGAATAACTCACTCTTCTCTGGACAGGCCGAGATGTTGCTGCCATATATCGCGCTGGTGTTGCTCACCAAGGTGTTTGCCACCTCGGCTACTAATGGTGGTGGCGGCTGTGGTGGTACGTTTGCACCTTCGTTGTTTATTGGTTGCTTCAGCGGCTTCTTCTTCTCGCGCTTCTGGAATGTCAACGAGATTGGTACCTATCTGCCTGAGAAGAACTTTGCCCTCATGGGTATGGCTGGCGTGATGTCGGGAGTGATGCATGCGCCGCTGACGGGTATTTTTCTCATTGCTGAGCTCACAGGCGGCTACTCGCTCTTCCTGCCGCTGATGATAGTCTCTGTTTGCTCCTATCTCACCATCATCCTGTTCGAGCCTCACAGCATCTACAGCTCGCGTCTGGCTAAGCAGGGCAAGCTCATCACGCACAACACAGACCATGCTGTGCTGACGCTGATGCAGCTTGACAGCGTGATAGACCGTGATTATATGACTGTAGGCCCAGATACTGACCTGGCTGATATTGTTCGTAAGATCAGTCAGACACGCAGTCGTGTGGTGCCTGTTGTCGATGCTGCGGGTACTTTGTTGGGCGAGATCGACATTGCCAAAATCAGAAATATCGTGTTCCGTACAGAACTATACCACCATTTTACTGCCAGTCAGCTAATGCAGGAACCGTCTGCCGTGCTGAGCGACCAGTCGCCTATGTCTGAGGTGATGAAGACCTTCGAGAACACCCAGGCCTCGTGGCTTCCTGTGCTCGATCAGGAGAAACACCTGACGGGCTACATCTCTCGCCGTCGCGTATATACGCAGTACAGAAAGATGGTGGCTGATATGAGTGAAGACTAAGCCGTTTAGTCTTAAAAGTAAAGAAAGATATGAATAAAAGTGATTTGAGAATCGTGTTCATGGGCACACCCGAGTTTGCGGTGGAGACCCTGAAGGCATTGGTTGATAACCAATATAATGTGGTGGCTGTGGTCACTCAGCCCGATAAACCCGTAGGCCGTCATCAGAACGAGCTGCAGCCCTCAGAGGTGAAGAAGTTCGCCCTGGAGCATAACCTGCCCGTGCTGCAGCCAGAGAAGATGAAAGACCCTGCCTTCGTGGAAACGTTGCGTTCGTACCAGGCCAACCTGCAGGTGGTGGTAGCTTTCCGCATGTTGCCCGAGGTGGTGTGGGCCATGCCGCAATACGGCACCTTCAACGTTCATGCCGCTTTGCTGCCACAGTATCGTGGTGCAGCACCCATCAATTGGGCCGTCATCAATGGTGAGACGGAGACAGGTGTGACCACCTTCTTCCTGGACCACGACATCGACACGGGCCGCATCATTATGAAGAAGCATTTCCCCATTCCCGACGATGCCAACGTGGAATATGTCTATGACGGACTGATGCACTTAGGAGCCGAGATTTGTCTCGACACCCTCGAAGCTATCATCGCCGCCGACGGTCAACCAAAGACGATAGCGCAAGACGATTCTTCACTCTTCACTCTTCACTCTTCACTCAATTCTGCTCCCAAAATCTTCAAGGAGACCTGTCAGATTAACTGGCACCAAAACGCAAAGAAAGTCTATGACTTCGTTCGCGGCTTGTCACCTTATCCTGGCGCCTGGACCACCCTCCGCGATGCCGATGGCCGCGACACGGTACTCAAGATATTCCGCACCACCAAGACTGCCGAGAATGCTGGCGTTGGGGTAGGGACGCTGCGTGCCGATCGCAAGCACCTCTATATAGCCTGCGATGACTGCTGGCTGCAGGTTGACGAGTTGCAGATGGCTGGTAAGAAACGCATGGATGCCCAGGCTTTTCTGAACGGGATGAAAGATATTGAAAATTATTCTGTGGTTTGATATAATAAACTGCAAGGCGTTGCGTTACTATAATGTAACAAGTAACATTAAAAGCAAATGCCTATGCAGATTTTTACCTACGAAGAGATGAATCCGAGTAAGAAAACGATTGAGTTGATCAAGCAGATTGCATACACTTATCGTGTCTCGAACCAGCAGGCGTATTGTCTGAACTAACAGATGTAAAGTCTGAATTTAAAGCAAACAAAGAACATGACGATTGTTTCACCTTCGCTTCTGGCGGCCGACTTCCTGCATCTCGACCGTGACATAGAAATGATTAATCGCAGCGAGGCCGACTGGCTGCATCTCGACGTGATGGACGGCACGTTCGTCCCTAACATCTCCTTTGGTTTTCCTGTCCTTGAGGCTGTGGCCAAGGCCTGCAAGAAGCCCCTCGACGTGCACTATATGATTGAGAAGCCTGAGCGCTACATCAGTCAGACGGCCCGTCTTGGCGCCATGATGATGAATGTGCATCAGGAGGCTTGCGTCCATCTGCATCGCACCGTTCAGGAGATTCACCAGGCTGGCATGAAGGCTGGTGTCACGTTGAACCCCAGCACACCTGTCAGCGTGCTCGAGGATATCATCTGCGATGTCGATATGGTGCTGTTGATGAGTGTGAACCCAGGCTTTGGTGGTCAGACGTTTATCGAGAACACCATCCAGAAGGTACAGCGCTTGCGCCGTCTCATCAGCGAGAGTGGTTCAAAGGCCCTCATCGAGGTCGATGGTGGCGTGCAGGGTGAAACAGCTCCGCGTCTTGTTCAGGCTGGTGTCGATGTCTTGGTTAGCGGCAGCTACGTCTTCAAGGCAAAAGACCCCGAAGGAACAATCCGTTCTCTCAGGGCGCTTTAAACTCGTCGTTATTTCGTTATTTCGTTATAACGACATTTCGTTATTACGACATTTCGAAATTTCGAAAATTTATCCACAAAGTGCCAGTTCAATCTGGTAGTCCTTTGCCATGCGGCGCAGGTTGATGAGTGCGTAGCGCATGCGGCCCAGCGATGTGTTGATGCTGACACCTGTCAGGTCGGCAATCTCTTTGAACGACAGCTGCTGGTAGTAACGCATATATACCACCTCGCGCTGGGCTGCTGGCAACTGGTCCACCATTCTCTTGATGTCTATCAGCACCTGCTCGTTCACCATTTCCGTCTCCTTACAGATGTCCATCACCGATGCGCTCTTCAGGTTCTGAAGGTTGTTGTCTTCGTTCACCTCGGTGATGTGGTTCGACTGCTGCTGGCGATACCAGTCCATGATGCAGTTGTGGGCGATGCGTGAAATCCAGAACTGGAACTTACCTGAATCGGTGTATTGTCCCTGCTGCAGCTTGGTGATGGCCTTGACAAACGTCTCTTGGAAGATATCGTCAGCCACATCATGATCGCGAACCACGAACATGATATAGGTGAACAACTTTGACTGTGTGCGACTCAATAACTCATCGAACGCACGATTGTTGCCTTGAACGTAGAGTAATGCCAACTGTTCGTCGGATACTCCTTCAAAATTCTTCATATTCTTTAATTTTAATTATGAAGTAAATTTTGTTTCGATAGGCAATAATTTTGGTTTTTATGAGTTATTACTAAGAATTATCGGGTGCAAAAGTAAGTAAAATAATTCTAACGACCAAATATTTTTCAAAAAAAATGCGTAATTTTGCAATCCCTTACCTCTTATTATATATATGGAGTATCCAAAAACCCACAGTATGACCAATGATGAGCGACCCTCTAAAAAGTGCGGACTGGTGCTTGAAGGCGGCGCCTTTCGTGGTCTGTTCACGGCTGGTATCATCGACGTGATGATGCAGCACGACATCTGGCCCGACGCCATGATTGGCGTGTCGGCAGGTGCTGCCTTCGGATGCAACTATAAGTCGCGCCAGCCTGGTCGCGCCTTGCGGTATAATAAGCGGTTCGCACGCGATGGCCGTTATAGTGGCATGCACTCGTTGTTTACCACAGGCAATTATTTCAACGCCGACTTTGGCTATCATGTCATACCCCGTCAGTACGACGTGTTCGACGATGATGCCTTCAACCACAATCCGATGGCGTTCTATGCCGTCTGTACCGATGTGGAGACGGGTCAGCCTGTGTATAAGCTGCTCAACGAGGTCACCGATACCACCTACGACTGGATTCGTGCCTCGGCCTCTATGCCTTTGCTCTCAAAGGTGATTGAGCTCGAAGGCTATAAGCTGCTCGACGGAGGCATTGCCGACTCCATACCCCTGCAGCATTTCGAGCACCTGGGCTATCAGCATAACGTGGTTATCCTCACCCAGCCCCAAGGCTATCGCAAGACGCATAATAAGCTCATGCCCCTCATGCGCCTGTTCTTGCGCAAGTATCCCAACCTGCTCGAGGCCCTCGACCAGCGCCACCTGATGTACAACGCCCAGCTCGACTATGTGTCTGAGGCCGAGCACGCAGGCCGTTGTCTGGTCATCCGTCCCGATGCGCCGCTGCCCATTGGTCATGTGTCTCACAATCCTGACGAGATGCAGCGCGTCTATGACATTGGTCGTGCTATGGGCGAGCGTCAACTGGAGAATATCAAAACATTTTATAACAAATAGAAATGCGAATAGACATTATCACCGTATTGCCCGAGATGATCGAGGGCTTTGTACACGAAAGCATCCTGGCCCGTGCCGAGAAGAAAGGGCTGGCAGAGATACATCTTCACAACCTGCGCGACTACACACTCGATAAATGGCGCCGTGTTGACGATTACCCCTATGGCGGTTCGGCAGGCATGGTGATGCAATGCGAACCCATAGACCGCTGCATCAGCGCCCTGAAGGCTGAGCGCGACTACGACGAGGTCATCTTCACCTCGCCCGATGGTGAGCGCTTCGACCAGCACATGGCCAACGAACTGTCGCTCAAGGGTAACCTCATCATCCTGGCAGGCCACTATAAAGGCATCGACCAGCGTGTGCGCGATCATCTCATCACCCGCGAGATCAGCATTGGCGACTTCGTCCTTACTGGTGGCGAGCTGGTGGCAGCCATGATTGCCGATGCCGTGGTGCGTGTGGTGCCTGGCGTCATTGGCGACGAGCAGAGTGCGCTGTCTGACTGTTTTCAGGACGACCTGCTGGCAGCGCCTATCTACACCCGTCCAGCTGACTACAAGGGCTGGAAGGTGCCCGACATCCTGTTGAGCGGCAACGAGGCCAAGATTCGCGACTGGGAACTGGAGCAGGCCATCGAGCGTACCAAGCGCCTCCGTCCAGAACTTCTTAAGAAAGTTCCCAAATAATTTGCTTATTTGTGGGAAAATGTGTAATTTTGCCACCAAAACGATAACTAAAGACTTTTTATGGACCATTTATTGGCATCTTTTGCCCCAATCACCTTGGCCGAAATGAGTAGTGTGAAGCTGATGAATCGCACGGATACGAAGTTCGTCACCACGCTTCCCAAGCTTATGCAACTGCTCAAGATGGCACAGGACGACTACTACGCCCAGGAGATTGACGGCGAGCGAAACATGCTATACGATACCACCTATTTCGATACCAACGACTACGCCATGTATCGTCAGCACCAGTGCGGTCACACCAACCGCCAGAAGATTCGCTTCCGCACCTACGTCAGCAGTCATCTACAGTTCATGGAGGTGAAGACCAAGAACAATCACGGACGCACCAAGAAGAAGCGTATCGAGGTGACTGACATGGACTTAACCGATGTTGGTAAAAGAGAATTCTTAGCCTCGCACCTGCACTTCGATGTCGATACGCTGATACCCCACATGCACAATTATTTCCGACGCATCACCCTGGTCAACAAAGCCAAGACCGAACGTCTCACCATCGACACCGCCCTGCAGTTTCATAATATGCAGACCAACGTTGACCGCGACATGGGCCCTCTGGTCATCATCGAGCTGAAACGCGACGGACTGGTCTTCTCGCCTGTGCTCGAGATGCTGCGCCAGTTGCACATCCATCCCCACGGCTTCAGCAAATACTGCATGGGAGCCGCACTCACCAACCAGCAGTTGCCCGTCCACCGCTTCAAGAAGAAGCTGCGCGATGTGGAACGCATACTCAGCAAGCAATAACCCCAACAAGCAAATAAACATAAAACAATATTAATAATGGATTACCTGATTTCTTTCTTTTCTGGAGACTTTGGTTTCGCACTTCTCCGTTTCTTAGTGTGCATCGTCGTTAACTGGGTCATCATCGACCGCCTCTACTACAAGAAGGCCCGTCGCCGCGACTTCTACTTCACGTTCATGCTCATCTCCGTCGCCATCTTCTTCCTCGTCTATTTCATGATGGGAATGGACCGCGGCAAGGCCACCATGGGCGTAGGTCTCGGACTCTTCGGCATCTTCAGCATCATGCGTTATCGTACCGACACCATGCCCGTACGCGAGATGACATACCTTTTTATTATAGTATGCCTCTCAGTGGTCCACGCTATGGTTGATATCGAGAGCACGCCTGACGTGCTGGGCGACTTCCTCCGCCTCTTCATCATCGACGTCATCACCGTCATCGCCATCTTCGTGTGCGAGAGCCACCTGAAGATTATGAACACCAAGCTTATCCAGTACGACCGTCCCGAGCTCTGCAAGCCCGAGAACAAGGAAAAGCTCATTGCCGACCTTGAGGAGCGTACAGGTCTGAAAATTAAGAAGGTAGAAGTGGGAGGCATCGACTTCCTGAAAGACTCTGTGGTGCTGCGCGTTACCTACGATGGCAACGGCAAGGCTAATGAGGTTGATGGTCAGTACACAGTTCGCAAGTCGCAATGGAGAAACGTCTAATCACCCTCTTGCTGCTGCTCTTCGCCACCCATGCAGGTCTCCTAGCCCAGAGCAATGATTTCGGTATGTGGTACGAGTTGTCAGCCGAGAAAAAACTGTCTAAGCAGTGGAGTGGGGGCGTAGAGGCCATGTACCGCTCACGTAACAATGCTCGCACAGGCGACCGCTGGAGCGTTGCTGTGGATGCCGAGTATAAGATTGTGAAGAAGCTCAAGGCCTCGGCAGGCTACGCCTTCCTGCGCGATAACTTCAAGGAGGAGATGGACCTGAAGAGCGACGGTTTCCGCTACAACAAGTGGACGCCCAGCTACTGGGGCACGCGCCATCGCTTTCACGTCGACCTCAGCGGCTCCTACGATATTGGTCGCTTCAGCCTCTCGCTGCGCGAACGCTGGCAGTACACTTATCGCCCTGAAGCCGAGGGTAAGAAATACGACTTCGATGAGGAGGCGTGGAAGCCCGTCAAGGGCAAGGGCAAGCATGTGTGGCGCAACCGCCTGCAGGTGGAGTACGACATCGCCCAGTGTAAGTTCGACCCCTTTGCCAATGTCGAGATGTTTGTCGACGACAGCGGCATCCAGAAGATGCGCTATCAGGTGGGCGTCGACTATAAGTATCGCAGGCAGCACACCTTCTCGCTCACCTATCGCTATCAGAAGGTCAATTCCGACGACGATGACTTCGAAGTCAGCAGCCATCTGCTGGGTCTCAGTTACAAATACAAGTTCTAACCCCCACCATTCATCATGAAGAAACTCTCAACGCTTCTGCTGGCTGCACTCGCTTTCGTGGCCTGCTCTAACGACGATAACTACACATGGGACGACAATTTTGCCGACCGCACCAATACCGACACCATCCTTATTGCCATCAACTATCAGGGCGACCAGGTCACCGTCGAGGGCGACGCCTGGGGCTATGTCAGCGCCAGCGGTGCCCACGTCACCGTCAAGTCCTCGGCCAACCGTTTCCTGCAGCTGCAGCTCAGCGGCACCACTACCGATGGCTCGCTGCTCATCTATAGCTGGAAGAAAGTCGGTGTGCTGCTCAATGGCGTTAGCATCACCAATCCTCATGGCCCTGCCATCAACAACCAGTGCGGCAAGTCGTTCATCGTCACCACAGCCCCCAATACTGTCAACACCCTGGCCGACGGTGCCGAATATCAGATGGCTCTCGGACTCAAGGGCGACACTATCTCGCAGAAGGCCACCCTCTTTAGCGAGGGACAGATATACCTGCGCGGCACAGGCACCCTACAGGTCAACGCACAGGCTAAGAACGGCATTGCCAGCGATGACTTTATCGTCGTCGAGGGCGGCACCATCAACGTCAACGTGGCTGCCACAGGCAGCAATGGCATCAAGACCAACGACGGCTTCACCATCAATGGCGGCACCCTTACTGTCAGCGTGGCTGCCAAGGGCGCACGCGGCATCAAGAACGATGCACGCACCACTATTGCAGGCGGCACCACCACTATCACCACCACTGGCGACTGCCTCATCGAGACCGTCGATGGCATCACCGACACCACCTCGTGTGCCGGCATCCGTTGCGATAGCCTCTTCCAGATGACGGCCGGTCAGCTCACCATCACCAGCAGCGGCGATGGCGGCAAGGGCATCAATTCCGATCAGCAAGTGCTGTTCCAGGGCGGCAAACTCCTTGTCACCACCACTGGTGGCAATCAGTTGGGTAAGCCCAAGGCTGTCAAGGCCAGCAATGGCATCATTGTCAGCGGCGGCACCTTCCAGGCCTCTTGCCTCAAAAGCTGGGCGTGCGACAACGGCAGCGACAGCGACGAGCCCGAAGACCACATCACCGTCAATGGCACTCCCACCACCAAAATCATTCAAAAACGCAATGTCCACATAGCATATTCTGAATGAAACAGCCTTTTTTGCTGGTGCAGAACAAAAAAGTACGAAAAAAGTTTGGAGGTCTCACGAAAAGTTAGTACCTTTGCACCCGCTTAAGCCAAAAGGCGATGCACCCGTAGCTCAGTTGGTAGAGCACCTGACTCTTAATCAGGGTGTCCAGGGTTCGAGCCCCTGCGGGTGTAC
>NZ_CAMJOS010000025.1 GCF_946407605.1 uncultured Prevotella sp.
CGGGGCTATTTGATTAATATTTAACTCGTCCCAATTTTAACGGGACACTAATGATTTTAAGTATTAAAATGTAAAGAAAGTGGAGCTGATTTTCTGTCAACCAGAGATGTAAGACCTAGAGAACTCAGAACACCTCATTTGCCTTGAATAGGAGCGATGCCCAAGCGTGCAAGATTAAGCGTAAACTGCAAGAGTTGGTCTTTTTCGATATCCTTCATCATCCTGTCCACCAAGGCGCTTGGTGTTGCATCTCCTCGATCTAAGTAGAAGATCTGGTCGGAATTAACGGCATGGAACGTAAACTGCATGATAGGTATCTCCTTCCTTAAATCGAGAATGGTGACTAGACTCTCGATATGTCCGGAACTAAATGTATCGGAACCAGTGATGGCTGGGCCCGTGAATACAATATTATTAACAAAGACAAGATAGTCGTAGTCTGTCTTTCTTTCTATATACTCCTTGAAACCCGCTATTGACTCTTCAGTTGTTTCTTCGAGTCCTTTGGAATCTCTATAGCGTCCCTGCAAGAATCCTTTCAGCGTCTCCTTAACCTCTTCACGCTTGGTTAACTTGATGTAAAACTCGTCCCATGCCAGACTATCAATATGTTCATATCCATAATCCAAACCGATAAGACCTTGACTATAGACCATAATCTTAGAGAAATCATAGGTTTTGCGGATGCTGTCTTCAGAGAGGGACGCATAAGGCTCATGGTCTATTTCTAGAATTCTTAGGCCTTCAAGCGGCTTCCTGCATTTCCCATAGGTGTCTATCAATCCCTGGATGGTTTTCAGTTTGCCTATCGCATTCTTATTCTCATCCATCACGCTGTCTACTATGCGCTCAGCAGTCTCATTAGCCACCTCATCAGAGAGCTTGTCAGAGTTCTTACACGCCACACAAAAGACCATGCTCAGCGCCAATACTGCCAGTTTAAAAAACATCGACTTCATCATATTAATATTAATAATTGGCTATTTACGACCAGATCCACCACACTTCCAGCATTTACCGCTGCCTTTTCATGTGGAGCACTGATGTCGACCTGTGGTATATGGGTTACTAACGGATCCTGCCCCATAGCATGTTTGACAATTGCCCGTGCCATAACAAACAGAACACGACTGACTAGAAGAAGTAGTTGTAGTAGTACTCGATGAACTCGACGTACTCGTTGGGTATATATATGTTGGATACCCACTCGTCGAATACGTTCTATTCGCATATGTAGGGGAGAGCAAATTTAATACTGTACATGAAGACAAACATACAGTAATTAGAAATGCGAACAACAGATAAAAGGCTTGTTTCTTAATCATAATAGAACGAATTTTAGTTTAACATTATTTTTACGGAAAATTTCGCAAGATGTCTAATTGTTTATACCTTCAGAAATCATTCTTCAAAAGAAGACAATAATTCTGCATTCTTAAATCTCAAGACACAAACTTCATCCTTTTTCTTATCTTGAATAATCACCTTAACGTCATATCCTTCATCGATACATCTTCCAAGAGCTTTGAAATTACTTTTTAGTTTGTTTAGGACGTTCAATATACCAAATCGTATACGTTGCGCATAAGCATCTTTCTTTTCTTTGGATATTTTGTTGATATCTTCTATGTCCTGAATTCCAAACTCATAAATGACCACATCTTCAGTATCGCTGACATCCATATTATTGAGTGTGATCCCATCGCCAAGATCTTTTCCAAATCCGGAACTCTTTACCATTCCGTCATGAATGTTTTTCAGTTCCTGTCTGGCAGAAATGCTGTTGTTAGGTAACACATCTTCTGCAATCTTTATGGTTTTAAGTGTTGAAGCAAATATATTCGGCTTTCCATCCTTGCGCATAAAGAGAATAACATCTGTTGTTGAGCCATTGATGAGGCAATATACCGTACACAAATGTTTTTCTCCAAATATATAATTAGTGAAGTCCATTTTCAGGGCATCATACCCATCCAATTGTGTCTTCTCTGTTTTTCCCCACACAGCACCTTTGTAAAAAGCTGACTGATTATTACGTATAAGACTAGCCATCGCATAGTCTAAATCATCAACCTCAAGATGGTATTCTGTCAACGAATATACATAACTTGGACGATCTGAATCCATCAGCATAAGCATTTTTCCCAACGTTCCAACATCAGGATTCTGAGTCTTCCAACTATCGGGGACTGTCACTGTAATCAATCCGCACTTACTATTTTTCTGAGCATACCCTCCCATCACGAAGCATGAGAGAAGTATTAATAACATCATTACTTTCTTCATAATAGTATTGTTTTGATTAGTAATTCATATTTCTTTGTGTTAGTCTATCGTTTGCAAAGATACAAACTTATACAGACAAATCCAAACATTTGCGTGGATTTTTTCGTTTCGGAGTCTGAAAGAGAATTCTGAATGTCCTATCACCATAATTAATTAGAAAGGCAGGGTTCGGAGAAAGGGAGAGAAAAGAAAGTATTGCTATTAACAGTATTTGCCCTGGCTTTATTAGGATGATGTCAAAGTGATTAAGGTAAAAAAAGATCTCACATAAAAATATTTAAAAATATTAAAATAGTTTGGATTTTGTGAATTTTTTACTAACTTTGCCCGTTGAATAACTAAAACTAACTAACAATGAATAACAAATACGAGAAACCTAAGACGAAAATAGTCCTTTTACAGGAACAGCACCACCTGCTGCAGGCCAGTAATCCGAAAGGAATGAGTGTGAACATGAGCAGTTACCAGGAAGGCGGTAACGGTTCAGACGACAGCGACGGCTGGGAGAACTAACACCATAATGACCAAGACGATTTATTAACACAAATACATGATGATGAAGATGAAACTGACAAGCATAAAGGCCTTTGGCTTTGTAATGATAGCAGCCTTGCTGGGCGCCTGCTCGTCGGACGACAGCACCACACCGCAGGAGGACAACAACGGACGCCGCATGAGGCAACTCACCATCCAGAACGTGGCGATGAACACCAGAGCAGCGATTAACCCATCGACGTACGAAGCCACATGGGAAACGACAGACAGGCCGACATACATCATCCTGAGCGCACAGCCAGAGCTGCGCTACGGCACACTCACACCATCGGCAGCAGGAGCCTCGACAACGCTGACGGGTAGCGTATATTGCACACTGGGCGACAACATTGCCATCGTACTCCCAACGGTGACGCCCGAGTTGCCAGCGAATGGTTCCCTATCCTACCCCATCGACCTGAGCGGACAGAAGGGAACGCTGGCAGATATTGGCGCACGCTACCATTATATATATGGTGTGGGCTCGGTGACATCGACAGACGGCGCTACGGCTACAGGCACTATCAGCAATACGAAGAGCCTGCTTTCACTTTGCAAGTTCACGTTTACAACTATCGATGGTCCTGTCAACGTGAAGTCAGTTCAGATAAACTACAAATCAGAATATACTGGCAACCTCATAGGCTATCCTCAGACGGGTACGGTATCTCTGGCTAATCCAGCGAGCGTCTCAGCAGAAGCCGGTGATCCTAGCGGGCCGCTGACCGTCACACTCGACAAAGCCAACGCAGAGGGTGTGGTCTATGTTGCTCTGTTCCCTTGCAGCAAAAAACTTGCTTTCCACTTCACCGTGAGCGACAACGACAACAATACCTACACAGCAACGAAGAACGCCAAGATGCTGGAAGGGAAATACTACGAAGTGCCAGTGACAGTGGAATAAACAATAACGATAACTATAACTATAAATAATGATCTATGGAAACTAAACGATTCAACTCCACACTACAGCGAATGCTCGTCGTAGTGTTTATGCTTATCGCGATAGTGACAGGTGTGCACGCCGACGGCTATATCACCGAAGTGATCTCACTTGGAACCAAACAAGGTGGTGGCTCTTCCCTAAAGGCTGAGTACAAGAATAAAGGCTGGATAGTCGTCGATAAAGACCTCAACAGGAAAGCTGGCGGCTGGGATGTCTATATTGCCTATAAGACCAGTAGCACGGCTAATCCGGAGACGGGCTACATCACCGACATCTGTGCATCGGATAAGAACGTGAACTCCTTCACGTTTGAAGGTCGCACCTACTATCGAAGCGCGACCAACAGCGGATTCAACGGCGACCTGAACCGCGGAGCAGGAGGTGCGTATATCTACCTTTATTATACGCGCGACAGAAAGAATCTGCTGACGTATGGTGATAGTAAGCGCGTGATAACAGAACTGTCAACGACGAGTTCTGGTGAGGATGGCAAAGCCGAAACAGGCGCTATCCCATGGCGCAACTCCAAGTACAGCGGTCTGTGCGAGGTGAACAAGGGTGCTGGTGGCGACGATATCTATATTCAGCAGCACTTTGCTACCCAGACGCTGCAATGGAGGGAAGAGCCGACGTTCGCGTCAGGCCTCGTCTTCAACGGCGTCGTTCAGAACCTGGTGAGGAAAACCGCAGTTGATAAGAACTGGGGCACGATAAAATTCAGGGTGAACGACGGTGCGTGGACGACTGACATACCGCAGGGACAAACAGTCGGCACCTATAAGATTGACTACTATCTTGACGGTGGCTCCTTTGCCAACAACAGCACTACGCTGAGCACTACCGTCACCATCGACGCGCCCACCGTGCAGGCCAAGGACCTTACGGGCGTGTTCAACCAGGCCGAGAAGAAAGTACGCCTGAACTGGAGCGTAGCTTCTGTTCCAGGCAACTATAGCGACTATCATTGGGTGGTTTATCGCGACGGTGCGAAGATTGCCAAACTCAACCACGATGTGTTTACCTATGCCGATGGCGGCTACACGAACGAGACCTCGACAGTCTATGATGTCTATTACGTGTCAAAGTTCTGGGATGAGAATACTAAGCGCGACGACACGAAAGCCACGGTGACGGTAAGCACGGTACGCACGGTACCTGTGAACAACGTCGAGGTGGAGTGTCAGGCCGACCGCATCATCTTCGTCTGGACCTCCGACGGCTATGCTGCCGGCTTTGGCAATAAGTTCCGCATCTATGTGGGTGACGACGAATCGCCCATCAACACCCTCACACCGACGGACATGCAGACCACCTTCCGCTGGGAGCACCGCACCACCGACCAGCACAGCAACCGCCAGAACAAGGTGGACGACGAGACGGGCGTGCCTTACACCGAGGAGCCGCTGAACGCCTGTGCCCCCTCAACCTACCGCATAGAGGGCGTTATCGGCGACAAGGTGCTCAACTCGTATGACATCAACCCGAAGGCCATCGGCAACGGCACGCTGTTCTACAGCCTCGATGCCACGAAAGGCGTGTACGAGAGCATGGTGAAGTTGACATGGCACGTCAACAAGCAAGGCTCGACGCTGAGCAAGACCTACATCGTGGAGCGTCGCCAGGCAGAGCAGGAGAACGAGGCATGGACGATGCTCGCCCGCATGTCGAATACCGATGATTACCTGAGCTACGACGACCAGACGGCTCTGCCAGGCATCTTCTACGACTACCGTGTGACAGTGGAAGACAAGTGCGCTGACGGTACCGTCATTAACAACGAGATAACGAACATAGGCTATACCAAGTCAACGGGTACTGTGACGGGCCGTATCGCCTACGGCTCGTCGGGTACTGCAGTACAAGGCGTGGAGGTGGTGATGACGATGACCAGCTCAGGCGGTGAAAATCTGGAGCAGTACCACTCTATGTACTTCACCGATGTCAACGGCTCTGTGACGTGGCAGTACCCCTCCGATACCTACGCCTCCAACCTGTTCTCTTCAGGCGACATGACCATACAGATGTGGCTGTTCCCTGAGGCGTTCAGCGACAGCAGGATAGTAGATTTGGGCAACAACATCGCCCTCGGCATGACGAGCAGCGGACAGCTCACCTTCACCAACGGCACCAGCACCCAGACCTTCGACGGCATCGCGCTGAAGGCGAACACCTACAACCACGTGGTGCTGACCCGCAAGGGCACGACGCTGACTTGCTACGTGGGAAAGATGGAAGATGACCAATGGTCAATGGTCCAAGGTCAATGCTCAATGCTCAATGCTCAATGGATGCTTGACGGTGCCACACAGTTTGAACTGGGTCACTTCAAAGGTTCTGTCGATGAGTTCCGCCTCTGGACGAAATGTCTCAGCGAGGCCGATATCTTGGAGAACTACGACCACCTGCTCGTGGGCAACGAGAAGAACCTGGAGACCTACTGGACCTTCGACGAGGGCCTACGCACACAGTTCTTCGACTATTCGCGCAACGGCACCACCTACCACCAGCACCACGGCAGAGTGGGTAGCAACGCCATGTCATCTACCGTTACGCCCAGCGTGCTGACCCTGAAGGCCAAGACCGACAGCAACGGCAACTATGTGATCCAGGGCATACCATTCAGTGGCGAAGGAACGGCCTATGCTGTCGTACCCATGTACGGTATTCACGAGTTCAACCCCAACAAGAAGTTGCTCTTCTTCAACAGCAACTCGCTCGTACACAACAATACCGACTTTGACGATGTGTCGTCGTTCATCATGAGCGGTCACATCTACTATGCTGGTACCAACGTGCCCGCCGACAGCGTGCAGCTCTATGTGGACGGTATGCTGCAGAGCAAGGACGGCGAATCCGTGCAGACCGACGAGAATGGTTACTACGAGCTGTCCGTACCCATCGGCAAGCATTTCGTGGAGGCCAGACGTTCGGGTCACGCTATGGTTGACGGCGGACGCTATCCCACGCATGGTACGTTCTATTTTGACCGTCCCGTGCAGCACGACTTCACCGATGCCACGCTGGTGAACTTCGTAGGCCGCGTGGGTGGCGGTGAGCGTAACGACACGCTGGCTGTGGGCTTTGCAGCGTCGAAAAATAACATCGGCATAGCCACCATCCAGCTGGCGCTGAACAACGAGTCGTTCTCGCTGAACTGCCTCGACGACCACATCAGCGATGCCACTACCCAGCGCTCATGGGCCAGCGACACCACCAGTATCAACAGCAGCGCCTGGACTGGTACGAGTTACGATTCGAAGTATGTCTTCATCCGCACCGACTCGCTCACCGGCGAGTTCTCGGCTCTGTTGCCGCCGCTGAAGTATAAGGTCAAGAGCCTGCAAGTGGATAACAACCCCGATATCGAGTTCTTCTCGCTGCCCGAGATCGATATGACCAATCCTATGCAGGAGTACACGGAGAAGATTCTGCCAGAGGACAGGGACCCCAACCTTGTCATAGGCCCAGACACCTATAAGTATAATGCCAAGCAGGTGTTCACCCACTATGCCCCGCCTCAGATTGACGTCACAGACAAGGCCAATGGAACGACGGGTGCCTTCGGCATAGAGGAACTCATAGATTATCCTGTAGGCGACTCCGACTCGCCAGAGACGGTAACCATCAGCGACATCTGGAAGCAAGAGCAGGACGGTTCCATCAGTTACATGCTGGGCTACCCGCTCTACCAGAAGGGGAAAACCGTGAGTTACGAGATTTTCGGCTATGAGAAGTACACAAACTACGACGGCAAGGAGCCTGTCGATGACATCATCCCGCTGAACGATCAGGAGATAACACTCGTCAACGAGATGGGTGAGAACCAGAAGGTCGTCTATCAAGTGGAAGATCCGAGCTCCGGTTATCAGGTGGGCGAGATCTACGACCTGGAGACCAACCAGGTCACCCTCGACGCAACAGGACATGTGACCTATAAATGGGGTGTAGGCCTGCCTAACATCATTGCGCCCTACAGCCGTAACTTCAGCATCCTGCTGGAGCGCAACAACCGTACCTATCAGCCCTTCTCGCTGAACGCCGTCGTGCTGGGCGACCTTCCCGAAGGCGATAACTTTGTGACACAGGGTCCCGACCTGGTGCAGTTCGTGCTGCGCGACCCGCCAGGAGCCAAGTCGAAGACCACGCTGAAGCGCGCCGTAGTGAACGGAACGACCCATTTAAGTTCTGATTATGGCGTAGGCAACCACCAGCTGCTAGTCCAGAATCTTTTCGGTTCAGGTGTTACCTCAGGTTCTGGAATGGGTTTCATCTTCATTACGCAGCAAGAGGTCTATGACAAGCTCGATGTCGGAACACACGCCACTTGGCGCTCCGGGCATTCCGACGACAAGTCGTGGACAACCACCTATACCCAAGCCATCTCCACCAGTTCGGAGTTCCCGTATATCGGTAGCGCCGGTGACGTGTTTGTAGGAACGGCCACCAACATGCTCTTAGGCAAGACCCGCAACCTCTGCATCGTTAAGAACCTGGAAGGCAAGTTTGTGTTCGATGTGGTCGATGCGCTTTCACTGGGTCAGGAGGTGACCACGCTGTTCAACTACACTGCCTACGAGCTGGAGAACGTGATGATTCCGAAGTGGAAAGACCAGCGTCTGTCGTACCTGACAGAGGTCGCCGACTCGATGGCTGCGGTGAACTATGTGAACACGGGCAAGAAAACCGTCTATGTCACGTGGGTAGGGAAGAATAAGGACACCGAGTATATCACGAATGTGAACTACTTCGCTATTCCTCCACAAGAAGTGGTGGAGAATGAGATGGACAGCGTGCAATGGTGTACGAACCAGATTAACAGTTGGAAGCAGGTGCTCTCTGACAACGAGGAAAACAAGGTGAAAGCCATGCAGAGCCGTAAGGCTGACAAGTCTCAGCCTTGGAAAGGATGGGAGAACTTCTCCGTTGATGGAGGTTCGAGCTATACCTACTCTGTCGCCCAGGATACCTCTGCCGTCCATAAGACCGAAACAACCTGGTATATGGGTGGCATCGTCAACAACACTTGGGGAAACAACTTCAAGAACGTGGTCCACTGGAGCATTCTCACCACCATCAGTAATGAGGCGGGACGTGAGCAAAGTGACATCGACGGCGAAGTGCATAAGAACTCTATGGAGTGGGATTACGTAATTGCCGACGGCAATGCCGATACCGACCTCTCCATCGACAAGTACCCTTCCGGGCAGACAGGCTACAGCGATGTCTTCTCACTTTTCGGCGGCCAGACCTACAACCCCTATGAGGGCAAGGAATACACGAAGTGGTTCGAGCCCGGACAGCACGTGCTGAGCAACGGCTCGGAACAGATGGAGCAGCCCGACATACGCATCAGCGCCGATGGCGTGAACAGCGCCAAGGAGGCCACGCTGACCGATGTGCCCGCCGGACAGGAAGGAACCTTTACGTTGTACATGTCGAACAAGAGCAACGCCAACCGTCACTACGACCCCGTCTTCCAGATGATATTGCCGGATAACGCTAATGAGAAGGGACTGCAGATTCAAATGGACGGCATGCCGCTGGTCAACGGCCACAACATCCTGATTCCACAAGGCGAGACCGTGAAGAAAACCATCACTGTCAGGCAGACCGACCAAAGCGTGCTCGACTATGAAGGCGTGGGAATTGTGCTGGCATCAAGATTCCAGGCTATAGAGATTCGGGACAGAGCGACGTTGAACGTACACTTCAAGCCCAGTTCCAGTCCCATTGACCTGGTCATCAACGAGCCGATATTCAACATTGAGAACATGAACCACAACCAAGGCAACCTGGAGATGAAACTGACCAACTTCAACCGTCAGTTCAAGGGCATGAAGAAACTGGGCGTTGAATACCGCTACGAAGGTTCCACTGCGTGGACACAGCCCTCGGGTTTGCAGTTCTATGTGAACAAGGAGGATTCTACGAAGCAGGGCGACCAGGTGTTGCCCGCCACTGGCGACCTGCGCCTGTACTTCAACATGAACAATGCCAACGACTACCCACAGGGCACCTATACCTTCCGTGCCTACACCACGACGATGTACGGTGAGGAACCGATCACCGTCTATAGCGACGAGATTGAGGTGGTGAAGGACGACGCAGCTCCACACCAACTCACCACACCAGCGCCGACAGACGGCATACTGGGCTATGGCGACGACTTGCTGGTTGAGTTCAACGAGGACATCGTACCAGGCTATGTCAGCGACAAGAACATCATCGTCACGGCCAAGCTCAACAGTCAGAAGGTACAGCACGATGTGGCTGTGCGACTGTTCCCTGCAGGAGGCACGCCAAAAACGCTGAACCCCATCTTCCTCAATGGCGACTTCTCCATTGATTTCTGGATGAAATGGATGTCGAGCGGCACCATCCTGTCGTTAGGACAGAGCCAACTGACGATGGGTGTGGATAGCGAAGGCCACGTAGAGGTGGGCGTTGCTGGTTTGGTGATCAAGTCGGAAGAGGTAATACCCAAAGATACCTGGACCTACGTCGTGCTGAGTTACAAGGCCGACGAAATGACGTTCTCCGCCTTGGCACAATATGACGCCGTCACGCTGCCCTTGTTTACCAGCCAGCAGGTCACAGCGGGTATCGTGGAAGCCCACGATTATACCAGTGAGAACTGGCTCTACCTGGGCAACATGAATGGTGCCATCCATGACCTGAGTCTCTTCAACATCTACCGCGATCCTGTGGTGGCTGCTTCCGAGAAGTATCAGTCGAAGGACAACTATGTCTATGGACTGGTCAACTACTGGCCTATGGACGAGGGACACGGAAGTGTGGCACGCGACACACGTCATACCCATGACTTCACTGTATCAAACTGGCTCCGCGACAACAAGAACTATGCCCTGAGTGTAGATGAAAAGGGTGCCGATATTGACATCTCGCAAATCAACACAAGGCCTGGCGACAGCTATGTGATAGAAATGTGGTACAACTCGCCTCGTCGTCCAGATCAGGAGCAGACCGTATTCGAGGTGGGATATAATGACGCTAACCGTATCGGTCTCTATCACAATCATGACTATGACTGGATACTCCGCTATGGCGGCAACGAACATGTGGTAGGCAATAATGGAGATATTGTTGACACAGACTGGAACCATGTGGCGCTGAATGTGGTGCGGGGGCAGTCTGCATCTTTCTATTTCAACGGACAGCGTACGGCTGTCATTGCTGAGGCCGACGTGCCGTCATTGGAAGGTGCCATTCTCAGCGTAGCCAAAGGTGCACCACAGGCTCTCATCGATGAGCTGCGTATCTGGCATGCCACACTCTCTGAGAGTCGTCTGCTCAACAATATCTATAACTGCATAGATACTGCCGACCATTATTCGCGCGGACTGGTGGCCTACTATCCTTTCGAGAAAGAGGGAACAGTTGATGGTGTAGCCACACGTGTTGAGACGCTCGACAATATGGCGTCGCGTTCGCTCGGCACTCCTGTCAGCCAAGGTATGACGCTGGAAGGAGCATATTCGTTCAGCAGTATGACACCAGCTATCAAGAACGCTCCTGTAGAGAGCAGACTCATGGCCAAGCCCATCGCCTCAGAACGTAAGGTGGTCATCAACCTGGTAGAGAGCAGCGGCATCAAGGCCCGTGACATTGAGGGTACCACACTCAACATCACCGTTGATAAGATTCACGATATGCACGGCAACCAGTCGGCACCAATACGCTGGACAGCTTACGTGCAGAAGAACACGCTGAAGTGGGCTAAGGATAGCGTCACCATCATCAAGCAGTATGGCGACAACCGCTATTTCGACGTGGAGATTGTCAACAAGGGTGGTAACACCGAGTACTACACCTTATATAACATGCCACAATGGCTCACCCTTGTCAATGCACTCGACGGCTCACCTGTCGAGACTACTGGCGACCTCGCTCCACAGTCCAGGAAGACGCTGCGTTTCAAGGTTTCGTCAACTGTACCAGTAGGCAACTACGATGTCACCGTAGGACTGCAGGGCAACGACGAGATTCTCGAACCCCTGCGCATCGTGATGAAGGTGCGCGGCGAGGCTCCTGAATGGATAGTGAATCCCAACCTTTACGAGAACTCTATGAGCATCGTAGGCCAGATTTATGCCAACGGTGTGCTGATGAGCAACATTGAGAGCTGCGTGGCTGCATTCATCGACGGTGAGTGTCGAGGAAAGGCCTATATAGAGCCAATACGAGGCTCCGCCTTCGTGGCACTAAGCGTCTATGGCACCGCCCAGCAAAACGTCAACGGCACAATGAAAGACCTGGACAACGGTAAGAACGTTACCTTCCGCATCTGGGATGCAGCCAGGGGCGTGACCTACACCAACGTCAACGTCACCTTGCCATCAGCCTCTACTCCCGAGTCATCATTGGGCATCGCCTTCGACCCCTCCGTGACCTACGGCAACTTCGACAAGCCCGTCACCTTCACCAAGAGCAACCTCATGGAGCAGGAACTGAAGCTGAAGCAGAACTGGAACTGGATATCACTCAACGTCGAACCCGTTGATGACAAGACCTCCGTCGTCTTCAAGGATATCTCCACATGGAACGTGTACATCAAGGACCGCACCACGGGTACCTACTATTGCAACGGCACCTACTGGGACGGCACACTCGCCAACGTTCATGCCAACACCATGTACAAGATGAAGCTCACCAAGCTGTCGAAGAGCAAGGAAATACCCACATCGCTGCCCGTCACGGGAGAGCAGGTGAAGCTTTCTGACACGAAGGTGACGCTGAAGAAGAACTGGAACTGGATATGCTATCTGCCCACCACAACTATGACCCTCGACATGGCACTCGCTGGAGCCAACCCGCAACGTGGCGATCAGGTCAAGTCGCAACAAGGCTTCGCCATCTACGGCAACAGCGGATGGGACGGCAACCTCAAAGTGATGGAAAGCGGTAAGGGCTACCTCTACTACAGCGTCGATGATGCCGACAAGGAGTTCGTCTATCCAACAGCCAATGGCGCCGCAGGCAGCAGACAGAGTAGAGATGGCGCGGAAGAAGATAACCCTTCACCCTTCACCCTTCACTCTTCACTCTTCACTCCTCTCGACCCAGAAAACTATCCTGACAACATGTCTATGGTTATCAAGCTCGTCAAGAGCGGGCAACCTGTGACCAATGCCGAGCTGGGAGCTTTCATCGACGATGAGTGTCGTGGTGCTGCTGTTGCCTCCGAGACGAGTGGTCTCTACTACCTGCTCATTGCTGGCGAGGGTCACGAAAAAGCCATGCAGATACGCGCCGCCATCGATGGCATTGTCACCACCGTATGCACCACCGTACCCTTCAACAGCGATGCCATCGTCGGCACACCGTGGGAACCCTTCGTCATCGATCTCGACGCCCCAGCAGTCATCAACGCCGTCTCCTCTGACCTCGACTATGACACAGAGTGGTACACGCTCCAGGGCTTTAAGATTGGGCGCCGTCCCACCACCCCGGGCATTTATATACACCGTGGACAAAGGGTAACCGTTGGCTTTGAGGAAAGAGGAATGAGGAAAGAGGAATGAGGAAAGTGGATAGACTCTGCCCCACCCGTCTGATTCACGAGAACATAAAGAAATGCACCGACCTAATTAATATTTAGGCCGGTGCGTTTTGTTAAAGATGAATTAACGAAGCTCCACGCAGGTGGTCACCCTCGTCGTCTGTGGGAGGATTATTCTTTGGGAAGTAAGGATTCAGCTTAAAGATACGGCTCCAGCGCACCTTCTGGTCGAACGCCGTCTTATAGTAGGTGTTGGCGAACGACTGCCAAGGCTTATTGCTGCTATATCCATCAGAAATTGTCGTGCCTTCCCAATAGACATACTCGTTACCGTTGTCGGTTGTCATCGCTGTCAGAGCAAGACACAAAAAACATTGCAGCCAAGAAGGCAACCGATAAATAGTAGATTTTTTTTCATATGTTTTATTATGTTACTCAACACCTTGACAGTATCTGACGCCAAGGATGTTGTATATCTGCTTCATATGGGGGAGACGCTGTTTGAAGTCGTCGAAATCTTTTTGCTGAGGACGGCACCACTGCACCTCGCTGATGGCATCGAGACGGGGCAGGAGCATATAGAAGAGATGGTCGGGAGCAGCCACGTATTCCGTCCAGAGGTTGACCTGGGCACCGAGGATATACTGCTGTTCCTCTTCCGTCAGCGTCTCGGGCACCAACGGCTCGAAGGCATAGACCTTGCTCAGGGGCACATAGCCTCCGATGGCCAGTGGTTCGTTCCACGTGTTCTTCAACTGATAATAGTCGATATAGCAATAGTCAGTAGGCGTCATGATGACGTGATGATGCTGACGGGCCGCTTCGATACCGCCATTGATGCCGCGCCACGACATAACGGTGGCCTCGGTGGTGAGTCCGCCCTCGAGGGTCTCGTCCCAGCCTATGAGGGTGCGGCCCCGTTGCTTCAGGAACTGCTCCATCTCGCGGTTGATGTAGGTCTGCAACTGGTTCTCGATGCTATGATGCCCGTCGTCCTTCAGTCCTAACTCGCGCGCCTTGGCCTGACATTTCTCGCAGTTCTTCCAACGGTGTTTGGGACACTCGTCGCCACCGATATGGATGAACTTCGAGGGGAAGACGTCGCACAGCTCGCCATAGACGGTCTTCAGGAACGTGAGCACCTCGGGGTTGCCGGCACAGAGCACATCATTGCTGACACCCCACACCTGCCATACCTCGTAGGGACCGCCCGTACAGCCCAGATGGGGATAGACGTGGAGGGCAGCCTGCATGTGGCCCGGGAGGTCGATCTCGGGGATGATGTTGATATAACGTTCGGCAGCGTAGCGCACAATCTCGCGACAGTCGTCCTGGGTGTAGTAGCCGCCATAGGGCTGACCGTCGAAGACGCCGCTGTTGCGACTGATGACGGTCTGCTGTCGTACGCTACCTTTCGGTGCCAGGTCGGGAAGAGCCTTCACCTCGAAACGCCAGCCCTGGTCGTCGGTGAGATGCCAGTGGAACTGGTTGCAGCCGTGCAATGCCAGCAGGTCGAGATAGCGTTTGATGACGTCGACGGAGAAGAAATGACGGGCACAGTCGAGGTGCACGCCGCGATAGCTGAAGCGGGGCGAATCGTTGATGGTGGCGTAGGGAAACAGGATGGGCGCCTGGGCTTTTACAGGCAGACTCTTACGCAGGGTCTGGATGCCACGGAAGATGCCCTCGGGCTCGTGGGCCTGGATGGTGATGCCTTTCTTGTGGACGGTGAGGGTATAGGCCTCGCTGGGCAGTCGGTTGGGCTTATCCATGAGGCTGAGCCAGATGGCGCATCGGAGGTCGGTGCCGCGATGCGGATGGGGAATGAGTTGCAGACGCAGCCCTGTGAGCTCTGCCACCCATTGCTGCAGGAACTCGGCATTACGCTGCATCGCGGGTACGCTTTCGTCATAGACGATACCCATGCCCGTCTGTAGCTTAAACACCCGTGTTGTGTCAATCGTGATGCTCCTGGGCAGAGGCACAACGCGATAATCGGCCTGTGCCCTGGCACTCATGCCGACCAGCAGGCTCATGAGTATAAGGCAAAAAATCTTCTTCATGCTAATACTGATTAATCTTCTTCTGGTCTATGATGCGGAGCCCGCGAGAGGTCTTGGTGGTAGGGATGCCATTGAGGTTAAAGGCATGCACGTCAGTACTTTTAGCTTTTACAGAACGAATCTTCGTTATATCGTTGAGATACTTGAAGTTATTGTCGATGATAGCCTTCACCAGTTGGGCACCTTTTACGTTGTAGCCCTCGCTCTGATCCACGCCCACATAGTCCATGATGACCACGCCCATAGGACCAGCCTCGTGCGTGTCCAGGTAGTCGAGAATGGCGGCGTGGGTGTGTGCGGCATTGTCGCGATAGCCCTCGCTTGTCGATATCTCATAACCGAAAATCGACAACACCTTTGAGTAGGCTGAGGCGAAGTTGAATATCCAGCGTATGGAGGTAAGGTTGGTGGTGGTATGGGTGGTGCTGAAGTCCAACAGTCGTTTGATGGCGTTGACCTTGATGTCGAGACCACCCGTGTTGTGGGTGTCGGAGTAGTCCTGCATGTAACAAGTGCCTGACGTGCCACCAGGACCCATGATGCGTCCCTGCGTCTGTTTGTCCCAGTTGGCCTCGCCCGTCCAGTTCTTGAACACGCCGCCCGTGGTGATGGTGGTGGCATAGTTGTCGCGGCTCAGCAGCAGTATCTTACCTCGCATATCGCCTACAGTGAGTCCCGTCTTGAACTTCACGAACAGGGGCTTCAGGTCGTCACGATTCAGCAGCGCCTTCAGTCGGGTGCCGTAGTCATCATCCACCTGGTCGCCGTCGGTCTCGTGCAACAGGTGGATCACCACGAACTCCGTGGGATGCGCGGCCAGCGAGTCGCGCAGCAGCTCCAGCGCCTCCTCGAAATGCATGCTGGTGGGCACGATGCCGTGGTTCAGATTCATGTAGCCGTCGTAGAGACAGGGTCTCAGGTCGAAGGCCCTGACGCCTATGTGCCACTGCTGCGCTATGTTCAGGTCCTGTGTGCGGGCATAGCTGTTGCCTGTCTCCTCGGCACCCTCGCCCCAGCCACAGCCCGTGGCCGAGTCGTGAGCCCCAGGTATAGACACTCGGGCCACCAGCACATCGTCGGCCAGCCGTCCCATCCAGTCACCGTCAGGCGTCAGTTCCGCGTCCTGTGCCCACGTCGCCTGCCCTACTGCACATAGTAGCACGAACATACATAGAATCCTCTTCTTCATAGTTTTATGTCTTTAGTTAGTATCGGAAGTTTAATTTGTGCAACCACACCGTCACCGTCGTTCCCATATTCTGCTTGAAGGCTGTATTGAACGTGTTGTAGCTGCGGAAGCCACTATCGCGGACCAGTTCCCGCAGCGTTATTGTTTCATTGGCTGCGGCCTTCTTTTGGCAGAGCGTGACGAAATGCTGGATGCGCAGGGCGTTGATGTAGGTGTTGTAGGTGATGCCCTGCAAGGAAAAGTAGTTGCTGAGGTAGGTACGATTGGTACCAATCATGGTGGCCAGCTCGTTAAGGGAAATATCATGCTTCAGATAGAGCTGCGGTTCCTCGCAATACTGCTTCAACAATGGTCCGATGTCGTTGCGAGCAGACAGGAGGGCATCGAGCGAGAGACTCTCCTGACTCTCCTCCGACAGACTCTCCCCCGTCCCCTCCCTGTGAGGGAGGGGCGTAGATAGTTTTTGTTCTTGAGTCTGAATACTACCCTCGATCAATGAGAGAGGGCGGGGCTGAGTCTCCAAGGTCTGCAGCGTCTCCACACGCCACAGCAGATAGAATATCAGTATGATGGCGCTCATCTGGATGATGTATTCGTAGGTCATGCCACTGACACCGCTAACGTAATAGCCGAACATAAGCATGATGTAGGCCAGCGCAAAGATGCTCTGCCACACCTCCTTGTGCTCCAGGTCGGCATAGTTTTCGCGCAGCCACCGGCCATACTGTTTCAGAGCGTGTAGCATATAGATGATGAAAGCAATACTCATCAGCACGAAATAGATGCGTACCATGGGTAATAAGACATCGCTGAGAGTGAAAAGGCACACCGCCATTCCCACCACGAGGGGCGCTATCATCACGGCGACAGGCCACAGCGGTCGCTGACGGTCCTGCAGCATACAAAGCATGACGATGAAGGCCATGGGGATGGTGAGCAGGCAGTCGAGCAAGCCGCCTATGAGCAGGCTCATCTTGAAGCTGTCGACAGAATCGGGCATGATGGATGGGATGTACCACAAATGTCCTATGGCTATGACACCTAAGAAGGCTGCCGTCCAGCGGCGCAGGCGCCTCGGCGTCGTGATGTGAGCAGCAAAGGCATTACCCCGTCGAAACAGCAAGTAAATGCATGCAATTGCGGAGATCACCGTCACCACAGTATAAAGTATAATAAATAGTGTGTCTTCTAATATCTGTTCGTACATAATCAATGTCAGGTTAGTATCTTATTTGTTACAAGTACCGACTGCAAAGATAAAAAGAAAAAACTTTCCATCCAAATAAAATGGACAGAAAGTTTATAAATGAGGAACGAGAGCGCTCAGTCCTTCAGGTTGTTAAGGTAAATCTCTTCTACTCTCCTGTCGAGTTCTTCCAACTCTTCACAGCTGGTGAACGCCAGGACACCAAGCATGGCGATGGCAAATAATCTGATTGTTTTCATTTTCTATTTTTTGATTTCAATGTCGCGACGCACGTTGTCACGAATCTTGGTGAGATAACGCTTCATGCCGTCGGCATCCTTGTTGTCGATAATCTCCAGCAACTCCTTCAACTCGGTACGAATCTGCGACACCTGGTCGTGGGTGTAGGGGTTGAACAGGATTTCCTGAAGCAGGTAGTCGTCTTCGTTGAGCACACCCTTGGCAATGCGCATGTGACGCTTGAAGGTGGTACCAGGGGCATCCTGATGCTTCATCACAGCGGCAAAGACGAAGGTGCTGACAAAGGGGATACTCAGCGAGTAAGCCACCGTCTTGTCGTGCTCCTCGAAGGTGTACTCATAGATGTTCAGCCCCAGCTTCTGGTAGAGGTCCTTGAAGAAGATGCGACCCATATAGTCGCCCTCGCTGATGATGATGGCATTCTCCTCGGAGAGTTGCTGCAGGTTGGCAAACGTCGGACCGAACATGGGGTGTGTGGATACATAACGCATACCCGTCTGCTCGTAAAACTCTTTCAAGTCGGTTTTTACGCTGGCGATGTCGCTGATGATACACTCCTTAGGCAGGTAAGGTATCACATCCTTAAATACAGGAATGGTATATTTCAGCGTCACAGCATTAATCAGCAACTCGGGCTTAAAGGCCTTGATTTCCTCATATGTAGTAAACCGCTGGCAGTTGTAGGTGAAGCGCATACGCTTGGCGTCGCGTTCGAACACAGCCACCTCGTGGTCAAAGCTCAGCAGGTCGATGAAGAAGCTTCCCATCTTGCCTGCTCCCATCACAAGAATTTTCATATACTATTCTTTATATTAGGAAACGAATTAGAATAATGAGAATAATTTATCCACGAGACTTGTCGAAGACCCACGAGTGCTTGCAGTAATGAGAATAAAAAATATTATTCGTTATAATTCGTTTTAATTATTCTAATTCGTTTCTAAAAACTCATTTATTGATGATCTCTATCTGCTGACGAACACTTTCTTCGTGAATGCTCTCGAAGACGTGGGCCACGAAATCGGGCGACATACCACAGAGCGAGCCCTGGGCACCACGCTTAGACAGAATCTCATTATAGCGCGAGGTCTGCAGCACCGTCATGTTGTGCTCCTTCTTGTACTGACCAATCTCACGACATACACGCATACGCTTGGTCAGGATATCCATGATCTGGTTGTCCAACTCGTCAATCTGCTTACGCAACTGCTGGATGCCCTCGGTGGTGGTATTCTCGTCGCGGATGACCAGCAGCGAGAGGATATAGTCGAGCACATCAGGCGTCACTTGCTGCTTAGCATCACTCCAAGCCTTGTCGGGGTCGCAGTGGCTCTCGATGATAAGACCGTCGAAGCCCAGGTCCATAGCCTGCTGACACAGCGGGGCGATCAGCTCACGACGTCCACCAATATGGCTGGGGTCGCTGATGATGGGCAGGTCGGGTATGCGGCGATGCAGCTCGATAGGAATCTGCCACATGGGGGTGTTGCGGTAGATCTTGTTGTCGTAAGACGAGAAGCCGCGATGGATGGCACCCAGACGCTTGATGCCGGCGCCGTTGATGCGCTCCAAGGCACCAATCCACAGCTCCAGGTCGGGGTTGACGGGGTTCTTCACGAAGACAGGCACATCGACACCCTTCAGCGAGTCGGCCAGAGCCTGCATAGCAAAGGGGTTAGCCGACGTGCGGGCACCTACCCACAGAATGTCGATATCGTATTTCAGGGCCAGTTCTACATGCTCGGGCGTAGCCACCTCAGTAGCCACCAGCATCTTCGTTTCCTGCTTCACCTGCTTCATCCACTGCAGGGCGGGCTCACCGTGACCTTCAAAGCCACCGGGTTTGGTACGGGGCTTCCACACACCGGCACGAAAGTTATGGCAGCCTTTCATGGCCAGCTGCTTGGCGGTGGTCATCACTTGCTCTTCACTCTCGGCAGAGCATGGGCCGGCAATCACGAACGGACGTTCGTTGTCGCTCGGCAAATTCAATGGTGCTAATTCTAAACTCATAACTATATTTTCTATTTTACTATTTCACTATTTTACGATTTGCTCAATGCGTTCGAGGGCTTGCTTGATTCTTTCCTCCTTGGCGCAAAGGGATATTCTGATGTATCTTTCGCCATTCGAGCCGAAGATGAAACCTGGGGTGATGAAGACACGAGCCTCGTGGAGTACACGCTCGGTGAGGTCTTCCACGTTCTTGATATCGGCAGGAATCTTACCCCAAAGGAACATACCCACCTGATTCTTATCATAGGTACAACCCAGCACATCCATAATCTTCTCGGCCCACTGGCGACGACGGGCATAGGTCTCAATATTGTATTCACGATGCCAGGTCTCGTCATTCTTATAGGCCTCGGCAGCAGCCAGCTGGATGCCGCGGAAGGTGCCACTCTCAATATTCGACTGCACCTTGAGAATCCACTGAATAAACTGTGGGTTGGAGGCGCAGAGACCCACTCGCCAACCAGGCATGTTGTGACTCTTCGACATAGAGTTGAACTCAATGCAGCAGTCTTTGGCACCAGGAACCTGCAGGATGCTGAGATGTTCCTCGCTCAGGATGAAGCTGTAGGGGTTGTCGTTCACCACCACGATGTCGTGGTCTTTAGCGAACTTCACCAAGCGCTCGTAGGTCGCCATCTGAGCACGACCACCTGTGGGCATGTTGGGATAGTTGGTCCACATCAGTTTCACCTTGCTCAGGTCCATCTTCTCCAACTCATCGAAGTCGGGCTGCCAGCCATTATCCTCGCGCAGGTCGTAGTTCACTATCTTGGCACCAAGAATCTTCGACAGCGAAGTGTAGGTAGGATAGCCGGGATTGGGCACCAGCACCTCATCGCCAGGATTTACGAAAGCCAGCGTCACGTGAAGGATACCTTCCTTAGAACCAATCAAGGGCAGCACCTCGCTCTTGGCGTCGAGGTCTACACCGTACCAACGCTTGTAGAAGGCTGACATAGCCTCGCGCAATTCAGGTGTGCCCTGTGTGGGCTGATAGCCGTGGGCGTTGGGCTGCTGGGCCACCTCACAAAGCTTGTCGATGGTTTGCTTCGACGGCGGCATATCAGGACTGCCAATGGCTAACGAGATAATATCCTTGCCCTCGGCGTTGAGCTGGGCCACTTCCTTCAGTTTGCGGCTGAAGTAGTACTCCTGTACTAAACTTAATCTTTCTGCTGGTTGTATCATAATTCTCAATTTTCAATTCTCAATTCGCCTTATACTCTCCCAATATCTTCAGTTCCTTGGTCAATGGGATGATCGCATCCACAGCCTGACGATAACGGGTGAGGTCGTTGTAGGTCACATCGACATAGAACAGATACTCCCACTCTCTACCGATGATGGGCAGCGACTGAATCTTGGTGAGGTTAATCTTATAAAACGACAAGATGGCGAGGATGGCCGACAATGATCCCTCTTCGTGAGGCAGCGCAAAGACGATGCTCGACTTGTTGGTCTCGACCAACGGGCGCAGCATGTCGGCTTTCTGTGGAGCAGAGCAGACGAGGAATCGCGTAAAATTGTGCTTGTTGTCCTCGATGCCGTCCTCCAACACCTTCAGACCATAGAGCTTAGCAGCCTCTGCATGACAGATGGCAGCCCACCCTTTGTGCTGGCCCTCGGCAATCATCTTGGCAGAGCCGGCAGTATCGTCGCCTTCCACAATGCGCAGATTAGGATGGCGCTCCAGGTAATGACGCGTCTGCATCAGGGCCACAGGATGTGAGTGCACCTCGGTAATGGTGTCCCAGTCATCGTCGGGCAGACAACAGATGCAGTGGGTGATATGCAACTTATGCTCACCAACCACCGTCGTACCGCTGTCGCGAAGCAACTCGTAGTTATGTAGCAGCGAGCCAGCGATGGTATTCTCGATGGCAGCCATACCAATGACGGTAGGGTCCTGCTGTATGCTGTCGTATACCTGCTCGAAGGTCTGACAGCAGATAAGCTGCAACTGTTCGCCCTTGAAATACTGATGTGCAGCAATGTCGTGAAACGATCCTATCTCTCCTTGTATCGCAATTCTCTTCATCTTTACTCTTTACTTAAAAGAAAGCCCCACTATCACTCTTCGTGAAGCGGGGCCTTATTTAATTTTCAACTTTCAATTTTCAACTTTAAATTTACATACGACTACCCGCTTCACAATTGCTTGTAAAGTAATAATAAAAGTAGAAGTATGCGTTAAATTTAGTCATTTTTGTTACTGTTTGTTATTTTCGGGTGCAAATTTATAACAATTCTCCGAATTACGCAAATAATTTGGCAAAAAATTTCAAATACCAAACGGATTCATGTTCGAGTAGGCCCGTTTCACGGCTTGTTCCACCCCTTCTGCAGTATAATCGCCACTAACATTGGCCATCTCGTCGGGGTTCATCTCGAGCAACTTCTGCATCTCCTCTTCAGCACCTTGTTTGTCGCCTAACTCGAACTTGAGCTTGCCACGTTCGCGATAGGCATCCAACTGGAAGGGATTCAGTTCTGTCACCTTATTATATATGTTGATAGCCTCTTCAGTCTGTCCCTTGGCACAAGCCACACGGGCAGCCATCAGCAACACGTCTTCCTCTTCGTCAGTATGCGCCATCAGCCAGTCCACATCCTCGCCGGCGCCCTTCACATCGCCCATAGCCAGCAACGTCTTAGCTCGCAGCAGACGGGCATCGGCCAGCTCTTCGCTCAGCGTGATGGCCTTAGTCAGATAGGCAATACCACTAATCGTATCACCCTGTCCAATCACGGCCTGTGCCATCTGATAGTTAGCCAACGCATTCTCACCGTCAAGAGCGAGGGCCTGTTCGCACAGCGTCTTCATCTGCTCGTAGTTCTCAAGCATATAAGCCACATGAGCACCCTGCATCAACACCGCCACATTATCGGGGGCCACACGGGCCATTGTCAGCAGCTCTTGCAGCGCACCTTCCAGATTACCAAGACGGGTGAGCGTCTGCGACAGATAGTCGTGCACCTCCATATCGTCCTGTATTTTCAATGCCTCGTTGAAGCATCGCTCTGCATATTCAAGCTGTCCCATGCGCATAGCCTTCACACCGTCATATTTCATCAGGTCGAAGTTCTTGGCATCTGCATTCTTCTTCTCCTCGGGTGTTGCTTCTTCACCACCGAAAAACGTTTTCCAAAATCCCATTATTTATCTATTTTATAATTTGCCTATTAACTATCCTCTTTGACCTACGGTCTAGTCTGCTTACGCTCGGGAGAGCTTAAGCGAGCTTAGCTCTCCTCTCGCTTACTCGCAGCCTTCCACTTTCCTCTTTATACTTTCCTCTTTCCACTTTTTCTCTTCTTTTTCTTCAGCGTCTGCTCATCCATTGCATCAAGCAGCGAGTGTTGCTTCTGACGCAGATAGTCGGCAATGGTGAAGGTGCGCTCTGACAACTGCTGCAACAGATAGCGGCGTGAGAGCCAAGCCTGTCGCAAATCGGTATAGTTCTCCGTAAGTCGTTTCATCGCTAGTTTGTTCTGTGACTTGATATCTAGCACCAACGACAAAGGCTTCGTCAGTACCTTGTCGAGCGTCTGCTCGAAATAAGCCGCACTACGTTTCACACGTTCCAGGAATTCCTCTTCGTGTAGCGCGTCGATGGTCATCTGCTGAATCATCGCACGCCATTTATCGGCCACCACAATCATCTTCTGTTTGTAATCCTCCAACGCACGCTTGTGCAACTCAGCAATATCGGTATGACTGCGATAGAAGAACTCGATGATGATGCGTCCCAAGTACTCCTCACGGTAGAGGATATCCTTGAAGTCGAAGAGCTCCATCAACAGGTAACGGTAATACTCATCCTTGAGCGTAGGCAACTGGTCGATGCTACGCTGCGCAGCCTCTTCCTGATGCGAGATATAGGAATCGACACGTTCATCATTGATGATGGCATGAGGCGGAATCTGCGAGGCCAGCACCATACCTTCCAAAGTCTTACAGCGGCTCAGAGCCACATATACCTGACCAGGGGCAAACGACAGGCTGGCGTCAATGATAGCATGTTCGAAGGTGAGTCCCTGACTCTTGTGGATGGTGATAGCCCATGCCAGTCGTAGAGGCAGCTGCGAGAACTTGCCCAGCACCTCGGTCTCTATCTCGCGGGTCTCGTCGTTCAAAGTATAGCGGGCATTCTCCCACTCTAAAGGCACCACCTCGATGGCATCAGCGTCGCCAGGACAATACACCATAAGACGGGTGGGTTCAGTCAATGTCACATGTCCTATGCGACCATTATAATAGCGGTGCTCGTTTGAAGGGTCGTTCTTCACAAACATCACCTGCGCACCTACCTTCAGCGTCAACGTCTCTGCCGTAGGATAGGAATACTCAGGAAATGTTCCTTCAATCTTGGCCTGATAGTTGACTGCACGTCCTGATAACTTCTGCAACTCCGTCTCGTTATAGTTATTAGCCATCTGGTTGTGAGTGGTCAGACGGATATAACCCTCTTCGGGCTTGGGCAGGAAGACGGGCTTATAGCGGGAGTTCAGCAAGGTGAGGTCGGCGGCTGTAGGCTGTCCCTCACGGATATGGTTCAGCAGCGAGAGGAAAGTATCGTCCTGCTGGCGATAGACCTTCTCCAGCTGTATCGTCACATAGTCAATCTCTGAAAGTGCCTTTGAACCGAAGAAATAAGGTGTGTCGTAATAGGGTTTCAGCATCCTTTCGTCATCAGGGGTCACCACTGGCGTCAATTGCTGTAGGTCACCAATCATCAACAGTTGCACGCCACCAAAGGGCTTGTAGCGGTCGCGAAAGCGTCGCAGGATGCTGTCGATGGCATCAAGCAGGTCGCTGCGCACCATTGAGATCTCGTCGATAATCAGGAGGTCAAGCGAGGCAATGAGCTTACGTTTCTCCTTGCCAAAGTCGAACTTACTCTCTATCTTGGCACCAGGCACAAAAGGTGAGAAAGGCAGCTGGAAGAACGAATGGATAGTCATGCCGCCAGCATTGATGGCTGCCACACCCGTTGGGGCCACCACCACATTACGTTTGCTACTCTGATCCACAACGGTTTTCAGAAACGTGGTCTTACCCGTTCCAGCCTTTCCTGTCAGGAAGATGCTACGCCCTGTATGCTCCACAAAGTCCCAGGCGTTGCGCAGTTCCGTATTCTGAGTCATCATCACGTCTTCCATCATCACTCTATCAGATGTTATTGGCACCACAATGTGGACAGATGCCCTTATGCGTTAGTTGTTGTCCACAGCTTCCGCAGATGTAGTTGGCACGATTCTTACGGATATAACGTCGAACGGCAATGATGACATAGATTACCAACAGGGGATAACCTATATAATATAATGTGGAGATGCTGAACACCACATAGTTGATGGTGCAAACACCCATGAGTCCGAAGAGATAAAGGATTGTCTCGCCAAAAGGCAGATGACGACGGATATCGTCGATAGCTGCCAGCGATATCAGCAAGAGGGCCCACACAGAGAAGATAAAGATGCCAAGATGGAGGGGAACGGCAAAGGGATTGAGTGTGGGGTGATAGTAATAATGGCGCCACGAGTCGGGAGCTACCAACTGGATGGTGCTGTAGAACACAGCTGCGGCAGCCACGAAGAGGGCGAGAAGCGTGGGATAGAACGATGGAATATCATTGAAATGCACAATCTTGGCATTGCGGCGAGCCAACGCCCAGATGGTATAGATGGCTGCCACCACAGCCCAGAAGGCCAGCATGATGAGCAGGTGGGTATCGGAGAACGCATCGATGAAGCGGGAGATAGGATTATCGGGAGCCACGTTTGGCAGCATCTCTTTTTCACGCACCCATCCAATAGTTTCCTGATCGCGTGCCACCTGTACCCATACCGAGTCGATAGTATCTGTTGATAGCATCATGATGTCAGCTACCACCAGACGGTCGTTGTTGACAACAGCAATCGTATCGACCCACATCTCGCTGAGGAATTCTGTAGGCTGCTGTACGATAAGACGCAACGTGTCGGCTGTCACGAAGAAGTTATAGTTCTGAGTATAGTGGTGCGTGGTATAGAACGAAATGGAGTCCATCTGCTCTTCGGTAACTATCCATGCATCAGACGTTTCCGGCTCCTGATGATAGCAACTGTTGAACATTAGGAACAACAAGCCTATGAGATATGTGTACAGCTTATTCATGGGCATAGACATTCATTTGACAATGCTGGCAATCGAACTCAAGACGGAACAGGCGTCCGTCACCCAGACGCAACGACAGGGGCTCTTTCCACTCAGGACGGCGTCCACCATGCTTCACGCAGAAGCCTAACGAATAACGCAGACAATGGCGGCATTGCATGATGAGAGGCTGGGCAAGCTGACGTAACTCGAAGGCCTCGCCCACGTTGACACCTTGTGTCTTATAGAACTCACGGGCCAGACGGTTGGAGATGTTATAGAGATAAGGCACATGATAGGTTTGAACGGGGGAAACGGGGCGTTTGCTCTGTTGAGACTGGGCGTTTGCTCCGTTCATACTCATCGTTTCCCGTAAAGCCACAACTTGTCGCCTCATATCAGAGAGGAGGCTCGCGGGAATGAAATAGTTGAAGGCCTTGGGGATATCGACATCACTACACTCATAGGGTGTTCCACCCAACTTGGTCAACTGTCGAATGATATTCTCGCGAGGGTCTTTCTGTGCCTCCTGATGTTCGGCCTGAATACGCACCACAGCATCGTCCATCCGTAATGAGAAACCATCATCGGTGGCACGAAGCGACATGGTGACGGGAATCTTTCGTTCAGCACTGGGCTTTGATAAGAGTCGCTCCATCTCCTGATCATTATTACGATAGAGACGAAGTCCGGGACGCAAGTTATCAGGCATCTTCAGCGGAAACAGACGGTTACCCTCAACCCTATTCACACGGAATCCCTCCAACTCGCGTTGGTCGTTGACGAAGCAGAGTCCATCGCCATTACTAAAAGAGGCAACACCAGCCACGTTGAATGAACGGCCTCGAATCTCCTTGACCGTTCCTACATATTCGCCCATAGCCTTTGGGGTATCGAAAGATGCAATATTCGGCTGACGACCCTTTAGGAAATAGGTGGTATAGCCACGATTGAATGTCTTGCGCAAATCGGGCTTGAAGGTATAGGCGCAACGACCTTTCGAGGCTCGTTGGTATTCTAAGGGATGGGTAGCGATATAGCGATTGAGCAGTTCGCTGTAGGCGGCAGTAACGTTCTTGACATAAGCCACATCCTTCAGACGACCCTCAATCTTAAACGACATAGTGCCTGCCTCTATAAGTTCGGCAAGGTGCTCGCTCTGGTTCATATCTTTAAGCGAAAGGAAATAACGCTGACTGTCAAGTTGCTGACCATCAGCATCGAGCAGGTCGAACTTCATGCGACAGAACTGGGCACAGGCTCCACGGTTGGCACTTCGGTTGAAGCAATACTGCGAGGCATAGCAGAGACCACTATAGCTGACACACAAAGCACCGTGAATAAAGACCTCGAGGTCAGTATCGGGTACCTGACGATGAATATCTGCAATCTCTGCAACAGAGAGCTCGCGTGCTAACACCACTCGTGAGAACCCCAGCGTGCTGAGCCAACGGACTTTCTCTGGGGTGCGGTTATCGGTCTGGGTGCTGGCATGAACGGTAAGTCCCAGCTCCTGCGCCATCTGCATAACGCCCATATCCTGCACTAAAATAGCATCGACACAAGCTTCTGCCAATTGCTGCAGCAGCTGACGCACGCCATCCAACTCATCATCATAGACGATGGTGTTGACAGTGACGTAAACCTTAGCTCCATAACGATGGGCATAGTCACAGAGGGAACGGATATCATCGACAGAATTGCCTACAGCAGCTCGTGCGCCAAAATGTGGAGCACCAATATATACAGCATCGGCACCATGATCAATGGCAGCGATACCACACTCCAGGTTCTTGGCGGGGGATAGCAGTTCCAGTATGCGCATCAGTAACACAAAACCCTACTCAATCTTATTGATGTCGTAAGGTGTCTCTTGATATACGTAATAGTTAATCCAGTTGCTGTAGAACAGGTTGGCATGAGCACGCCACGTGACCACGGGTGACTGCGAAGGGTCATCATTGCGGTAATAATTGCGAGGCAGCTCCACATCATCGCGTACTCCGACATCACGACGATACTCATTATCGAGGGTGTTGGGTGCATACTCCAGATGACCTGTGATAAAGAACTCTCTACCATTGCGGGCCATCACGATGCTGACACCGCTATCCTCCGACTCAGCAATGAGCGACAGCTCAGGGCGAGCTAGCACATCTTCCTTGCGAATCTCGGTATGACGACTATGGGGCATCATAAACCTATCGTCGAAACCTCGGAAGATAGGCATCTTGGGTACGAGGGTATGCTGTTCGAAGATGCCAAACATCTTCTTGGGCAATGGATATTTTGGCACACCATAGAAATGATAGAGTCCAGCCTGTGCTGCCCAGCAGATATAAAGCGTACTGGTGACGTGAGTACGGGCCCAGTTGAAGATCTCTACAATCTCGTCCCAGTAGGTCACCTCTTCATAGTCCATCGTCTCAACAGGAGCTCCTGTGATGATCATACCATCGAACTTCTCGTTGCGCATGGACTCAAAATCACGATAGAACATCATCATGTGCTCTATCGGTGTATTCTTGGGGGTATGACTCTTCAGTTTCATGAAGTTGATATCCAACTGAAGCGGGGTGTTAGAAAGCAGACGTACCAAGTCGGTCTCTGTCGTAATCTTCAGCGGCATCAAGTTCAGGATGACAATACGCAAGGGACGTATATCCTGAGCATGGGCCCGCGAGTTATCCATCACAAAGATATTCTCATTCTTCAGAATATCTATCGCGGGCAGTTTATCGGGTAATCTTAAAGGCATTAATTCTTTTATTCTTCTACGTGAATCACTATAACTGAGACATTATCGTAGCCACCGGCATCATCGGCCAATTGACACAAGGCATCGGCATCAAAACCTGCTGCCAGCTGTCCCTTGATAGTCTCGTCGTCAACCATATCGGTAAGACCATCGCTACAAAGCAGCAACACATCGCCCACCTCAATCTGATCGGTACATTTCTCAATGTCGATATAGCTTTCCTTGCAACCGCCACCAATACAGTTCACTATCAAACTGGAGTGCTCTTTGCTGCCCATCATCTGACTGAGGGAATGGTCGGTGGTGAGCTGGGTAAGTACACCATTATGCAGACGGTAGAAACGACTGTCGCCACAATTCATCCAGTAGAACTCGCCACCAATATAAACCAATGATACCAGCGTAGTTCCCATGTTCAGATACATGGGGTCGCTATGTCCTTTGGAGTCGATGGTCCGGCAGATACTTGTCAACCAACCATATATAGCATTGGGAAAAGCTGTTGTCGAGAGATTGTCAGGGAGGTCGTTGAAATAATAGCGTAAGTTATGAAGCACATCAGAGCTGGCCACCTCACCGCTGTTATGTCCTCCCATGCCATCGGCAAGTGCGATGAGCATTTTTTTCTCATCGGCATCAAACTCATAATGGTCCTTACCATTACGAAGAAATGATTCCTTAACCAGAATCATATCTTCATTATTTGTTCTTACACAACCTACTCTGCTTGAAGCAGTTATATGAAAATGTAACATATTACTTTAGTTTATACTAACTTTTAACACCACATTTGCCAAGATGACGATATCGCCATTCTTCAGTGACATCTCCACATCGGGCTGTAATTTGTGGTCATTCAACTTTGTGCCGTTAGATGAATGCTTGTCAACAATACGCCAGCCGGTATCAGGACTATACAACAACTGTGCATGGGCACCAGACATGTACATCTGCTGTTGGAAGAACTGGACATACGGACCCTGGCGACGACCTATGATGGCACCATTCATTCCTACAACGCGGATGCCCAGCGAGTCGTTATATAGCAGCAACTGAGGCATACCACCACCCATGCCGCCCATGACACCTCTTTGCGAGACTCCCATATTAGGACCTGGGTTGGAGATACTGGCCCGTTGCGAGATGAATCCCTGAGACATGCCGAATGATGACGAGATGCTCCTCATACTGGGACGATTCTGGAAATCGTCGGCAGAAAGCATCAGTCCGCCACACGAGGTGCAGCGGCGTCCTAATCCCACACGTCCACATTTCTCACAATAGAACAGCATCTGTCCACATTGGTCGCAGTAATGGGAATCGTCGTCTATTTCTTCTTTGCAGTTTGGACAAATAATCATCTTTCTTTAATATCTTCTGGAAGTATTAACTGATATGTTTCCTTAGTCACCTGATCAGGCGGCAACTCTGCCACACGGACAGACAACTGCTGGATGGTCTCGTCAAGCATGTTACGGATCTCACGGGCATTGCCGAAGGTCTCGTCTTTCTTACTCAACATCTTACAGATGACATCGAGTGCCTTAAACTCTGCATTCGGTGAGAGCGTATACTGCTCTTTTTCTGCCATCTTCTTGAAGATAGCCAACAGCTCGTCCTCGTTGTAGTCTTCAATATGCAACTTGTGGGTGAAGCGGCTGGCCAGTCCAGCATTCATCTGCAGGAACTCCTCCATTTTGTCCTGATAGCCGGCAGCAATAACCACGAACTTACCGCGGTCATCTTCCATACGCTTCATCAGGGTGTCGATGGCTTCCTTGCCATATTGGTCGTTCTGGTCGCTGAGCGTATAGGCCTCGTCAATAAAGAGGATTCCACCCATAGCCTTGTCGCACATAGCGTTGACAATCTTCGGCGTCTCACCCATATATTTTCCAATCAGCGTGGCACGACTGGCCTCTACGACATTCGATGTAGGCAACACCTCGATGGCCTGGAGCACCTCACCCATCTTACGAGCAATTGAGGTCTTACCTGTACCTGGGTTACCCGTCAGGATGAAGTTCATCGTCATCTGTTGCACATTACCAGCACCGATGGCAGCACGCTGCTTGATAAACATGCTCTGCACAGCCAGTCGACGGATAGCATTCTTTACGGAACGCATGCCGATGAAGTCCTCCAACTCGCTGAGCACCTCGTCGAGAGAACGGGTTGGCGTGCTCATTGCAGTAGGCAGGTCTTCCACCTTGAAGCGATACATATCGTCGAACTGGAAGCCGTCGGCCGCATCGTCACACACCTGAACACCAGGCTGGCTCATCTCCTTCACCAGACGCTGACTCTGTCGTTCCACAGTCTGGTCGAAGACACGTCGTGCCTCACGGGCATTACCAAAGTTCTTATCGCGACGCAGATACATTTGCTGGAACAGACGGTTGATGGCCTGCTTCATCTCATCATCAACAACGAAGTTCTTTGCTGATGCCATATTGATGAATATCTGAGTGAGCTCGTCGGCAGTATAGTCTTCAAAATGAATGGTCTGAGTGAAGCGGCTCTTCAGTCCTGGGTTAGAGTCGATGAAGTCGTGCATCTGATTGGTATAACCAGCCACGATACAGATAAACTTACCACGATCATCCTCCAATCGCTTCAACAAGGTATCGATAGCTTCTGCACCGAAAGAGTCTTGATCATTGGACTTCAAAGTATAAGCTTCATCAATGAACAGCACACCACCCATTGCCGAGTCAATAAGCTGGTTGGTCTTGATGGCGGTCTGTCCTGCAAAGCCTGCCACCAGCTTAGAGCGGTCGGCCTCTATCAGCTGTCCTCTTGTCAGGATGCCAAGGGTTTTGAAGACATCAGCCATGATACGTGCCACAGTCGTTTTACCAGTACCTGGGTTACCCGTAAACACATAGTGCTTGCCTTGGAAGGTGTTTGTCTCGCCACGTTTGATTTGCAAGGTGAGGAAGGCTGTGAGGTTGGATATCTCTTTCTTTACAGCATCGAGACCCACCATACCATCGAGTTTCTTCAGGCACTCAGAACAATCGACAGCCTGCGGAGCCTCGTAAGGAACATCCTCAGCAACGAAGGTCATCAGCTCATCGTTAGTCATCTGTGAGACGTCACCCTGTTGCAGACGTTTTGCCTGACGCTTACACATCTCATCGAACAATGAACGCATGGTACGTCCATTGGCAAAGTCCTTGTCGCGCTGCACATAGAGTTCCTTGATCATCTTCTGGGCGAGAGCCTCTGCTTCTGGCGAGAACTGATACTTCTTGCCTTTTGCGAAGACCTGCATAATCTGATAGAGCTCTTCGGGTGTGTAGTCTTCAAGATTCAGGAAATAGTTGAAACGGCTGCGCACACCAGGGTTGATACGGAACAGGTTGTCCATCTCCATACGATAGCCGGCAGCGATAACCACGAACTTACCGCGGTCATCTTCCATTCGTTTCATTAAGGTCTCCAGAGCCTGCGTGCCTTGTACATCACGATCTCCTGCCTGACTGACAGGAGCCAGCGTGTAGGCCTCGTCAACAAACAAGATACCACCCATGGCTTTGTCACATAACTGGTTAACAAGCTTGGGCGTCTCACCCTGATAGGGAGACACCATCTTAGAGCGGTCTACCTCAACCACATGACCAGAATCCAGATAACCTATGGCAGCCAGAATCTCTCCCAACTTACGGGCGATAGTGGTCTTACCTGTACCAGGATTACCTGTCAGCACAATATGCATCGACATCTTCTGGAACTCACCCAGACCACGTTCAGCACGCTGCATATCGTTCTGTACCGACAGGGCCATCTCACGAACAGCCTGCTTCACATCGGTCATTCCGATAAAGCTATCCAAATCGCTGAGTATCTGGTCGAGTGTACGCTCTTCTGGAACATAGCCTCTGATATCCTCACGCTCCACCATAGAGTTCTGTGCGCCCCTACTGATGAATGAGGTAAAGATATCCTCAGCAGTCTTCATTGCCAGATGAGCATTACCGAAGGTCTCGTCCTTAATCTTTATCTGGTACTTGAAATAACGTGCCAACTGTTTGTCGGCCTCCTCAGAGAATGCCGTCAGGCTATACTTGGTGCGCAGCTGCAACTTCACAATATCGCAGAGTTCCTGGAAGTTTGGCGTAGGCAACCTGAACATATACTTGAAACGGTTCTTCACAGCAGGGTTATTCTCGAGGAAGTCCTCGAAACCTTTGGGTAGACCTGCCATGATGACAATGGGATTACCTTCCCACTTATCCATCTCAACAAACAACTTATCGAGCGGATTAACCTGATTCGAGTATTTATCGGGCAACAGTTTCTGCACGTTGTCAAAGAACAGAATACCGTTACGTGCCTTCTTGATATTTTCATCCCATTGGTCAACAAAACGCTGATAGTCCACAGCATCGACCATAGTGAGCTTAGGTTTCTCAAGAATCTTGTGCTGATAGAAATAATCACGGATAATTTCTGCTAAGGCCGTCTTACCAGTACCCGTCTCACCCATGATGATAGCATTGACAGCGAGATGAATGGAAGAGATGTCCTTGCGTGAACGGAGATAGGCATAGGTGTCTACAATGGTCTTCAGCTGAGTCTTCACATCTTTCAGACCTACCAGCTTGTCGAGGACATGCTGCGACACCAATGGCTGTCCGCACCACTTGCAGAACTTCGCATTGTTTCTATTTTCCCTATTACACTTTTCGCACTTCATTCTACAAAATCTTGTTCTACAAACTCTTGCTGGGGCTCTACATACTCCTGCTGGGGCATATTCTTCTGTGGCCATCCTATGACACTAGGACTGAACAGACACAACTCCAAAATCATCACAAGGGCCATCAACGACCACAGTAGATAATGGATTACAGATTCTCCAGAGAGTGAGTTGATATGGTCTTCTATCTCGCCGAGCACGCCATAGTACGTTGACTTATAGCGCTGCGACTTCGTCTTGAATGCAAAGTAGAGTGGCTCAAGCAACGAGGACTTGATATCCTGTTCCGAGAGTGACTTGTTCACGAACTTAGGATCAAGAATCTGATCACGACTGAAGTCCGTCAGTTTGGCAATAGCCACATAGATAGCTGTCAAGGCAAGTACTGCCACATGGAACCATCCGGGATGGGAGTTCTCCACCCATCTCAATATATGATAAGGTATATAGGCAGTAAGTCCGCCCACAGCACCAATAATCATTGAAAGCAGCGTACCGATGCCTCGGAAATAGGTACGACCTGCAACGATAATACCCGTCATAACGCCCAAGGGCAATATGATTGTTGTCACATGATGCGAGAACAGATACGAACGGTCGTCAAGACCGATTATCAGCACCAACAACGCCCAGATGCCACTCAGAATGTAGAATGCCATTTTAAACGACAGGTCACGCAGGTGGGCCGAACGCCATTCGTAGCGTACATCCTTAACACGTTCCTCTGTCTCGGTGATGGCTTTGCGGTATCTGCGGTAATACACTTGTTGCGGGTCGAGAGCACCCAGCGCTTTCACCCATTCTTCAAGAGAACGCTCATAACTGTATTCCTCGTCGAAATACTGCTTGGGGTCTTCATGATAGAACACCGACATCCATTGTGTCAGGGCACCATTACGCATCTCTGAACGCAGCACAGGCGTCTTCTTGGTATCCAGGTTACGACCATCAGTCAACATGGTACCGTTCTGCAGATAGTAAACGGGCTTAACACCCAGAATACAACAGAAGCGATAGAGGGCAGTATGCAGGTCATAGGCCCCCAGTCGTTCACGGTTCTCGTCAGAATTCAGGTCAAAGCACCTGTTACACTCCGACACCAGCTCGTCCCATCCATACTGTTTGGCATAGAAGCAGAAGCGTCCGTCGGGGTCGGTATACTCCTTCATTATTTCAGCCAGCTCATCTTCTGGCGTATGCTGGCACTTTATAAGCTCATGAGCCAGCAGCGCACCGATCTGTTCTGGCGTAGAGGCTTCCTTCAGGTCAAAGGCAGCAAAGGGCTCAATAGAATAAAGTACCTTATAGGCCAGCGAAGGCGAATACTCCTTTCCTTCTGTCAGCACTCGTACTTTCTCGCAGACCGTCACATCCTCGTGCGAATATAGCCACGACAGCAGACGTCCATCGCACAAGGCACGCCAGTCATCATCCCTCACCTGCTCATGACCAAAGGAAAGCACAATCTCCTCTACCGACATTGATGGCAGATGGGCCAGGAACGGAATGCTGGTATCCAGCTCGTAAACCAGTCGCAGCACTGCCACCTTCTCGTCAATCTTTCCATTGAAATAGGTACGCAGACGACGCACATCGCCAATACCACGTGTTTCGAGATACAGGAAGAGGTTGTCGTTGGGGTTCGTCAGCAGGATAGCGTATTTCTCCTGATAGGTCAACAGCGAGAAGGCGATAGCCGATAGGTCTTCACAGTCATCGCCGTTCACGTCACGATAGTTCATCGTGGGCTCCATCGCATAACAGCTGGCCAGCAGTCCAGCCATCTGGTCGTGAGGATATTTGTTCGTAACAATATCCTTCACCAATGCCGACATCTTGACATTACCGCTATTCTCGAGCCATGTGGTGATACGTCCGTTATAGAGATAGCTCATACCCAACTGCTCATTATCCATCAGCAGGGGCACCAACTCATGTACATTCTCAGCAATCAGGTTGCGTTCTGGGTCAACCACGAAACTCTTATAACGCAGGAATGGCGACGAGATATCCACAGCCACTTCCTCGCCTTTGAACCAACGCTCCACCTCGTCATAACCCCAACGGGTCTGCTGGTTCACAGAGGTAAGACCCTGCACAATACGTCTGACTTCTTCTGGCAGCTCGTTGAGTCGTGGCAGACGACCCTCGTTTTTCTGCTTCATCATGGTACGCTCGTTGGTACTCATGGGACTCTCGCCCAGCCAGAGTGCAAACAGCGTCATACCCAATGAATAGAAGTCGGCAGCAAACGTAATCTCCACCACGCCGTCAATCACGTCGGTGTACATCTCAGGAGCCGCATAAATAGGTGTACGAGCCTGCGTGGTACGGAACGACTTGGTGGGTGAAATCTGCAATGACGAGATACCGAAATCACCCAACACCAGTTCCTTCTGGTCTTCATCGCGGAAGAAATAGTTGGTGGGCTTCACATCCTTATGCAGCACATTACACTTATGGCAATAGGCCAAAGCCGCAGCAGCCTGCAATGCCAGACGACGGAAACGGTTGAAGTCACCATTGAGGTTCACATCCTTCAGCGTACCACCCTTCAGATACTCCATCAGTTCGTACTGACGGCTCTTACCATCCACATAGGTCTTACCGAAGTCAATCAGGTTGACAACCATCTCGAAATCAAAGGAGCGGACAATCTGAAGCAGTTTCTTGTCAATGTCGAAGTTAGGATAGTACAACTTCAGCACATATTCCTTACCCTCGCGCTTCACCAAGAACACCTGAGCCTCGCCAGAGTTCTCACTCAGACATGATACCTGTTCGTATTCATCACCACGAAGGTTGAACACCACGGTAGAGGGCTCTACAGGCTCCACGTCAGGCATATTACTCTCCGGACGGAAGGTGCGCTCCATCTTAGGAGCATCATCATCACCCATTGAGTCCGACGCCATCGCATCGTGACCACTCATCACGTTGGTTCTGTCCATGACATTCGTGCGGTCCATCACATTTGTGCGGTCCATCACGCTTGTCTTCTCCATATCAACGGTCTCTGAACCCATCACAGAGGTCTTTTCAAGATTATCGTCTGCCATTATTTATCGTCCTTGATTTCCTGCTTAGAGTTATGTCCCAAAATCACCCAAGTGCCTCCCATCTGGGGCTTGGCGCATCCACAGGGACTGGAATGGAGTGCGTTCTTATAGTTACATTTCCAAGCCAGACGTACGCCAGCAGGTTTCTGAGCCATCGCGTAGTTGCGCACCTTAGCCGGCGACGGACTGGGAGGAATAGACATTCTGCTCAACAGCTCTGCCAACTGGTCCAACTTGCGCTGCTTACTTTCGTTCAGCTCCTCCTTGGTCACACGCTTATAATGCGGAGCAGGAATAATGGGAGCGTCAACGCCTTCGTCTTCGGCCAACAGTTTCAGCACACGTTCACGCAACTCTTGCAAGGCCTCACCACGTTTCTTGTCGGCTTCGGTCTCATAAGGCAACTGCATCTGCAACTCGTTATATTCACGCGACAGAGCCACCAGCTCCTTATATTCAGGAATCTGGCGCATCTCTTCCATGATAGCCTTTGCCTCATTCGTCAGGGGCTGACCACATTGCTTGCAGAACGAGAAGTCATTAAGGGTGTGACAGGTAGGACAAACAATACCGCCTCGGGGCATTCCGCACCCGGGGCAGTAGCCTTCTCTTGGATCAATCTGTGCACCGCAGAACGAACAAACATCCTGACGAATATAATGGTGACACACTTCACAAAAATCAGCATCAGGGTCAATCTCACTGCCACAATTGGGGCATATCGCCATGTGGAGGGGCTCACCGCACGAGGCACAGAACTGTGCCTCAGGCTCGTTGATAGTTCCACATTTTGGACATTTTACACCATCTGCGTAGTTGGCTTGCATCTGCATTTGCTGTTGTGTCTCAGGCACTTCTCGCTGCATCTGCCTCTCTGGGGCCATGCGCATCTGCCCTGCATCAAATATTCCGTCTTCTGTCATTTCGGTCTGTCTTTGGTATAGTATTCAAGTGCAAAGATAAGAATTGTTTATGACATCTGCAAATTAAATTGCAAAAATCTTACACAAAAAATTACGGCACGATAATGAACACCTCTTACCAGAGGGGCAGACGCTGCTCCTTGGGGATGTACATTTTATCGCCAGGTTTCACACCAAATGCCTCGTACCAAGCATCAATATGGGGCAGTGCACCATTCACGCGCCAACGTCCCAATGAGTGGGGATCGCTCTTGGTGCGGTTACGGATCTCTGCCTCTGTGATATTGCCTGCCCACACACCGGCATAAGCCAGGAAGAAGCGCTGGTCGGGAGTCAGTCCGTCGATAACGGGCAGCGGCTTGTTCTTCGTAGCGTTCTTAAAGGCAGCATAGGCCACCTGCAGACCACCGTGGTCAGCCAGGTTCTCACCCAGCGTCAGTCTGCCGTTGGCATTGAGGTCGGGCAGCACCTTGATAGCCGAGAAGAAGTCAGCATATTTGTCAGTACGCGCCTTGAACTGCTCACCATCGCTGGCAGCCCACCAGTCGTGCATGTTACCGTCCTTGTCAAACTGACGACCCTGGTCGTCGAATCCGTGTGTCATCTCATGACCAATGACCACACCGATGGCACCATAATTGAAGGCATCGTCGGCAGTCATATCGAAGAAGGGCACCTGCAGGATACCGGCAGGGAAGCAAATCTCGTTGGTGGTGGGGTTATAGTAGGCATTCACCGTCTGAGGATTCATATACCAGTCGTCGACATCTACTGGTTTACCGGCAGTATGGTCAATCTCGTAGTCGTTCCAGAACCTACGGCATTCCTGCATGTTCTCGTAGTACGATTTCGACGGGTCGATAGTAAGTTTCGTCATATCAATCCACTTATCGGGATAGCCCACCTTCACATAGAACGTATTAAGCTTCAGGAGGGCGTTCACCTTTGTAGAGTCTGTCATCCAGTCCTGAGCGGCAATACGCTCGCCAAGAGCTATCTGCAGGTTCTTGATAAGCTTTGTCATACGTTCCTTGGCAGCAGCAGGGAAATACTTCTCTACATAGATCTTGCCAAGAGCCTGACCCATATAGCGCTCCACCTGGTTGGTGGCACGACGCCAAGCGGGATGGTCCTCCTTACGACCTGACATCACCTTGCCGAAGAATTCGAAGTTAGCCTCGCGAACGGCATCATTCAGACAACCTGTAGAACCCATGATGATGGTCCATTCCATCACGTCGCGATAGGTGTCGGGCTTCAGCGTGGCCAGCAGTTGGTTGGCACCCTCCATAAAGGCAGGCTGACCAACCACCAGTTCCTCCATATACTTGCTCTGCAGACCTTGGGCGTTCATCACCTGTTCCAGTTTCAGGTTAGGATACTTGGCATTAAACTCCTTTAGGGTCATCTTGTTATAGTTGGCCTGAGGGTCACGCAACTCAGTACGGCTCTTCGAAATCTTAGCCAGTTCCAGTTCCATATTGAAGACATTCTTCATCTTCTTCGTGGCAGCACTCTTACTGAAGCCATACATCTGGAACATCCTGACTATGTGATTCTTATACTCATTACGAATCTTCGTTGTGGCTTCATCATTCTCCAGGTAATAATCCTTCATTCCGAGGGTCAGACCACCCTGATTCACACTCAGGATATTCTCTGAGGCATTCTTCTCGTCGGCACCCATACCAGCATTATAGAACTCTGTATTACCATATTTCGCCATCTCCAGCTGTATGGCAAACAATTGGTCTATCGTTTTGGCAGCCTCCAACTTCTTGATAATCGGCATGACGGGTTCTATACCCTCCTTCTCGCGGCGTACAGAGTCCATCGCCAACTTATACAGGTCAGAGAGTTTCTGCTCCGTAGTACCCTTGGTATAGGTATTGTTTAGCAACTCTGCGAGGATACCATTGATACGCTTATTGTTGTCCTCGCCAAGACGGTCAAAGGAGCCGAAGCGTGAGTAGGCTGCAGGCAACGGGTTATTCTTCATCCAGCCGCCACATGCATACTCATAGAAATCGTCAGCGGCACGAACAGAGGTGTTCATGTCATTCAAATCAATACCAGAACGCAGGGGCTCCTGAGCCGACGCGCCCATAGTCATGGTGGTCATTACCATCATTGTAATAATCTTTGTGAATTTCATATCCTTAATTCTTAACTCTTAATTTTTAACTCTTAACTCTTAACTTCCTCCAGTTCCTCCGATAGTTGTTCCCAGCGTTCCACTTCCTCGTCCAGCTGTCGCTTAATGTCAGTATATTCCGTCACCAGCGTCATGTCCGACGCGTTCTTGGGGTCACAGAGCAGGCTGTCGAGTTCTTTCAGTCGCTGTTCCATCTTTGCAATCTTCTTCTCACTCTCTGCCACAGCCTTCTCTGCCCGCGACACTCTACGCTGTTGTTCCTTACGCTCGGCGTAGTCCTGCTTGGTAGATGGTGAAGGGCGAAGGGTGACGGGTGAAGGGTTGTTGACACTTTCAACTTTCAACTTTCCACTTTCAACTTTCAACTTTCCACTTTCAGCACTCCACTTTCCACTAGAATTAATCCAGTCATAGATGCCACCCAGATGTTCGCGCACCTTACCACCGCCAAACTCAAAGACCTTCGTGACCAGACCATCCAGGAACTCACGGTCGTGAGAAACGATGATGGCAGTACCGTCGAAGGCCTTGATAGCTTCTTTCAGCACATCCTTCGAGGGCATGTCGAGGTGGTTGGTAGGCTCGTCGAGAATCAGCAGGTTCACGGGCTCCAGCAGCAGACGAATCATAGCCAGTCGACTACGCTCACCACCACTAAGCACCTTGACCTGCTTGTCAGCGGCCTCGCCTCCAAACATAAAGGCGCCAAGGATATTGTTGATGCGCAGACGGATATCGCCTCGCGCCACATTGTCGATGGTCTGAAACACCGTGAGGTTCTCGTCCAACAACTGCGCCTGGTTCTGTGCGAAGTAACCTATCTGCACGTTATGACCAATCTTCAGATTACCGTCGAAGGGAATCTCGCCCATAATACATTTCACCAGCGTTGACTTACCCTCGCCGTTCTTACCTACAAAGGCCACCTTCTCACCGCGTTTGATGGTGAGGTTCACATGATCGAACACCACATGACTGTAGGCCTTCTTCACCTCATCACAGATGACGGGATAGTCGCCACTACGCAGACAAGGCGGGAACTTCAGGTGCATGGCGGAGTTGTCCACCTCGTCCACCTCAATAATCTCCATCTTCTCCAGCTGACGCAGACGCTGTTGCACCTGCACAGCCTTTGTGGGCTTATAGCGGAAACGCTCCACAAAGTCGCGAATGTCGGCCATCTCCTTCTGTTGGTTCTCGTAGGCCCGCAACTGCTGTTCACGTCGCTCTTTCCTGAGCACCACATACTGGTCGTACTTCACCCTATAGTCAATAATCTGACCGCAGGTAATCTCCAGCGTGCGGTTCGACACATTATTGATAAAGGCACGGTCGTGACTCACCAGCACCACTGCCCCACTCCATGTGGCCAGCAGCTGCTCCAGCCACTGAATAGACTCGATGTCGAGGTGGTTGGTGGGCTCGTCGAGCAACAGCACATCAGGGCGTCGTAACAGTATCTTCGCCAACTCGATACGCATGCGCCAGCCACCAGAGAACTCACTCGTGGGACGTTCAAAATCCTTGCGCTCGAAGCCTAAGCCCATCAACGTGCGCTCTATCTCAGCCTCATAGCCTTCGGCTCCCAACATCTGATAGCGTTCATGTTCATTGGTGAACTTCTCCACCAGCGCCATATAGTTGGCACTCTCGTAGTCTGTTCGTTCGTTCAGCTGTTGCTCCATCCGCTTGATGCGGTCGGCCATCTTCTGTATGTCGGCAAAGGCTTTTTGTGCCTCCTGTCTCACGGTAGTGTCGTCCTGTAGTATCATCACCTGCGGCAGATAGCCAATGGTGGTGTCTGTGGCCACGCTGACGTTACCTGCCGTAGGATGCTCCATGCCGCAGAGTATCTTCAGCAGCGTGGACTTGCCCGCACCGTTCTTACCCACAAGGGCAATGCGGTCTTTATCATTGATTACGAAAGTGGCGTCGCTAAACAGGGGTTTCACCCCAAACTCCACCTTCAGTCCTTCTATTGAAATCATCTATTCCTTTTCTTCGCTTCTATTTAAAAAGATACTGCGCAAACTCATGCAGCGACTTGCGCCATACCTGCCACTCGTGGTCGCCGGGATAGGAGTTGAACCTCACCTCCACGCCACCGTCACGCATCTTTTTCACAATGTTACGGGTATATTCTATACGGGGGTCCTGCTCGCCACAACTCACGAAAAACATGTCGAACTGCTGGTTAAAGGTCTTTGTATCCGTCAGCATGCCAGGCACCTCTTTCTCCAGGTCGAAGTTTGATGCACCCTGGATGCCGCCGAACATGCCCGTTGAAAACACACCCACATTGGCAAAGACCTCTGGGTCACGCAGTCCGATATAGAACGACTGTCCGCCACCCATCGACAAGCCGCACATAGCACGGCTCTTACGGTCTTTCTTTACACGGAAGGTCTTCTCCACAAAGGGTATGATATTATCAATCATCTCGCTGCGGAAGGTCTGCATGCCCTGCCAGCTATAACCGTCGCCCAATCCGCCATTACGGTTCTGCACGTTACTGTTCGAGCTCACCACAATCATCGGCACAGCCTTGCCCGCAGCAATCAGGTTGTCCATAATCTGAGCAGTACGTCCCTGCTCCATCCAGCCGCGGTGGTCCTCACCGCCGCCATGCTGTATATACACCACGGGATAGTCCTGCTTGCCTTCATCATAGCCCGCAGGGGTATAGACCATCAGCGGACGCCACGACTCGTCCACCTTACTATAATAATATAAGGTACGCACCTGACCGTGCTTTACGTCCTGCACCTCGAAATCGTTCATGCCTGCCTCAGCAATCTCGATGGCACTCGACCATCGGCTGCAGCCAAAGAACGTCTGACTGGCAGGGTCGGCAGTCGACACGCCGTCAACAACCAGCGAGTAGTAATGGAATCCAGGCACCTGCGGCTGGGTGGTCACCGTCCATGCGCCACCTTCCTGCTTCTGCATGTCGTATTTCTTGCCGCCCAGGTCAATCTGCACCAGTTGTGCCTGCGGGGCATTCACGCGAAACATCACGCTGTTGTCCTTCAGCACCCTCGGATAGCCATTGCGGTTGATGTTCGTCACTGGCGAGTAGGAGTCTTCGGGCATGCTCTCCCTACGGAAACCCTGCGCTGAAACCTGCGTGCAAATCATGGTCGCCAGCACAACGACCTGTATCATTCTGATTGTTCTCATGAGTTATGTCTTTGAATTTGCGTGCAAAGTTACTTATTTTTCCTTAATATTCCACATCTTTGCCAAAAAACTTTCGTACCTTTGCACCCAGATGAGGAAACAGTTTTGTATTATAGCACTCCTGATGCTGCCTTTTGGGGCGCTGGCACAGCATACCGACGTGGCTCGTGAAGACACGTTGCAGGAGGTGACCATCACCTCACGCTCGGCCCAGAAACGCATGGACGAGGTGCAGATAGGCGTAGAGAAAGTCGATATTGCCACGCTGGCCAAGGTGCCCTCACTCTTTGGCGAGAAAGACATCATCAAGAGCATTCAGCTGTTGCCTGGCGTGAAGAGCGAGAACGAGGCCTCGGGTGGCTATCAGGTACGTGGCGGCAAGGCAGCACAGAACCTCATCCTGCTCGACGGAGCTACGGTCTATAATGCTGGCCATCTCATGGGACTCTTCTCTACCTTCAACGACGATGCGCTGATGAGCGGCTCGCTCTACAAAGGTCTGGTGCCAGCACAGCTGGGAGGCGGCACAGCCTCGGTGTTCGACATCAGCACGCGCTCTGGCAGCCTGCACGACTATCATTTTGGAGGCTCCATCGGACTGCTCTCTGCCAAGGTCGTTGCCGAAGGTCCTATCCAGCAAGACCGCTCTTCGTTCCTGGTGGCTGGTCGTCGTTCCTATCTCGACCTCTTTCTCAAGGCCTCAGAGAAGTACCGCGACAATACCCTGCATTTCTACGATGCCAACGTACGCTTGAACTTCCGCCTGTCGCAGAAAGACATCCTTTCACTCTCGTTCTTTGCCGGACGCGACAATATGGGACTTACCGACATGATGAACATGGAATGGGGCAACATCACCGCCACCGCCAACTGGCTGCACACCTACAGCAGTAATCATTATGCCAACACGAAGGCGCTCTACAGCGACTTCACCAGCGATGTGGGCATCGACATGCTCAACATCTACTACACCATGAAGGGCTATATCCGTCACGCCACCCTGCAGCACCAGCAGACCTTGCAGACAGGCTCACATCGCCTGAACAGCGGGCTTGAGGCCACATACCTGCAACTGCAGTCAGCCGAATGGGATATCAACCTGCTGCATCAGCGCGAGAAGCGCAACGCCCTGACGGGAGCCCTGTGGCTGGGCGATGAATGGCGCCTGGGACGCAACGTCGAGCTGTCGGCAGGTCTGCGCCTCCATCTCTTCTCCGTGCTGGGCGGCGCGCCCTATTACCAGGTTGACGGCGACGGCAACATCACCGAGACCACGGAGGAGAGCAGCGGCCATATCGTGAAGACCTATGCCGACATCGAGCCTCGTGTCAGCGCCAAGATCATGCTCAACCAGCAGCACAGCCTGAAGGTGGGCTATAGTCGCACGTCACAGGATATCCATGCCATCAGCGGCATGTCTATGTCGATGCCTTTCGACCGCTACACCATGACCAGCAACATCATCAAGCCAGAACAGGCCGACCAGGTGGCTGCGGGCTGGTTCTACATCACGCCTCACGACGACTACGACTTCTCCGCCGAGGGCTACTTCAAAAATATTCGCAACGTGTATGACTATCGCGATGGCAAGGCTTTCTATTCTGAGATTGAGATAGAGCGACTCATCCTGGGCGGCAAGGGTCGGGCCTACGGCCTGGAGCTCTGCGCCCATAAGAACAAAGGACCGCTCACAGGCTGGATCAGCTATACCCTCTCGTGGTCGGAGAATAAGATTGAAGGCATCAATGGCGGACGCTGGTATACCGCCTCCAACGACCGTCGCCACGACCTCGCCATCGTGGGCATGTATCAACTGTCGCCCTCGTGGGAGCTGGCAGCCACATGGCGCTATAACACAGGACAGGCCCTTACCGCTCCCTCGTCGAAATACGATATCGACGGCACCACCTTTTATTATTATAACGAGCGCAACGGCTATCGTGCCCCAGCCTATCACCGACTGGACCTCAGCGCCACCTATACCAAGAAGCTGCAGAAAGCCACGCAGATATGGTCGTTTGGCATCTATAATGCCTACTGCCGCTACAACCCGTTTACCATCCGCTTCAAAAACGATGACAAGAGTCCCACAGGTACCATCGTCGAGCAGACCTCGCTCTTCGGCATAGTGCCCTCCGTCTCGTTTACAATAAAATACTGAATATGCGAAAGATTCTATATATCATCCTCTCGATAGTGGCGTTGACGTCGTGCAAGAAAGAAATCGACTTCGACTTCAACGAGATAGAGCCCTTGGTAGTCATCGAAGGACGGGTGACCAACGAAGGCACCAAGGTACAGATTACCCCCAGCCGTTCCGTCACCGACTCCATCCGCCCACGCTGTCTGCAGGGTGCCACCATAGCCATCACTGCCGAGGGCATCACCACCATAGTGCCCTACGACGAGACCTCCGACAGCTACTGCTCACCACTGTCTGGCATTCCTGGCACCACCTATCAGCTCAGCGTCGACTACAACGGCCACCACTACGAGGCCAGCGCCATGATGCCTGAGCCAGCACCAATCATCTCGGCCGACTTCTACTGGATGACGATGCTCGACGAGCGCATGCTGGTCTACGAGCTCTGGGCCCTCGACCCCTACCCCTCACAGCGTAATCAATATTGGTATCGCATAAACCGCATCACGCATCATCCCCATTTCCAGGGGAAGAGAACCACAGAGCCCTATCGCTGGGGCGTGCTCGACGACCGTGGCTGTCCGCCAGGCTATGTCTTTCTCGATATGATGTCGACCAGTGAGAAGACCATGGACAAGGACGAGGAGGAGCATTGGAAGTCCATACTCTACGATGGCGACAGCATCACCTGTCAGCTCATGACCATCGACCGTCCCGTCTATGACTATTTCTCATCGCTGCGTGCGGGACAGAGCGGTGGTGCCAATCCTCGTACCAATATCTCTGGTGGCTGTCTGGGCTACTTCGCCGCAGGTTCCGTCACCCGTACCGACACCATCGTCTTCCGTCGTAGCAATGTCAAGGAATGGCGTTTATATTCCCCTTCTTAACAGCTAACACACTGCCTGATTACCGTATTGGTTTAATTGTCAGACGTCGCTCGTAGCGGGTGGGCTTGACCTGATAGCCGGGCAGGACATAGCAGGCCGTGCAGCCTACGCCGGTCGTGTTGTAGTCGAGGTTCAGGGTAATGCCGTCCTGCTGCTGTAGCTGGTAGGTATAGACCGCCTTCGTCAGGTTGTCGGTGCTATAATGGTAGGCGTTGAAGTTGAATGGCTCGTCCATCGCAAAGCGCAGTCCCTGGCCAGAGCCATTGCTCATGTCGAGCCAGCGGTTGTCGCAGCGCAGACCGCAGTCCTGCGGAATGAGATAGGGCTCGAACATATCATCTACAGTTTTCTCGTAAATGCCGATGGCGTAACCTGTCTTACGATCGGGATAGTTCTCCTCCGGACCGCGACCGTACCACTTCACCTGCTGCATCTCGTCGCAGAGCGTCATCGTCAGTCCGATGCGTGGCAGAAGGGCGGGCATCTGTCCCTCGGGCTCAAGAATATGATGGAGGGCGATGGTGCCGTCGCCGTTGATGCGGTACTCATAGACCTCTGAGAAGCCTGAATAGCGCAGGCCGGTGATGTAGGCATCGAGCGAAGTGTTGACAGGGGCACCGAACTGGGAGAACCAACGCACATTGACATACACCTGACCATTGGCCTCGAAGGCCTCGCAGGAGATAGGGATGCGGGTGGTGGCGTTCAGGTTGTTGCTATAGAACTCGTTGGCTATCTGTGAGCCATTCCATGCCTTGCGGTTGTTGTAGGAGATGTTCCACTGATCCCAGCCGTCGACCTCAAGTGCCAGCGGGGCGCGCCACACGTTCATCTGGAGCGGCGACTTGAGCAGTTCCTTGCCAGCTTGCTTGATGCTGAAAAGTTGGCCGTCGGGGGTGAATGCGTAGGAGAAGCCGTCGCCGCTGACCGTGATAGTGTCGTTGGTACGGCTGAGCACGGCCTTTCCGATGGTCTTGTCTGTAGGTATTGCCAACATACGCCAGGGGAGTTCCAACTGATCCCAGGCCATGACATGACCTTTCTTCGCCCAGATCTCATCGGCCTTCAGACTGCTGGAAATCATGAGGCGGTATTCGCAGCCAGGGTTGAGGACGGGACGGCTGTAGGGTATGGTGATGACCTTCTTGGCCAATGGCTCCACATTAGGACTGAGCGTTCCCTGCTGCAGGCAGGTGCCGTCCTCGTAAAGTTCCCATTTCATATTATAATAAGAGGTGTTGAGGAAGTGGTTCCTGTTCCATATCTCTACCGTACCGTCAGCAGCACTCAGCAACCTGCATGATACGGGCTGGGCCGATTTCTTCATCTGATAGATCTCCGGCTGGACGGTTCTGTCGGGCCATATCGTGCCGTAGGTACGGGCGCCTATGCCGTAACTGAAATAGTTGCCCTCCTGCTGCTCCGTCTCGAAGTCGAGATTGAGCAACTGGCCTGACTTGTCGGCAATGATGACATTATCCATCAGCGCATCACAGATATATACGCGGGTGTCCTGTCCGTGGGTCTGCTCGTTGCGACCTATGTTCACGGGGAATGGCGCGTTGATGATGTTGCCCTGAGCCTCTATCTGGGCTACCTGAGCGTTGTCGATGCTTACCGTCATCTGCTTTCCGTCGTAGCAGGCTTCCACATGGTGCCACTTGTCCTCCCAGTCGGCGGGCAGCGGAGCCGTCAGTTCGTACTTGTGGTTAGCAGCAGCCTGCCTTCTGCCGAAGGGCTGTCTGCCGGCGTCGCCCTCCGCAGCCGGAGCCTTGTCGGTGTTGATGTAGAACACCAGCTGCTCCTTTCCGTTTTGCTGAACGCCAAACTGCCATTCGCCCTTGTTTACGAATGAGCCGCAGGAGCTGATGAGCTTGCGGGGGCAGACGTCGAAGCTGACGGTGAGGGTGTTGCCTGTCAGCTCCAGACAGTCATCACGATAGACCTCTACCCACTCGTCGTGGCCGCTCAGGTCAATCACTTTATTCTTTTTGTTGCGACTGTCGGCCACCAGTTTGGCATTGCCCATGATATGTGCCATCACCTCATGGCCCGACTTGTCGGTGAGGCGGCGTGCGGGCTGCGTCAGTCCTGGCGACACGAAGTCCCAGACGGCACCGCCGATGCAGCGCTCATGGGTATAGATGGCTCGCCACATCTCGTCGAACATACCGCCGCTGTTGCCTGCTACGGAGATATACTCATCCATAAACGACGGGCGCACATCGCCATCGCCGTGACGACCTACCCTGAGGTCGAGAGCCAGCGCGGTGGGGTAGCGCGGACCGATGATGTCCTCGGCGGGATGGCTGTAGGCGTTGCCGCCGTACATCCACCAGCGGGTGTGGTCATATTTGCGGCCTTCTTTAATCACCTCGCCGATGTTGGGACCCTCGCCGCTCTCGTTGCCGGCACTCCAGAAGAGCACTGCCGGCTGGTTGCGGTCGCGCAGCACCATGCGGCGCACACGCTCAAGATACATAGGTATGAAACGCTTGTCGTTTGAAACCCATTCTGTGGCATGTGCCTCAACGCCAGCCTCGTCGATGATGTAGAGTCCGTAGCGGGCGGCATATTCCAGATAGCGCGGCACTGGCGGATAGTGGCTGGTACGCACACCGTTGAAGCCGAACTGCTTGAGGATGGTCATATCCTTCTTGACGAGTTCGTCGTTCACGGCGTGACCGTTGTCAGGATCCTGCATGTGTGAGCACTGGGCATTCACCTTCAGCGGTTTGCCGTTGAGGTAGAACACGTTGTTGCGCATCTCGGTCTCCTTGAAGCCCACGTCCTGACGGGCATCCTCGGGTGTGGCCTCCGACTGACGCTTGCCTGTGGCAGCATCCACGAGGTACATCTTGAGCTCATATAGGTTCGGCGTCTCTGCCGTCCATTTCAGCGGGTTGGAAATATGCTTGTTCATCTTCAGCGTCATAGTGCTGCTGCCGTTGGAGAATGTTGCCGCCTGACTCTCCAGTCGCGCTACCTCCCGTCCGCCGGCACCGGTCAGTACGGCCTGCACCTTAAGCGGCGTCTTGGTGGGTTGCGCATCATAGCTTCTAACGGTCACCTCGATGTTCAGGTCCGCATCGCGATAGACCTTGTCCAGGTCGGTGGTCACATACCAGTCGAACAGGCGGGTCTTGGGTGTGGCGTAGAGCCATACATCGTCGAAGATGCCGGCCAGACGCCAATAGTCCTGTCCCTCCAGATAGAAGCCGTCGCTATATTTGATGACCTTCATAGCCAGCGTGTTGCGACCTTTCTTCAGATACTTCGTGATATTATACTCGGCAGGCTCCTGAGCGCCCTCGTTGTAGCCCACCTCCTGACCGTTGACCCACAGGAACGAGGCTGACGCCACCTTCTCGAAGCGCAGGAAGACCTCCTCACCGCTCCAGTCGGCGGGAATGGTGAATGTGGTGCGGTAGGCACCCGTGGGGTTGTAGTCGCGTGGCGTCATAGGCGGGTCGGCCTTGAAGGGCGAGGCCACATTGCGGAACAGCGGGTCGCCGTAGCCCCTCATCTCCCAGTTCGACGGCACGTCGATGGTGGCCCACTTCGCATCAGAGTATTTCTCCTCAAAGAAGTTGGCAGGAATCTCCTGCGGCGTGTCACCATAGTAGAACTTCCACCTGCCGTTGAGCAGCATGTGATGCCCAGGAATGTAGTATGCGCGGCTTTCCTCTTGTCCGTATTCAAACACGTCGAGGTTCTCAATGAAATGATACAGGTCGTCAAAACCTTTCTTCTCTGTCTGTGCCGATGTCGCCATCATGGCAGGTATCATCAGCAGAGTTGTGAATAACTTTCTCATAAGTGCTATAAAATAAGTATAGTCTTTTTAATCATCAATTTCACAAAAACATAAAAATTTTGCGGCAAAGTTAATCATTTTTGTTCACTTTTTCGTATTTTTGCAGCAAAATATTTTAGATTGTTATGAAAAAGATTTTTGTATTCGTCTTGAGCACCATGCTCCTGACAGTAGGATTAACTGGTTGCACGAATTGTAAGCCCATCGACGGGCCAGGTATGGAACGCGATTCTGCCGCCATCGCCGCAGACTCCCTAGCCATGAAGGCACAGGAAGACATTACCGCTGTTATCAAGAATCTGTATGCTGCCGCCGCTCAGAACGAAAGTGATATAGACCAGCGTTTTGCCTGTCATGCCTGGCGCGACAATGTGGCTGCCGTTGAGAAGAAAGACGCCAATGTGGCGGATATCGGCTTCTTCAACGATGACTACTGGACCATGATGCAGGACGACAATCCGAGTGATCTGGAGGCTCGCGACATCAAGTTTGAAGAGCTGGACGTTGAAAAAGCCACCGCTTTGGTCGATTATACGCTCTACAGCTCCGTCCAGACCATTCACCAGCAGTTTAGGTTCTGCCGCGAGGATGGCAACTGGCGCGTACACGACATCATCAGGTTCTACGCCGATGCTGACGACAAGGAGGTTGCGGCCAGCCTCATGGAGGCTATGCAAGCCTATCTCTCTGCGCCCCAGGAGGAAACCCCTGAGCTAACCTATGCCAACATGGCTGGCATCTACGACGACGCCGACCAGGAAAGCCGTATTGACCTTTGTAAGGACGGCACTGCCACATGGTGCATGATAGGCAGTCTTAACTATACGGAGTACACCTATCATATTGAGGGTAACACCATCTGCCTGAAGCCTACTGATGTGGACTCTGAGGAGGACTGCTATGAGTACGACCCCAACACCCGCACGCTGAAGAACGAACAGGGCGCGGTCTATTACAGGCAGGACATCGACTGATTGACGTCATCTTACACCTGTTCTAACGTCATCTTCGGGTGCTTCCAATGGCATCTACGACTCGTTCCGATGATACTTTACCCCCCTAAAGTATCATCGGAACGACCGCAAAATACCATCGAAACGGATGAAAGGAACGTCAGAAAAGACCCGAAAGTGACTATATTCAAAAAAAAATTATCCCCCGCCGATTGGCGAGGGATAATTGTATAGAAATATTGAGTAAATTACTCGTTGCTCCAATCCTCAGCAGCCTTGCGGATGTAAGTCTTGTAGCGCAGCTGGGCCATCTTCTGTGCCTCAGCGAACAGCTCCTCAGCCTCGTTGGGATAAGCCTTCTTAACTGACAGGTAACGAACCTCACCAAGCAGGAAGTCGTGGAAGTTCTCCCAGTTAGGCTCCTTAGAGTCGAGAGAGAATGGGTTCTTGCCTTCCTCAGCCAGAGCTGGGTTGTAGCGCCACAGGTGCCAGTAACCGCACTCAACAGCCTTCTTCTCCTCGGCCTGGCTCTTACCCATACCGCCCTTGGCCTTCAGACCGTGGTTGATACATGGAGCGTAGGCGATGATGATTGAAGGTCCGTGCCA
>NZ_CAMJOS010000026.1 GCF_946407605.1 uncultured Prevotella sp.
TTGAAGCGAAGCCCTGAGTCAGAAATGATTCAGGGCTTCTTTGTTTTTTTACCTTTGTGTACCATTATTCCATACCTTTTTCAACAGAATTCCATAGGTCTTAGCGTGTTTGTTTTTGTAACGTGTTTATTTTTAATGACTTACAGAAACGGATGGTTTTCGTATTTTCCATAGGCAACTGATACAACTTTGGAAAAAACTTTGTAACTTTGCAATCGAAAACCAATAGCTATGCAGAAAAAGTCATTCTTCATATTAATAATAGGTGTGTTGCTGACGGCTTGCAGTCAGTCGCAACAGGAGCCGCAGATGCCCTCGGCAGCACATTGCCTGGAGCAGGCTGAGGACGCTCTGGCCAATGACAGCATCCTGCAGGGAGAGACCTTACTACGTAAGACCATCCGCCTGGCTGAAGAGTCAGAAGATTGGCATACCAATTATATTGCCTATCAGCGATTGGCTGAAGCATTGGCGGAGAGCAACCCTGAGGAGGCTCTGCAACTGATGAAGAAAGCCCTGAGCATTTATGAGCAGCATCCTGACGATGAAAGCAATTACATCCTCCTGCTCGACTATGCTGGAACGTATGCCGCACAAGTGGCATTTGTCAATGAGGGTACTTTCGACGAAGCACTCGACTACATCAATAAAGCCTACGACATAGCCAAGAAGGAACAGATGACTAACCTGATGGGTCTCACGCTCACCAGCCTCGCCAACATTGCCTGGGCACAGGATGATTATCGACAGTCCATAGACTATGCCCATCAGGCTATGGCTACTGGCGACACGCAGTCTGGCACGCTTCAGGTGCTGGCTCGCAGCTACCTCTGTCTCAATATGCTCGACTCGGCAGAGACCGTCTATCGGCAGATGGAACCAGGCGATGATGTCCATCTGGCATATATCGTACAGAGTCACCTTGCCAAGATAGCCCTTCGGCGATTGGGCGCCACAGCGGTGGAGGACAGTGTGGACGAAGCTTTCAATCAGATAGAGGATATCTATTTCAAGGCCCTCGAACAGAAGGATCAGTACTATCAGGAGTCGCTGCGTCAGGAGATGGAGAACCAGCAGCTGGAATACCGTTCAAAGATGTATGGCCGCACCCTCCTTATTGTTATCATTGCCTCGCTCTTCGTCATCGTGGCTATCGTGTTGATGGTAAGATACAGGATGCGGGCACAGCATCAGGAGAAACGTCAGTTGCAACAGGAGGCTGAGCATCAGAAGACCCTGTTGCATCAGGCCAACGAGGTGGTGACATTCATGCAGCACTTCATCCTGGAACGTACAGAGGCGGTGAAGAAGCTCAACCAAAGTGGCGACTTGCTCATCTACCTCAGTCCCCACGAATGGAGCGAGATAGAACGAACGCTCAACGCCATCGACAACAATCGCTTTGCCAACCTCCGCGAGCAGTATCCCAACATGCAGGAAGACGACATCCGTTTGTGCTTGCTCACCCGTCTTGGCATCAGCAACCGCACCATTGGCAACATCTACTGCATCACCGTCTCTGCCGTCCAGCATCGCAAGCTCAAGCTGAAGAAGGACGTGTTCGGAGAAACCAATCCAGACATCACGCTGGAACAGATACTATTAAGGTAATAAATAAGCATGCTAACAACTTAAAATCATAAGATTATGAAAACAATAAAACTATTATTCCTATTCCTTCTTGGTGCGCTGCCCATGCAGTCACAGGAATCAGAAGATATCTTAAATAGCGTTGACTACATTCCATTTGTAGAGTTAGGCAAGCAGTGGCATGTGTTTGAGACTTCAGATCCGAACTCTATTTATTATTTTGTAAGATACGAGATGTACGAAAATGTAGAGCGTAACGGCAAGACATACATACAGACATCCTGTTTTGAAGACATTTTGTGTACGATTCGAAAGGAAGGACTGTTTCGTGAGGAAAATCGTCGGGTGTATAAATATGATGAGACGACTGGCAGGGACGTCATGTTGTATGACTTCTCGCTCAAAGAGGGCGATACATTCACATACGAATTTGGTTTTGGCCAACCTACTAATTGTAAGGTATTGAAGCAAGGATGGTTGAACAACGGTCCCCAGATAGTATCTTCGAGTATCCTCACATCAGCTGATACACTGGAATTTGAGTATCGCCGACTACACACATGGACAATTGGTCGTGATAACGGGGTGGGGGGATATGATGAGGTTACTACTTGGGTAGAAGGTGTTGGGTCACTTGATAATATGTTTGGTTCCTTTGCTTCTGACGGAGTGAAGACGTATCTGGCTTACGTAGAAAGGAAAGATAACGAAACAAGCTATCAAAACGAATATCTGCCATTCATGTTTTATAACGCTTACGACTGGATGAGACACATTCATGGTTGCAATCTGCCAACTGGTGCAGAAGACAATTCAGAAGACGACGGGCATCATAAACTTACTTACGAATTAGAAGGTGACCGTCTGCATGTCTATGGAAATGCTTTTACCCAATGTGGACCAAATCACTATGCAATTTTCTACGAGAGCAAAACTGATGACCCGTTGGTCAACAAAATTGAATTCGTAATAAAAGAAGTGGAACCATTAGCTGATTGTATGGCCCTCCATGCTACCAACTTCTATGTTCCAGGCTTCAACCCTAACATGAACTATATCGTGGTAGACAATCAAGGCGAGGAACATCTAGTCATTAACAAGACGCCACAAAGAGCATATCGTCCAATGATTGAAGATGGGAAAGTTTGGAAGCTAGGAAACACGGCAAGTATTTCAGATAGTATTGTGCAGATTGTTGATTACTATTTCTTCGATGGCGACACAATTGTTGACGGAAAGAATTGTAAGCAGATGATGTGCCAACGATATGTCAGCCCAGATCATCCGGATTTTGACTATATGTCGCAACAGCCTTCCTTGAGTAAGGTGGGAGCTTGGTACGAAGAGAACCAGAAAGTTTATGTCTTTAATACAACTAACAATCAGTTTATGTTGATGTATGATTTCTCCGTCGATGCTGATGACACTCTGATGATTGGTAATAATGGTCCATACGTGATAGGACAAAAGCAGACAGGAGGCTTAAAAGGTTTCAAGGGCGTTTATAGAGACATAACAGAGCTGTCGGATGAAGGCAACTACTTCTGTAACATCTGGCTGGAAGGCGTCGGAGGTATTGACGGACCTACCAGGAATGCCTCTCCTGAGGACGTAGATCATGTGCCAGAGTTCCTGATGTCATGTAGTGTCGGCGATGAGGTCATCTACCTCAACGACGACTATGAGGACGGGGCCAGCATCGATGCTACAGGAGCCCGCAAGGACCGCTTTGACTTTGTGCATATCGTCAAGCCTAGACCTAAGGCACCGAGTAAGCAAGAGGAGAGCGATGCGAGCATTATGGCAAAGGCACCGAGTAAGGAGGCGGAAGAACCAATATATGGTGAATACAACGAGCTGCAGCTCGACATCAACCTCAATCCCCTTGCTGATGCCTATATGGTAAGTATCACCAATGAGTCAGGCAAGGCCGTCTACGAGAAAGCCATCAACGCAGGCAGCATCGTGGGTCTGAACATCGACATCTCTGCCTACGCCAAGGGCCGTTACACCGTAACGATGGAGAATAGCCTTGAGTCCTTCACAGGCGAATTCGATGTGCAGACAACAGGAATAGAAGAGGTAACATATAATAAGGTGAAGGCCAGAACTGACATCTTCAACCTCCAGGGCCGCCGCCTGAATACAGAGCCCAAGCATGGGGTGTATATCAAGAACGGAAAGAAGGTGGTGAAATAGAAGAAATCTATCAGTAATTGCGGTCAGAAAAAGATAGAAATAGATAAAAATTTGTAGATATGAGAAAATCAAGTTTGTTATTTCTGTTATTGATGCTGACAGGTTTCGCTTATGGCGAGACGGTGGTTGGCGAGATGCTCCATGAAGGAACTGCGTGGGGGTATGCAGGTTATTGGACAGGGGATTCTTATACTATTAAGGGAACAAAAGCCATGAATGGCAAGACGTATGGTCTGCTTAATATGGAACGTCGTTCGTATGATGGAGCGAGGGCGATGGGACCTGAAGATCTTTCATGGTATCACGCCACCCTTGGCATCCGCGATGAAGGGGGAAAAATATATGTCAACAAGGAAGAGTATCTGAGCTTGCTGACGCAAGAAAACAGCTGGTCTTTAGTAGGTGAGGGTGAGCCTCTGCCGTATGAAGAAACGGTTGACGGCGAATTAGTGCTCTATGACTTTACTAAGAATGTGGGAGATGAGTATTGCCAGTTGACTGACGGCACTTCGCTGACGGTAACCAATGTGAGTGTGTTGACAACGGAGGATGGCATTTCTCGCCGCCGTCTGACACTGAGCAATGGCCTCGACCTGATAGAGGGCGTAGGGTGTACCAACTCACCAGGCTTTCTGCTGTATTGGCTGAACATAAAGCCCGATTGTAAAGAGAGAATGAGGAATGTTGGGTTGTTGACTTATTATGGCATAAGAGAGGAGGATGGCTCGCTTCAACGTATCTTATCCCGCGATTTTGATGCCACAATTAATGAGATGAATGGTAATCCCAACAAAATGCTGACACAAGGCCGCCGTTGGGTATATAACTATGACAATGGGGAGATGAAGGGCACACTGACCTATACTGTTGAGGGTGATACCTTGCTGCATGCATACAAGCGGGCCAAGGTCTATATGACATTGACGGACAACGAGACGAAGAATGTGGTACGCTCTGGCTATATCGGTGCTTTCAACGAGATATCAAATAGCCTCCACTTCCTGCCATCTGACTCATCAGAAGCTGTGCCACTCTATGATTTTACCCAGCATTATCAATCTGTTTTTGAGTATAGCGGTATCTCACGTTTCGTGGTCAACGATGATTCTATTATGGCAGGTAATGATAAGCTTCATAGGATTCAAATGTTGAACAAAAGGCGTTACGATCCTTTTCCTCTGGACAAGGACAGCCTATACTACTGGGTTGAGGGCGTCGGCAGTTCAAAGGGACTGCTGGAATACTGCGCAGGCACACTGATGGATAGCATTCAGTTCGTGGGATGCTATGATGGCGATATGTGTTTCTTCACGAAAGAGGACTTTGAGAAAGAAGGCGACCGTCCTTCGCAATTCCGTGACAATCTAATGATAGGGCCGCTGTCCTATTGGGTTGAGCTGGGGCCAAAGACGGCTACTGTGTTACATTCCGACAGCTATCAGACATTGAGCAACGTGGTAATCCCTTCCTCCGTAGAGCTATGGGGAATTGCTTGTACCGTGACAGCTATAAATGATGGCGCATTCTATGACTGTAATGCCATTACATCTGTCGAGATTTCGGAGGGAGTGGTTGAGATAGGAGAAGAAGCATTCCGTAAATGCGAAAGTATAACTTCTCTTTCCCTGCCTTCAACGCTGGTTACAATCAAAGATGGAGGATTCTTCGGATTAAAGAGCCTGACATCTCTTGTCCTTCCTGAAAATCTCAAAACAATTGGAGGCTGGGCTTTCCAGACGTGTCTGAAATTAAAGGAGCTTGACATCCCTGCCAGTGTGGAAAGCATCGGCAGATATGCTTTTTCGCATTGCCAAAGCCTGGAGAACGTATATTGCCGTGCCACTACGCTACCTACTACTGATGAGACAATGCAGTTCCGTGACATAAACCCTGAAGCAGTTCTTCACGTACCTGCCGCCTCAATAGAGGCTTACAAGAAGACAGCTCCATGGAGCAACTTCAAGTATATTGTTCCCATCGAGGATCAGAACAATTATCGCCCAATGATAGAAGATGGTAAGGTCTGGAAGGTGGGAAGCACTACTGGTATTTCGGATGGTGTTGTGAAGATGGTTGAGTACTACTACTTCGATGGCGACACAATCATCGACGGAAGAACCTGCAAGCAGATGATGTGCCAACGATATGTCAGCCCAGATCATCCGGATTATGATGTTATGATACAAATTCCCTCCTTAAGAAATATTGGAGTTTGGTACGAAGAGGACAAGAAAGTGTATTTTTATAACGCACAGAACAAACAATATAGGATGATGTACGACTTCTCCCTCGAAGCCAATGAAACCTTCCTGATTGATGACTATTATTCCTATGTAATAGGGCCAAAGCAGACTGGTGGATTAGATGGCTTTAAGGGCGTTTATAGAGATGTCATGTGGTATGATGAAGAAGAACCCTATTACAATACCACTTGGTTGGAAGGTGTTGGAGGTATTGACGGTCCAACCGTAAATGTCTATTATGGAAAAGAAGGCCATGGGTTGTTCCTGATGTCGTGTTCCGTTGGTGATGAGGTCATCTACCTCAACGATAAATATGAGGACGGGGCCAGCATCGATGCTGCAGGAGCCCGCAAGGACCGCTTCGACTTTGTGCATATCGTCAAGCCTAGACCTAAGGCACCGAGTAAGCAAGAGAAAATAATGGTTAAGGCTCCAATGAGGGAGGCGGAAGAACCAATATATGGTGAATACAACGAGCTGCAGCTCGACATCAACCTCAATCCCCTTGCTGATGCCTATATGGTAAGTATCACCAATGAGTCAGGCAAGGCCGTCTACGAGAAAGCCATCAACGCAGGCAGCATCGTGGGTCTGAACATCGACATCTCTGCCTACGCCAAGGGCCGTTACACCGTAACGATGGAGAATAGCCTTGAGTCCTTCACTGGCGAATTCGAAGTGCAGACAACTGGAATCACAGAGGTAACATATAATAATAAGGTGAAAATCAGAACTGACATCTTCAACCTCCAGGGCCAGCGATTTAGCTCCTTGCAGAAGGGTCTGAATATCGTTAATGGGCGTAAGGTTGTGGTGAAGTGAAAATAATCAAGAGCGCTCGGCTCTGCCGCTTTCACAAAGCGTAGCGACTGAAAGAGCATTGAATCTACATGATTAGTAAAAATAGTTATATGAAAAAGTATTTATTTCTTTTGATAGTGACAGGAGCATTGGTGGGATGCTCGCCCCAGGTAACATCGGAACTAGTGACGGAAGGGCTTTCGCCCCAGCCAACGAACAAGGTGATGATTGTTGGTGAGGGTGAGAGCACAGGGGATATGCAGACCATAGGACAGGTGACGGTTGACGGAAAGACGGAGTCGGTGAAGAGCCAGTATGGTAAGATGCTGGGCCTGGCCGTCAGGGAAACGGCACAGAAGGGCGGCAACATGCTGGTGGTGGACAACAGCGCGATAGACAAGAACCTGCTGAAGGGCACGATGGGCCACACCGATGGCAAGGTGATAGACTCGCTGACCCTCTCAGTGAAGAGAATAGACGAGTTGAAAGCTCATCTATGGGGCAAGCCTACAACCGTCAACACAGCAGCGACAAAGACCGACAAAACGGAGACCGATATCCCTGATGCTGCGACAGCAGAAGCAGAAAGCACCAGCTGGCAGCAGGAAGAGGAGTCGCAGGGCATTATATTCAAACTCGGCTTTGGACCTATGTGGACTACCTCGAAGCTTTATCTGAGCAAAGATGCTAAGAACTATGTCTCAGACCAGCGTGGCTATGCCATCAACCTGTCAATAGCCTATACAGGAAAGAAGATATATGGCTTCGGTGCCGACTTTTATGGTAGCCGTACGGAGATTGAGATTCCCGATAATTTCATGTACATCGGAAATAAACCCGATTACATCATGATGTATCTCGGCCCCAGCGCCCTTATTGGTGGCAATATCACTCCTTGGTTGCGCCTTGATGCATCGTTGGGTTTAGGTCTGGCTTATTATCACGATGACGGCCAGAACGAAATCGGATTTGGATCGAGAATGACTGTGGGAATGGAGATTATGGTGACAAAGACGTTGGGCATCGGTATCGACGGTGTGCGTCAACGTAGCGTCTTCTCTAAACCTGATGGTTTTAAGCAGCCTGATAATGAGTCGTATGGCTTTGACCACTTGGGTGCCATGCTGACTGTCAGATTCCATTACTAACCTCTTAATCCAGAATTATCATCGCATCGAATAACTATAATATAAGTCATGAAAAAAATAATATTTCTACTGTTAACCACTTTATTGCCGATGGCAGCAAGTGCCCACGACATTGAAGTTCCAAATGGTGATGGTGTTACCATTTATTACAATTTCACCAATGATAGTACGGAGTTGGAAGTTACTTTCCGTGGTGACAACTACATTCCCTTTGAATATACGGGAAACGTGATAATCCCTGAGGAAGTGACCTATATGAACAGGATCTATAAGGTGACGAGTATTGGCAATTGGACTTTCTATGATTGCGGTCTTATCTCCATCACTATTCCTAACAGCGTGACGAGTATTGGCGAGAATGCTTTCGCTTTCTGCTCTGGCCTCACCTCCGTCACTATCCCCAACAGCGTAACGAGTATTGGTAAGAAAGCTTTCTATGGCTGCTTTGGCCTCACCTCTGTCACTATCCCAAACAGTATAACGAGTATTGGTAGTGGTGTTTTCCAGTCTTGCTCTGGACTTACCTCCATTGTTATCCCCAACAGCGTGACGAGTATCAGCGAAGATGCTTTCTATGGCTGCTCCGGCCTTACCTCTATCACCATCCCCAACAGCATAACAAGTATAGGTGATTATGCTTTTGCACATTGTTCTGGCCTTACCTCTGTATCCATACCCAACAGCGTAACGAGTATTGGTAGGGCTGCTTTCCAAGAGTGCTTTAGCCTTGCTTCTATCTCCATTCCCAATAGTGTGACGAGCATTCAAGAGTCAGCTTTCCATAATTGCTTTGGCCTTACCTCCGTCATCATCCCTAACAGCGTAACGAGTATTGGCAGTGGTGCTTTCTATAGTTGTACTGGCCTAACCTCCGTTACCTTTCCCAGTAGCGTAACGAGTATTGGCGGTGGTGCTTTCCATGGTTGCACAGGACTCACCTCCGTCATCATCCCTAACAGCGTGACGAGTATTGAAACTTTTGCATTCGCATATTGCTCTAATCTTACTTCCGTAACAATTGGCAACAGCGTAATGAGTATAGGTAGTAAATCTTTCTCTAATTGCTCTAGTCTCACCTCTGTCACAGTTTTAAATCCTACTCCGATAGCAATTAAGCAAAATGTGTTTACAAGCCGAAAGAATGCGACATTGTATGTGCCTGCAGCTTCCATAGATGCTTATCGGAATGTATCGCCTTGGAACGAGTTTGGAGCTATAGTTCCCCTTGAGGATCAAGTGGCTTATCGTCCATTCGTTGAAGATGGTAAGGTGTGGAAGGTGGGAAGCACTACTGGTATTTCGGATGGTGTTGTGAAAATGGTTGAATACTACTATCTTGATGGCGACACGATTGTTGACGGAAGGACCTGCAAGCAGATGATGTGCCAACGATATGTCAGCCCTGATCATCCGGATTATGATGATATGATACAGATTCCTTCCTTAAGAAATATTGGAGCATGGTACGAAGAGGACAAGAAAGTGTATTTTTATAACGCACAAAACAAACAATATAAGATGATGTACGACTTCTCCCTCGAAGCCAATGAATCCTTCCTGATTGATGACTATTATTCCTATGTAATAGGGCCGAAGCAGACTGGAGGATTAGATGGCTTTAAGGGCGTTTATAGAGATGTCATGTGGTATGATGAAGAAGAACCCTATTACAATACCACTTGGTTGGAAGGTGTTGGAGGTATTGACGGTCCAACCGTAAATGTCTATTATGGAAAAGAAGGCCATGGGTTGTTCCTGATGTCGTGTTCCGTTGGTGATGAGGTCATCTACCTCAACGACGACTATGAGGACGGGGCCAGCATTGATGCGGCAGGAGCCCGCAAGGACCGCTTCGACTTTGTGCATATCATCAAGCCCAGACCCAAGGTGCCGAGTAAGCAAGAGGAGAGCGATGCGAGCATTATGGCAAAGGCTCCGATGAGGGAGGCGGAAGAACCAATATATGGTGAATACAACGAGCTGCAGCTCGACATCAACCTCAATCCCCTTGCTGATGCCTATATGGTAAGTATCACCAATGAGTCAGGCAAGGCCGTCTACGAGAAAGCCATCAACGCAGGCAGCATCGTGGGTCTGAACATCGACATCTCTGCCTACGCCAAGGGCCGTTACACCGTAACGATGGAGAATAGCCTTGAGTCCTTCACTGGCGAATTCGAAGTGCAGACAACTGGAATCACAGAGGTAACATATAATAAGGTGAAGGCCAGAACTGACATCTTCAATCTCCAGGGCCGTCGCCTCAATGCAGAACCTAAGCATGGGGTGTATATAAAGAACGGAAAGAAGGTGATAAAGTGAAAAACTGGCTCGAAACAGAACAACGTATTGAGAATTTTATTATCTTTGCAGAAAATAGCGAAACCCAATAACTGAAGTGTTATGAAAGAGATGAGATTACTACTAGTGTTTTTGCTTGTTCTGGCTACAGGTGGCGCTGTGGCACAAGAATCGAACGTAACGGTAGGTGATGTGTCGAATACGGATTGTGCAATGAGGACGAGATCCGAAGGCAATATCGGAAACCCGAGGCTAAAACTCACGCGTTTTGAAGGTGGTCTGTATGGAGAACTTATCAACTGTGAGGTGAACTGTGCTTATGGTGACGTTAAGGTGATATGTCAGGAAAATGATTCAAATCTCAACATCGGTGTTGACGCAGGTACTGGTGATATACTTGCCGCTTGTGTCTGTCAGATCAATATTTATTTCACCATATTCAATGCGCTAAAGGACGAATACCAAGTGACTGTGAGAGGAAAGAATATTGGTAAGGTGTCTTTCAAGGAACATTCTGTTGTGGAAATAGACTTGGTAACGTTGGCGCAGGCCTATGAGGAAGGCTTTGACTATCCTGTAAAGGTAGAGGGGCTGTCAACATATGAATTTACTAAAAACATTCAGCCTGGTGAGAATCTGAATAAGGTACTTGAGTTTCTACGGGGCGAAGGACAGAACAGTCTTTTTTGTTCATATCAGAATTATGTGTTGCCATGCGAATACTCCTATCTTGACGTTCAGGCAGAACTTGATAAAGACAGCACACTGCTGATTAATGTGATGACAGATGGAATTCCTGGTCAGGGTTGTCTGCGAGTAGCCACCTTGTTCTTTAATCTTGTCAATGTATTTAGAGAATCGTATCACCTGAAATTTTATCATACCATTGTTTCTGCTGATGAGGAAAGGCAAGTAAGATGTTCTGTATGCCTGTATGATGGTGTCTTAAATGTGCCAGATGCAAACAATACTGTATCTATTCCAATAGTTGATGATAATGACTATAATTCTCTCGTAGTAGCAGGTGTTGGTTCCTCTCAAACAGTTGGTGCAGCCACAGATCCTTCTATTGTTGACCTCCAGGGCCGTCGCCTCAATGCAGAACCTAAGCATGGGGTGTATATAAAGAACGGAAAGAAGGTGGTGAAGTAATATAATCAGGAGCGCTCGGCCCTGCCACTTTCACTAAGCGTAGCGACTGAAAGAACCTATAGATATACTCTAGACAGCTTCTAGATATACTCTAGACAGCTTCTAGATATACTCTAGACAGCTTCTAGATATACTCTAGGCTTACTCATTCAGTATGGGTAGAGTATAGGTAGACTAAGGGTAGGATATGACTACACTATGTGAGGGACATTTTCGAATTCTTTGATTTTTTCGCGTCCGATTCATCAAGTCCGTAGCCTTCGGACTCGTAGTCCGTGGGGAGCGGATTCTCAGTCCGTCAGGACGGACTTATCTCATTTCCTTCTTGTTTTTCCGTTCCCCCTAAAAGGGGAACTCCAGTATAGAGGGAGGGTTTCCATCCGTTCCGACGTCATCTTGGACCCGTTCCGACGTCATCTGCGACTCGTTCCGACGTCATCTGCGACCCGTTCCGATGATACTTTAGGGGGGTAAAGTATCGCATCTACGACCGCAAAGTGACGTTCCCTCGGGTGAAAGAAACGTCCCGGACGCCCCAAAAGTGACATACCTTTCACAAGCCGCGGCATCAGTCGACAAGTGAAACTTGTCAATTAGGCTAATAGATCATGGAGTCGGTTCTTTCAGTGGAGGGGATGCAAATCAACGCATCCCCTCCACTGTATATGCATAGATAGGTTTATTTCAGAAGTCGGAGATAGTAGAGGCCAGGACAGAGGGATGAGGAATCAGCCGTCAGGCGTACCTTATATATATTATTGTTGGCCTGTGCTGCCTGTACAATCTCTGCGGGAATGGGGAACTCCAGGTTGTAGAATCCGCCCTCTCTGCTACCCTCTATGGTGAAGGTGGCGATGACCTGTCCGTTGACGGTAACAGAAGCCTTGCGTCCCCTGTCGGCACGACTGAACCGCATCATGATGCTGAGGTTCTTGGCATTGCTGTCGGTATTGGCCAGTGTGTACTGGATGAAGCCGCCATTGCGGGCATCGCGGTAGCGCTCAGAGTTGAACAGTCCCGTGTTGGTGTCGCTGCTGTAGATGCCCTCGTGACCAGCCTCGCTTTGCTGCTCGCCAGGAGCCACGAAGTCGATGGTGCGCTTAGCCAGGGCTTCTGCCTCTGCCTCGCTCTTAGCCATTTCGCTGTTGGCATAGTTCTGTTCTGTCTGCTGGTACCAGTAGCACATATAGCGGTCGTGGTGAATCTGATAGAAGGGCTGCAGGGTCAGGGTCTGCCATTTGTAGGTGTTGACGCCGGGTCGGCTGGCGTCGATGGTGAAGCGCAGCTCGCTGTCGCTGACCTTCTTGATGCGGCTCAGCACATTGTCGCGCTGTCCGATAAGCATGGGCGAGTCGGTGAGCTTCTTTGACGTGCCGCGACTGCCGGGGGAGTGGTCCATGCGACCCTCGAAGCCGTATTCGTTCTGCAACTTCTCGCTGCCCTGTGTGGTATTGGCACCGAGCAGGATGGGACCGTACTTAAAGGCGATATAGTCGGTGTAGTTGGGGCACTCCTCGTAGCGAAGGGTCATGGGGAGAGAGACCTCAACTTTGTCGCCCTTCTTCCATTTGCGAGTGATGTTGACATAGGAAGCCTTGCCAGCGGCAACGGCTGTTGTCTCGACGGCAGCACCATTAATAGTAATGGCGAAGCCACTGCCTACCCATGATGGATGGCGGACAGCTAAGGTGAATGTGCCGTTCTTGCCAATGGTGATGGTGGTCTTAGGCTCGAAGGGGAACTGGGTCTCCTGGGTGACAACGAAGTCCTTGCTGTCGAGGCGTGAGGCGGTGAAGAGGTTCACATAGAGTGTCTGCTTGCCATCGTGGGTGTAGATGAAGTGTCCATACTTAGAGTGGTTCTCCATGCCGGTACCCACACAGCACCACATGCCGTTGTTGGGAACAGAGTAGATGCGATAGCCCTGTGGACGCAGGGTGGTGAAATACACATAGCCGCCAGTCTCGGGGTCCTGTGTGGAGAGGATATGGTTCCACATGGCAGCCTCGTAGAAGTCCACGTACTTGGCATCGGCAGTGCGGTCGAAGAGCATCTCCGAGAACTTCAGCATGTTGTTGGTGTTGCACGACTCGGGGCCGTCGGGCTGGTCGATATAGCGGTTGCCGTTGGTGGCAGCCAGGAAGTGCTCGTTCACTGAGTTGCCACCAATGCAGACGGTGCGGTTGGTAGCTACATCCTGCCAGAAGTTCTCGGCAGCAGTAATATAATTAGTTGCTGCAGCGTCCATCTCACCGATGCGCTCCATGCCAATGAACTTAGGCACTTGGGTGTTGGCGTGCTTGCCGTCGAGGAAGGTCTCGTTGAGTGTCTGCATGCCGTTGAGCATCGCCTTGTGGGTGTATTTCTTGGCGGCAGCCAGGTATTTGGCGTCGCCAAAGAGCTGGTAGGCATCGAGCAGCGACTCGTTCATGCCGCCGTGCTCGCAGTTGAGGAAACCCTCGAAAGCCTGGTCATCGACCTTGGCAATGAGGTTAGTGCTCCAGTCGGCCAGCTTGCGGAACATCTCCTTGGCCTCCTTGCTATTGCCATAGAGATAGGCATCGCGCAGTCCGGCCAGAATCTTATGTTCGCAATAGAAGGGCACCCATCCCCAGTTTTTCTGAATGCCAGAGAGGTCGCCGGCATAGAGTTTCTTCCAGGAGTCGTTGATGGGCTGTCCGCCAATGAATCCGTAGAGACCTTCAGTATTCTTGTCGTAAGCATCCTGACAGTCTTTCATTACCTTCAGCATGTAGTCCAAGCGCTCTTTCATCTTGGCACGCTGGCCCTCGTCGTGACTGGCGGCATAGGCCAGTGCCAGGGCTGACACATAGTGTCCTCCCACATGTCCGCTGAGGTCGAAGCCAGCATCGCCGCCCCAGTTCTTGAAGTTGGGGTGCTTTTGCTCCCACTGGTAGTAGGGGCTCTGCGGGTCGGTAGTGGCCGAGAGACCTGCCTGACGTACGAAGGGCGTCAGTAGGCGGTCGGTGTCGTACTGGAGCAGCATGTCGATGTTCTTGTCCTGTGCGGTCTTGAACGGTCCGTCGAGCAGTGTTACCTGCTCCAGGTCGAAATGCTTCGGATAAAGCTCTGTCTGTGCGTTAGCATTTTGCAGGGCTAAAAGAAAGAAGCCTGCTAAGAATAGTTTAGGTCTCATACGCTGTTTATGTTTTATTTTACTGTTGTCCTTCGGTCGCGGATCAGCTTGATTTCACGAAGCAGATCCTCGTAGTGCAACTTGTTGATGCCGCTCTCGACCTGAGCCTGCTGCTTGCAGAAATCCTCCACCTTTTGCAGGTTCATCATCATAAAGAGCACAGCATCGGAGTTGTTAAACTGTGAAGTTGTCGTGTTCTGGACGCCTGTCGTTGTGGGATTGATGGCACTGTTCATGTTCTTCAGATAAGAACGCTGCAGACTTCTGCGGAGCTTGGCCTTCAGGTCGCTGCCGCTTTCTGTCTTCCACACCTCGGCAAAGAGGTCGTCCAAATACTCGTCGATAGGATAGCCGAAAGCGTCGAGGTTACTCAGGTTCCTGGGTTCCATCAGTCTTCTAAGCAGACTCTCCTGCAAGTCGTTCTGAGCTATCATGACGTTGGTACCAGTCTTCGACATGATATTCTCGGGGTAGAGCCATTCGGGAGTCTCGAAGACGTTGCGACCAATGAACTGCAGAGCCTCCTGCTGACGCTCCTTGGGTACATTTACGAAAGGCTCCTCGCCAGGCATGTTGTTGTTGAAGCGGCCTCCGATGTTTCTGTACACATGACCTACATAGCGGTTGAACTGGTCTCTGACAGCAGCCCACATCTCGCAAAGGTCCTCATACTGGTCGTTGTCCTGCTTGGTCCATTTGGGCAGTTTCTCCATGATGCGCTTCAGGTTCTTGATACCATATTCCGAAGCCTTCATGTTGTTGTCGCTTAGGTCCTCGGTCTGTGCACGAGGGTCGTCGCCCCAGCCTTCGCCACCGAACCACAGGCGCTGGTTGCCACGCAGCACGTCGGTGGTCTCCTTCATCAGCTTTTCCTTCTCCTCATATTCGTCCTTGAACTCAGGGCGCCACTGGTATCCCCATTTGATGGCCCAGCGGTCGTAGTCGTTGATGCGGGGGAAGAGTCCCTTCTCCGAGATGTTGTCCTCGGGCTGGGCTACGTAGTTGAAGCGGGCATAGTCCATGATACTGGAGGTGTGACCGTTCTTCTCCACCCATGCCTTGTCGCGCAGTTTTTCTACTGGCGTGGCAAACGAAGCACCCATGTTATGGCGCAGACCCAGGGTGTGGCCTACCTCGTGACTGCTGACGAAACGAATCAGCTCACCCATCAGCTTGTCGTCGAACTTCATGCTGCGGGCACGGCTGTCCACAGCACCACATTGTACCATATACCATTTGGTCAGCAGGTTCATCACGTTGTGATACCAGCAGATATGCGCCTCGATAATCTCACCTGAACGGGGGTCGATGATATGGGGACCATAGGCATTCTCAATCTCGGCAGGCAGATAGCGCAGGCCAGAGTAGCGGGCATCCTCCATGCTGACGTTGGGGTCATCCTCGGGCAGCACCTTGGCAACGATAGCGTTCTTGAAGCCGGCGGCCTCGAAAGCCACGTTCCAGTCGTTGACACCCTGAATGAGATAGGGAATCCACTTCTTAGGTGTGGCGGGGTCGATGTAATAGACAATCTGCTTCTCGGGCTCGGTCAGCTCGCCACGCAGATACTTCTTCTTATCCTTTGGCACCAGACGATAACGGGCGATGTATGACTCGTGCTGCGTCTTGTGCTGGTCGTCGCTGAACAGCGTGATGCCATTGACGAAATAGCCGACGCGCTCATCCCACAGACGACCACGCATGGGCTCCTTAGGCAACAGCACGATGCTGGTGTTCATGCCCAGCGTGATGTTGCCAGCCTGTGAGGCAGGCGACTGTCCGGCCTGAGCGCCATAGGTGCGGGTGGTCACCACCTCGATGTTGGTGGGGTAGACCTTCATGGTGTCGATATAGGTTGTGTTGTTCTGTGGACCGCCCAGCTTCAGGCTGGTCTTCAGACTCTGCGACAGGTCTGTCAGCTTGCTGTTGCCCTTGAACAGGGGCGTCACCTCTACCAGCTGTGCGTCGTTCTCTTCGTTATGACCAATAATCTTGAGGTCCATCACGATGGGGTCGACGGTAGACTGCAACAGGGTGCGACGGATATTGTCGCCCTCCTTGGCCACCTGTGTCACCACATATTGGCGCACCAGCAGCTGTGACGTGTCGCGTTTCTCGATATAGAAGGCGATGTCGTTGGCTTCCTCACCAGCAAACTTACCGAAGTTCTGGGGAACAGCGGTGAAGCGGTTCACACAGAGGATGAGACGACCCAGCATGGAGTCGGGCACCTCGAAGTAATACTTATCCTCGATGTGACGCACGGTGAAGAGGCCCTTCATGACGGTGCCGCCCTTCTTCACGATTTTCTCATACTCCGTTTCCTTCTTAGGCTTTTCCACCTTCGCTGTGTCAACAGCGGTGGTGTCCTGGTTGGCTACTACGGTTGATACGGTGTCCTGCTTCAGTGTGTCGGCAGGTGCGAAACGAAACTCTCTGGCCTGCATGGTTGTAGCCAGCATGAGTCCCATAACGATTGTTAGTTTTCTCATTTTGTTTTTAGTTTATGATGTTTATTGTTTGTATGCTAACGCAGCACCGATGGCGGTGCAGAACTGTGAATACTTGGGAATATGGAAGCGCACATTGTAGAGCTTCTCCAGGGCAGGGAATATCTCCTGGCTCTGGGGCAATAGCGACAGGTTGCCGATGAGTACCATGTCGCGACAGTCGGTACCCTGAGCGGCCAGTACGGCTGCCGAGCCAATGCTCTGTAGCACCATCGTGATGATGCCGCAGGCGATATCCTCTCGTGAGGCGTCGTTCTTGGCATGGGCAAAGAGTGATGCCGTAGCCTCCATAGGCAGACCAGGCAGCGGCTGTGCCGAGATGTCGCCAATGAGCAGGTTGATATTGCGGATGTTACCCTGCTTGGCCATCTCTGACACCTGCTTGATGTCGCTGGTGTTCAGCATGATACGGCTCAGACCCTGCAGGGTGCCACCTCCGATGCCGATACCACCGATATGTTCAATCTTGTCGCCATGACACATCACAAACGAAGTACCTGTGCCCATCGAGATGACAATGGCATGGTCCAGATGACTCTCGTAGCGAGCTCCCAGCGCGTCGGCAATGAACTCGTCGCAGCGACTGGTCTTCACACCATACACGTCGCCCTTTACATAGGCGGCTCCTACGCCAGTCAGCATCACATGATCCACTTCCTCCAGTTGCAGGTCGTTGTCGTGCAGATATTTTCCGAATGCGCCGTAGAGTGAGGTGATAGGGTCGGCTGCCGTGATGCGTATCGGTGCCGTTGGCTTACCATCCTTTAGTCCTACTATCTTCGTGGTGCTAATGCCCACATCAATACCTATGATTATTCCCATAATGATGAATTTTGTGCGCAAAGTTACAATTTTTTTATCACAAACCAAAATACATCATTCATAATTTTGCCGCTTGAAAGGTTTTTTGTACCTTTGCCCTCAGAAACCTAAAAAAATGCATATAGCAATTGCAGGAAATATTGGTAGTGGAAAGTCGACGCTGACGAAGATGCTAGCTCGTCATTACGGCTGGGAGGCACGCTTCGAGGCTGTCGACCAGAATCCCTATCTGGAGGACTATTATCGTGACATACACCGCTGGTCGTTCAACCTGGAGGTGTTTTTCCTCAAAGAGCGTTTCCGTGACTTGATTGATATATCCAAGGCCGACCACACCATAGTTCAAGACCGTACCATCTTCGAAGGTGTTTATGTGTTTATGCAGAACAACAAAGCCATGGGCAACCTCTCCGACCGCGACTATGAGACCTATATGGAGTTGTTCGAGCAGATGATGACAGTGGTGAAATATCCCGACCTGATGATTTATCTTCGTGCCTCGGTGCCCCATCTGGTGGGAAACATCCAGAAGCGGGCCCGCGACTACGAACAGTCCATCCAGCTGGAATATCTGGAAAACCTGAACCGTCGTTACGACGAGTTTATATATAAGATGTATAAGGGCCGTGTGATGGTCATCGAGAAAGATAATCTGGATTACCAGAACAATCCGAAGGACTTCGCACAGATAGTGGACCGCATAGATGCCACCCTCTTTGGACTCTTCCCTCCCTCAACTCCTTAAACTCCTTCTAACTTCTTAAACTTCTTCTAACTTCTAAATAAGATGCACATCGCAATAGCAGGAAATATTGGTAGTGGCAAGACCACGCTGACCAAGATGCTGGCCCATCGTTACGGATGGACCCCCAGGTTCGAACCCGTAGACAATAACCCCTATCTGGAGGACTTTTATGCCGACATGAAACGTTGGTCGTTCAACCTTCAGATTTACTTCCTGAACAAGCGTTTCAAAGAGGTGGTAGAGATTGCCCATTCCAAGGAAACCATCATTCAGGACCGCACCATCTTCGAGGATGCCTGTATCTTTGCGCCTAACCTGCATGGTCAGGGCATGATGAGCGACCGCGACTTTGCCAACTACAAAGACTTGTTCGACCTGATGATGTCGCTGGTGCAGTTGCCAGACCTCATGATTTATATCCGCAGCAGTATCCCTACGCTGGTGGCACAAATCCAGAAACGTGGTCGCGAATACGAGCAGACCATGCGTCTGGACTATCTGGAAGGTCTTAGCCGCCGCTATGAGGAATGGATTGAGACCTACAAGGGTCAGCTCATCATTATCGACGGCGACCACTGTAAGTTTGGCGAGAACCCTGAGCATTTCAAGCAGGTCACCGACATGATTGACGCTAAGCTGTATGGTCTCTTCCCCATGGAGTAACAGAACGAATCATAACCAAATACCTCTTTTTTATGAAAAAAGGAATCATCTTGGCGTCGCTGATGGCGATGATGACGCTGACAAGTGCCAACGCACAGGTTTATCTCGACCCGCAGGCTCCTATCGAGTCACGAGTTAAGGATGCCTTGAGTCGCATGACGATCCACGAGAAGATCAAAGTGCTCCATGCACAGAGTAAGTTCACGTCGACAGGTGTGCCCCGTCTGGGCATCCGCCAGCTGAATATGGACGACGGTCCTCATGGTGTGCGTGAGGAGTTGGAGTGGAACACTTGGAATCCGGCACGCTGGACCAACGATTACTGTGTGGCCTTCCCATCGCTCACCTGCTTGGCAGCCACTTGGAACCGTGACCTCTCGGCTATCTATGGCAACGCCATCAGCGAGGAGTTTGCCTATCGCGGCAAGGACCTGCTGCTGGGCCCTGGTGTCAATATCCAGCGCACACCGCTCAATGGTCGTGCCTTCGAGTATATGGGTGAGGACCCCTATCTGGCAGGCGAGATGGCGGTGCCCTATATCGTGGCTGCTCAGAAGAATGGTGTAGGCTGTTGTTTGAAGCATTACGTGCTGAATGATCAGGAGACCGACCGCTTTGCCGTCAATGTCAACGTGTCTGAGCGTGCTCTCCGTGAAATATACCTATATCCCTTTGAGCAGGCCGTGAAGCGTGCCCATGTATGGAGCATCATGGGTTCTTATAACCTGTGGCAGAACGTGCATTGCTGTCATAACGATGCCCTCATCAACGGTATTCTGAAGAAAGAGTGGGGGTGGGATGGCGCACTGGTCAGCGACTGGGGTGGCACCACCAATACCCAGGAGGCCGTTTTTGGTGGACTCGACATCGAGATGGGAACCTTTACTGACGGTAAGCTGCGTGAGAGCGAGTTTGGCTACGACGACTATTATCTGGCCAAGCCCTTCGAGCAGCTCATCAACGAGGGCAAGGTGCCTATGTCAGTGCTCGACGATAAGGTGGCTCGTGTGTTGCGTCTCATGTTCCGTACTGGTATGAACCCCCAGAAAGTTATTGGTTCTATGTGCAGCGAGGCCCACTACGACGCCTGCCGTCAAATTGGCGAGGAGGGTATCGTGATGCTGAAGAACGAGAAGGATATCCTGCCGCTCAGCTCCTCTATATATAATAAGGTGTTGGTGGTGGGTGAGAACGCCACCCGTTCGCTTACCCAGGGCGGTGGCTCGTCAGAGCTGAAGACCCTGAAGGATGTGTCACCCCTCGAAGCTATCAGCTCTCAACTTTCAACTCTCAACTCTCAACTTTCAACTGACTATGCCCAGGGTTATATGTCTGGCCGTGCCATGTACGACCGTGTGGACCGTGTTGACCCCGCCAAGCAGGCTGAGCTGAAGGCCGAGGCGCTGGAGAAGGCCAAGACTGCCGACCTGATTATCTTCATCGGCGGACTGAACAAGAACCACCGTCAGGACTGTGAGAATGGCGATCGCGAGAGCTATGACCTCTCCTTTGGTCAGAACGAGCTCATCAGCGAGTTGGCTAAGATTCAGAAGAACATCATTGTGGTCACTTTCGGTGGCAACCCCTACGCGATGCCTTGGATTAACGAGGTGAAGGCTGTGCTCCACTGCTGGTATCTGGGCAGCGAGGCCGGTAATGCGCTGGTCAATGTTCTCACGGGTAAGGTCAATCCCAGCGGCAAGCTGCCTGTTACCATTGCTCAGAACTATGAGGACTATCCCTATGTGAAGTTTGGCACAGAGGCCTATCCAGGTGTCAACAAGCAGGTGTACTATAAGGAAGATATCTTTGTGGGCTATCGTGGCTTCGAGCGTAACAAGACTAAGGCCTTGTTCCCCTTCGGCTTCGGACTCAGCTACACCACCTTTAAGTATGGAAAGCCCACCGTCACCCTTAGTGGCGATGACATTGTTGTCGAGACCACCATCACCAACACTGGCAGTGTGGCTGGCCGCGAGGTGGCACAGGTCTATGTCTCTGCCCCCAAGAACAAGCAGATAGAGAAGCCTGTCAAGGAACTGAAGGCCTTCGGTAAGACGCGCAGCTTGAAGCCAGGCGAAAGCGAGACGTTACGCATGACGCTGAAGAAAGCTAACCTCTCGTCATGGGACGAGGCCACCCACCAGTGGCTGCTCGACAGCGGCACCTACACCTTCCAGGTGGGCGCCAGCAGCGCTGATATTCGTGATAAAGTTACTCTCAAGTTATAATCACATGAACCAAATTACAGAGAAAGAAGGCATCACCGATGCCAGAAAACTGGGCGCACCCAAGTACATTATCTTGGGTGTGCAACATTTGTTTGCCATGTTTGGTGCCACTGTGCTGGTGCCTGTATTAACTGGTCTTTCCGTGTCGTCAACACTGTTGTTTGCAGGTGTTGGCACACTGGTCTTTCATTTAGTCAGCAAGTTGCAGGTGCCTGCTTTCTTGGGCTCCTCGTTTGCCTTCCTGGGGGGCTATATGTCGGTGAAGGCGCTGGGCGTAGAGCAGGGCATGAGCGAGACGCTGGCCTTGGACTATGCCTGCATCGGTGTGTTCTTTGCCGGAATGTGTTATTTCCTGATGGCAGCACTTATTAAGACGTTTGGCATCGAGAAGATGCTGCGCTTCTTCCCGCCATTGGTTACTGGCCCCATGATTATCGCCATCGGTTTGGTGCTCTCTGGTAGTGCTATTCAGAACTGCACTACCAATTGGACGTTGGCTATTGTGGCGCTGGCAACGGTGATTCTTGCCAGTGTGTGTGGTAAAGGTATCATTAGGATTATTCCCATTCTGCTGGGTGTGGTGGTCAGCTATATTACAGCTGTGGCAATGGGCGAGGTTGATTTCTCGTCGTTGAGTGAGGCTGCATGGATTGGACTGCCGTTCACCAGGGAGCAGACCGCATTGGCCGTCTTTGACAATATGGATACCACCTTCCTCATCTCTACCATCATCGCCATCATGCCTATCGCTATTGCAACTATCATGGAGCATATCGGCGATATGTGTGCCATCTCTTCTACCGTAGGCAAGGACTTCCTGAAGGAGCCTGGTCTGCATCGCACCCTGATGGGCGACGGACTGGCAACGGCTCTGGCATCACTCTTTGGCGCCCCTGCCAATACCACTTATGGCGAGAATACTGGTGTGCTGAATCTGACCAAGGTGTTCGACCCCGCTGTCATTCGTCTGGCAGCCTGCTTTGCTATCCTGCTGTCGTTCTGTCCTAAGTTTGCGTGCCTGATAGGCCTGATGCCTGCTGCCACGATTGGTGGTGTGAGTCTGATTCTCTATGGTATGATATCGGCTGTAGGTGTGCGCAACTTGATAGAGGACAGTGTGGACTTCAACTCTTCACGCAACGTGTTTGTGGCTGCCTTGATTCTGGTTATTGCCATTGGTGTAAAATATGGTGCTGATGATAACGTGAATATCGGTCCCATCCATTTCTCGGGTCTGGCCCTTTCTGCTATCGTTGGTGTGACGCTCAATGCTGTGCTGCCTGGTAAGTTAGGCATGAAGGTAAAGAGTGTTCACGGAAAGGAGAAAAAAGAACATCAGTGATAAACTTTTTTAATCCCATCAAATAAAAAACACTCCTGCCACAAACGTGCGGCAGGAGTGTTTTTTTGTTTATTCTTTATTGCCCTTGGCCTTAAAAGTTCCACTTAACAGCCAGTGTGGGGTTGATGAAGAATGTCTTGTCACTTGTAGGATCAGCGTTATAGACGAAGTTATCAGAAATCTCCCACTCCGTGCCTACACTGAAGTGCTTGGTGAAGTTGTACCACAGCTGGGGCTCGGTGAGCACTACGAGGCATCCGTGGCCGTTGGCTTTCTCACCACGCCAGAAGTCGATGAAGCCTGCAAAGGACAGCTTGTTGTCGAGGAAGTTCAGACCCCATACACCTGTCAGCTGGGCGCTGGCATAAGAATGGGTGTTGTCATAGCTCTTGAAGAACTGTTTGTATAATAACTGCACAGACCACGTCTTTGAGAAATCTGCATTGTGTCCGTTATAGGCAGCACCGATGAGTCCTGCCTGTTGGAAACTACCGCTCTTAGAGAGTCCGCCATCGTACTCGATATGGGCAGCAATGGGTAAGTTCTTGCTTAAGTTGAACTCGCGTGAAATCTCCGTGTAGGCACTCTCTGTGAAATGACTTGACAGGTCGAGGTCAACGAAGTAGTACCATGAACCCCACTGGTCGGCCTTGAACTGCTCGAGGGTGACAGTCACTTTCGAACGTCCGGCTTCTTCGCCAGTATAGATGTTACGTCCGAAGTCGTAGTGTAACTGAATGTTTTGTGCGTTGGCGCTCAGGGCTGCTACAGCCATCAGCGCAATAGTCATAAGTTTTTTCATGTTCTTTTACTATTTAAATTTAACTTCTTAATTACAAAAACGCATAGCGGCAGATGAAGAGGACTGCCAGCAGAATCGTTCCCCAGTTGATGTTGTTTCGGGCATCGCGGTCCTTCATGGTGAACGACAGCAGGTGGATGAGCACATAAGAGATGACACCCATGAGAATACCGTCGGAAATACTGTAGGTGAGTGGCATGAGCACGATGCACACGAAGCAGGGAATGGCTGTCACATAGTCGGAGAAGTCAACCTTACGGATGTCGTACATCATCATGACGCCTACCAGCACAAGTGCCGATGCAGTGGCCTCACCAGGGATGGCAAGGAACAGCGGGGCAAAGAGCAGGGCAACGGCAAAGCAGAGGGCTGTGATGAGGCTGGTAAGACCAGAGCGGCCACCGGCATTCACACCCGATGCACTCTCTACATAGGTGGTAACGGTAGAAGTACCCAGCATGGCACCCACCGTTGTACCTACGGCATCAGCCATAAAGGCCTTGTTGAGGTTCTTCACGTTGCCGTCGTCATCTACCATGCCGGCACGGTTGGACACACCAATGAGCGTGCCGATGGTGTCGAACATATCGATGAACAGAAAGGTGAGCACCACGATAATCATATCTACTGTGAAGATGTTATGCCACTCGAACTGCCAGAGGATGGGCTCGATGGAGGGAGGCGTGGACAGAATGCCGTTGTAGTGGGTAACGCCCAAGGGGATGCCCACAAGGGTAGTCACCAAAATGCCGATAAGCAGTGAACCCGTGACGTTCTTGACCAACAAAGCAGCGGTGATCAGAATACCGAAGATGCCCAGCAGCACAGCAGGGTCGTGCAGGTCGCCCATCGTGACGAAGGTGGCGTCAGAGGAACCTACGATACCAGCACTCTTCAGACCAACAAAGGCGATGAAGAGTCCGATGCCCGGGCTGATGGCACGTCGCAACACCAGTGGGATGGCATTGACGATGTAGCTGCGCAGACCCGTGATGGTGAGCAGAATGAAGATAATACCCTCGATGAACACGGCTGTCAGCGCAAACTGCCAGGAATAGCCCATCGTCAGCACCACCGTAAAGGCAAAGAAGGCGTTGAGACCCATGCCTGGAGCCAGTGCGAAAGGCAACTTGGCATAGAGTGCCATTACAATAGTACCGACAACGGCAGAGATGCAAGTGGTGGTAAAAACAGCACCTTTGTCCATGCCGGTGTTAGAGAGAATGTCGGGGTTCACGGCCAGAATATAGGCCATCGTCAGAAACGTTGTGATGCCGCCTATGACTTCCTTGCGGATGGTCATTGTAGCAGCATCAAATCCAAGAAAAACTAATAATTTTTCCATCTTGTTTTTTGTATGTAAGCGATATTTATTATCAGCAGAATGTTTTTCCTTTGTCAAATTTCCTGCAAAGGTAGTCATTCTTATTGAACTGACCAAATCATTGCACTAAAACCTTTACAGAAAAATTAAGGGTCAGAGAATGACTCTCTGACCCCCTGATTATTTGTTTGTTTTGTGATTCTTCTTAGTTCAGGCGCACCATCACCGAAACAACCTGTCCAGCAGTCTTCTCGCCTTCCAACAGTACGCTTACCTTACCTTTGTTTGTGCCTTCCACATCGGCTCGGAAGCTCAGTTTGCGTCCGTCGAGCAGCATGCAGGTACCCAGCAGCGACTGGCTGGCGCCAGCGTAGCTCATCCTCAGCGAGCTCAGCACCATCTGGTTCAGATACGGTTGTATGTTGCTGGCCCAAGACAGAGGAATTTCCTCAGCCTCGTCTTTCGACAGGTCGCAGCGCCAGTACGACTGTGGCAGTGTACCACTATTCGTCTCAACCACATAGGTCACGCCGTCGAAATATTCTGTGGCGTCCTTGGGATAGTGGGCAGGCAAGGGGCGCTCTGTTAGCGTACGTTTCTTCGGGTCGAAGGTGTAGATGCTGTTATTGCTGCCATAGACCGTGCTGTTGGATAGCCACGACATTGTAGTACCCTTGAAAACGGGGAAGTTCAGACCTGTTTTATCCCTGCCTAAGAACGACACCTCGCCGTCTGTCTCTGCTATCAGTTCGTCGGCGGAAGCCTCTCCGTTTGCAACCTTCACCTTATAGAATGATGTCTTGAGAACCTGATTCATACCTTGCTTCTTGTGGGCGATACGACTTATATACAGTTCGCCTCCCACGCTTGCCATTGTTCCTCCTTCATAAATGGTATAGTTGTCATAATCAGTTCCCTCTTTCAAGTTTATGGGCAGCACCTGATAGGTGTTGGGCATGATGATATAAGGCTCCCAGAGGTTCTGGCTGTACATTAGCTCTGTGCCGATGTAGCCTTCGTTTGTCGGCATCACGTAGTGGGCATAGATGCTCGTGGGCGATACCGTCACCACATCCATCGTGTTACCTTTGTCCTTCAGTTGGAAGATGATGTTCTGTGCGCCTGTCGACAGGATGCCATCGCCGTAAGGCTCAATGCTGCCATAGAGGTACTGTGCACGTGATTTCAAGGTCATGTTGCTGCCTGGACAGCCCTGCCCGAATGTCCACTCAAACAATGCTCCGTCGCTGGTGCGCACCAGATAGTTATACGTGCCCTCCCAGTCAATCAGCAGCTTCTTGATAGCATCGCGGATGGCTTGGTCCTTCACCTCGTTCAGTGTTGGGCACGCATATTTACAGTCCTTTAACCACAGCCATTTGTCGCCAATAGGGAGCACATCCTCAATGTCGAGCCTCATGCGGGTCTGGATGACCTCAGCCGTCTCGCTGTCACCGCTCTTCACCTCAATGGTGTAGGTCACCTCCTCCAGCACGCCATTGTCGTTCATCTTGTAGAGCATCGATGCCACCTGGGCGTCTACATCACCCTCTCCACGCGACATGGCCACGTCGCTACTGGTCAGTGCCAGCATCTTGGCACCTGCGATGTTTGCCTTCTTAAACTTCAGGCCGCTCACACTCTTGCTGCCTCCGTCTCCGTCGCCATCATCACCGCACGCTGTTGTCACACATGCCAGGGTCACCATCGCAAGGCTCACCATCATTAATCTGTAAATTGTCTTCATATTGTTCTAAGTTGTTATTGACGCAGCAAAGATAGGAAATATCATTTATATTTCCAAATAAATCGGCAATTATTTCATAAAAGACTTGCTTTGATTTAAGGAGATGCCTTCCATCAAAGAAAGGAATGATTCCTTTGAGTGAAAGGAACCATTCCTATAGGGGTAAAGAGCCAATCTCTTTAAGTGAAAGAGCCTATCTCCTTGAATGAAAGAAGATATCTCTTATTTTATGAATACTTTTCTGGACCTTCCGTTGGCGCTACGCTCTATGCAGAGGCCTCGTGGATTTTCGAGACGACGGCCTTGCAGGTCGTAGTAGGTCTTGGGCAGGTTGACATCGTTATGGAGCTTGAGGGGCTCGATGGCGGCAGCACCACGATCAATGGTGAGAATGTAGGTGTTGAGGCTGCGAGCGGGCATAGGAACAATAACGGTGTCAGTAGGATGGTCGAGGGTGATGGGAATCTCCTGACAGAGGCTGTCTTTCTCGTTGCCCGTAGACTTCATGTGGATACCTCCGTTGACCTTGACAGGCAGGATGAGCTTCAGGTCGTGGGCGTTTTTGGTGGTGTCGATAGCCATCACAATGATTGAGTCGCCTTTGATATAAGCTGAATACTCAGCACCAGCACCCTCACCCGAGGTCTTGTCACGATTGGTGGCAAGGCGGGTAGAGCCAGTGACGTTTCTTGAGAAGTGGCTGAGCACATAGGCACGGGGCAGCAGCTTGTTCTTGGTATTCTTCATGTCGCCTACGTTGTACTTGGTCTCGCCAGTGCCTACGAAGGCCCAGTGGGCACGCATATACCAGTAGATATAGCCTGTACAGCCGGCCAGCATGCACTCGTTGAGCTCTTCGGCAAAGATGAGCTGCTCGTGCCAGTTGGGCAGGTGGTCGATGTTATCGGTGCATGAGTGTTCTGTCATCCACACTTCCTTGCCGTACTTGGTGGCCAAGACAGCCGACTTCTTCATGTACTCGAGGGGTGCGTGACCATAGAGGTGACCAGCCACAATGTCGATGTGCTTGCGGCAGGTGGTGTCGTTCATCAAGGGGTCAGTATAGTTCTGGGTGAAGCCGAGACTCTCGCCGCTGATGAGCTTGACGCCGTTGTAGGTCTCGCGGTCGAGCATGTGGGCATTCTCCTTCACCAGCTTGACCAAGTCTGCAGGGTCGTAGAGACAGCCAGAGTAGTCGACCCACCAGTCGGGCTCGTTCTGAATAGAGACAGCATCGACCTCTACACCTTTTTTCTTCATGTACGCCAGATAGTCGTTGAGCCAGGGGAAAAACTTGGGATAGCAGTCTAAGCGCAGCTTGCCCCTCTGTTTGCCCTGAGAATCGCTGTTACCACCCTGGGCAGTGCCGTTGGTCTTGAAATCACCTGGGGGTGACCAAGGGGTACCGAAGACGATGCCGCCAAATTTCTTGACAATCTTGGCTGAGGGTACGCCGCCCTGCCAGTTATAGGTGTTTCCCCAACTTGAACCATCGTCGCCAGTGTGGCTGGGTGAAATCTCAGCTCGCATGATGTTCAGACAGATCTTGTACTGTGGGTCGTAGAGCAACTTTACGGGAGCAGTTTCGGTGCCGTAGGGTTTCATGGCACCATCGCAGCACGCAGCTCCGAAGCCTGTAACGTGCTGCTTGGCCTCGTCTTTAATGATGAGCGGAATGACGGCAGCCTGAATGGATGAGGCAGCTGCCAGCGCTACGAGTGTAGTAAAAACTTTTTTCATTGTGTAGGTGAATTAAATGAGTTATAAATAAATGTTCATTGTCTGCTATATGTTAGTCAACTGGCGTATCTGCGCCACTTTCTGCTGCATGGGCAGTGTGGCATCAATCCAGTGAATGGTAAATCCTCGCCGCTCCATGCCTCGAAACCAGGTCATCTGGCGCTTGGCAAACTGATGGATGGCGATTTCGAGCTGACGAAACATCTCGTCGTAGGTGAGACGTCCGATGACATACTCCGTGAGGTACTTATACTCCAGGCCGTAGTAGATGAGGTCGTCGGCAGGAATGCCTTCGGCCAGCAGTCCTCGCACCTCGTCAATCATTCCTTCGTCCAAGCGGGCCTTGAGGCGACGGGTAATCTTCTCGCGACGGAGGTCGCGATCAATATCGATGCCGATGATGACGTAGGGCGTCTGTTTCATGTTAAAGGCTTCATGCTTCATGTCGCCCTGTTGCCCTAACTCAATCTCTATGGCGCGGATAGCCCGTTGAGCAGTATCTACATCGGTGGTGTTGTGCATGTTGGAGCCGTTTTGGCGCTTCAGTTCCTTGAGCATCACCGTGAGTTCCTCGAGTGACTTGCCCTCCAACGAGGCGCGAAGTTCGGGGTTCTGGGGCACTGGCGAGAGCTGGTAGCCCTTCAGCACTGCCTCGATATATAGGCCTGTGCCGCCACAAAGTATAGGCTGTCGCCCTCGTGCCATGATGTCGTCGTAGGCCTTCTGGAAGTCCTGCTGGTACTGGAACAGGTTGTACTTCGTCCCCGGCTCACAGATATCAATCAGATGATAAGGGATTCTTTCCCCTTTCCTCTTTCCACTTTCCACTTTATAATCACTCAGATCCTTGCCCGTTCCGATATCCATGCGGCGATACACCTGACGGGAGTCGGCAGAGATTATCTCTCCGCCAATCTCAGCTGCCAGATGGGCTGCGAGGGGCGTCTTGCCCGAGGCTGTGGGACCTAATATCGTGATTAGCATCTTATGTCTTTATTCGTTGATGTCCTTAAACCAAACGTTGATTTCCTTGCCTTCGGGCACTTGGCTGAGGTATTCCTGCGCCTCTTCCTCGGAGATTTCCTTGCCATCGAGCTCAGCGCCGTCAATTTTACCCTCTACCTTCAGCATGTTGAACTTCCAGATGCGTTTGCCGTTTTTGTAGGCGTAGATTTCTTGATACCAAGAGGGACCACCAGCAGGACCGCCAATCAGGAGGTAATACACACCATCCTTTTCACTACAGTTGGCGCGGAACTTTGGCGTCTCGATGGCCACCAGTTCGAACTGGTCGTTGTCGCGAATGAAGAAGGCGCCATTCTCGTCATCCTTGTCACGCAGCCATATCCACTCGTTCTCGTAGTCAATATAGCAGTGGGCCCACTTGGTGAACGTCACACTGGCGTCGGAACCCTCGGCGTCGTGGTATATCTTCTCCATCTTAGCGATGTCGCTCTTCCACACAGGCGTCTCCTCGTCGACCAGACAGTGGTAGGTCTCGTAGTTCAGACGGGTGAGCTGGCCTTCGCGGACATAGAACATTCCCACAGCCACACTCTCAGGGGCATAGCGGCGATAGCAGAGCTCGAGGCCCTTGGGACCCTCGAAAGCGGCAGCCACAAAGCAGCCCACATACTCGCCATCGTCATCGGCATTCCACGTGCAACCCCATTGCGGGTCGTAATAGCCAATGTTCTCGTTGGCATAAACCTCGTCGCCCTTGATGAGCACGTCGAGAGCCAGCGAGAATTTGCGGTCGGGGTCGTACTCGTCCTTGGGGGCATTCTTATACTCGCCCTTGAACTGTAGCTTGCCCCAGATATAATCCTTGCCAATGCGGCAGGTCTGGGCAGAGGCATCCACCTTCATGCCGTATTTCTGTTCCAACTGCTTCACAGCGGCCTGGGGCAGGGGAGTGCCAGCCTGACTGTCGTTGATGTCGAGGCGCTGGCGCGACTGCAGATAGCTGTCGGTAACGATGATGCTCAGGTGCTCGGTGTTGAGGTCCTTCTTGCTGTTCTCGAAGTCGAAGCGGGCGCAGAGCGAGGGAATGTCGTTGCGACCATGTATCTCGCCAATGCTGGGACGGTTGCCGTCAGGGTCTTTCAGCACCTCATCGATGAACTTCACCTTGACGGTACCTTTTTGCGTAAGCAGGTTGATGTATTCTGTCTTGTGTTGACGGAACAAATCCTGAATGGCCCATGCCTTATGGCCCTCTTCGTACCAGTCGGCATTCTCTTCCGTGTTCTGAGGCTCATCAAGGTCAGACCAGTAGAGCATCTGCATATACTGGGTGTCCTCTGCAGTCATGACGAACATGGGGAGGGGTGTAGCATCTGGCAACTCTGTCAGCGCGCTGTCGGCGGCGATAGAGTCGTTTTCGGCATCCTGAGACTGTTGTTTCGTGGCATTGCCACAGGCCATCATCGTTGTCAGCACTACGGCTGCGAGGCCCCATAACATCTTCTTCATAATCAGGTTTTTTGTTATTCGGGTTGATTTTGGTGGCAAAGGTACTAATAAGTGAGCGAAAAACCAAATAAAATTGAGTTTTTTCCGAATGTGAGTACCTTTGAGCAAAGCTAAAAGACACAAAAAAAAGCCACCCGATAAAAATCGAGTGGCATTTATTTAATATCTGAGTGGTATTACTTCAGTTGACTTCGTCGACTCAAATACGCGACTCGGCAAACTGAAAGCAAACTTTCATTTGCTCTCGCTGCTTATTTGAGTTCAGCGAGGTACTTAATGGTGCGAACCATCTGAGAAGTGTAAGAGTTCTCATTGTCGTACCAAGCAACAACCTGTACGAGAGAGTTGCCGTCACCGATCTTAGAAACCATGGTCTGGTTAGCGTCGAACAGTGAACCGAACTTCATACCGATGATGTCGCTAGAAACGAGCTTCTCCTCAGTGTAACCGAAGCTCTCGTTGGTAGCAGCCTTCATGGCAGCGTTGATACCCTCAACAGTTACCTCACCCTTAACAACAGCGTGCAGGATAGTGGTAGAACCTGTAGGAGTTGGAACGCGCTGAGCAGCACCGATCAGCTTACCGTTCAGCTCAGGAATAACGAGACCGATAGCCTTAGCAGCACCAGTAGAGTTAGGAACGATGTTCTGAGCACCAGCACGAGCGCGCTGAACATCACCCTTGCGCTGAGGACCGTCCAGAATCATCTGGTCGCCAGTGTAAGCGTGAACAGTGGTCATGATACCGCTCTGGATGGGAGCGAAGTCGTTCAGAGCCTTGGTCATAGGAGCCAAGCAGTTGGTGGTGCAAGAAGCAGCTGAGATAACAGTGTCAGCAGGAGTCAGAGTCTTGTGGTTAACGTTGTAAACGATGGTGGGCAGATCGTTACCAGCAGGAGCAGAGATAACAACCTTCTTAGCACCAGCGGTCAGGTGGGCAGAAGCCTTCTCCTTAGAAGTATAGAAACCTGTGCACTCCAGAACAACGTCTACGTCCAGCTTGCCCCAAGGCAGCTCAGCAGCGTTAGGAATAGCATAGATGGTGATCTTCTTGCCATCAACTACGATGAAATCCTCACCAGCCTCTACAGTGTGCTTGTTCTCACCGAACTTGCCACAGAAACCACCCTGAGCGGTGTCATACTTCAACAGATGAGCCAGCATCTTGGGGCTGGTCAAGTCGTTGATAGCTACTACTTCATAACCTTCAGCCTCGAACATCTGACGGAAAGCGAGGCGACCGATACGGCCGAAACCGTTAATTGCTACTTTTGTCATTTTACTTTAATTTATTAAAAGGGTTTGTTATAAAATTCGAGTTATTTTTGCCTTTTTGAGCATTTTTTCCTCATTTCGCGTGCAAAGTTACGAAAAATTTCCTATATTTGCACCCAGAATCTGTATTAATTTAAGTGAAAAGTGAAAAGAGAAAACGGAAAACTGAGATATATCAAGAAAAAATAGACAATATTGCAACTCGAAGATTACAATTCAAACAATAACGTTAAACTTTAAAACATTAAGGACTATGGGATTTATTAAAGAATTCAAGGAATTTGCCATGAAGGGCAATGTGATGGACATGGCTGTCGGTGTAATCATCGGCGGTGCGTTTGGTAAGATTGTGACCAGTTTGGTCAACGATGTGCTGATGCCTGTTATCAGTCTTGCTACTGGCGGCATTGACTTCACCAATCTGTTTATCAACCTTTCAGGCAGCGAAAAGTACGAGACGATACAGGCTGCACAGGAGGCTGGTGCCTCAGTATTTGCCTATGGACAGTTTATTCAGAATGTTGTGGACTTCCTGATTGTGGCATTCTGTATCTTCCTCATGCTCAAGGGCATCAATAAGTTGAATCGTAAAAAGGAAGAGCCCGCTCCCGAGCCCGAGGCTCCTAAGGGTCCTACCCAGGAGGAACTGCTGGCCGAGATTCGCGATCTGCTGAAGCAGAAGTAAGTTACACCTTTATATAATAAGAGGCGGCTGTGACTAAAACCCCACAGCCCCTCTTTTTTGTTTTCGACCGCTGATGATGCGGATGACATGATTCTATGCCTGCTTGCGGAAAATCAAGAAAAGGGGCCTTTTTTTGTCGTTGTTATCGCACATAATGCGCTTTTTTCATGAATAATGCATAACTTTGCACCCGATTTTCAAAGGATAATAAAGACGTAATGAATACTTTAGACCTGAAGCCGAAACTTTTTTCGGCCATTAAAAAGTACAACAAACAGACGCTGATGGCCGACCTGATGGCTGGTATCATTGTGGGCATCGTGGCACTGCCCTTGGCTATTGCTTTCGGTATTGCCAGCGGTGTGTCGCCCGAAAAAGGTATTATCACTGCTATCGTGGCAGGTTTCACTATCTCCGCATTGGGCGGAAGCAAGGTGCAGATTGGTGGTCCTACGGGTGCATTTATCGTTATTGTAGCTGGCATCATCAATGAATATGGCATGCAGGGACTGACCATTGCCACATTGTTGGCTGGTGTGTTTCTCATAGGTTTTGGCTTGCTGCATCTGGGCACCATCATCAAATATATTCCATACCCCATCATCGTGGGTTTCACCAGCGGTATCGCTGTGACCATCTTCACCACGCAGGTGAAAGACTTGCTGGGCATGCAGATGGATGGCCCAGTGCCGAGTGACTTCATTGAGAAATGGATAGCGTATGCACAGAACCTGACGCATATTGACCCATGGAGTGCGGGTGTGGGCTTGGTAAGTGTGGCCATCATTGCCACAGCACCTAAGCTGAGCAAGCGTGTGCCTGGCTCGCTGATTGCCATTATCGTGATGACGGTAACAGCCTTGCTGCTGAAGCAATATGCCGGCGTGACCAGCATCGAGACCATTGGCGACAGGTTCAGCATCTCATCGCAGCTGCCCGATGCCGTAGTGCCCGAGCTGACGTGGGAGACCATCAAGAATCTGGTGCCACCGGCACTGACCATTGCCATCCTGGGCGCTATAGAGTCATTGCTGTCGGCTACAGTGGCCGATGGTGTCATAGGTGACCATCACAACTCAAACACAGAACTTATCGGTCAGGGCGTAGCCAATATCGTGACGCCTATCTTCGGTGGTATTCCCGCCACTGGCGCCATTGCCCGTACCATGACCAACATCAACAATGGCGGACGTACACCTATCGCTGGCATCATTCATGCGGTGGTGTTGCTGCTCATCTTCCTGTTCCTCATGCCATTGGCACAGTATATCCCAATGGCCTGTCTGGCTGGCGTGCTGGTGGTTGTGAGCTACGGCATGAGCGGATGGCGTTCGTTCACAGCCTTGATGCGTAACCCCAAGAGCGACATCACCGTGCTACTGCTGACGTTTTTCCTGACCATCATCTTCGACCTGACTATCGCCATCGAGGTGGGTATTGTCTGCGCTTGTCTGCTCTTTATGCGTCGTATGAGTGAGACCACCGACGTGAAGGCCGTCTACGATGAGATTGACTTGAACGAAGATGCCGATATGGAGCGTGGTAACCTGGAGCACCTCACTATTCCCAAGGGCGTGGAGGTCTACGAGATCAACGGTCCGTATTTCTTTGGCGCAGGTAATAAGTTCGAGGATTTGATGGGACGTTTTGGCGATCGTCCAAAGGTGCGTATCATCCGTATGAGGAAGGTGCCTTTCATCGACTCAACGGGTCTGCACAATCTTGAGAATATGTGCCTGATGAGCAAGAAAGAAGGCATCACTGTGGTGCTTTCGGGTGTGAACGAGAAGGTGGAGGCAGTGCTGAAACGCAATGGTTTCCCCCAGCTCTTAGGCGAAGAGAATATCTGCAATCACATTGACCTGGCACTGGCTAGAGCCAATGAGATTGTGAAATAGTAATAAGGAGTCGTTATAGATCAGGCATGGGAATAGCATCGTCGAAATGCCATGCCTGATCCTTATGACGGTCGTTTAAGACCTTGTTCCGAATACGATGAGCCAACTCATCATCGGGCAGGTCTTTATCATTTTCTGGATTCTTGACTACATTCTCCACGTGGATGAGCCATGCGGTGTGGTTGTCGGAATTATTGCTGGTCTCGTCGATGAGACACTGGGCCTTCAACTCATCGGTCATCGTGGAGTCGCTAATAATCTCCATCAGTCGCTCGTCCTCCAACTGTTCCAGCATACCGTCAGTGCACATATAGAAATAGTCGCCGGGCCTAATGTCAGCGATATGGGCTAGAGAAGGACGGGTGCGCTCCACCTGATGGGGCTGCATGCCTTTCAGAATAATGTTTTTCTTGGGATATTTAGCCATATCGTTGTAGCTGATCTCGCCCATCTCGTAGAGCTGATGCACCAATGAGTGGTCGCGAGAACGGAACAGCACGCCACGTTGCGCTCCCAGTGAAGGGCGCAGGTGGTAGATGCGGCTGTCGCCAATATGAGCCACCAGACAACCTTGCTCGTGAAAACAGAGAAAGGTCATCGTGGTGCCCATGGCGGCTTCGTTGTCTGTATCGGCAGCGTCCAAGGCCTCGTAGGCGGCACTCATACAGTGGGCGAGGTCGTCGTCGGTAAAGGTACCAAGAGTGTGCAGAATGGTCTCTGCCACTCTGCCCAAGGTTTTACACACGACCTCACTGGCCACCTCACCCTTGTCGAGTCCGCCCATGCCGTCGCACACCACAAACACACGGTGGTCGCAGTTGACTTGGTTGGGTAGGGGGTAGATGGCATCCTCCTGGTTTTGGCGTCGTCCTAGTTCGTGGATGGCCTGCGGATGATACAGCTTATAGTTCATTCCCACTCAATTGTTGCAGGTGGCTTTGACGAAATGTCGTAGCAGACGCGGTTGACACCACGCACCTTGTTGATAATCTCGTTTGATACCTTAGCCATGAAGTCATAGGGCAGATGGGCCCAGTCAGCAGTCATAGCATCGGTAGAGGTGACGGCACGTAAGGCAACGGGGTGCTCATAAGTACGCTCATCGCCCATCACGCCTACTGAGCGGACGGTAGAGAGCAGGATAGCACCTGCCTGCCACACCTTATTATATAAAGTCTCACCATCGGTATCGACATATTCGCGCAGTCCGCGGATGTAAATATCATCGGCATCCTGCAGGATGCGTACCTTCTCTGGGGTGATATCGCCCAGGATACGTACAGCTAAACCAGGACCGGGGAAAGGATGACGGGTAATCAAGTGCTCGGGCATGCCCAGCTGACGGCCCACACGACGAACCTCGTCCTTGAACAGCCATTTCAGAGGCTCGCACAACTGCAGGTGCATCTCCTTAGGCAGTCCACCTACGTTGTGGTGGCTCTTGATGACCTTACCAGTGATGTTCAGACTCTCGATACGGTCGGGATAGATGGTGCCCTGTGCCAGCCATTTGGCATCGGTAATCTTCTTGGCTTCGGCATTGAACACCTCGACGAAGTCGCGACCTATAATCTTACGCTTTTGTTCGGGGTCAGTGACACCTGCGAGGTCGCCAAAGAACTTTTCGCTGGCATCGACGCCAATGACGTTCAGACCCAGACAACGGTAGTCGTTCATCACCTGTGTGAACTCGTTCTTGCGCAGCATGCCATGATCAACGAAGATACAGGTGAGGCGGTTGCCAATGGCCTTGTTCAGAAGAACGGCTGCAACGCTGGAGTCAACACCACCCGAGAGGCCCAGAATCACGCGGTCATTGCCCAGTTGAGCCTTCAACTCAGCAACGGTGCTGTCGACAAATGAGGCAGCACTCCACTCCTGGCGAGAGCCACAGATGTTGACTACGAAGTTCTGAAGCAATGTCTTGCCCTGTAGGGTGTGGTACACTTCGGGGTGAAACTGCACAGCCCAGATGGGGTGTGTGGTAGAGGCGAAGGCAGCGTTCTTCACATCCTTCGTAGAGCCGATGACCTCAAAGTCAGAAGGGATGGCGGTGATGGTGTCACCATGACTCATCCATACCTGAGAACCTTTCTCGAAGCCCTTGAACAGCGGGTTGTCGAGGTTGATGGTCTCGAGGTTGGCACGTCCGTACTCACGTGAGTCGGCCTTTTCCACCTTACCACCGAGGGCGTTTGAAATGAACTGGGCGCCATAGCAGATGCCCAACACAGGCACTTTGCCTACGAACTGCGAGAGGTCAACCTTGAAGGCTTCGGGGTCGTGGACGCTATAGGGCGAGCCACTGAGGATGACGCCAATGACGGAGTCATCGCCCACGGGAAACTTGTTGTAAGGCAGAATCTCGCAAAAGGTGTCCAGCTCACGTACCCTGCGGCCTATCAGCTGCGTTGTCTGAGAACCGAAATCGAGGATAATAATCTTTTGCATTGTAATTATAATGATTTAATGAATTGTTCTGCTTGGTCCAGTGTGTCGAGCTTGCCAACATCCATGAGTTGGAGGTCATCCTTTACCATGCCTACGATGCGGGCACGATGGCACACAGAGAGGTAGAAATCGATAATGGGGAAACGCTCGGGAAACTGCTCCATCAGGGAGAAAAGACGGGGCGAGAAAGAATGGATGCCAGAAAAGGCAAACTCATTGAATGGCTCGCCATGCTGGGAGAGGCCAGTGCGACGCACATATTCATAAGGACTCTTAATCTCACCAGTCTCGATGTTCTTCCAACCCATGAGTCGCATGGCGTTGTCGAACAGTAGATAACGCTTGGTCTTGCGCTTGCTCACCAACAGCACGGCATCTTCTTCAGGTAGGTGCTGGCGTGAGAACCAGTCGTAGTCAACATTATCCAGAATATCGACATTATGAATCAGGATGGGCTTCTCAGCATCAAACAAGGGTGCTGCCTTCTTCAGTCCGCCACCAGTTTCTAATAACTGTGCCGTTTCGTCACTGAACTGCACCATTGGGGCATAGTCGCGTATTGACACATAATCCTTAATCTGCTGAGCGAAATGATGTATGTTCACCACGAAATGATCATACTCTGCCGCCAGCAGCCTTGATATCACAATATCTATTAAAGGCTGTCCACCAACCCTGACAAGTGCCTTCGGCATTGTGTCAGTGAGTGGTTTCAATCGGGTGCCTAAGCCCGCTGCGAAGATCATCGCCTGTTTCATGGGTGCAAAATTACAAATTTTCTTTGAGACAAACCGCTTAAATCATGTTTTTTTACGATTTGAGCGATGATTTTTGTTACAATGACGCATCATGAGACCGTAGGATATGACTACTTATAGCGTTATTTCATATCTTTGCACTCATAAATCCTAATACAAATTATTTTTTAACTTAAAACGTATTTAAAATGAAGAAGACATTTATTGCTATTTTTGCTGTTATAGCTTCTGTGCTGACAGCTTGTAGTGACAGTGCATCATCACTCGTTGGCGATGCCATCAGTGCTGCTGAAAAAGAAGTGCAAATCACAGAGTCACCCGTGCTGGGAACCATTCCTTCACTTGACCAGCAGAAGAAAGTAGCCAATGATTATATCAGTGACTACATCAGTAAGGCAATGGACAAAGCCGAGAAACGAGAGGAAATGTCGGAACTGGGTAACAAGAAGAAGGCTGCTAACGCAGAGATCAACGTCATTTACCGCGATAAGCAGATTGAAGCTTTGAAGGCTCTTGATGGTAAAGAGGTGAAGGTGACGTTTGATGAGTCGTGCTTCAGTGCAGGTAAAGCCAAGATTGTGCTTACTGGCGATACCGCAGCCACCAAGGTTTCAGGTGCACGCTATCAGATTATCGTTGAACTGACTGCAGCCAAGGATACAGAAATCTGTTCTGCACAGGTGCAGGATGCTGAAGGCAATAAGCTGAGGGATCTGGCTTGGTTCTTCGATTCCTTTAAGAACGTGTCAGAGGAAAACAAGATCGTGAAATATGGCAAGGCCAGTGCTATCAAGGCCGGTGGTACGTTTACTATCGAGATCGACGGTATCAATGTGGGTACCAAAGATACTGGTTTGAAGTTCGACCACCTCTATTTCACATCAGGCTACTAAATCATTTCTGGAAATAGTTGCTAGGATTTAATCCGGTCAGCTTAATAAATGCGCGGCGGAAAGTGCTAATGCTCTTGAAGCCGCTTTCTGAAGCAACAAATTCCAATGTATACTCTGGATGATCTTTCATCAAGGGTATACTTTTTTTATTGAGGCGTAATCTATTGATATAGTCGTAGAAAGTCTGTTGTTGCACTTGACTCAGGTAACGGCTCAGATAGGTGCGGTTGGTGCCAATGGCTACGGCTAAGTCGGTCAGTGTCAGGTCTTTGTTCAGATAAAGGGCCTCCTGTTCCATCACCTCCTCCAAGCGATGGGCAAAAGGAAATGCCGTCGTGGATTCTTCTTCCTCAGTGGCAGGTACCTTCTCGTTGCTGATGGCAATGGGTTGGTAGTTATAGCTGAAGTGCAATACCAGTAACCACAATCCCATGGTAGAGATATAATAGATGGTGTCAGTGAATACGTTGGCTAATATGCTGGTGGCCAGCCACGACAGTTGGCTGACAATGGCAAAGAAAAACACATAACGTAGCCATGACAAGTCTATATTCTCAATGTTTGAGTAGTTCTCGCGGATATAGCGGATATAGTGTCGTGCCTTGAAATAGCCAATGCCCACAACAGTCCATGCGAAGCACCAGAGGAAGATGTAATAGGCACTGATGATTTGGGGAATAGGGTAGAATACATAGGCAAGCGTGAAAAATAGGAAAGGTAGCAGCAACAACAGCACTTTCTTGCGTGATGTCCAGCCTGGCATGGTAGCCTCAAAGATAAAGACCACATACGATACTGCCGACCATCCGTCAATCAAAGCAATGTAATTGAGCATATGGGGTTTATAGAGTACAGGGAAGGTGATGATGATATCCTTCAGACTGAATGCAGCCCATATAGCCATCATCCACCCCAGTACCGTCTGAAAGCGGGTACGCGGCGATTTGCGCAAGATTAAGCAGGCGAAGATAAGATAGAAAGCCGTTGACGCTCCTGCAAAGAAGGCTGAGATATTGATACCTGTCATTTCAAGACTTGGGTGATGTTCTGTTCACGATGGCAGATACGTACCTCGATGCCGAACTTCTGGTGGATGTGCTCTGCTAAGTGCTGGGCGCTGTAGACACTGCGATGCTGTCCTCCCGTGCAACCAAACGAGAACATCAGTGATGTGAAGCCGCGCTGGATATAGCGACGCACATGGGCGTCGGCCAACTTATACACACTGTCGAGGAACGTCAGAATCTCTCCGTCATCCTCCAAAAAGCGGATAACGGGTTCGTCAAGACCGGTCAACTGCTTGTATGGCTCGTAGCGTCCAGGATTGTGGGTCGAACGGCAGTCGAATACATAACCGCCGCCATTGCCACTTTCATCCTCGGGGATGCCCTTGCGGAACGAGAAACTGAAAACCTTGACCACCAACGGTCCCTGAGCATCGTACTTGGAGAATGTGGCGGGACCATCCTGTGGATGAGGCTTATAGGGGTTCTTGTCGGTAGTCTTATAACCATCGGCACGACTGGCAGTAGCCGTAATCTGCTGAAACTGAGGTAGCTCAGTCAACTTCTCCAACAATGATACCAGATAAGGGTAGGGGAAGTTTGTGGCGTGAAGCAACTCGCGCAGGTTCTGGATAGCGGGCGGAATGCTGTCAATGAAATGCTGCTTGCGCTCAAAATAACCGCGGAAGCCGTAGGCGCCTAATACCTGAAGCGTGCGGAACAGGACAAAGAGACTGAGGCGTGCTACAAAGTGATGGGGTGTGGGTACCTCTGTGTATTGTTTCAGAGCGTGATAATACTCAAACACCAGTTCACGTCTCAGCTTATGGGGATATTTGGCAGAGGCCTGCCACAGAAATGAGGCCAGATCATAATAGTATGGGCCCTTTCTGCCTCCCTGGAAGTCGATAAAATATGGAACATACTTTTCTCCTTCCTCTTTCTCCTTTCCACTTTCCTCTAACAACATCACGTTTCTGGCCTGAAAGTCTCTGTAGAGAAAACACTGTTCATCACCTGCAGCAGTCAGGTCTTTTGCCAACAGGCGGAAGTCTGCTTCCAGCTTCAACTCGTGGAAGTCCAACTCCGTAGCCTTCAAGAAACAATATTTGAAGTAGTTCAGATCGAAGAGCACAGAGTCTGTGTCGAACTCTGGCTGCGGGTAGCAATTGGAGAAGTCCAGTTCGCGGGCTCCACGAATCTGGATGTTGGGCAACTCGCGGATGGTGCGTTTCAGTAAATCCTGCTCTTTCAACGTGTAGCGGCCTCCAGCCTCGCGACCACCTTTGATGGCATCAAACAGTGATGTTGACCCTAGGTCTGTTTGTATGTAACGTAGCTCATCATCGCTCACTGCCAGCACCTCAGGCACAGGCAACTGACGCAACTTGAAATGGCGTGCCAGAGAGATAAAGGCGTGGTTCTCGTCGCGGCTAGTGCCGATGCATCCCACTACCGTCTGTCCCTCTTCGTCTGCCAGGCGGAAATATGCGCGGTTGCTACCTGCTCCTGGCAGTTGCTCAACAGTGGCTGGCTTGCTGCCCCGATACTGCTTATATAGTTCTATGAGTTGTTGCATACCTTTTATTTATTGTGTTTCTCCTTCCATTTTCCAATCCAGTCGATGGCATAACTCTCAAGAATGGCAATAATAATCAGAAAGCCCAATGCCATGGGGAATGCCAACCATGCACTCTCCGTCCAAGCTAGTGCAATATCGAAGACCACTGTGCTCAAGGCAAACTTAATGGCCCAGCTTATAATAAACTTCCAATTCATAACGACGACAAAGGTACAAAGAAGAATGCGAACTTCCAAATTATTTCGGAGGTTTTTCCAACGTGAGGTCATAAAACAAGTGCCGGGTGTCTCACGACATCCGGCACTAAAACAAACTACTTAAAAACTAATCTACTAAAACAAATCAAAAAAATATCTTTTCGGGGTGCAAAAGTAGTCAACATTTCTTTAGCTGCCAAATAATTCTTATCAGAAATAAGGCATTTTGACAATTCTCAAAGGAAATGAGACATAACGTAAAGCATAGCCCCTATTTCAATCTTGTTTCAGACTTACATCATTCCACCCATTCCTGGGGCTCCACCCATGGGCATAGCGGGCTCTTTCTCGGGCTTGTCGCAGATAAGGCACTCGGTGGTCAGGAACATGCCAGCGATAGAAGCGGCATTCTCCAGAGCTACACGAGCAACCTTAGCGGGGTCGATGACACCAGCCTCACGCAGATCCTCGTAGACATCGGTGCGGGCGTTGTAACCAAAGTCGCCCTTGCCTTCGCGAACCTTCTGTACTACGACAGCACCTTCGCCACCGGCGTTGGTGACAATCTGGCGCAGCGGCTCCTCAATGGCACGCTTGATGATGTTAATACCAGTCTGCTCATCGGCATTGTCGCCTTTGAGGCCGGCCAGTGCATCGAGTGAGCGGATATAGGTGGTACCACCACCAGCCACAACACCTTCCTCGATGGCAGCACGGGTAGCACAGAGGGCATCGTCAACACGGTCTTTCTTCTCCTTCATCTCTACCTCGCTGTTGGCACCAACATAAAGAACTGCCACGCCGCCTGACAATTTGGCAAGACGCTCCTGCAGCTTCTCCTTATCATAAGAAGAGGTGGTGTTCTCGATTTCAGCCTTGATCTGGTTGATGCGGTCTTTGATGGCCTGTGAGTCACCAGCACCATTAACGATGGTGGTGTTGTCCTTGGTCACATTCAGTTTCTCACAGGTGCCCAGCATCTCGAGGGTAGCCTGTTCGAGCTTCAAGCCCTTCTCCTCGCTGATAACGGTACCGCCAGTGAGTACGGCGATATCCTCGAGCATAGCCTTACGGCGATCGCCAAAGCCAGGAGCCTTGACAGCGCAAATCTTCAAACCAGCACGCAGACGGTTGACTACGAGAGTGGTAAGTGCCTCAGAGTCAACATCCTCGGCAATAATCAGCAGTGGGCGTCCACTCTCAGCAGCGGGCTGCAGGATAGGCAGGAACTCCTTGATGTTCGAAATCTTCTTGTCGTAGATGAGGATGTATGGGTTCTCCATAGCGCACTCCATCTTCTCAGAGTCGGTGACGAAGTAAGCTGAAAGATAACCACGATCGAACTGCATACCCTCTACAACACCAATGTGGGTATCGCGGCTCTTGCTCTCCTCGATGGTGATGACACCATCCTTGGAAACCTTACGCATAGCCTCAGCCAGCAGCTCACCAATCTCCTTGTCGTTGTTGGCAGAAACAGTGGCTACCTGCTCAATCTTGTCATAGTTGTCACCAACCTGCTCAGCGCTCTTGGCGATATAGTCGGTAACAGCCTTTACAGCCTTGTCGATACCACGCTTCAGGTCCATGGGGTTGGCACCTGCAGTAACGTTCTTCAGACCCTCGCTGACGATGGCCTGAGCCAGAATGGTGGCAGTGGTGGTACCATCACCAGCATCGTCGCCAGTCTTTGAGGCTACGCTCTTTACGAGCTGGGCACCTGTATTTTCGAAGTGGTCTTCGAGCTCAATCTCCTTAGCTACGGTAACACCGTCCTTGGTAATCTGGGGTGCACCGAACTTCTTCTCGATCACTACATTACGACCTTTAGGGCCAAGTGTCACCTTGACAGCGTTAGCCAACTGGTCTACGCCCTGCTTCATAGCGTCGCGGGCATCGATATTGAATTTAATTTCTTTTGCCATGATTTTTGTCGTTATTACGTTATTTCGTTATTACGATATTACGAGATATCGATGATTATTTCTCAATGATAGCGAGCACATCGCTCTGGCGCATCATCAGGAACTTTTCGCCTTCAAGTTCGATTTCGGTGCCACTATACTTACCATAAAGCACTTCATCGCCCTCTTTTAAGATCATTTCTTCGTCTTTGGTACCCTTGCCTGTGGCCTTGATAATGCCGCGCAGGGGCTTCTCCTTTGCTGTGTCGGGAATAATGATTCCACCGATTTTCTCTTCAGCCGGTGCAGGTACTACGAGCACGCGGTCTGCCAATGGTTTGATAGTCATAATACTTTTATTTTTGTTGTTTTGATTAAATAATCTGCCAGGGGGTATGCCAAAAGCGTGCCAAACTGTTCTCACTGACAATTTGGCACGCATGCTATAATATAAAGAGGTGTTTCAATCTTTTTTCTCACCATTAATCACAACGTTCTTCACCACACATCCGTCTATCAATGATGGATTAAAGGCCTTTTTCTTGTCTGTGACGTTGATATTCTCAAACGAGAAGGCTGTCATAATGAACTTATCCGACTTTCCTACATTGAAGAAATTCTCACAATCCATCTGGATATTACGAATCATGATGTTATTACACTTCGACAGGGGCATGTCCTCACGATCTTCTGGCTTGAAGAACTGCGTCCAGGGACGGACCACTAGGAACGAACCGCAATCGCCCGTCAAATCCTCAACTCTCACATATTCATAATGTTGCGGTGTGTCAGGACGCATTTTCAACCAAAGCACGCGGTTGGCAGTGTGCACATGACAACGACGAAGAATCACATTCCTATCATGAATACTCTCTGAGCCCAGTGTCAGACAACCGTGCACCTTGCCATAGGTACAATCGCTTACCATGACACGTTCGCAGGGACCATTATCGGGGTCCTTGTCGGCCCAAGTGCCCTTGCCACCTTTCAGCACCACGGCATCGTCGCACACATTCATATAGCAACCACTGACAAGCACGTCCTGACAAGCATCCAGATCGATGGCATCGCTCGATGGCGCACCCTGCTTGGGGTCAACAGGTGTCACATTGTCAGTAGGCGCAAAGATATAGCATCCCAGATAGCGCACCTTCTCGCATTTGTACAAGTGATTTGTCCAAAAAGGTGAGTTGATGATGCGTACATCCTGCACCGTAACGTTCTTTGAATGAGAGATATATACGTTTCTTGGACGCATAGCTTCGAGGTTAGTGCAGTCCTTGTTAAACTGTCTGCGAATCCAGAACTCTTCCCAGTATGCCTGTCCGTTGCCGTTGATGGTTCCAGGACCTGTGATGGTGAACCCGTCGCACCCGTCAGCATTGACCAAGGCCGCAAAGTAGTTGAGCGTCTGGCCCTCCATTCGTGTCTTCATCAGTTTGAAGTCACGAATACGGTCGCTGCCTCGTAGCTCACCGTTCTCTTCTATACAAAGATGTGTGCCAGGCTTGAAGAACAGAGATCCACTGACGACGAAACCACGTGGGATGACCACTATGCCACCGCCTTCGTTGGCACAGCGGTCGATGACAGCCTGCAATTCGCGGGTCTGTACCTGGGTGGAATAGTTGCTCACACCATAGTCGGTGACAACATAGCGTTTACCCAGCGTGCTGACATCCACTCGCGAAGTGTCGGAAAACCATGTCTCTATGGGGGTGCCGTCGGGCCATGTCTCCTGCTCCACCACCTTCTTCTTTCCCATGGCGACGACGCATAATGTTAGCATCGCAAGCCCCATTATCATTCTCTGTTTCATTGCCATTTTTGCACAATAGGTTTCTTTCGGGTGCAAAATTACAATTTTTTTCGCTCTTTTTAGCGAGGATAAGAAAAAATTTTGTACCTTTGCTGCTCAATAACTAAATACGAGTATTAAAAATGAAAGAGTTTTTCAAGTACGCACTTGCCACTATTTGCGGCATTATTATCCTGTTCATTGTGGCAGGCATTATGTTTATGATCTCATTTGCAAGCATGATTGCAAGTGGTAGCGCCAAAACCGAAATCAAGGAAAATTCAGTACTGGTGCTGAAAATGGATGGCTCTGTGGATGAGCGGGCTGAAGAAGGCACACCCTTCGATGCTCTGCTTGGAATGGCAGACTTGTCGAGTCTGGGACTCGATGATCTGGTCAGCGCCATTAACAAGGCCAAAGACAACGAGAATATCAAGGGTATTTACATCGAAGGCGGTACCACCACCTTTGACTCACCTGCTACTGCTCAGCAGGTTCGCGACGCCTTGCAGGACTTTAAGCAGAGTGGTAAATGGATTATTGCATTTGCCGACCAGTATTTGCAGGGCAGTTATTATGTAGCTTCTGTGGCCGACAGCCTGTTTATCAACAAGACGGGCATGATTGACTTCAAAGGTCTGGGCGGCAAGGGTTACTATTGGACTGGTCTCTACGAGAAGATTGGTTTGAAATATCAGTGTACTCGTGTGGGCAAATACAAGAGCGCTGTGGAGAGCGTTACCCGCAAAGATATGAGTGAGAACGACCGTGAGCAACGTCTGGCCATGTATCAGGGCATCTGGAACTACTGGGTGAAGGATATGGCCAAGAGCCGTAAGGTGAGCGAGGAACAGCTGAACAAGCTTGCTGACGACAGCATCATGCTCTTTGCCAGCGTGGATGATTATAAGGCTGCTAAACTGGTTGACGGCTATATGTATCCCGAGGCTGTAAAGGGCATTATCAAGGGTAAGCTGGGTCTTGACGATGATGACGATATCAATCAGGTGACTGTCAGCGAGATAAACGACCAGGCCTCTGACGATGATAATGATGGCGACAAGATTGCAGTCTATTATGCTTATGGTGAGATTATCGATCAGATGACCAGCAGCTTCTCTACTGGCCATAACATTGTGGGCAGTGAGGTGGTGAAAGACCTGAAGGAACTGGCTGATGACGAGAAAGTCAAGGCTGTGGTGATTCGTGTGAACTCACCTGGCGGCAGTGCTGTGGCCTCTGAACAGATTTGGCATGCCATCAAGTTGCTGAAGGAGAAGAAACCTGTAGTAGTGTCGATGGGCGGTTATGCCGCTTCAGGCGGTTATATGATCAGCGCTCCAGCCAGTTATATCGTGGCTGAGCCTACCACTGTGACTGGTTCTATCGGTATCTTTGGACTCATTCCTAATGTCAGTGAACTGGTTACCGACAAACTGGGCATTACATGGGATGGCGTGCAGACCAACAAGCACACCGATTATGAGACCAACCTGGTGTTTGCCAAGGATAACGAAGAGGAGCTGCGCTTTATGCAGACTTACGTTGATCGTGGCTATGATACTTTCCTCAGCATCGTGGCAGAGGGTCGCGGCATGACCAAAGAACAGGTGCATGAGATTGCTCAGGGTCGTGTGTGGATTGCTACTGACGCTTTGAATATTAAGTTGGTTGACAAGATTGGCTCTTTGAATGATGCAGTGAAGAAGGCAGCAGAGCTGGCCAAGGCCGAGAACTACTATACTGCTCCTTATCCTGGTAAGAAGGATTGGATTGATGAGCTGCTCTCATCGACCAAAGAGTCAAAGAATACTTATCTGGACGGAGAACTGCGTGAGGCTCTGGGCGAACTCTATGAGCCCTTGGTTGAACTGCGCAAGGACCGTCAGCGTAACCGTCTGCAGGCACGTCTGCCTTTCTCGACCAGTATTCGATAACTCGATATAACATACGAGAGATAAGGTGGAAGGCGATTTTATCAAGATCAACAGGTGGCTATTGCCACTGAGCTGGCTATACGGACTGGCAGTGGGCTTTAGGAATGCTCTCTTTGAGATGGGCATTCTTAAAAGCCGTGCCTTTGCGTTGCCTGTTATCTCAGTGGGTAATATCACCGTTGGTGGCACAGGTAAAACGCCCCATGTGGAGTATTTAATAGAATTGTTACAGGGGAGTACGAAGGTTGCAGTACTTAGTCGAGGCTATAAGCGTAAGACACACGGTTTTATAGTGGCTGACGATAACACCACCGTACACGACATCGGCGATGAGCCTTTCCAGATAAAACGTAAGTTTCCGAGAGTTACAGTGGCAGTAGACAAAAGCCGTGTGCATGGTATCGAGGAACTGACAGCACGCGATAAAGATATCGACGTGGTGTTGCTTGACGATGCCTTCCAGCATCGCTATGTAAAACCTGGTATCAACATTCTGCTGGTAGACTATCATCGCTTGATTATCTATGATAAACTGTTGCCGGCAGGACGAATGCGTGAACCCTTGAAGGGCAAGAACAGGGCAGATATAGTCATTGTCACCAAATGTCCCAAGGAATTGAAACCCATGGAATATCGTGTTATCACCAAAGCCATGGATCTGTTTCCCTATCAGCAGTTGTTCTTTACCACACTGGCGTATGGGAATCTCAAGCCCATTTTCGAGAACCCGTCTTCGCCCCTCCTGTCTCAAATATCAAATCTCGAGTCTTACAACGTACTCCTGCTCACAGGTATCGCCTCACCACGACAGATGGTGGAAGACCTTGAGCCGTTGGTGAAAGAACTCACACCGCTCAGTTTTGCCGACCATCATAACTTCAGTGCAAAGGATGTGGAGTGCATCAACAGCACCTTTGAGGCTATGCCATCGCCTAAGTGTATCATCACAACCGAGAAGGACGCAGCCCGATTGGTTGGTATCAGCACTTTGAGCCAAGAGGTTAAGAAAAACATCTATTCGCTTCCTGTTCGTATTCAGTTCATGTTAGAGCAGGAAGATAAGTTTAACGAAAACATATTAGGCTATGTACGCAAAAATTCAAGAAACAGCATCCTGGTTAAAAGAAAGGATGACCACAAGTCCGAAGACAGCCATCGTTCTGGGGACAGGTCTCGGACAATTAGCTTCAGAGATAACTGACGCACTGGAAATTCCCTATAGTGATATTCCCAACTTCCCTGTATCTACAGTAGAGGGCCATAGCGGGAAACTCATCTTCGGAAAACTCGGAGGTGTTGATATCATGGCTATGAAAGGTCGTTTCCACTACTACGAGGGCTATTCGATGAAAGAAGTGACCTTCCCAGTACGTGTGATGTATGAGTTGGGCATCAAGACGCTCTTCGTCAGCAATGCCGCTGGTGGTATGAACCCTGGCTTCAAGATTGGCGACCTGATGGTCATCACCGATCACATCAACTTCTTCCCAGAGCATCCGCTGCGTGGTAAGAACTTCCCCACGGGTCCACGCTTCCCTGATATGCACGAGACCTACGACCCTGCACTCATCAAACTGGCCAGTCAGATTGCTCGCGAGAAGAAGATCCGCCTGCAGTATGGTGTCTATATGGGTGTGCAGGGACCAACCTTCGAGACGCCTGCAGAATATAAGATGTATCGTATCCTTGGTGGCGACACCGTAGGTATGAGCACTGTGCCCGAGGTTATCGTGGCCCACCACTGTGGCATCCGTACCTTTGGTATCTCTGTGGTTACCGACCTTGGTGGCTTCGACAATCCTGTTGAGGTGAGCCATGAGGAAGTGCAGGAGGCTGCCGATAAGGCCCAGCCCATCATGACAGAGATTATGCGCGAGATGATTGTACGCTCTGAGAAGGTAGAGCACAGCAAACGCGAGACCCACAATGCTGACCATCCTACAGAGGATTGGAAGAAGTAATCCGTTACACCTTATTATATATATGGAGATAGCAAAACTTGGAGAATTTGGTCTGATAGACCGTCTGACCAAAGACCTTGAGAATAAGAACGAATCAACAAAGTACGGTGTTGGCGATGACTGCGCCGTACTTCACTATCCTGACAAGGAAGTGCTGGTCACCACCGACCTGCTGATGGAAGGCGTGCATTTCGACCTTACCTATATCGACCTAAAGCATCTGGGCTATAAGTCGGCGATGGTGAATATCAGCGATGTATTCGCCATGAATGGCACTCCACGACAGATAACGGTATCGCTGGCACTGAGCAAGCGTTTCAGCGTGGAAGACATAGAGCAGTTCTATGAGGGTCTGCGCCTAGCTTGCGAGAAATGGCATGTCGACATAGTAGGTGGCGATACCACCTCTTCTTATACAGGACTGGCCATTAGCATCACCTGCATTGGCGAGGCTTCTAAGGAGGATATCGTCTATCGCAATGGTGCTCAAAACAATGACCTCATCTGCGTGAGTGGTGACCTGGGTGCGGCTTATATGGGACTCCAACTCTTGGAACGCGAGAAAAACGTGTACTATACCCAGGTGAATGAGTTGCAGAAGAAAATGGCGGAGGCAAAGGCCAATGGCGACAGCCAGAAACTTTCAACTCTCAACGCTCAACTCTCAACGCTTTCCCAGCCTGATTTCAGTGGAAAAGAGTACTTGCTGCAGCGTCAGTTGCAGACAGAGGCTCGTGGCGACATCATTCAGAAATTGCGTGAGGCAGGCATCCGTCCCACCGCAATGATGGACATCAGCGATGGACTCTCGTCTGAGCTCATGCACATCTGTAAACAGAGTGGCTGCGGATGTCGCGTCTTCGAAAAGGAACTGCCTATTGACTATCAGACAGCTGTCATGGCTGAAGAGATGGAGATGAACGTTACTACCTGTGCCCTTAATGGCGGTGAGGACTATGAACTGCTGTTCACCGTTCCTATTGGCGACCTTGAGAAGGTGAAGGCTATCGAGGATATCCACCTCATTGGACATATCACCGAACAGAAATTCGGACAAGTCCTCGTGACACGAGATGGTCAGGAATTTGAACTCAAGGCCCAAGGCTGGAATCCGCTGAGCAGTGAGAGCAATGCTAAATAAAAATTTAAGAATTGCCGAGTCG
>NZ_CAMJOS010000027.1 GCF_946407605.1 uncultured Prevotella sp.
ATTTGCAGCGGAAATCAGAATTAATTAAGAATAAAATAGGAGTACAAATGAAAGAGATGAACATAGAGAATGGAAGAATGGTGACTATCGACATTGAAAAGGCCAATGTCTTTGCGGTAGTGTTGATGGTAGTCTGTGGCATAGCCTTGCTGGTGCCATTCATACTGATATGGCACGACCAGTGGTCGAGGGAAACGGTAGATGAGTTCTTTGACTCGTTCCTTTGGCGTGGTAGCTTGTTTTTAGTTCTCATGGCAGTAGGTATCGTGGTGCATGAACTGATTCACGGCATCACCTTCGCATGCTTTGCGCCGAGTGGCTGGCGGAGCATCAGCTTCGGAATTATGAAGAAGATGGCGACACCATACTGCCACTGCAACGAGCCTCTGCATCCGCGTCCTTACATCGTAGCCGCCCTGATGCCGTTGATAGTCTTAGGCCTTATCCCCGCTGTGATATGCCTGGTTATCGGCAGCTTCTACCTACTGTTGTGGAGCATCGTCTTCATTGCCGCAGCAGGTGGCGATATCTGGATGGCGTGGCTGATGACAAAAGAGCGTCCAGACTGCACGGTGCTCGACCATCCGACAGAGGCAGGCTATTATGTCTTTGACTAAAACTTGGCCTTCTCCTTATCGTATTTCTCCCATAGCTTCTTCTTGGCGCACAGGTCCTTCTGGGCCTTGGTGCTGGCCTCGGCAGCAGAAGCGGCGGCAGCTTCAGCCTCGGGCTCTGCCCATGCAAACTGGAAGCCCTGCACCTTGCGCCACGCTCCTCGCGTGAAATCGGGGAAGGCTACGCTGGCGCTGTTGTTGTCCATAGACAGGGTGCCTAACTCTGCAAGGCAGCACCACTCAGCCAGGTCGTAGACGTCCATGTCGAGGGACAGTCCGTTCTGGAGACAATAGACGAGGCGGGCATCCATGAAGAAGTCCATGCCGCCGTGACCTCCCACTTTGCGAGCCATCTCGCCGTACTTCTTGATGATGGGGTGCTGGTATTTGGCGACGAGCGCCTCGTGCTCGTCCTTAGGCAGGAAGCCGTGGCTGCTGAGATTGTCGACCTGGGGAGCCACACCGCTGGCAGCGAGTTGGCTCTTGTCGAGGGCGTAGTGCTGCTCAGGATATTTGGTGGCATAGCCCTTGGTGCCTGTGAGCTTATACAGACGGTTGTAGGGCTGGGGCGTCATGACGTTGTGCTGTATCTCCACGACCTTGCCTTCATGGGTGCGCATAAGGGTCGTGGTCTGGTCGCCATTGCGATAGCTCTCGCAAGGGCGTCCTGTCTTCTTCTCGACATACGCCTTGCCGTGGACACTCTTGGTATCCATGGCCACGAGGGTGGTGAAGCGGTCGCCGCGGTGGATGTTCATAGCCAGCGCCACAGGGCCGAGGCCGTGGGTAGGGTAGAGGTCGCCACGATTCTCCATATTATACTTCATGCGCCATCCGAGGCCGTCGGGGTCGGAGCCGTCGGGGTTCTTCCAGTAGTAGTCCCAGAAGTCGTCGAGGTTGTGGATATAGGCCCCCTCGCCACGCAGCACCTCGCCGAAGACGCCGTGCTGGGCCATGTTGAGGGTGTTGAGTTCGTACCAGTCGTAGCAGCAGTTCTCAAGTATCATGCAATGCTTGCGGGTGCGCTCGCTCAGATTGACGAGCTCCCAGCATTGTGCGAGGTTCATGGCTGAGGGTACCTCGATGGCGGCGTGCTTGCCGTTCTCAAGGGCACACTTGGCCACGGGGAAGTGGTGGTCCCAGTCGGTGGCGATATAGACGAGGTCGATGTCAGGGCGCTGGCAGAGCTGCTCATAGCCTTTCTCGCCCGAATAGATGGCAGCAGGGGGAAGACCGGCTTTGCGGAGGTAGGACTGACAGTTCTCGGCACGTTGTGCCTCATAATCGCAAAGGGCCACAATCTGCACGCCAGGGATGAACGTGAAGCGCTCTACGGCACCAGGGCCTCGCATGCCCAGACCCACGAAGGCGACACGTACGGTTTCCAGTTTTGGTGCCGTGAGTGCGATGACATCCGTCTGTCCTGCAGGCCGTGAGGGGGTGTTGACAACAATGGTCCCTTTCTCCCAATGCCAGTCGTTGTCAGTAACCGAGAGTGACTGGGCGCCAGCTGTCAGCGCGATGCAGACTACTGTGACAAAAGCAATCAATTTCTTCATGTTGAAAAGGTCGTTAGTAATAATAGTTTGATTATTTTGGCACAAAGATAATACGAAAAGATGAAAAAATGACTATCTTTGCCACGAAAAATACAATAAAAACAAAGGATTTTTTTGTGAAATCATTTTTTATGCTTATCTTTGCAGGCAAATAAACTATAGTATTAACCCATAAAACGCTTAATTATGTCAAACGTGAATAAAGTAGACAAGGAACTGCTCAGCGATGAGGATCTGATGAAGGTTGATGGTGGAAGGATTATTCTGAAACCGAATTCTCAAACTCTATCAGAAGATGGAACACCCCAATCTTCTTTTAAGGAGTTGCCGTAATGCATTAATGAAATGTGGTTATTTAGCTGAGCAACAGGCTATTATGTCTGTTGCTTTCTCATAATATATGGCACAGATATTCAATCAAGAGGCGCTCAACGCACTCGACAGCCATAAGGAGCAGATGGAGATGCCACGCGTGGCGTCGCCAAAGTTGTGGCTGTTGCTGACAGCCCTGCTGACGTTGTGTGCAGTGGCTGTGTTCTGGTGTGCTTTCGGCACGGTGAACTACACGGTGACGGCCCGTTCGGTGATATTCCCCTTTGGTGAAGCCCGTCCCGTGAGCGTGCATTACGACGGCACGATAGACAAGGTGGTGGTGACCAACGGTCAGACGGTAAAGCCTGGCGATGCGCTGGTAAACATCCGTTCGCAGCTGGCTACTGCCGTGCTGCGTGCCCCAGAAGCTGGCGTGGTGCTGACGGCCCTGACGCCCAACAGCAATTTCACCAAGCGTGAGCCGCTGGTGTGGCTGTTGCCACAGGCTACGGCGATGCACGAGCGTGAGGTGTTGGCATACGTGACCTTCAAGGACCTGCGTAAGGTGAAGCGTGGGGCTCAGGTGCAGGTGACGCCGAGCGACCTGGAGCGCGAGAAGTGGGGCTATGCCACTGGCAGGGTGGTTGACATTGCTGCCTATCCCACCAACCGCAAGGCTGTGGCCGACAAGCTGAAGCTGGCCGAGTTGGCGTCGTTTATCCCTGAGGGCGAGACGGTCTATGAGGTACGTATCGTGCTTGACAGCGATGACGACGGCCTGATATGGAGTCGTAAGAAGAGCCAGGAGGTGGCGATGACCACGGGTATGCCCTGTCAGGTACAGATTATCTGGAGCAAGCGATATATATGGCAGGTGCTGTTGGGACAGGCCGAAAACACGTTAAACTCTATACAGGGAAAATAATACAGGCGTATGGTAAAGGTTCCCATGGTGCTACAGATGGAAGCGGTGGAGTGCGGTGCTGCCTCACTGACCATGATTCTGGCCTATTACGGCAAGTGGCTTCCTCTGGAACAGGTGCGTGAGGCCTGCGGCATCAGTCGCGACGGCTCGTCGATGTTCAAGATCAAACGGGCAGCCATGAATTATGGCCTCGACGTTTCGGCCTATAAGGTGGAAGTAGAGGAGCTTGAAGGCATGGAGCCTGCCATCATTCACTGGAACTTCAATCATTTTGTGGTGTTCAGAGGCCTGAAGAAAGGTAAGGTGTGTCTGAACGACCCTGGCGTGGGACCTGTAGAGGTGCCGATGGACGAGTTCCGCAAGTCGTTTACGGGTGTTGTCATGACCTTCGAGGTGACAGACCGCTTCGAGCGTGGCGGACGTCCCACCAGCATCCTCTCGTATATCAAACGCAACATGCAAGGTGGCATGAAGCCTTTCTGGCTGACCTTTATCTTTGCCCTGCTGGCAGCGATGGTGGCACTGGTGACCCCTCTGTTTACCAAGGTGTTCATGGACGAGATACTCTCTGGGCGCAACGTGGAGTGGAAGACGGTGTTCTTCGTGCTGATGGGCATTGTGGCGATATTCAACTTCATCGTGGTGATGCTGCACGAACGCTACTCGAAACGTATTGCAGGCGAGCTGGCGCTGAAGGGCAATGCCAGTTATCTGCGCCATCTGATGCGGCTGCCTATGAGCTTTTTCGCCATGCGATTCGTGGGCGACCTGCAACAGCGACAGCGACTGAACGAGACCATCACCCACTCGCTGGTAGAGGTGCTGGCGCCCCAGATCATCAACATCGGACTGCTGGTGTTCTACCTGGTCTTGATGCTGTCGTATAACTACACCCTGACTTTCATTGGCGTGCTGGCGGCCATCATCAACCTGGCTACGGTGCGCTATTATGCCAATAAACGTTTCAACCTGATACGTGCCACGCAGCAGAGCGAAGGCAAGTATTTCTCGGCTACGGTGAGCTGTCTGGAGAATATTGAGAGCATCAAGGCAGCTGGTGCCGAGACGGGATTCTTCGAGTTCTGGAGCGGTCTGTGGACGCAGAAGTTTAATAAGGAACGCGCCTCGCGTGAGCAGCAGGCCGAGATGAGCTTGCTGCCTACGCTGACAAACAGTCTGATGTCAACAGCCGTACTGCTGATAGGTGCGTGGTATATCCTGCAAGGCGACATGAGCGTGGGTATGCTGATGGCCTTCCAGGGATTTATGACAGCCTTCATGTTGCCTGTGGCGCAGATTGTCAACGCCAGTCAGCAGCTGGTGGAGATGCGCTCACAGATGGAGCGTGTGGAGGATGTGATGAAATATCCTGAGGACTATCGTCATGCCGATGCCAGCACGAATATAGAGGGCAAGCTGAAGGGAGAACTGGAGATGCGTAATGTCACCTTCGGCTATTCGCCCATGCAGCAGCCACTCATCGAGAACTTCAACCTGCACCTGAAGCCAGGACAGTCGGTGGCTTTCGTGGGCAGTAGCGGTTGCGGCAAATCGACGCTGGCCAAGTTGATCTGCGGACTTTATAAGCCGTGGCAGGGCGAGATACTCTTCGACGGACGTCCCATAGAGAGCATCAGCTCAGAGGAGATGACAAACTCTCTGGCCCTGGTGGACCAGAACATTGTGCTCTTCGACGATACGGTGGCTCAGAATATACGTATGTGGGACCAGAGCATCGAGGACTTTGCCATGCGTCTGGCCTGCGACAATGCCCGTATCTACGACGACTTGATGGAGCGTCCAGAGGGTTTTTCTACCAAAGTGATTCATGGCGGACAGAACTTCAGTGGCGGACAGCGTCAGCGTATAGAGATTGCCACCGCCCTCGCACGCGATCCTATGATTATTATCATGGACGAGGCCACATCGGCACTAGACCCCACCACCGAAGACCAGGTGATGAGGCAGATACGTGAGATGGGTATGACGCTCGTGGTGGTGGCCCACCGTCTGTCGACCATCCGCGACTGCGACGAGATTATCGTGATGGACAAAGGACATATTCTGCAGCGTGGCACCCATGAGGAGCTGATGCAGCAGGAGGGACTCTACAAACAACTGATGGAGAATACATAAAAAGGGGAGAAACGGTATGAAGCTATTCTTGAACCAAATAGAAGCACGTCGCAAGCTGGAGCGTACAGCACTCGACCTCGAACTGGAGGAAGGTGCCGAACGCATGGGCTTGAAACGGCGTGCGCATGCCTCCACTCCCCATACGGACAATGTGGCCATACACCAGATACTGCAGGCACTGAACATCACCGAATATGAACTGGAAGACGAGGAACTGGTGTCACTTGAGGACCAGCTGAAGGGCATTGTGCGCCAGTATGGCATCATGATGCGTGAGGTGGAACTGAAAGACGGCTGGTGGAAGGAGTCGGTAGGACCTATGGTTGGTCGTAACCGCGAGGGCCAGTTGCTCACGCTGCTGCCCACACGCTCTGGTCGTAACTATCGTTATATGGGTGCCGACGGCAGGTGGAAGAAGGTGTCGCGAAAGGACATGCAGACGGTGCTGGCCGACAAGGGCTTTCTGTTCTCTAAGGCCCTGCCGCTGAAAAAGCTGGGCATACGCCACCTGCTGACCTTTATCCTGAAGTCTATCTGGGGCCATAGCATGGTGTATATGGTGCTGGCCGCCCTGATGGTGGTGCTTCTGGGTATGTTTACGCCAATGGCCAACAAGCTGGTGTTCGAGACTGTCATCCCCACAGGCATCGCTGCCGACCTGGCTCCGATAGCAGGACTGCTGGTGGGTGCTGGCATCGCCTCTGTGCTGATGGTGTATATCCGTAACATCTTCATTCTCAGGGTGGAGAATATTGTGGAGATGGACTTGCATAATGCCATTATGGGTCGTATGTTCTACCTGTCGCCACAGTTCTTCAGCAAGAACAGCAGCGGTACGCTGACGGCGAAGCTCAACAACCTGACGGTGCTGTGCCAGCAACTCAACGAAACCATCGTTGGTGCCCTGCTCAGCGGCGTCCTGTCTGTCATCTATTTCGTGCAGGTGTGGCTCTATGGCGGACAGCTGCTGTGGCCTGCGCTGCTGCTGTTTGGTCTGCAGACGCTGATTATCGTGCTCTACTATCGCGTCATGATAAAGCTGCGCAAGGACTATACGGAGCGTAACGACCAACTGGGTGGTATGGAGTGTAACCTCTTTGCTGGCATGCAGAAAATCAAGGTCACTGGCTCTGAGCTGCGTGCCTTTACACAGTGGCTCAACCACTATACCAAGGCGGCACGCATCGTGTATAACCCTGTGCTGGGGGCGCGTTTGTATCCTGCTTTGATGGCGCTGCTTAATATCGGTGGTATGGGATTGCTCTACTGGTGGGCCGTCAGCGACGCCACCCATACCAGCGACTTCATCGCCTTTATCACGGCCTTTGGCATGATGACGACGTCGCTCTCTACTATTGCGGCTCAGATACCTATGATGTCGCTCATGGCACCGCTGTTGAACAGCATACGACCCATACTCGAGGCTGTGCCAGAGATTCAGCGTAACTCCACGCAGGTGCCCATGTTGTTTGGTAATATTGAGATCAAAGGCCTCTCGTTCCGCTATCAGGAGGATATGCCGTTGGTGCTCGACAACCTGTCGCTCAGCATCAAGCCTGGCGAATATATCGGCATTGTGGGAAAATCGGGCTGTGGCAAGTCCACGTTGATGCGACTGCTGCTGGGCTTCGAGAAACCCCTTCGTGGCAGCATCTGCTACGATAACTTCGAGTTGGACAAGGTTGACAAGAGTCAGCTGCGACGTCGTATAGGCACCTGTCTGCAAAACGGCAGCCTCTTCGTGGGCGAGCTGTTGGAGAATATCACCATCACGGCACCCTGGGCCACTCAGGACGATGCTTGGGAGGCCTTGCGTCAGGCATGTATGTACGACGAGGTGAAGGCTCTGCCTATGGGTCTGCACACCATCATCACAGAGGGTGGGGGAGGTTTCTCTGGCGGACAGAAGCAGCGCCTGCTCATCGCCCGTGCGCTGATAAGCAAACCCAACATCATCTTCTTCGACGAGGCTACGTCGGCACTCGACAATATCAGTCAGAAGCAGGTCAGCGACAACCTCGACAAGCTGCATTGCACGCGTGTGGTCATTGCCCATCGCTTGTCCACCATCCGCCATTGCGACCGTATCATCGTGCTCGACAAAGGCCACATTGCCGAGGAGGGTAATTTCGAGGAGCTGATGTCAAAGAAAGGTCTTTTCTACGAAATGAGTCTACGACAATTATAGGTTATGAACAGAATATTGATTATCACGGCAGGTGTACTGCTACTCGCAGGGTGCGGGCAGACAGCATCGCAGCAGGCTGAGGACAACACCCAAGCCGACTCGGCTGCCATCAGTCAGCAGTCAGTCACCGATAGCGTTGAGCCACAGCAAGTGCTCGACATCCAGACCATGGGTCGCGTTGTTGCCACCCGCTATGCTGACGTGAAGTTCGAGGCAGCCCTGCCCGTCAGTCACGTCATGGTGCATAATGGCGACCACGTGCGACAGGGACAACTGCTGGCACAGCTCGACGGCTATCGTCAGGAGAATGCCATCGAACAGATACAGCGTGAGATGGAGCAGGCCCGCTTGAAGATGCATGAGGTGATAGTTGACCAGGGTTACGACCCAGAGCAGATGGGCAGCGTGCCTGATAACGTGCGACATATCGCAGAGGTGAAAAGCGGCTATCAGTTAGCACAGAGCAAGTTGGCGTCGGCCCGTCATGAGCTGACAACGACACGTGTCACGGCGCCTTTCGACGGTATTGTTGCCAACGTCACCGCACGTGCCGGACAGCTTTCGCAGGTGGGAGAGGTGGTGTGCCGCATCATCAGCAACCAACAGATGAATGTGGAGTTTCCTGTGATGGAGACAGATCTGCAGCGCTATGCTAAGGGTACCACCATCCAGGTCTGTCCTGTGGCCAATGCCGACAAGGTGTATGAGGCCTCCGTCGTCGAGATCAACCCTATCGTGAGCGATCAGGGCACCGTCGATGTTCGTGCTGCCATCAGCCATCCTGACGGACTGTTCGACGGCATGCATGTCACCGTGATAAGCATCAACAAAGAATAAGCCATGAAGTGTAAGTCGCTATTACTCCTGTTTGCATTACCCCTGACGGCATCTGCACAGACGGCTGTCACACTCGACATGGACCGCATCGTCACAATGTCGACCAATAGCAGCATGTCGGCCGAGCTGCATCGCAGCGTGTATGAGGAGTCGCGATACAAATGGCTGGAATGGCAGGCCAGTCGCAAGCCACAAATCACGCTCGAGACCACACCTGTGGAATATACGCAGTATATGGTGCAGCGCTATATGAGCGATATAGACCGCGATGTCTATCGTCAGCGCAAGAGCCTCTATTCCACTGCTGCCATCAATGTGGAGCAGGTCATGGAGCGATGGGGTGGACGCTTCTATGCCAATACAGGACTGAGCTATCTGGGCACCTTTGGCGATATCAACGACAACCAGTATGCCACTATCCCTGTGCAGGTGGGCTATCGCCAGGATCTCTTTGGCTATAACCCTTATCGCTGGGCCAGACAGACAGAGCCGCTGAAGCTTACTGTGGCCGAACAGCAGAAGAACTACGACACGGAGCAGACGGCAGAGGAGGCTGTGAAACGCTTCTTCATGCTGGCAGCAGCACAGGAGCAGCTGCAGATGGCAAAGGAAAACATGCAGTCGTGCGATACCATCTACGCCATCGCCTCACGTCGTTTCCAGGTGGCGTCTATCTCCAAGGCCGAGTTGTCAATCCTCGAACTGCAGTTGGCTAATGCCCGTAATACGCTGACACTGGCACAGTTGGAACACCAACGGGCCACGAAGGAACTGGCTACATGGATAGGTCTCGACCCCACAGCACAGCTGCAGTTGCTGGTGCCACAGGTGCTGCCTACTATTCATGTCTCTGCTGACGATGCCATCGCAAAGGCTGAGGAGAATAATCCCCATTACCTCTCGTCGCAGCTCAGCATCCTTGAGGCGGAACGCGAGGCCGCACAACTCAAACAGCAGAAGGGCCTTAATGCCAGCATCGACGCCTCGGTAGGTCTTAACCAGGTGGCCGACCGCTTTGCCGATGCCTATCGCAGTCCTCTGGTGCAGAACCAGGTGCAGCTCAAGGTCAGCATTCCCATCAGTGACTTTGGTCGCAAGCGCAATGCCTGGCTCGCAGCACAACAGAAGGTGCAGTCGGCCACGCATCTCAGTCAGGAGACACGTCGCGACACCCAATTGGATGTGGTGCAGACCGTTGCCGAGGTCAACGAGCGTCAGACCATCGCCACCCAGGTGCGACAGGCGCTGCATATCGCAGAGGATGCCTATACTGCCACGCTCCAGCGCTTCATTCGTGGACAGGCAAATGTCAACGATCTCGCCTTGGCTCAAAACTACTGGCAGAGTGCTCGCAGTAATCAGATAGAGGCTTTGAAGAATTTCTGGCTCAGCTACTATCACCTGCGTGCCATCACCCTCTACGACTTTTTGAAAAGCCAGCCTGTCAGACATTAAGTCTGTCGCCTCGTTATTGTTGCAATTTGTTTGCTACAAAGGCTAAATTGTAACAATATGAAAGTTTCGTTGCTTTTATAGTTTCAAAGTGACTGCTCTCTGTGGCCTGTGTCATCGTTTTGTATTACTTTTGCATCCAAAAGTTTTCAGATAATCAAAATAGAAGTTATGAAAGTAAAGAAACGTTGGGTGATTTTAATGACAGCGATGACGCTGATAGCCATCGCAGGTGTGTTTGTAGGCGAACCTACATTCGAATGTGACTGGTCAGTCATCTCGGCAGCTGATGTAGCGTGGCTCATCACAGCCACCATCTTTGTGTTGATGATGACACCAGGACTGTCTTTCTTCTATGGTGGCATGGTGGGAGCCAAGAATGTGATCTCCACGATGCTCCAGTCGTTCATTGCCATGGGACTGATATCAGTGCTCTGGGTAGTCATTGGCTTCTCGCTGTGCTTTGGCGACGATATTGGAGGTGTTATTGGTAATCCGTTGACGTTCCTGATGTTCCAGAACGTAGGTGCCGAGGTCTATACAACGCCTGCAGGCAACATCTTGGGTGGTGCCACCATCCCTCTGGCGCTCTTCGCCCTGTTCCAGATGAAGTTCGCCATCATCACGCCGTCGTTGATTACGGGCTCGTTTGCTGAGCGTGTGCGCTTCTCGGCCTATATGTTCTTTATGATTTTCTTCTTCTTCCTCATCTACTGTCCGCTGGCTCACATGACGTGGCATCCAGAGGGACTCTTTATGCGTTGGGGCGTCATCGACTTTGCTGGTGGTATCGTGGTACATGCATCCAGTGGTATCGCAGCCCTTGCTGGTGCCATCTTCCTGGGACGCCGTGGGGCTGAGACACGCAAGAGCGAACCTGCCAACATCCCATTCGTGCTGTTAGGTGCTGCGCTACTGTGGCTTGGATGGTTCGGCTTTAATGCTGGCTCATCGCTCCATGCTGACGGACAGGCTATCAAGGCGTTCCTCAACACCAATACCGCCTCGGCTACAGCCATGATGACGTGGATATTCTTCGACTGCCTGCGTGGACGCAAACCCTCTGCTATGGGTGCTGCTGTTGGTTGTGTGGTTGGTCTCGTAGCCATCACACCTTCTGCTGGTTATGTCAGCGTAGGGCAGAGCATCTTCATCGCCTTTATCATTACTCTCATCTGTAACATCGCCGTCTATTGGCGTTCTCACACAAGCATCGACGATGCCCTCGACGTGTTCCCCACCCATGGTACAGGTGGTATCTTCGGTACTGTCTTGACAGGTATCTTCATCCAGGAGGGACTCATCGCAGGTACATGGGAAGGCTTCGTCATCTTCCTCTACCATCTCCTGGCTATTGTCATCGTCTTTGTCTATACCTTCGCTATGAGTTGGGCTGGCTACAAACTCATAGACAGTCTCATTCCTATGCGTGTCTCTGCCTTCAGCGAGAAGGTCGGCCTCGACTTCTCACAGCATGATGAGCACTATGGACTGGCTCATATTGGTGAGCGCGAACTCGCAGAGTATGAGGAACATATTCGCGAAAAGAATAAATAGTCAACTATTGTTTTATTTGCGAAAAGAACAAATCGTCAATTATTTATTTCTTAAAAGATATTAAAATTTAATGGGGTGTCTCGACTTTTGGGACACCCTTCTTTTTTCTTTGCACTCGAAATTTAACAACAATAGTATCATTTAATAATTCGAGTGAATATGGAGAATTTAGTATCGTTGATGATTCTTATCATCGTTTTCATGGGTCTGTTGCTTTCTGTAGCGTATATAACAGATGTATTGACATGTAAGTTCTTGAAATGGATAGGACTTAAGGGTCTCGATAATGTGTACAGTTAATAGGCTTATATCCGCTCTTTTCTCGGAATATATGCTAGACTTAAAACAACAAAGAGAATGTGCCATTGACACATCCTCTTCTGGTATTATTAGTGTATATTGCTTACACGATGCTTGTCATTATACGATGCTTGTCATCATCGTGATAACCTTGACTTCGTCGAGCTTATACGATGCCCTGAGCCATCATGGCCTTGGCAACCTTCATGAAGCCAGCAACGTTGGCACCCTTCACGTAGTTAATGTAGCCGTCAGCCTGAGTACCGTACTTCACGCAGTTCTCGTGAATGTCGTTCATGATGCGCTTCAGGTAGTCGTCAACCTCCTTAGAAGTCCAACTCAGACGCTCAGAGTTCTGCGACATCTCCAGACCAGATACTGACACACCACCAGCGTTAGAAGCCTTACCAGGAGCATAGAGAATCTTGGCATCCTGGAATATCTTGATAGCCTCGGGCAGTGAAGGCATGTTAGCACCCTCGGCCACAGCGATAACGCCGTTGTTGACCAGAGCCTGAGCCTCGTCACCGTTGATCTCGTTCTGAGTAGCGCAAGGCAGAGCGATATCGGCCTTCTCGTACCAAGGACGCTTGCCCTCGTAGTACTTAGCTGTGGGATACTCCTGAACATATTCCTTAATACGTCCGCGCTCAACGTTCTTCAGCTCCATGATGTAGTCGAGCTTAGCGCGATCGATACCATCGGGATCGTAGATGTAACCGTCAGAGTCTGACATGGTCATGGGGATAGCACCCAGCTGCAAGCACTTCTCAGCAGCATACTGTGCTACGTTACCTGCACCAGAGATCAGAACCTTCTTACCCTTCAGCTCGATGCCGCGAGTCTGCAGCATAGAAACGAGGAAGTAAACGGTACCGTAACCAGTAGCCTCAGGACGGATGAGTGAACCACCGAACTGGATGCCCTTACCTGTGAGCACGCCCTGGAACTGGTGGGTGAGCTTCTTGTACTGTCCGAAGAGGTAACCAACCTCACGACCACCTACACCGATATCACCAGCGGGAACGTCCTCATCAGGACCGATTACGCGATACAGTTCATTCATGAATGCCTGGCAGAAACGCATTACCTCAGCGTCGCTCTTACCACGGGGAGAGAAGTCTGAACCACCCTTGGCACCACCCATAGGCAGTGTGGTCAGTGAGTTCTTGAAGGTCTGCTCGAAGGCGAGGAACTTCAGAATACCGAGGTTCACGCTCTTGTGATAACGGATACCGCCTTTGTACGGGCCAATGGCGTTATTGTGCTGAATGCGATAACCCATGTTTGTCTGAACGTTACCCTTGTCGTCGACCCATGTAACGCGGAACTCCAATACGCGATCGGGGATGCAAAGACGCTCAATGAGGTTGCTCTTTTCAAACTCGGGGTGCTTGTTGTACTCTTCCTCGATGGTGGGAAGTACCTGACTTACGGCCTGAATGTACTCGGGCTCGTTAGGAAAGCGCTGTTTCAGCTGCTCTACAACTTGTGCTGCATTCATAATTTTTTTACCTTTAAAAATTTTTAATGTGAACTAATGTTATTGTTTTTTGCATTTGCGGGTGCAAAGTTATAGCAAAAATCCGAATCCGCAAACTTTTTATCACTTTTTTTGCGAAAAATGTGACGTTTTGATACTTTTAGTCTCACGTTCTTGACACATATCAAGAGAAAAGGGCAAAATTACACTAAACAGCTATCCAATTCGCGCGTGATGAGCTCTTTGTCAAGATGCTGACCAATGAACACGATTTTCTGCATGCGGTCTCCATACTGTTCATCCCAGTCGGCACGCAAGGCAGCATCGCGTTCCATCATCTGTGCCAGCTCTTCCTTGGGCATGGTGGCAAACCACTGGCCTGCCTGTCGGATGCTGACCTGCTTGCCTGCCTGCTCGAAGAGGTAACACATGTCCATCTCGTCCTTGAAGTAGCAGATGCCTTTGGCGCGGATGACGCCCTTAGGCCATTTGCGGGCTACGAATTCATCGAAGAGTCCGAGGTTGAAGGGGCGACGACGGTAATAGACGAAGGTGCCGATACCGTATTCCTCGGCTTCGCCCTCATCGTGGTGATGGTGATGATGGTGGTGATGATGCTCATGTTCATCATGGTCGTCCTCATCATGGTCGTCCTCATCGTGGTCGTGATGGTGATGATCTTCGTGTTCATGTTCGTGTTCATGTTCGTGTTCATGTTCGTGTTCATGTTCATGTTCGTGTTCATGTTCATGTTCATGTTCATGTTCATGTTCATGTTCCTCGTCGTCATTATCATCTTCGTCTTCCTCGTGATGACGTTCTACCTCCTGAATCCAGGCAGCGGAAGTGGCCACTTTGTCGAAGTCGAACATATTGGTGTTGAGAATCTTGTCGAAGCTGACATCACCATAGTTACACTCGATGATTTCGGCCTTAGGCTGCAGGGTGCGCACAATGCTGCGCACACGACCCAGCTCGTCAGCGCTGACCTCTGCGGCCTTGTTGAGCAGCACGATGTTGCAAAACTCAATCTGCTGGATGACCAGGTTCTCTATATCTTCCTCGTCGATGTCAGAACGGGTGAGCAGGGCGCCACCCTCAAACTCATCGCGCATACGCAGGGCATCGACCACAGTAACGATGCAGTCGAGGCGAGGGTAGCCGTTCTTGGTAAGCTCGGGGTCCATCGAGGGGATGGAGCAGATGGTTTGGGCGATGGGGCCAGGCTCGCAGATGCCGCTGGCCTCGATGACGATATAGTCGAAGCGCTGCATCTGGATGATGTCCTGCAGCTGCTTTACCAGGTCCATCTTCAGGGTGCAACAGATACAGCCATTCTGCAGAGCCACCAGCGAGTCGTCCTGCTGGTTGACTATGCCGCCCTGCTGTATGAGTGTGGCATCGATGTTGACCTCGCCGATATCGTTGACGATGACGGCAAACTTAATGCCGCGTTCGTTACTCAGTATTCTATTTAATAAGGTGGTTTTGCCGCTGCCCAGATAACCTGTGAGCAGCAGTACGGGTGTTTCAATCTTCATTCTTAAAACTTATTATCGAAGCGAAGATGCTTCATTTATGATTCTATTCTTAACAAAGCTCAACTTTGCTAATGTCTTGTTCCTTCTCACAGTAGTGGCAGGTGAGTATGCCATCAGATACATGGAAGTGTGTGGCCATGGGCTCGTTATTGGTGATACACTTGGGGTTGTTGCACTTCACGATTCCTTTAATCTCGTTGGGTGTCTCAACAGTTTTCTTCTCCACCACCTCGTAGTCGCGTATGATATTGAGAATCACTTTGGGGGCTACGACAGAGAGTCGTGATATTTCATCGTCTGTGAAGAACTTGTCAGACACCTTGATGATGCCCTTGTTGCCCACTTTCTGTGAAGGGTAGTTGAAACCAATGGTGACAGGGGTGTTGAGGTCGAAGAGGCCCAGAAGGCTTGCCACCTGATAGGTCTTCGAGGCGGGTATGTGGTCAATAACGGTGCCGTGCTCGATGGCGGCAACTAAGCGTTCTTTCTTGTTCATATTCTTCTTCGTTATTACGTTATTACGTTATTTCGATATCACGTTATTTCGATATCACGTTATTACGAAATGATTGTTTTATCCTTTCTTACTTCGTCGAGGCTAATTCCCAGCACATCGCAGAAGATGGCTTCGCGTGCAAAGAGACCGTTGCCGGCCTGCTGGATATAGTAGGCATGGGGATTGTCGTCTACCTCGTAGGCAATCTCGTTCACGCGTGGCAGTGGGTGCAGAATCTTCATGTTGGGCCTGGCGTTACGTAGCAGGTCATTGTTCAGCACATATACGTTCTTTACGCGTTCGTATTCCATCAGGTCAGAGAAACGCTCTTTCTGTACACGCGTCATATAAAGAATGTCAGCATCGGCGATGACCTTCTCGTTGAAAGCCGTATGCTCCTGATACTTGATGCCATGCTCCTCGCAGTAGAGCTTATACTCCTTAGGCATGGCCAGCTCTTTGGGGGCCACGAAATGGAAAGTGGGGTTGAAATGGCGCATGGCCATGAGCAGCGAGTGGACGGTGCGCCCATACTTCAGGTCGCCCACCATATATATATTAAGGTTGTCGAGTGTGCCCTGCGTCTTATAGATGCTGTAGAGGTCGAGCATGCATTGCGAGGGGTGCTGGTGGGCACCGTCGCCGGCATTGACGATGGGGATGGGAGCCACCTCGGAGGCATACTGAGCTGCTCCTTCGATAAAGTGGCGCATCACGATGACGTCGGCATAGTTCGACACCATTAATATGGTGTCCTTCAGCGTCTCGCCCTTGGTGCCGCTCGTAATCTTCGGATCGGCAAAGCCAATGACACGAGCGCCAAGACGATTGGCGGCAGTCTCGAATGAAAGGCGGGTTCTGGTACTGGGCTCAAAGAAAAGGGTGGCAACAACCTTGCCCTTGAGCAGTTCGCGGTTGGGATGTTTCTCAAACTCCTGTGCCATCTCAATCATATAGAGAATCTTCTCCTTGGTGAGGTCGGCAATAGTAACAAAATTGTGTTTGTCCATAAGGTGACTGTTTGTATTTTGTCTGCAAAGGTACGAAAAAAGGCGTTACCTTACAAATTTTTTCTCAATTTTTGGTGGTCTCAACTTTTCTTCGTACCTTTGCACGTCAAAAATTAAATAAGTACTTATAAATATATGGCAAAGAGATTCGCCGAACACAACGGCTTGAACCTGACGAAGGTTAACAACGACATTCTGGAAAAGTGGATGAAGGATGATATCTTTCATCGTAGCATAGACGAGCGTGAGGGCTGTCCTCAGTTCGTATTCTTCGAGGGTCCCCCCTCGGCAAACGGTCATCCTGGTATTCACCACGTGCTGGCTCGCAGCATCAAGGATACCTTCAACCGCTATAAGACTATGCAGGGTTTCCAGGTAAAGCGTAAGGCTGGTTGGGACACCCATGGACTGCCTGTGGAGCTGGGTGTCGAGAAGGAGCTGGGCATTACCAAGGCTGATATCGACAATAAGGAGAGCGAGAAATACATCTCTACCGAGGACTACAACAAGAAGTGTCGCGAGAACGTGATGATGTTTACAGCCGAGTGGCGTGAACTCACTGAGAAGATGGGTTACTTCGTAGACCTCGACCATCCCTATATCACTTATGACAATAAATATATCGAGACCCTGTGGTGGCTGTTGAAGCAGTTCTACCAGAAGGGACTGCTCTATAAGGGCTATACCATTCAGCCCTATTCGCCTGCTGCAGGTACTGGTCTGAGCTCGCACGAGTTGAACCAGCCCGGCTGCTATCGTGACGTGAAGGATACCACCTGCACGGCTCTGTTTAAGATGAAGAACCCCAAGCCCGAGATGGCTCAGTGGGGCACACCTTACTTCATGGCTTGGACCACAACTCCCTGGACTCTCGCTGCCAACTCGGCTCTTTGCGTAGGTCCGAAGATTGACTATGTGGCACTTGAGACCTATAACCCTTATACAGCAGAGAAGATCACAGTTGTGATGGCCGAGGCTCGTGTGGCTGCCTATTTCGATACTGCTGCCGAGATTACTGATGGTGGTGAGATGCCTGAATATAAGAAATGTGAGAAGTTCCTGCCATACCGTACGGTCGCTCACTACAAGGGTACCGACCTCGTAGGTATGGAGTATGAGCAGCTGCTGCCCATGATCAAGCCCATGGGCGATGCCTTCAAGGTAATCCCTGGCGACTATGTGACCACTGAGGATGGTGCCGGTATCGTGCATATCGCACCTAACTTTGGTGCCGATGATGCCTTTGTGGCTAAGAAGGCAGGCATCTGTCCTATTGTGCTCATCGACAAGAAAGGCGCTGAGCGTCCTGTGGTTGACCTGCAGGGTAAGTACTTCCTGATAGAGGATCTTGACAACGAATTCGTTAGCAAGTATGTGGACGTAGAGAAGTGGGGCAAATACGCTGGTCGCTACGTGAAGAATGCCTACGACGACACTCTCACCGACAAGGACGAGACACTCGATATTAGCATCTGCATGGACCTGAAAGCCGATGGTAAGGCTTTCAAGATAGAGAAGCATGTGCACAACTATCCTCACTGCTGGCGTACAGACAAGCCTGTGCTCTATTATCCTTTGGACTCTTGGTTCATCAAGAGTTCGTCGATGAAGGAGCGCATGAGCGAACTCAACAAGACCATCAACTGGCAGCCTGAGTCAACAGGTACAGGTCGTTTCGGCAACTGGCTCGACAACCTGAACGACTGGAACCTCTCACGCTCGCGCTTCTGGGGTACACCGCTGCCCATCTGGCGTAGTGAGGATGGTGAGGAGAAATGCATCGGCAGCGTAGAAGAACTCTACAACGAGATTGAGAAGGCTGTGGCTGCTGGTGTGATGCAGAGCAACCCGCTGAAAGACAAGGGCTTTGTGCCTGGCGATATGTCGCAGGAGAACTACGACAAGATTGACCTGCACCGTCCTTATGTGGACTATATCATGCTGGTCAGCGAGAGCGGCAAGCCCATGAAGCGCGAGAGCGACCTGATTGACGTTTGGTTCGACTCTGGTTCAATGCCCTACGCCCAGATTCACTATCCCTTTGAGAACAAAGAGTTGATTGATGAGAACAAGGCTTTCCCTGCCGACTTCATCAACGAGGGTGTGGACCAGACGCGTGGATGGTTCTTTACGCTGCATGCTATTGCTACGATGATTTTCGACTCTGTAGCCTTCAAGAATGTTATCTCTTCTGGTCTTGTGCTCGATGCTAAGGGCAACAAGATGTCGAAGCATGTGGGTAACGTAGTGAACCCCTTCGAGATGATTGATAAATACGGCTCTGACGCTGTGCGTTTCTATATGATGACCAACTCAGAGCCTTGGGACAACCTGAAGTTCGACCCAGAGGGTGTGGCTGAGGTGAGCCGTAAGTTCTTCGGCACCTTATATAATACATACTCGCTCTTCGCTATGTATGCCAACGTGGACGATTTCGACCCGAAGGCACCACAGATTCCTGTGGAGAAGCGTCCTGAGTTCGACCGCTGGATTCTCTCATGCCTCAACTCGCTCATCAAGGGCGTAGAGCAGGAGATGAATGGCTACGACCCCACACGTGCTGGTCGACTGATTGATAAGTTTGTGGACGAAGACCTCTCTAACTGGTATGTGCGTCTGAACAAGAAGCGCTTCTGGGGTAAGGAGATGGACGAGGATAAGCTGGCTGCCTATCAGACGCTGTATGAGTGTCTGATGACGGTGTCTAAGCTTTTGGCTCCCTTTGCACCTTTCTTCGCTGACCGCATCTATTGCGATATGGGTGGCGAGCTGGATAGCGTGCACCTGGAGAAGTTCCCTGTGGCTAATCTGTCACTGGTGGATGCCGACTTGGAGCAGCGCATGGAGATTGCCCAGCGCATCACTACTATCGTTCTGTCACTGCGTAAGAAAGAGGGTTTAGCCGTGAAACAGCCTCTGCAGACCCTGATGATTCCTCCTGTTGACGAGGCTCAGCGCATCGCTATCGAAAGTGTGAAGCAAATCTTCTTACAGGAAGTGAACGTGAAGGAAGTGAAATTCGTTGAGGGTCAGGGTATTCTGGTCAAGAAGGTAAAGTGTAACTTCCGTACAATGGGTAAGAAGTTCGGCAAGGACATGAAGGCCGTTGCTGCTGCTGTTGCAGAGATGACGCAGGAACAGATTGCTGAATTGGAGACCAACGGCAAACTGCAATTGGGCAGCTATGAGATTTTGGCTGAGGATGTTGAAATCATCAGCGAGGATATCCCAGGCTGGCTCGTTGGCAATGACGGCAACCTGACCATCGCCCTTGATATTACCCTAACCGATGAGTTACGTGCCGAGGGTATGGCCCGTACACTGGTGAACCGCATCCAGAACATCCGTAAGAAGAGCGGATTGGAGATTACTGACCGTATCCACGTGCAGATTGAACCCAACGAGGCAGCCACCAAAGCCGTCGAGGCCTTTGGCGACTATATCGCACGTCAGGTGCTGGCCGACGATATCAAGCTGGAAGCCAACGAGGGTCAGGCTGTAGAATTTGATGAATTTACTTTGAATATTAACATAACTAAATCTTAAGACTTATGGCGGAGAAACTGCGCTATACTGATGAAGAACTCGAGGAGTTCCGTCAGATAATCAATGAGAAATTGGCATTGGCCAAGCGTGACTATGATCAGATGATGGCATCGCTGACCAATCAGGATTCTAACGATGTTGACGATACGTCACCCACCTACAAGGCATTGGAGGAGGGTAGTGCTACACAGTCAAAGGAAGACCTGATTCAGTTTGCTGCCCGTCAGCAGAAGTTCATTCAGGGACTGAAGGCTGCGCTGGTGCGTATTGAGAACAAGACCTACGGCATTGACCGCATCACAGGAAAACTCATTCCTGCTGAGCGTCTGCGTGCCGTGCCTCATGCCACACTGAGCGTAGAGTCTAAGGAACTGGAAAAGAAAATGAAGTGAGCAACACAAAAGTTTCTGTATCAAACGGGAAGATGGCGGTCGTTATCATCGCCGCTATTCTTCTTTTCGACCAACTCGTCAAGTGCTGGGTGAAGACCCACATGAGCATTGGAGAGACAGCTTTCGAATGGAACGCCCTTGGAGTCACATGGTTCCGAATGACGTTTCTTGAGAACAACGGTGCTGCAGGCGGACTGCAGCTCTTTGGCAGCAAGCTGTTTCTGTCGGTGTTCCGTCTCATTGCCATCGTCTTGGTAGGCTATTATATGTGGCTTCTCACCAAGCGTGATCAGGTGAGCCGAGGCTTTTTCTTCTCGTTGGCACTGATTCTGGCAGGTGCTGCTGGCAACCTGATTGACTGTATGTTCTACGGCTTGTGTTTTACCTCTTCTATTGGAGGAACAGTGGCTCAGTACGTAGGTTTTGCAGGCGATAATCACTATGCCGGCTTCCTCGAGGGACGCGTGGTCGATATGTTTGAAATGCCGTTTACTTTCGTGTGGAACATTGCCGATGCTGCCATCACTATTGGCGTCATCATGCTGCTTCTGTTATACAGAAAGGATTTGGGAAAGATTTCTCTGAAGAGTGAATAAAGCTTGGGGCATCATAATCGGTCTCGTCATGCTGCTTGGGGCCTGTAAGCCGGGTACTCCCAGTCAGTTTATTCAGCCAGATGATATGGAGGATATCCTTGTAGAGTATCATCTGGCCAGGGCCATTGCCCAGCGAGAGGGTGGTACCTATGAGGAAACCAATTACCGCGAGGCACTCTATATTGAGTCTGTACTCAAGAAATACGGTTATACGAAGGAGCAGTTCGACTCGTCGCTGATGTATTACTACAAGCGCGCCGACCGTTTTGACGATATCTACAGGAGTGTGGCCGACAGACTGGAGGAACAGGCGCTGCTGTTGGGTGCTACCGAAGGCGAGATAGGTATGTATGCCTCCTATGATAATACTGGTGATACAGCCAATATCTGGGCAGACAGAGCTATGCTGGCTATGATGCCGCTACCGCCTTATAACCATTGGGACTTCCAGGTGGAGGTGGACTCTTCGTTTAGGAAGAACGACAGCTTTATGATGCAGTTCATGGCCGACTATATGTTCCAGGACGGTACACGCGATGCCATACTCTATGTGTCAGTGACCTACGATAACGATACGACTATCAGCAAGACGTCGCGTTTCGCCTCAAGCGGTCTCATGCAGTTGCGCATTCCGGAATATGATCATAATATCAAGAAGATGCGTGGTTTCTTCTATCTGAGTGGCGGCAACGAACGCACCACAACCACCCGTCTGCTGTTCCTGAATAATATCCAGTTGATACGTTTCCATAGCCCAAAACAAGAAGATGAAGCAAAGAAAGATAGCATCGAATCAGATACTAATGGAGGACGGCTCAATGCTGACTCGCTCGGTGGTGGAGATAGCCGACGGGGTGGTGCAGCAGTGTTATCCCTTGACTCAGGAACTTCCATTCACCGAGTGGTTAAGCGGCCCCGTGCGGTTGAGCCGTGATGAGCAGGGCCTGCTGCGAGCCTTTTTCAACAATAAAATGATACAATAACAACTAAAAACCGATAGGATTATGAATCTGAAAGTACGTTTGTCAGTAATGAACTTCTTGGAGTTCGCTGTCTGGGGAGCCTACCTCACATGTATGGGCAACTATATCTTTGCCACTTTCGGTAAAGAGCTTATACCTTGGTTTTATGCCATTCAGGGATTCGTCTCGATTATGATGCCTGCGTTGATGGGTATTGTAGCCGATAAGTGGATACAGCCTCAGAAGTTGCTGGGCCTGTGTCACATGGTGGCAGGTGCTGCTATGCTCTGCTGCTGGTGGATGGGGGCTCAGGGCAGTCCTAATGCCAGTATGTTCGTGGCTATGTATACTGTGAGTGTGGCCTTCTATATGCCTACCATCGCTTTGGCTAACACAACAGCCTTTACGCTTTTGAAGAAAGAAGGCTTCGACACCGTAAAGGATTTCCCACCTATCCGTGTGCTGGGAACTGTCGGCTTTATTGCCACGATGTGGTTTGTCAACTGTGCCTACTACGATGAGTCAGGCTTTGGCTTTACGCTGGGCGAGAATGCTTTCAAGTTCCAATACAATCACATGCAGTTCTTCGTATCAGGCTTCCTGAGTTTGGTGCTCTTTATTTACTGTCTGACTCTGCCTCAGTGTAGAATAGAGAAAAAGGCCAACGTATCGTTGGCCGACTCTCTGGGTCTGAGTGCCTTCAAGCTCTTCAAGGTCAAGAAGATGGCGCTGTTCTTTATCTTCTCGGCATTGCTGGGCATGTGTCTGCAGGTGACCAACGGCTATGCTGTACCCTTCATCACCAGTTTCCAGGGCAGTTCTGATCCAGCTATCTCGCAGTCGTTTGCTGCCAACAACGCCACATTGCTTTCATCCATCTCGCAAATCAGCGAGGCACTCTGCATCCTGATGATACCTTTCTTCCTGAAACGATTTGGTATCAAGGTGGTGATGCTGATGTCAATGTTTGCATGGGTGTTCCGCTTTGGCTTCTTTGGCGTGGGCAATCCCGCTATGCCTGGCGTGCTGCTCTTCGTGTTGTCGTGCATCGTCTATGGTGTGGCCTTCGATTTCTTCAATGTCTCTGGTGGCATCTTCGTTGACCAGGAGTGTGAGCCCTCTATCAAGGCTTCAGCACAGGGATTGTTTATGATGATGACCAATGGTATTGGTGCTACTGTCGGAACACTGGCTGCTGGTGCTATTGTCAATAAATACTGTCATGATGAGAATGGCTTTATGATGGGCGACTGGCAGACCTGCTGGTTTATCTTCGCCGCCTTCGCCTTGGTGGTAGGTGTCGCCTTTGCCTTGGTGTTCAACCCTGAAAAGAGAAAACAATAGATTATACATGAAACGGACGCTCTTGAGATTCGAGAACATACAGCAACTCGTAGGTGCTGAGACTCTATCTGTCATACTGCTGACAGATGAGCTTCGCATGCGTGGCCTGACGGTGGTGTGCGACCAGCAGATGGCTGCTCAGCTACAGATGCGTATCGACAATCCCAAGAACTGCCATCATCTATTGCCCGAGGTGCTGGTCAGTCAGCTGTCGGCAAAATACGAGATGATGGTCTGCGGGGTCTATGATGGACAGTATCAGGTAGTGCTCATGGATGAGATTGGCAATACGTCGCGCATCCGTATGAGCGATGCCGTGCTGCTGAACCTCATATCGCATATACCTCTTTATATAGAGGAGAACCTCATGCAGCGCCAGTGTTTCCCCTTCGACGAGAAAACGCAGACACAGTTGGCTATCCCCATTAACACGATGGATGTGAAGCACCTGAAGAGTGCGTTGGAGAAAGCCGTTGATGACGAGAACTACGAATTGGCATCGCATCTGCGCGATGAGATAAAACGACGTAATGAAGGAGATTAGATATTTCTTTGTGCCCGAACCCGAGGTTGGTGCGTTGCCTGAGGATGAGGCCGTACATGCCGTACGTGTGCTGCGCTTGTCGGCAGGCGACGAGATGATGCTGATGGATGGTTGCGGAACTTTCTATAAGGCTCGTGTTACGATGACCACACCCAAACGATGCCACTACGAGATTGTGGAGCGCATGCCGCAGGAACCACAGTGGGCAGGGTGTGTGCATCTGGCTATTGCTCCCACCAAACTGATGGACCGCATGGAATGGCTTGCAGAGAAGGCCACCGAGGTGGGGTTCGACGAACTGACATTCCTCGACTGTCAGTTCTCTGAACGTCGTACGCTGAAACTCTCCCGCATTGAGAAGATTGTTGTTTCTGCCGTAAAACAGAGCCGTAAGGCCTGGATGCCGCAGCTTAATGATATGACATCGTTCAAGCAGTTTATCGGCAGTCATCAGACAGGTGCCCGTTATATAGCCCATTGCTACGACGAGGTGCCGCGCGTCAATCTTTTTACCGAGTTGCAAAAGGGTGGGGTGCAGGATGCTCTGGTGATGATAGGACCTGAGGGCGATTTCTCTATCGACGAGGTGCGCATGGCGGTCGATGCAGGCTTTATCTCTGTGGATTTGGGAAAGAGTCGCCTGCGTACAGAAACGGCTGGTCTCGTTGCTGTGATGATGATGCAGCTGGCGAAGGAAAAGTTAAATAGTTAAATGGTTAAATTGTCAAATAGTCAAATAGTCAAATGAAGAGGGGTCTTATCATATTTCTCATTTCGCAGTTCTCATTTCTTATGTCTCCTGCCCAAAACGTGCGTGAGTTGTTCAAGACGATGCCTGACTCGTTGGCACCTTATCTTACTGTAAACAACCGTCTGGATATGATGGACTTCGTGGATGCTGGTATGAAGGCGATTGTTACAAACCAGCTGGGCGGAGATATGGAGATGACATTTCTCTCTGACGATTCGCTCAGCGTGAAGATGAACAGCGCATTCCTTCTCGACCTCAAAATACAGAAGCAAGACACTACTACGGTGGTATGTCTCAAGCGTACCTACCTCACACAAAAAGGCCAATATGAAGTAGTGTCTCAGACCTTTACCTCATATTGGCGTCCTTTGTCAAAACCTGTCGTCGAATCTACATTGTCAAAGCGTGATGACGAGTTGATGACGCTTCCTCATTTCTGATTCTGTCCCTGCTGTCCCTGACCTCTCTGCGGATATGGCCATCGGGGCTGGTTGGCATTCCTGTGGCGGTTGCCGCCCTGCTGCATGCCTTGTTGCATGCCCTGTGCGCTCATGCGGCGCAGGTAGCGGCGGTGGAAGCGGTCTTCAGCGTTTAGCACCTGATACAGCTTTGATGCCGGCATAATCTCGAGGAAACGCTTGTGGTAGTTCTTCTGGTTACGTTTCATCTCCAGCTCTACCTCGTCGCGCTCACGGATGGCTTTCAGGCATTCGCTCTCCTCTTCGGGATGCGTCATCAGCAGTTTGCGCTGTCTCTCAAAGAGTGCACGCTGCTTGTTCTGCATCTCCATGTATAGGGGGAAGAACTTCGCGGCCTCCTGAGGAGTGATTTTTGCCTCGTTGGTAAGGTATTCCTGCAACTCGGCATCAAACTTCTCAGGCGAGAACCTCTGCTGCTGGTCCTGAGCACCCACGCTCATGGCGAGCATGAAAGAAACGAACAATAAACACAGTTTCTTCATTTTAGTTTAGTTTTTACATGTCTGCTAGTAGACTTGCATAGATGTCATCATTGTCGAGCATGGCATAGTCTGCGCACTCCTCGAAATAGGAGTCAGAATAGCTGCTAGTAACAACGATGTTGCTCTGAAGATCCTGGGTCTCAGAGGCCTCCTGGTTCAGATGCTGGTAGGTAGCCACTCCAAAGAGTGCAATACATGTGCAGGCTGCTGCATAGAGTAGCGGTCTGAGCGTACGCAGAATGGCGGGCTTGGCTTTCTTCGTCTTCTTTTCTTCTTCAGCGTTAATCTTCTGCATGACTTGCGCTGTGAGCTGATCGAAGTAGCCATCAGGAACCACGAAGGGGTTCCTCGTGCCCATTTTGCTCTTTAAAAATTCTTCTTCGTTCATCATAACTCTCATCGTTTTGTTGTTTTGACGTATCTAGTTGACGATGGTTTAATCGTGTTGCTTGAAAAATTCTGTAATTTTCTTAACGGCAATATGATACGAGGCTTTCAGGCCTCCTTCCGAGGTGCCGAGAATCTTGCTGATGTCGCTATATTTCATCTCGTCGTAGTAGCGCAGCTTGAACACTGTCTTCTGCACATCGGGCAGTTGTTCAATGGCTTCTACCAGTTGTGCCTCGGTCTCGTCGCCGTCAAAGAAGTTGTCGGCCATCAGCTGGTTAGCCAGTCCCATATCCTCGTCGTCGGTGCTTTGCAGCGGATGGTTCTTCTGCTTGCGCACAAAGTCGAGTGCCTCGTTGATGGCAATACGTGATATCCAGGTGAAGAGCTTCGAGTCGCCATGGAACGAGTCGAGCGAGGCCCACGCCTTGAGGAATGCATTTTGCAGCACGTCATTACTATCTTCGTGGGTGATGACGATACGTCGCACCTGCCAATACAGTTGTTCGCTGTATTGTCTTACCATCATCTCGAATCCCCTGCTGCGGGTGCTTTCCGATTTGATGAGTTTTTTCAGTTGCTCGTCGTCAATTTGCATGCTCTTCTATATTACAGATGTTCTATGGAAGGAAAGGCTTAATGGCCTTGTGCACCTGAATATCGTATTCATAGCGATCGGGCCACACCTCAAACACCTTGGTTTCTGGGTTGGGGTAGTATGTGTAGTAGTCTATGCATACTGGTACCTTGGGTGTGACGTCCTTCGAGCTTATCAGTCGTATTTTCTCGTCTTTTATATGCTCTTTGCGGTACTTTTTGCCTTTTTCCGTCTCGGGTTTCATGTCGATTGACAGGCGGATCTTGTCAAGTGTCCACTCGTCAATATCGTCAAGTGTAAACTTCATCAGGTCGAAGGGGCGCTGCACACGCACGCAACCATGCGATATGGTGCGCCGTTCGTTGTTAAAGGCGTTGTGGTTGTTGGTGTCGTGCAGATACACGTCAAACTGGTTGTTGAACCTGAAGATGATTCTTCCCAGAGAGTTCCTGCGGCCGCTGTGCTGTGCCACGCGATAGGCGCCGCTTCTCAGCTGTGCCTTGGTGATGTCCTTGGCTCTGATGGTGTCGCCTGAGCTGCGATGCACAATGAAGTAGTTGTTGCGTGCAAAGTAGGCCGAGTCGCCAGCATGTCCGCTCACCTCGTCGCGCAGTATGGAGCTGGGGATATTCCATTCAGGGTTAAACTGTATGAGCCTGATCTGACTGGTCAGTAGCGGAGTCTTCGTACGCCAGGCGCCGCAGCAGATGCGCATGGAGAACACGCTGTCGGGACCAATGGCCCAGAGCTGCTGCGAGGGTATGTTGACGAATATCTGCTTGTCGTGTTCGGCAGGCTGCTGCACATGTCGCCAGCGCAGACGCTCCATGTTGCAGAGTATGCGCTTGTGCCCATCTTCTGTAGAGTCTTTGGCCAGCTCTTGCTTCAGCAGGGCATACACAGGGTGAGTGCTTTCTGTCTGCTGTAGATATTGCGTGGGCTGCTCGTCGGCAGCGTGGCTCAGCGCCTGCTCTACAAAGTTGCTGTCGGGCTTCTCCAGGTCTATGTCATATATAATACGGTACGCGTTAGCGCCTTTCTTGTCTATATGGTTCAGCACTTTGTGGGGATTCATGAATCCGTAGCGCTGTCCCAGGGCGTAGCGCAGGTAGGCCTTGCTGAGGTTCAGCTCCAGGCGTGCCATAGCCTCGCTGACGCTGGTCTGCGTAGAGTCGAAGTCCAGCTTTCGGAAGTGGCTCACATCGTCTCTGATGTTCTGGGTGAAGAAGGCTGTTGGTGCGAATCCCATCTCCTTGGCCTGACCTTCGATATAGTCGGCCACGCTGCTGGCCTTGGCCAGAAAGGTGGTGTCTTCGCCAACCCACATCCAACTGCCGCCATCCTTGTAGTAGCTGTCAACCATTTTGTCAGCCTGCAATGAATCGTGGTTTGATGCGACGATGCCAAATAAACACTGTTGGGCACTCTGTGCGCTGTCGGCCAGCAACTGCTGACGTTGCAGGTCAGCGAGTTCCTTTTCTGTTGGCGCAGCAAAGTTGTTGCACGAGCAGAACAGGCCTGTAAGAATAAAGCCGAGGATAATGGTTAGCGTAGGGTGACTTTGCGTACGGTTTTGCCTACTTTCAGAATATAGCATCCCTTGGGAAGATTTAGTTCTATACGCTGTGAAGGAGCTTCAATTTTGTATGAGGCGATGGCTTTACCAGTCAAAGAAACGACTTCGAGCACCAGTCCCTGGGCCTCTTGCACGGTGACGCTGTTCTTGTCAACTTTCATGGTAGGCTGTGATTCCTCCACCTGTTCTGCAATGCCCAACTCGTAGACCATGGTTGCGGCCTGTGTGGGGATGCTGAATGTAAACAGGGCTGCTGTTGCCAATATGAGTAGTTTCTTTTGCATACGTTTCGTCAATTTATTTGGCGCAAAGATAGCAAAAAGATTTGAAACTCACAAATATTTTGGCGAAAATGTGCGGTTTAGATGTCAAAAACCATCGTTTCGGCAGTCAGGAAGGTGTTTTCGAATACTTCTTTGGCCTCGTTTAGCAGGATGGTTTCATCTACATAGCGAGCGCTGAAGTGCCCCAGCAGCAGCTTGCCTACTCCAGCATCGCGGGCTACGGTGGCTGCCTGTCGGGCTGTGGAGTGGAAGTATTTGGCGGCGCCGTCTTCCTTGTCGTCGGCGTAGGTACTTTCATGGTACAGGGTATCCACGCCGCGTATCATCTCGTGCAGCTTGGGCATATAGCGTGTGTCCGAGCAGTAGGCATACGAACGGGGTTTGTCGGCGGGTGTCACCAGTTGTTCGTTGGGCACGTATGTGCCGTCGGACAGCGTGTAGCCTTGCCCTGCCTTGATATTGTTGATTTGCGACACGGGGATGTCGTACATCTCAATCATATCGCGCCTGATGTGGGGCGACAGTGGCTTTTCGCGGAATAGGAATCCAGCGCAGGGCATGCGGTGGTCCAGCGGTATGGACTCTACAGTCAGCGAGCGGTCTTCGAATATCACCTGCTGTTTGGTGGTGTCGATGGCGTGAAACTCCACCTTGTAGCCAATGTCGTAGTTGAAGAACATGTCGAGCTGTGCCTTCAGCATGGGTTCCAGTTGCGCTGGTGCATAGACATGCAGCGTGGCGGTGCGTCCCAGCAGTCCGAAGGTGGAGATGAGTCCTATGAGTCCGAAGCAATGGTCGCCGTGCAGGTGCGAAATAAAGATGTGCCCCAGCTTGTTGAACGACAGTCCCGAGCGTCGCAGCTGCAGTTGTGCGCCCTCGCCGCAGTCAACCATAAACAGCTTGTCGCGACAGTCCACCACCTGCATCGATGGCAGGTGGCGTGTGGTGGGCAATGCGCTGCCACAGCCTAAGATATGTACGCGGAATGGTGTCATTCGTTATATTCTGAATTCGTCGTCGTAGCCCTCGTCCAGGTCAATGTCCAGATCTTCATCTTCGTTCTTACTCGGGTGCGAGTATTCGTAGGTGTCTTCCTCGTCGGCGATGACCAGCGAGTCGGCTGTGAGCTTCACAATGCTAAATACCTGAAACTCCTCCATGTCGATGCCGTCCTCGCGGGTGGCCTGTATCTGCAGTTTGCCGTTGAACAGTCGCCACGACTTATACACGATGCTGCTCTGGTCGATGCTCTCAGCCAGTCCGCCGCGCAGAATTCTGATGCCTGTTTCCGAGCTGCCGTCAATGGGGTTGGGCATCACCCAGTCGCCATGCAGCACCGACTTGTTGATGACGAGCAGCGCCTCTGTCGAGTCGGAATTGACCATGACGGCCATCTCGTCGCCTACGGCATAGCCGCCCATCACGCGGTCTTTGTTGCGACATCTCTCCAGGTTCACGGTCAGCGTGTCGCCCGTGTCGGTAATCAGCTGCAGGGTGTTCATGGCCGAGCCTTCGCCGCAGAAGCCATAGACGGTAGAGTCGCGCAGAATGTACTCCACCTTCTCTTCGTTGTAGTCCTGCTGGTTGTCAGCCTGTTGTCCCTTCTTGCCGCAACTGGCGGTCAGCGCCATTGTTGCGATGAAAATCAATATCTTCTTCATATACCTTGTTTATGAATGGTCCTGGTTTGTTTGTTCTGTTTTCTTCGCCTCGTTCCATAGGGCGTCCATCTCTTCGAGTGTCATCTCTGTCAACGGCTTGCCGGCCTTGATAGAGTGCTCCTCAATATAGTTGAAGCGGCTGATGAACTTCCTGTTGGTGCGCTCCAGCGCATTGTCGGGGTTCAGGTGATAGAGGCGGGCAACGTTGATTAACGAGAAGATGAAGTCGCCCAGCTCGTTGGTTGAGGCTTCCTTGTCTTCCTTTGCCAGTTCGGCCTCCAGCTCGCTCAGCTCCTCGTGCACCTTCTGCCACGCGTCCTCCTTTTTCTGCCAGTCGAAGCCCACGTTGCGAGCCTTGTCCTGAATGCGGTAGGCCTTGATGAGCGAGGGTAGGGCAGCGGGCACGCCTGAGAGCACGCTCTTGTTGCCGTCCTTCTCCTTCAGTTTGATCTGCTCCCAGTTCTGCAGCACCTCGTCGGCAGTCTTCGCGTTGGCAAACTGCCTGTCGCTCTGGTCTTCACCATAAGGCAGGGGCTTGGGCTCAGGAGCGCCAACCTGCGAGGGGTGATAGATGTGGGGGTGACGGAATATCAGTTTGTCGGTCTCTGTGTTCAGCACGTCGGCTATGTCGTATTGTCCCTGCTCGGTGGCAATGCGGGCGTAGAAGCACACGTGCATCAGCACGTCGCCCAGCTCCTTCATCGTGTCGTGCACGTCGTTGCGTGCCAACGCGTCACACAGCTCGAAGGTCTCTTCAATGGTGTTTGGTCGCAGACTCTCGTTAGTCTGCTTTTTGTCCCACGGACACTTCTCGCGCAGCTGGTCCAGCACGTCGAGCAGCCTTCCGAAGGCCTTCATCTGTTCTTCTCTTGTATGCATCGTTGTTGTCATATAACTATGCAAAGGTAGTAATAAAATTGGTAAAACACCTACATTTTATTACTTTTAACACGAAAACCATTCACTATAGCGGAAAAATCATTGCCTATAGGGTATTTCATTGTAAGGAATAGACCTTTTACCCCACTAGTGTTCAGTCATATTAAAAATGTTAAAATTTTTTCGCATGTCGCCAATCTGACTCTATTTTGCCGATTAACTTGAGAATATTTTCTCGCTAGTTAAGAAAAAATATTTTTCCCGTGAGGGCGCAATTTTTTATCTACCTATTGAATATATGAAGGTGCTGAATAAAGTTGGGAATATTAAGCATTTTGTAAAATATTCAGCATCATTGTGCTGATGGAAATCGTGACAAATAGCCTCTACAAGATTGGACAATTGACCCTAGATTCTGCTCGAATCGGCTACAAGATGAGCCATTGACCACACATTTCCTTCCATGTGAGGTCAGAATACAGAAATTCTGCGCTGCTGATGTGTGCGCCAAGTATGGGAAAAACATCGGAATTAGGGGTTCGTGCATGTCTTTTGAGGCCTGCGTGAGCGGTAATTTTACACATTCTGTACTTTTTTCGAGGAATGGCATAGAGGGGATAGTCGCTTTTGGAATGTCGTATCTTGTTGATAATCAGTTTTTTAGATGAAATGGTAATGTTGTTTTTGGGGCTTCGTGTTCCAGTTCCAGTTGCTCCAGTTTTATTTTTGGTAGTTCCATCACCCCTATTTCTATATATAACTATTTAATTATTAATTAGTTATAAAGATTATAGAAGGGGTTTTGTCCCTCAAATTTTAATTGGAACAATTGGAACTGGAACGCATTACTCGTTTTTTTTCCTTTTCTCTATAAGGCCTTCCAGCGCCTTGCTAAGTTCGTCGTCTGCACTCACTCAATCACAGCCTTAGCCTTCAGCCATTGAATCATCTGGTTGCTCCAAGTCTCAGTCGTCGTCTTACCTGTCTGCGGCATCAGTTCGTAGGGACCTTTGCCATCGCCATACATGTGCATTTCAGCATTGGCTCCAGCCTTCTTCCACTCCATGAAGAGAGCCACGAGACCTGCTGCCACGTTGGGATGGTCGGCACGGGTCATGATGAGAAGGGGAGGGGCATCCTGCGGCACGGTGACAGGCATCAGCGAGGGGCCGAAGTTGGTGCAGAGGAAGTTGGGACGCTCCATGCTGTCTGCAGACATCGTGGCTGCGATAGCCACTCCTCCGCCAGCCGAGAAGCCTAGGAAGCCAATCTTATCCTTGCTGATATGCCACTCGTCGGCATGTTCTCTCACCATGCGGATGGCAGCCTTGGCATCCTGTGCTGCGAGTTGGATGATGGAGTCACCACTGGCCGTATGCATCGGATTGGCATCGGCCTGAGGGAACGCTTCTGGATGCGTCACATCCACCGTCGGCGGCATTTTCATGCCCTGTGGCATCTGTCCTTTATTGAGATGGTAGCGCAGGCCAATGGCGGCAATGCCGTGCTCATTCAGAAACGAGGCCATCTTCACCACGTCGCTCTCCCACGACAGCCATCGCATGGCACCGCCAGGACATAACACGACAGCGCATCCGTTAGGCTGTTGGGGCAGGTAGACCTCAATCATCGGCTTGTCCTTCTCGTCGTCAGAGGCACTTGCCGTTGGCAGGATATACTGCTTTTGTGCCCCTACAGCCAGAGGCAGGAAAAGCATACAGAATAAAGCGAGTCTCTTCATAGATTTTCTGTTGTCCATCTTAATAATTTGTAAAGTTGGATGCAAAGATACAAATATTATAGAAAAAATGACTATCTTTGCAAATAAAATTGGAGAAATATGTTAGAACACATTGCAGATTTCACGGCATGGCCGATACTTACGGGTATTTGTATCGGCTACATTGCCAACCGTATCATGAGTGGCGAGGGCAAAGGATGTTGCATGAACCTTGTCGTCGGCATCATTGGCAGTTATGTAGGCACTTTCATCAGCCATATCCTAAGCATTGAACTGCTTGGCAAAGGCTATCTCACCAATTTCGTGTTTTGCGTTATTGGTGCCGTAGCATTCCTTTGGATCTGGAAGAAACTGTTTGATTAAGCAAATTGGTCACGGTCACAGCTGTGACCATGTGACCGTAAACAGTTTCGTACACAATTGATAAACGCATCCTTAAAAAATGTAAATCGTCCTTTTTCTGCTATATAATTATTATTCTTTTAACAGGGTTTACCCCTGTATATTTTTATATCAATTATATAATTAAATAATTGATAATCAATCAGTTAAACTATGTTATTGCATTGGCTTTTTCTGCCTTAAAAATTTGGTTCGATAGCATAATTGTCCTATCTTTGCACTCACATTTCTAAAACAGCATAGGTATGGAAAAGTTTCTTTTAGACCCAACAGCTCCAGAAGCATTAACTTCTGAAGTGATGCACAAAGTAGTCTTAAATGGCATTGATTTTGAACTCCCAGAAAACATCTGGGATGCCATTGATGATGCGTTCGGTAATTACTGGAATGTTGAAGTTGGATATGGATGCTGGCCTGATTTCAATTCTGCTGTTAGATCTATCTCTAACTGGTTGCGAAAGGAACATATTATCTTTCCATTAGATAAGATTTCAACTATCGTGACTGTTATGTTTGACTGGATAGAGCAGGTTCCTGGGGCTACTCTTGATGATAGCGAAGTTGTTATCCCCCATAGCTGCGAAGATTTTGAGCGAATCCGTCAGAAGATTAAGAAACAAGAGCAGATGCTGATGCAAGAACTGTCTGCCGAGTTTGCCCCACAGTTTAATGACACAATGACCAACTTCGTGTATATCTCCGACAAGTTAAAGGAATTCTATCCAAATGTATATTCACGTTTAACCAAACTATTCGATGAGATGGAAATTGAATGGGGCGAGGTTAAGGGAACGAAGGATATCTGGATACGTGACTATATGCCCATCCAATTGTCAAATGACCGATTCCTTGTCTATAAATATGATCCAGACTATCTGAAAGATTCAGGAGAGAAATATCTCACAGATTCATACGCAATGTCCAAAAGCGTACTTCATAATTGTCAAAAGTTAGATTCTAGTATCACATTGGATGGAGGGAATGTAGTTACGTGTGCAGGTCATCGAATACTTACTGATAAGGTCTTTCAAGAAAACGGGAAACCAATATATGATCCAGTATTTTGTAGGTGCTTATTTGAAGCCCTTGATTCTGATATTATTTTCCTGCCTTGGCATTGTGACAATCCACACGAGCCTAATGCAGATGTGTATGGACACGCAGATGGTCTTATACATTGGACTGGTGATAACAGAGTCTTGATGTCTAATCATCGCGATTTTTTTCCAGAAGAGGCAGATGAGGTTAAAAGGCGATTAGAAGCTGTCGGATTCGAGGTGAAAGAAATGCTGTTTGATGTGCCAAATCCAAATAGAGACTTCAATTGGGCATATATCAACTATCTTGAAGTGGGAAACAAAATCATTGTGCCTACATTTGGAATACCAGAGGATGAGCAAGCTTTAAAGTATATCAGAGAGGCTAACCCTGATAGCATTGTTCGAGGTTTCCGCATGAGGGATATTGTCAGAAATGGTGGAGCACTTCATTGCATTACATGGAACATCAAGAAATCGGAATTACCCTTCGAACCAGAGGAACATAATTCGATTTTACCATTTTGATATTGCTTTTTCAGAAAATATTTGTAATTTTGCAAAATGAAGTACAGATTGATTATCTAACTTTCAACTTTCTATTATTATGAGTAAACTGATAGAACAACTTATAAAGTTTCAAGATTCAAGAAGAAATAATAGTGAAGATCTTGAAATATCATTCGAGAAATTGGCAAAGTATTTATTGTATGGAGGCCATTTCCATTGTAGTGAACGATACTATCTCTATATCACAAGTGTAGAATTCTATTATCATGAAGAAATAGGTGACAACGATAAACGTATTGTTGACCCAATTATGTATCATCGGAATGTTAAGGATAAGCCTGTTGTGCCGTATCTTAATGTTGGAACCCTTTACCCTCATTGGTCAGGAGTTGATATTACATTTGAAGATGACAAATCTCATTATCGTGCATCTGCCTTGATTCGTTCATATAGAGTTGTTCAATTAAAGCCTGAACGTTTAGAATTAAAAGAAAGTGATTTGTCAACATACGTTTATGATTATCTATTTGATGGTCTATCAGTTGATAAGGAAAAAACAACAATTGATTGGATAGACGATAAAGTGTTGTTCTTAGATTGTAAGGTAAATGCATACAAACGAAAGAATGTCAACTTATTTAAGTATAATTACGAGAAAACGGACGAAGAGCCATCATCAAAGCATGATAATGAATTCATTAAGATAAAGAACAAACAAGATTCTCGATGTTGGAGATTTGTAAAAGAAGGAAGCGTTTTTGATAGGGAATACGTATTCAAATTAAAATAAATAGTAAACATTGGGATTTACGGGCTCGGAGGATGTGATCACTTTCTCCCCGGGCCAGGGCGTTGCACAAGATTACAATGAGGCAGTAAAATGGCTTAAGTTAGCAGCAGAAAAAGGGAATAAGGAAGCAATAGAAGCGCTTAAGACTATAGAAGAGAATAATAAGAAATAGAAGTACACACCGAACCCCTTCTGTTTATGGATGCGATAAAAAAATAGAGAAGCCTTAAGCTTCTCTATTTATACGTTTCTTGGCGGAAGGTGAGGGATTCAAACCCCCGATACCCATAAGGGTATACCGGATTTCGAGTCCAGCGCGATCGATCACTCTGCCAACCTTCCAGTTGTGGGAATAAAGGGTCGTTTTATTCGGGTTGCAAAGGTACGAAGAATATTTTTATCCACCAAATAATACATGAGATTTTTTGAAATAGACCTTGATAATTGGTCTTTTCTTTGTGTATTTGCCCAAGAATCACTACATTTGCAGAGGAATTGAGCACGAGGTGCGAAAAAAATGAAAAATTTTTGTGATTTCCTGTAATTTTTAGATAGCTTCTTGCATCTAAAGGATAAAAACATCAGAAAAAAGATGAAACAAGAAGAGTATTTTACCCAACTGGTGCGAGAGCACAAGAGCACAATCTACACCGTGTGTTATATGTTCTCGCAGGATGAGGAGGAGGTTAACGACCTCTTTCAGGAAACGCTCATCAACATGTGGAAGGGCATTGACAGCTTTCGTGAAGAGAGTAAGATTAGCACGTGGATTTATCGTGTGGCCCTGAACACATGCTTGCTGCAGGAGCGTAAGAAGAAACGTCAGGTGGCTAAGGTGCCGCTGACGATGGATGTGAACTTTTTCCAGGACGACGATGCCAACGCCGCTCAGGTGAGAATGCTACACCAGCGCATCGGTAAACTGGGATTGGTGGACAGGGCCTTGGTGATGATGTGGCTGGAAGGCATGAGCTACGACGAAATCGGCGCCGTGATGGGTATCTCGGCACAGAACGTGGGAGTGAAGCTGTTTCGCATCAAGGAGAGTCTGAAAAAGGCGAACAGTGATGAGTGAATGGTGAAGGGAGAAATGAAAAAGAAAAAACAAAAAATACAGGAATATGGAAGAGATGAATTTTGAGGAGATGCGCAATCAGTTTGCCATTCTCAAGGAGCAGTTGAAGAAGCAGGAGATTGTGAGCGACCGCCTGCTGCGTGAGACGATGAAGGCCAATAGAAGCAAGATTAACAGTACGAAGCGTATGTGCTATGTATGTGCTGCCGTGGCTATACTCGTGACACCTCTGAACTACTACACCCACGCCTGGGGCTTGGTGTTCAGTATCGCTACCTGCTTGATGATGCTTTTATGCGCCGTGGCTACCTATTATATCCACAAGCCTGTGGACAACCTGAACTTTATGAGGGATGACTTTGCAACGGTGGCCCGCGTGATGGCAAGATTTAAGAAGCATTATGACATGTGGTTGTACTACTGCTCGCCTACAATAGGAATTCCCTGGCTGATATGGGCTTGCTACGAGTTTGCATGGAAGAACGCACCAGAAGGTGTTAACCCCTGGGGTTTGACGATCCCCGTGATAGTGGGTGCTGTGGTAGGTTTCTTGATTGGTATTTATTATCACTTCAAGGCCGTGAATGCAGCGAAAGATATTCTTGCGGAGATTGAAGGGTAATTAATGGTGAAGGCTGCGAGTAAGCGAGAACAATGACAAACTTGTTTGATTATTGTCGAGCGAGAGCAGACTAGACCGAAGGTCAAGGGTGAAAAGAGAAAGGTGAAGGGGCATCCTTCACCTTTCACTATTTTTGATCAAATTCAATCAAAGAATCCGGGTTGTTTGTATTCGATACCCAGCTCGCGGTCAACGGTGGCGAGGATGCCCTGCACCTGGCCGAGGGCAAACATACGGCCGAGTAGGGTATAGCCAGCGTTGTGGCCGTGGCTGCTTTCGTCGAGGATGCCGCCAGGCTCATCGGTAAAGGTCATACCGTGATCCACACGCATGGGCAGCTCTGGATTCTCTTTCTCGAAGATGCGTGCCAGCTCGATGAGGTCGGCACGTCCGCCCAGGTGACTGGCTTCTGTGAAGTCGCCGTTGGGGAAAATGTGGCACGAACGGAGATGCACGAAATGGGTGCGCGAGGCAAACTTCTTAGCCAGGTCGACCACATTATTGTAGGCGCCTGCCGAGAGTGAACCAGCACAGAAGGTGAGTCCGTTGTGCTTGTTGGGCACGGCGTTGAGGAACCACTGGATATCCTCCTCTGTACGCACGATGCGAGGCAGTCCGAGAATCTCGATAGGGGGATCGTCGGGGTGCACGCACATGTTCATGTTGTACTCCTCGCAGGTAGGCATAATGGCTTCGAGGAAATATTTCATGTTTTCGCGCAACTGTTTCTTGTCTATTCCCTTATAGAGGTCGAGGAACTCGCGGAATTTCTGGATGGGTGCCTCGTCTTTCTCGCTGAAGTTGCCGCTGACGAAGCCCTGGGTCTTGATGATGATATTCTCTACCAGCTTGTGGTCCTTCTCAGGCGTCATGGTCTTGGCCAGCTCGTCGCATTCGGCCAGCACGTTGCGGCCCTGACCCCAGCCCTCTGGGAACTGGAACTTGGCCCACTCCTCGCGCGCGCCCTCGCGCTTGAGAATATAGATGTCGAAGTAGGCAAACTCGGCGTAGTTGAAATAGAGATTGGTAGCACCATTGGGGTTGTTGTGGAACAAGTCAGTACGGGCCCAGTCCAGCACAGGCATGAAGTTATAGCAGATGCAATGGATGCCTTCGGCCGAGAGGTTGCGCAGGCTCTCTTTATAGACCTCGATCTGATGGTCGCGGTCTGGGCCGCCATATTTGATGGTCTCTACAACGGGCAGGCTCTCTACGACGCTCCATCGCATGCCGTAGCTCTCGATATACTCACGCAGGTCGCGAATCTTCTCGCGGGTCCATACTTCGCCCAGGGGTACGTCGTGCAATGCAGTAACGATGCCCTCGACGCCGATTTGTCTCAGCATGGCAAGTGTGATCTTGTCCTTCTTGCCAAACCATCTCCATGTTCTTTCCATAGTCTTGAGTTTTGAGTTTCGGGGTTATTTCTTACGCACGGGGTCGCAGGTCAGTCCGCAACCCAGTTTCTTGAATATCTTACGGTCTACCTCGGAGAGCATGACGGTAGAGTGGACCTGACAGCCACGTAGACGGGGCAGCTGGGCCAGGGCGTTGCGACATTGCTCATCGTCCTTGGACAGTACGCTGAGGGCTACCAGCACCTCGTCGGTATGCAGTCGGGGGTTCTTGCCACCCAGGTATTCTATCTTGGTCTTCTGGATAGGTTCGATCATGCTCTGGGGAATAAGTTTCACCTCGTGGTTGATGCCTGCCAGATGCTTGGTAGCGTTGAGCAGCAAGGCTGCGCTACAGCCCAGCAGGGGCGAAGACTTTGAAGTAATGATGGTGCCGTCTTCCAGCTCCATGGCGGCAGCGGTATGCTCGGTAAGCTCCTGCTTGGCCTGAGCAGCTACGGTGACGCGGCGGTAGGCTGTGGTGATCTTGGCCTGATTGAAGAGCATCAGAATCTTATTGACCTCGCGTTCGTTGTCAGCACCATCGGCCAGTTTATTGGTAGCGTCGTAGTAGCGACGGATAATCTCCTCGCGTGAAGCGTTGCAGCATACCTCGTCGTCAGAGATGCAGAAGCCCACCATGTTGACGCCCATGTCTGTGGGGCTCTTATAGGGGTTCTCGCCGTAGATGCCCTCGAACAGGGCGTTGAGCACGGGGAAGATCTCGATGTCGCGGTTGTAGTTGACGGCAATCTTATCGTAAGCCTCCAGGTGGAACGGGTCAATCATGTTCACGTCGTTCAAGTCTGCTGTAGCGGCCTCGTAGGCAATATTTACAGGATGCTTCAGAGGCAAGTTCCATACAGGGAAGGTCTCGAACTTAGCATAGCCAGCACTCACACCGCGCTTGTTCTCGTTGTAGAGCTGACTGAGGCATACAGCCATCTTGCCAGAACCAGGACCAGGGGCGGTTACGATGACCAGCTCGCGCGAAGTCTCCACATAGTCGTTCTTGCCGAAACCCTCGTCAGAGGCTATGAGCTCCACGTTGTGGGGATAACCGTCGATGAGGTAGTGCACGTAGGATTTGATGCCCATGCGCTCCAGGCGATGGCGGAACTGATCGGCGGCGTTCTGGCCGTTGTAGTGGGTGATGACCACCGAGCCTACCATGAAGTCGCGGTTCATAAATTCCTCGCGCAGGCGCAGCACATCTTCGTCGTAGGTGATGCCCAGGTCGGCACGTACCTTGTTCTTCTCGATATCCTCAGCGCTAACTACGATGACAATCTCCAGTTGGTCGCGCAGCTGGGCAAACATGCGCAGCTTGCTGTCGGGCTTGAAGCCGGGGAGCACGCGTGAGGCGTGATGGTCGTCGAAGAGCTTGCCGCCCAGTTCCAGATAGAGTTTACCGTCGAACTGGGCAATGCGCTCGCGGATATGTTCTGACTGAATCTTCAGATATTTCTCGTTGTCGAATCCTATTTTCATCGTTCTATGGTTGTGTTGTGGGGATTGTTATTTTCTGTTCTGTTGCTGCTTCTGAATCTCGGCGGCACGCTTCTGCATCTCCTCGAGACGTGCGGCCAGGCCGCTCATCTTCTTGGGGTTGTTCTGGTTCTCCTTGTATTTAGCCTCGAGGATAGCAAGCAACTTAGCATCGTCGGTGGTCTTACGCAACGTCCACATAATGGCAGCTGAGAAGAACAGGGAGATGAAGTAGTAGAAGTTAAGACCGCTGGAGTAGTCGTTGAACATGAAGAAGAACATCAGAGGCATGATGTACATCATCCACGACATCATCTTCATCTGCTCGGCTTGTTGACCAACCATCTGGTCGCGCTGTTGGCGCATGGTCATGTATGAGTAGAGCAGGTTGCTGACGCAGAACAGCACGCAGGTGAGCGACAGGTGGTCGCCAATGCCCCAGATGTTGAAGCCCCACTCGAAGATAGGATCATAGGTGGAAAGGTCGTCCATCCACAGGAACGACTCGCGGCGCAGCTGGATGGCGTTAGGCACGAAGTTGAACATGGCAATCCAGATAGGCATCTGGATGAGCATGGGCAGACAGCCACCCAGGGGTGATACACCATATTTTGAATACAGCGCCATCATGGCCTGCTGTTTCTGCATCTGATCTTCGGGTTTATTGAACTCTTTGGTAGCCTCGTCGAGTTTCGGCTTCAGCACGCGCATCTTGGCACTCGACATATAGCTCTTCTTCACCATTGGGAATGTGATGGCCTTGAGCAGCAGGGTGATAAGGATGAGCACGATACCCATGGGCAGACCCAGCTTGGTGAGCCAGTCGAAGACGTAGAGTGTGAACCAGCGGTTGATGAAACGGAACAGGGGCCATCCCAGATAGACCAGTTTCTCCATCTCAAGGTCCTTGCCAAAGGTGCTCTGCTCCTCCACATTCTGGATGAGACGGAAATCGTTGGGACCAAGGAACATCTCAAACTCAGAGGGCTGCAGACCTGTAGGGTCGAACTTGGTAGTGAGGCGAGCCTCGTAGTTTTTCAGAATGCGTGTGCTCTTGTCAAGCGGCGTGCTGGTGAGTTCGGCACCAGCGTTGAAGCCATCCTTCGAGATGAGCACGGCAGAAAAATACTGGTTCTTGAAAGCCACCCAGTCGATGGCCTCCTCGATGGTCTCTTTCTTGTCAGAGGTCTCGTTCAGATAGTCGGTACCACCATCGTGGAACTTATAGGTGAGAGCCGAGCGATAGTTTTCAAACGAAAAACCCTTTTCCTGCTGATGACAAGAGTCCTGCCACTGGATAACCACCTCCTTGCTGGTGGGATCGAGCTGTCCAGCCAGACCTACTGCCTGCATAGAGAAATGGAGCAGATAGTCAGGCCCCAGCGTGTACTTGAACACTAACGAACCATTGCCCAGAGCCTGAGCAGTCATGATGAGTGAGCCGTCGGCATCGACAGACTCGGTAAAGTTCAGGTCCTGTGTGTTGATATACTTGTTGACGCTCTTCAGCACAAAGTTCATCTGCTGACTCTGGCCGTCAAACAGCGTGATGCCGTAATTGTTCAACGTGTCCTTATGACCAATGATGCGAGCGCTGGCAATAGTGCCGCCCTTGGTGTTGAATGCCAACTCGAGCGAGTCGTTCTTGAGCACCACCAGACGGTTGGGACCTGCCACAGAGTCGTTGAGGGCAGGGAAGAAGAGGTCGGTGGAGTCGGCCACCACAGCGGGCTGTGGCAGACTGCTATCCTGCTGGGCGGTTTTGGCTGCTTGTTGTTGCTTGACTGCTGCAATGCTGTCCTGCTGATGGTTGTAGGCATCGATTTGCTCTTGCGACGGGGTGTTCAGATACGAGAAAAGTATGAGCACCACAGCGATGAGGCTGAATCCTATTAATGTGTTTCTGTTCATTATTTATGATTTTTTACTACTTTTTCTAAAACAAGGTGCAAAGTTACAAAAAAAAATCTTAACTTTGCACGCAGTTATGAGAAAATTTGCATTATTTATGGTAGCGGCATTTGCGCTAGGCGCCAGTGCCGCAGGAAGAGTGGATTTGAAGAACGGGCAGTATTATCGTCTTTTTGCTCCGTTGACGTTCTATCATTCGGTTGCTGGTAGTCAGCTGTCGATAGCCTCGGAAGACCCTGATGAGGTGAGCGGTGCCATTGACCAGGCGCTGATGCACGTGTACTTGAACCGTCCGGACTTGGTACAGGTGACACAGAGCGAACAGGAAGAAGCAGGACCGCTGCGCATGGACATCATTGAACAGACGGTGGTACAGCAGGATGTGGAGATGGCAGAACAAAGTGTTCCCATGCCCGAGATTGCTGAAGACAAGCCTGTGGAGGTAGTCATAGAAAAACCTAATTTCTGGAAATATAAAGGCGACGGCTACTTGCAGTTTATGCAGAACTATGTGTCGGGCAACTGGTATAAAGGCGGTGAGAACAATTATGCCGCTGTGGCTAGCCTGACACTGGAGGCTAACTACGACAATAAGTCGAAATGGAAGTGGGAGAATAAGTTGGAGTTGAAACTCGGTTTCCAGACATCTCCCTCGGATACCGTCCATCGCTTTAAGACCAACGAAGACCTCATCCGTTATACGGGAAAGGTAGGACTGCAGGCTGCCAACAGATGGTACTACACCTTGCAGCTGCTGGCTTATACGCAGTTTACACAAGGTCACAAAGCCAACAACGAAAACACCTTTTCAGACTTTATGTCGCCCTTCAACTTGAGTGTCGGTCTCGGTATGGATTATAAGGTGGAATGGCTCAACAAGAAGCTCACGGGTACCATCAACATGTCGCCCCTGGCTGTTAACTACCGCTATGTGGACCGTACCGCACTCGCAGCCAGCTTTGGTGTGGAGACAGATAAGCACACCCACTCGCTGACCGACTTCGGTTCGCAGCTAACGGCTTCGCTCACATGGGTCATGAATGATAATGTAACGTGGAAATCAAGAATATACGGATTTACCAGCTACAAACGTGCTGAGATAGAGTGGGAAAACACGTTCACGTTGAAGGTGTCGAAATACATTTCGGCAAACCTATTCCTGTTCCCACGTTTCGACGATTCCAACAACTGGGACGAGGAATTGGGATATTGGCAGTTTAAGGAATACTCGTCGCTGGGCTTCACCTACACGTTCTGAACATCGTGCTCGGTGGTGTCGGGAAGGCTCTGGAAATGGCGTTCTATGTCCTCCAGTTCTTTCTCGTAGACCTTGTCCAGATGGCGACGGATAAACTCCTCACGTAAATTAATTAGGAAAGAACCGTCTTGAATGGCGCGGGTGGCTGTCACCATTAGTCCACCCACGTCAACACGTGTCCAGTCTTCAGTAATAGTGGTGAAGGTGAGGTTAGATGCTGCTGCCAGCATGTTTGATAACGAAAGAATCTTTCTGGTGCGGGCATCATAGAACTCGCGCGGACCATCGGTCTCAGGGTTGTACATATAGCCATGGAGCAGACCGATGGCCATATTGATAATCAGGGGAATGGCGGCCTGCTGTCCGATAATGGTGATGTCGCGCATTGCGGCCAACTCGGAGAACTGTGCCTTGTAGAGGTCGCCTACCATCTCGGGAGAAAATGCCTGAGTAACAGGTGCTAGCAGGTCGGGGGCATCTTCTCCGTTGGACACTCGGTGACGGGCATACTGTGCATAGACGGCAGCCGGTAGGCGGAGCCAGTCTTTCTTCACACTTTTGAAGGCATCAGAGAAGACAGTGGTGGTGTTGACAGTCTCGCCACTCATCTCATCAATGGTCTTGAAGTTGCTACCTGTCTTGGTGCCGGTAATATTGTTAACGATGCCGAAAATCCAGTTCATGGCATCGTTGTTGAAGGTCTTTTCTACGTCGCGGTCTTTATCCTGCAGAATATCCTCCCACGACTTCTCACCCTCGGGCACCTCCTCGGCATCCCATTCTGCCTCTTCCTGAAACTCGCGGTTGGCCTCGTCAATGACTGACAGCTGTCGCTCGTCAGGGTTGGCTTGTGTTTCAAGCATGGCAATGGCAGATGGAGAGAGGGCAGCGAGCACCTTTCCTGACTTGCCCAGATAGCCTGCAATCTTGGGCATCATCATCCAACGGGCAGTCTGAATGCTGGCGGCAATAGATAGAAAGGCGATGTCGCGCTTGCTGAGTCCAGTGAGTTTTGCAAACTGTTCGTTGATGCGCTTGGCATCGGCTTTCGCACCTGCTATCTCATCGATACTGAGCAGGTCTTCGATGGTGACATCAAGGATACTATCATCTTGGGCAGCACGCTCTTCGAGCGACTGCCAAGAAGGGATATCTTCTGTGGGAATCTGTTTCGTGGGTTTGTCGGAGACAGGATAATGGTGCTCTTTTGGCAACTCAACACCTTCGTCCTCAGCTAGTTGTTTGGCACGTTGTTTCATCTGCTCCAGCTGTTGTCCCATGCGGTCCAGCTGCTGGTGGTGACTATCGTTCTGTTTCTGCAGACGGGCAAGGTCGTCCTCTTGCATCTTCATCACGCTGAGGGTCTTTTTCTCGTCGTCGGTATATGTTGTCTCAGACATAGGGCTTGTTATGGATTTTTAGTTACTTAGTTATTTCTTTTTCTTACTTTTCTCAATACGTCGAAGTGTTTCTTCGAGGAAGTCAACGGTTTCCTGAAGGTTCTTGCGCTGTGCCTCGTTCTCATTGCACTCCTGTTCCATCTTCTTGATAATGGCCTGCTGCTTGGCAATGATGTTGCGCTTCATCATCTCCATCTCCACACGCTGCCGCTCTTTATGCTTCATATAGACATAGAGGATTCGCCCGCCCAAAGTCAGAGGGTGGGCGAAGAAAAGCCAGTTCCAGGGGTCAGAGAAGAAACCCTTGATGCCCGATTTGTAACCGAGCTGTGTCTTGAGTACTTCGTTGACACTGTTCTTCGGATCTTTCAACATCGTATCGGCCACCTTGATGGCGGTACGATAATATGCTTTGATATCCTTCATGTCAGTTGATTTAGGTTTTACGAGGGGTAGGGTACTTTAGGGTTCTGCTTCCTCCTGCTGTTCCTTCGTAGGAGTGATGGCTCTAAGTACGCTTACAACACTTTCATTTTCAATCCATGAGAAGCCGTCCATGCTAATGGCCGTACGGTATTTGCGGCGAATGTCCTCGTCTTTAGGCAGACGACGGGATATTTCACGTTCGTGGGCTTTGATGATCTCACCATTATAAGAAAAGTAGAAATGGGGGAATACGGGGAACTTATAGTCTTCCTCAGTATTAAGATCTACGCTCGAGGTACTGATCATGTCGCCAGAGAACGACGGAATGGCGTTGATGTTCACATTATTACGCAACTGGGCGTTGTAGGCATCCATATCGAAGATGTCGATACGGTAAACGCAGTTGCCACCAACAGAATCGACAAGATAGGCCAACTGGTTGTTGATGTTCACATAAGTACGGTCGTCAAACTCCACGGCGGCAATATTATCCATATTGGCTTCCATCGTGTATTCGTCTTTCAGATAGACCAAAGTGCTGTTCTTCAGGAACACATTGGTGAGCGACTGCTTGATCTTCTGACCGGTTTTCAACGTGATGGTAGATGGTTTGAACTGACGATAAAGGGTGAGTCGTGTGGTGCGCTGCTGGGCAAAAGAACCCAACGATATGGCGACCATCAATACGGCGATAATAATCTTCTTGCTCATAGTTTCAGTCTGGTATTCTTGATTGATATTTAATTGATATTTAATTGATATTTAAAAAGCCCATCGATTCCATAATCAATGAGCCTTCGTTTTTGCGGTGCGTACGAGATTCGAACTCGTGACCTCCTGCGTGACAGGCAGGCA
>NZ_CAMJOS010000028.1 GCF_946407605.1 uncultured Prevotella sp.
GACCCATCACCTTGATGAAGTGCCAGTACTTACGGGCAGAGTTACAGTCGCGCTCAATGTTACCAATCAGCTCAGAGTATGTCTTACAAGCGGTATCGAAACCGAAAGAGGTCTCAATCTGCTCGTTCTTCAGGTCGCCGTCGATGGTCTTAGGACAACCGATTACCTGTACGCCGTAGTTCTTGGCAGCATAGTACTCAGCCAGCACACAAGCGTTGGTGTTAGAGTCGTCACCACCGATAATCACGATAGCCTTGATGTTCAGCTCGCGGATAATCTCGAGACCCTTCTCAAACTGCTCTACCTTCTCCAGCTTGGTACGACCAGAGCCGATCATATCGAAACCACCAGTGTTACGATATTCGTCGATGATATCGGCTGTGAGCTCCATGTAGTTATGATCTACCAGACCGCCAGGACCCAGGATGAAACCGAACAGACGGTTCTCGGGGTTCAGCTTCTTAATCTGGTCGAACAGACCTGTGATGACGTTGTGTCCGCCAGGAGCCTGACCACCAGAAAGGATGACACCAACATTCATCTTCGTTGTGTTGGCCTCGGTAGCGGGTTCAAACTCCACGATAGGCATACCGTAAGTGTTGGGGAACAATTTCTTGATTTCCTCCTGATCGGCCACACTCTGGGTGGCAGCACCTTCTTTCACCTTCACAGCGCCCTGCAAAGCCTTAGGCAGTTTGGGCTGATAGGCGGCTCTTGCAATCTGCAATGCACTTTTCTCCATAGTCGTTTTCTTGAATTAAATAATAAATATGTTATTTTTGTTCGCTTTACACAAAACACAGGACCTCTGCTCCAAGGACAGCCAGTCCCAGCAACCAGCCCAGCAGCACCTTGAACGAGATGTTCTTGAAGTACCACCCGAAATGGATATGCTCCATCTTCATCAGGGCCAGGCCGCACACGCTGCCCACAGAAAGCAGACAGCCTCCCACCGCCGTACAATAGGCGATGATCTTCCAGTAGAGTCCGTTCTGGGCATAGTCGCCTGCATTCCACACATCATACATTGAAATACCAGAGGCAGCGATAGTGAACGAATCCACCAGACTGCTGATGATACCAGCCAACACACCTACAATCCACAGGTTGCCAAACGTTTCATCCACCCAGTCGGCCACATCGGTAAAGACGCCCGTCTCGGTAACGACTCCCAGACCCAGCATGATACCCATCACAAAGAGCATCTGCTGTATGGCCTCATACTGTATGACACGCGGAATACGTCGCTGCGACGTCTGGTCGGTATTCATCAGTTTGCGGTTAAACGCCTCGTTGACCACCCACAGCAGGGCCAGCACCACCAGTGCGCCGAGGAAGGCGGGCAACCGCGTAATACTCAGGAACGTAGGCACGAACCACAGTCCACCGATACCTACCACCAGCATCAGCATGCGCTGCCAGCGGTTCAGTCGCGTATCGTCGCCACGGAAGGGAGCAAAGCCCCACTCTATGTCAATACGGCTGGGCAACCGACGGCTAATCAGATAGGTAGGCACCACCCAGGCCACGATAGCCGGCAGAGCCAGATATGCCGAAAACTCGGTAGCCGTCACCGCCTCGTTAGCCCACAACAAGAGTCCCGTTGGGTCTCCAATCACCGTGAAGCAACCGCCACAGACGGCAGCCAGCACGATGGCCGAGCCGATGAGCATCCTTTGCGGACGACTCTTCACGATGCTATGCATGATGACCAGCATCACGATGGTCGTGGTGAGATTGTCCAGGTTAGCCGACAGGATGAATGTGGCCAGCGTGATGGTCCACAGCAGACGGTTAGGATTACGTGTCCTAATCCATTCGTTAATGAAGTCGAAGCACCCGTTGGTATTCAGTATCTCGATAATCGACATTGTAGCTAACAGGTACATCACAATGGCAGCAGCCTTTCCCACGTATTTCAGGAAGATGCTGTCATAGATAAAGTTCTTAACGGCATCGCTGCTAGCGGTCTCTTCGCCCAGGAATTCCGCATAGGCTCCCGGGTGCATATCCATCACGAAGTCAGTTCCCCAGATGATATAGACCACCCACCCTATGGCTGCCAGGAAGATGCTGATGGCAGCCTTGTTCACACCCGTGAGATGTGTGGTCGCAATCAGCAGATAGCTGAGCAGCAATAGCAGTACGATAATCAGCGTCATCGGAAACTCTTACTTCTTACCTTTTACTTCGTTTTGGTTGAATCAGCAGGAGCAGCGTCCTTGTTGTAGCGCTTGTTCATGCCATTCACCACCTCGGCGGTAATGTCAAAACGCTGATCGGCATAGAGCACAGCAGCCTTGTTGACAATCATGTCGTACTTCTTGTCCTTGTTATAGTCAGCCAGGAAATTGTCCAGACTATCCTGCAGGGCCTGCAGGAACTTCTGCTGCTCGTTGGCCAGCTCCTTCTCCAGACGCTGCTGCAATGCCAGGATGTTCTCCTGTTCACGCTGCAGACTGGCCTGCTCAGCCTCAGCCTGTTCGCGACTGGTGAAGCCGTTGCTCTGCAGTTTCTGCTGGAAGGCCTGAGCCTTACGTTCAAACTGCTGACTCTTGCTCTGGATGGTGTTGCGGGCGTTGGTACCCTTCTTCTCGAGTTCGAGCGACATCTGCTTGGCAAACTCATATTGTGAGGTCAGCGAGTCAATCTCGATGTATGCGATACGCATGCCAGAAGGCTGTGCTGCATTGTCGGCAGCAGGTTCGTCCATTTTAGGAGCAGAGTTGTTACAAGCGTTCATCAGTCCGGCAACAGCCAGAAGTGCGAAAGCACGGAAAATGTTCTTTTTCATTGTGACGTTATTGATTTAATTGTTTCTTTCTTTTACAGCCAGCCGACTCTTTGTCCGCTGTTCGCGATCTTGGTCCATCACACAGTGAATACCTCTCTCTCGCATCGCCTTCGAGTCGTGAATATGCTGCGAAGAAAAGCGTCCATCCTTGCGAAAAACCAGTTTTATGCACAAAAATGCCATCGAGATAGCAATTATTAACGTGCTTATTGCGATTATTTCATTCATTTTTACTACTTTTGCGGGTGCAAAGTTACGCATTTAATATCAAACATTAAAAATTAAAACATTAAAAATGAATAAAAGTGACTTAAAACCTGCCTCAGTATTCGAGCAGTTTGCAAAGATTAACGAAATCCCCCGCCCTTCGAAGCACGAAGAGAAGATGATTGAATACCTTAAGCAGTGGGGTGAGAGCCATCAGTTGGAGACCAAAGTCGACGAAACGGGCAATGTGCTCATACGCAAACCGGCCACCAAAGGCTACGAGAACCGTAAGACGGTGATTCTGCAGAGCCACATGGATATGGTGTGCGACAAGCTGGTCGATGTGGACTTCGACTTCAACAAGGATGCCATCCAGACTTATGTCGATGGTGAGTGGCTGCGCGCCAAAGGCACCACGCTGGGTGCCGACGACGGTATCGGCTGCGCCATCGAGCTGGCCATCCTCGAGGCCGACGACATTGAACACGGTCCGCTGGAGTGTGTCTTCACCCGCGATGAGGAGACAGGTTTGTCTGGTGCCGAGGGCATGAAGGCCGGCTTCATGACGGGCGATTACCTCATCAACCTCGACTCTGAGGACGAGGGCGAGATGTTCGTCAGCTGTGCCGGTGGCCGCAACACACAGGCCAAGTTCACCTTCAAGCGCGAAGAGGCTCCTGCCGGTTCGTTCTTCCTGCGTGCCCAGCTCAAGGGTCTCACGGGTGGACACTCTGGCGACGATATCAATAAGAAGCGCGCCAATGCCATCAAACTCTTAGGCCGTTTCCTGTTCCAGACCATGAACCGCTACGAGGGTGTGCGTCTGGCACAGTTCGATTCAGGTAAGCTGCACAATGCTATTCCTCGCGACGGACAGTTCGTCATTGCCGTTCCTAACGATGTGAAAGAGAACGTAAAGGCCGACTGGAACGTGTTTGCCGCACAGGTGGAGGACGAGTTCCACGTGACCGACACCCAGATGGTGTGGACAATGGAGTCTGCCGATGCCGAACCCGTCATCGAGGCTCAGGTGGCCAAGAACTTCGTGTGGGCGCTGCAGGCCATTGACAACGGCATCTACGCCATTTGTCAGGACCCCGAGCTCAACGGAATGGTCGAGACCTCGAGCAATATCGCTGCCATCCACTCTTCCGAGACCGAGATCAACATCCTCTCGTCGCAGCGTTCTAACGTGATGTCTAATCTCGACAATATGTGCGCCACCATCGTGGCTACCTTCCAACTGGCAGGTGCCGAAGCCCACAGCAGCGACGGCTATCCCGCCTGGAAGATGCGTGCCGAGAGTAAGCTGCGCGACACCGTCGTTGCCACCTACAAACAGCTCTTCGGTAAGGAGCCCATTGTGCGCGGCATTCACGCCGGTCTTGAGTGCGGTCTGTTCTCCGAGCGCTATCCCAACATCGACATGATTTCGTTCGGCCCCACCCTTCGCGATGTCCACACGCCCGACGAGCGTCTGTATATCCCCACCGTGCAGATGGTATGGGATCACCTGCTGTTGGTTCTCAAGTCACTCTAATACTCATTATTAATATAAGGTGAGTCAGTCATACATAGAAATCAAGGGAGCGCGCGTCAACAACCTCAAGAATGTTGACGTGCGCATACCCCGCAATAAGTTCATCGTCATCGCCGGCGTCTCTGGCTCGGGTAAGTCGTCGTTGGCATTCGACACGCTCTATGCCGAGGGTCAGCGCCGCTATGTGGAGAGTCTGTCCAGCTATGCACGACAGTTCCTTGGGCGCATGAACAAGCCCGAGTGCGACTTCATTCGCGGCATTCCGCCCGCCATCGCCATCGAGCAGAAGGTCATTGCGCGCAATCCCCGCAGTACCGTAGGCACCTCTACCGAAATCTACGAATACTTGCGCCTGCTCTTTGCTCGCATAGGCCACACCTTTTCTCCTGTCAGCGGCGAAGAGGTGCGCAAGCACACCACCGAGGACGTCATCAGCAAGATGCTGGAGTTCTCTCAGGGCACCAAGTTTATGGTGCTGGCACCCTTGAAGGTTCAGGAGGGCCGCACCACCGAGCAGCAGCTCAAGGCCTGCATCCTGCAGGGCTACAGCCGCATCTGCGTTGATAATGAGATAGTTAGGATTGACGATTATCTGGACTATATCGTATCACCAGACCCTGCGGTGTCTCATGTGGGACGACTGTTCCTCGTTATCGACCGCCTGTCGGTTGACGACTCTAAGGACAATATCGCCCGCCTGGTCGACTCGTCCGAGACGGCGTTCTACGAGGGTCAGGGCGAGATGCGCCTGCTGTTCCTGCCCTCAGGACTATGTTATGACTTCTCCACCCGTTTCGAGGCCGACGGCATCACCTTTGAAGAGCCCACCGACCAGCTGTTCTCCTTTAACTCGCCCGCCGGCGCCTGTCCTGAGTGTCAGGGCTTTGGCAGCATCATCGGCATCGACGAACATCTGGTCATCCCCAACACGTCGCTGTCGGTCTACGACGGCTGCGTGGTTCCCTGGCACGGTGAGAAAATGGGCGAATGGAAGAACTGGTTCATCCGCCATGCGGCCATCGACGACTTCCCCATCTTCGAGCCCTACTACAACCTCACCCAGCAACAGAAAGACTGGCTGTGGCACGGGCTGCCCTGCGACCACAACGAGAAAGAAAAGCCTTGCATCGACTCGTTCTTCGAGATGGTCAAGGACAACCAATATAAAATTCAGTATCGCGTCATGCTGAGCCGCTACAGGGGTAAGACCGCTTGTCCTACGTGTAGAGGTTCACGTCTGAAGCCCGAGGCCAACTACGTCAAAATCGACGGTCACAGCATCACCGATTTGGTGCAGATGCCTGTGGTTCGACTGCAGGATTGGTTCGCCCATCTGGAGCTTAACGAGCACGATGCTGAGGTAGCAAAACGACTGCTCATCGAGATTAAGTCACGATTGCAATTCCTTCTGGACGTGGGACTTGGCTATCTGACGCTCAACCGTTTGTCTAACTCACTCTCGGGTGGTGAGAGCCAGCGTATCAACCTCTGCACATCGCTCGGTTCCAGTCTTGTGGGCTCGCTCTACATCCTCGACGAGCCCAGCATCGGACTGCACTCTCGCGACACAGACCGACTGGTTCACGTGCTGCGCGAACTGCAAGCCTTGGGCAACACAGTGGTGGTGGTTGAGCACGATGAGGAGATTATCCGCCAGGCTGACTATCTCATCGACGTAGGTCCCGATGCGGGTCGCCTGGGTGGCGAGATAGTCTTTAGTGGAGAGTGTAGAATGGAGAATGGAGAGTTTGCTACCGCCTCTCCGTCTGCGCAGTCATCAATGGCGGCAGCAAACTCTAAACCAAGCCACACCCTCGACTATCTCAGCGGCAAGGAAACCATTCCCGTACCCACCTCGCGACGCCCCTGGAACCGCCACATCGACATTCTCGGGGCCCGCATGAACAACCTGCGCGGCATCAACGTGCAGATACCGCTCAACGTGCTCACGGTGGTCACAGGCGTCTCGGGCAGCGGCAAGTCGTCACTCATCAAGGGTATCCTCTACCCCGCCCTCAGGCGCCACTTGGGCGATATGTGCGATGCACCAGGCGAATACACCAGTCTGGGCGGCGATATCGACGCTATCCGTCGCATCGAGTTTGTAGACCAGAACCCCATCGGCAAGTCCTCACGCTCTAATCCCGCCACCTATGTGAAAGCCTACGACGCCATCCGAGACCTCTATGCCGAACAGCCACTGTCGCAGCAGATGGGCTTCAGCCCGCAGTATTTCTCGTTCAACGCCGACGGTGGCCGTTGCGACGAGTGCAAGGGCGCAGGCACCATCACCGTAGAGATGCAGTTTATGGCCGACTTGGTGCTCGAGTGCGAAGCCTGTCACGGTAAGCGTTTCAAGCACGACATCCTCGATGTGCGCTACGAGGGCAAGAACATCGACGACGTGCTGAATATGACCATCTCCGAGGCCATCGAGTTCTTCGGACAGCATAAGCAGAAGACCATCGTCAACCGCCTGAAGCCCCTCGAGGACGTAGGTCTGGGCTATATCCGCCTGGGCCAGAACTCCAGCACGCTGTCGGGCGGTGAGAACCAGCGCGTAAAACTGGCCTACTTCATTGGTCAGGAGAAGCAGGAGCCCACGCTCTTCATCTTCGACGAGCCCACTACGGGTCTGCATTTCCACGATATCAAGCGCCTCATGTCGTCGCTCGACGCCCTGATAGCGCGTGGCCACACGGTGCTGATTATCGAGCACAATATGGACGTCATCAAGCTGGCCGACCACGTTATAGACCTGGGACCTGACGGCGGCGATCGCGGCGGCAACCTCGTGGTGGCCGGAACGCCCGAGGAGGTGGCCCAGTGCAAGGAGAGTATCACAGGAAAATATCTTAAACCGAAAATATGAAAGAACTGAACCTAAAACCCGTCATCATGGAGTGTCAGATGGACGAGCTGCCCAGCGACGAACAGTATCTGGTGCAGAAAGCCATCGAGTCGACCAACAACAGCTACGCCAGGTACTCACACTTCTGCGTGGGTGCCGCCGTGCAGCTCGACAATGGCGAGGTGCTGCCAGGCTGTAATCAGGAGAATGCGGCCTTCCCTGCCGGCATCTGTGCCGAGCGGTCGGCCATCTTCGCTGCTGGCGCTCAGTATCCCAATGCCGCCGTAGAAAAGATTGCCATCGCAGCCCGCGAGCCCAACGGCAACCTCACAGCCGAGCCCGTGAGCCCTTGCGGCACCTGTCGTCAGGTGCTCATCGAGACCGAGACGCGTTTCCAGCGCCCCATCCGCATCCTGCTCTATGGGCGCAACCGCATCTACGTGATGGATGGCATCAGTCACCTCATGCCGCTCTCGTTTACTGAGTTCTAAAAAAGAGTTAATAGCAGCCCCAACCTTGGGCTGTCGATACCGAATCCAGGTGGAAGTCGTACTTCAGGTTCTCCTCGTCCACGAGTTTGAAGTGCATCTTTCCCTGTATGGAGTCTTTGGGCGTCTCCCAAAGAATATTCACAAAGGTAATGCTGTCGCTATCGCTGGGCTCCACCTTCGGCGTGCGCAGCAATGAGTTGTGGAACATATAGGCAAACACATTCGTTGTATCCGTTTGCTCGCCCATCACCACATCATCCTCATAGCCCGTCACGATGCTACTGTCGCACAGCAGTCCGTAGAGCGGCATCTTGTTGTGGAAGCGCAAGGCCGCGCCGCGACCGCCGGCAAAGGGATAGAACTGTGCCAGCGTGCAACGCCTGATGTCGGCCAGTCCGCCCACCACCTGCACGCAGTCGCCCTTCATGTTCGACACCAGACACTGGTAGAGCCTGATGTTGGCGTTGAAGCTCACCACACCCGCTCCGGCGCAGTTATGCACCACGCAGCGCTCCATATCCAGCCTGTACACCTGGTCGTCGAAGGCGGCCGAGTCGCACACAACGCCAAATTTTCCAGCATTACGTATTTCTGTAGCTCTCAATATGTTATTCGTTGACGATGAGCGGATTACGACACCGCCAGTCTGCCCCCACTGACCACTCACACGGTCGTATGGCAGGTAGTCGAACATATAGTCCAGACGGTCGCCGCGCATCACCACGCTGTCGGTCACCAGGCGTCCATACACCTCAATGCCCTTGCCGTCGTGGAAATACATCGTCGTGTTTCTAATGGTCAGCGTCACCGCGCTGTCAACGCGCAGACCGCCATACACCACCACCGGCCGCTGGCTCTCTATCAGCGAGTCGCTCTTCACCACCACATCGCGCATAAAGATTGCATCCCAGGCGTGACCCTGCAGCACCACGCGCTGCTCTACCCCGCTCTCCAGCTTGAATATCAGCTCGTCCTCTATCAGTTGAGGCTCCAGCTGTCCGTTCTCAGGTGCCGTCAGCTCCACAAACACGCGAATGCTGTCGTTCTTGCGCACCTCCAGGTCGCTGACTATCGAGCCCATGCTGTTGTCCAGATACGTGCCGTCCACGTTCACGCGGAAGCCCGTCTGGTTGCCCTGCTTCAGCCTCACGCTCTTCAGCCTGATGCCGTCGTCGGCGTTGTTATACACCCAGAAGTCGTAGGTGCGCGACCCGATGGACGAAAACACCGTATCCATCTTCACCGAGTCAACACCCATCGTCAGTCGTGCCGACGTGCTGGAGGTAAACGTGTCGTCGTCCTCACACGCCACCACCGCCGCCATTATAGCGAGAAAAAGAAAAAGCCGTCTTATCATATACAGATAAAACGGACTTTTCCTCATTTTATTGTTTCCTCCTTTTTACTTTTAGTCCAGTCTGCTTTCGCAGCCTTCACCTTACTTACCAAAGTACCTCTTCAGCAGTCCGGCAAAGCCAGCTCCGTGACGAGCCTCGTCCTTCGCCATCTCGTGAACGGTGTCGTGAATAGCGTCGAAACCGGCAGCCTTCGCGTTCTTGGCAATGCGGAACTTATCCTCGCAGGCACCAGCCTCAGCAGCAGCGCGCTTCTCCAGGTTGGTCTTCGTGTCCCATACGCACTCGCCCAGCAGCTCGGCAAAGCGAGAGGCGTGGTCAGCCTCCTCGAAGGCATAGCGCTTGAAGGCCTCAGCAATCTCGGGATAGCCCTCACGGTCGGCCTGACGGGCCATAGCCAGATACATACCCACCTCGCCGCACTCACCATTGAAGTGGTTGCGCAGGTCGTCTATCATCTCTTGGCTCACACCCTCGGGCTTGCCGTCGCCAATGCGGTGAACGGTAGCGTAGGTGGTCTCACCCTCGTCCTTCAGTTCGCTGAACTTCGAAGCAGGAGCCTTACAGATGGGGCACTTCTCGGGAGCTGCATCGCCTTCATAGATATATCCACAAACGGCGCAAATAAATTTCTTCTTCATACGTAATACATTGTTTAAGTTAATAATTGGGAAATCTTTTGCAAAGATACAAATTATTTTCGACACTCGCAACTTTTTCCCCAACTTTTTTCAATAATTGTTGCTATTGTTGCGGCACTTGGTATTTATGTCTGTATTAAACGTACCCTGCGCCTGTTGCCACTTGGCCTTACTGCAAAGTGCAGCCAATAGGTGCCCCTGGGTGAACGCTCTAACAATAACTCGTCGAAGTCCTCTTGCCTCTCATCGCTGATATCCAGCAGAGTGCTAGCATAATGGATGAGTTGTTCGAGGCCTGTAACGTGGATATCCACAGCACACCCCGTCAGGTGATTCGAATCCGGTACGCCCCCTACTGCCCTATTCACCTCTGGACTCCTATATCCACTATTAATGATGATTGGCTCTTCACTCCCCTCCCTAAGCAGGGAGGGGCTGGGGGAGGGTCTTCTTCTCAGCTCTTCCAGCCAGCCGCAGAGGCGCTTCAGGTTATTTACTTGTGCCTCGTTGGGCACGTTCTCTAAGTTCGCACTTGTCTTGCAGAGCTCCCCCAGCGTGAAATGCTGGGAGAGTCGTGCTTGCTTGTTGATTTCTACATTAGTCATAACTTCTTAACTCTTAACTTCTTGTTTACGTTAATTGGCGTGCTTTCAGGGAAAGCGATGCTGTAGGCTTTATCGAGGGCTTTCAGGTTTATCTTGTAGAAGCTGATGCCCGTTTTGAGAGATACGATAGCACGGAGTAATTCACGATGCTTACGGGGATAGAGCGAAGGTGCCTGCAACTCGTCCCAGCCTGCTTGATCGCAGAGGTTGCACACCTTCCAGATAAAGTCATCGTTGGCTTCGGCAGGAAACCACGACTTCAGAATACGACGGATGCAGAATCGCTTGCATTGCCCTCGGAGGAGCTGCCTCGTGCGCTCCAGCTTACGCCAGAGCACCACGAAGCATTCTTGATTATTTTCAACTCTAATCATAATTCTCAATTTTCAATTCTCAATTAGTTGAAAACTTCTTCTTGTACGATTCCGTCTTCACGTATCGTCCTGAGACCTCGTCATAGACAATGTACCCGCGACTCTGCCAACTGCGCAATGTGCCGTCACCGCTACCGCTCTTGCCCTGTTGCTGACGCATTTGTCGGTACTGGTCTTTAGTGAACTCATCGGACAACAGTTCCAGCAGGTTCTGAGGGCCAGACTGACGCTGAATTTCAATTTCCTCACGCAGTTCTTTCTCCAGCTGCTGACCAAAATACAGCATCTTGCACCAGAGGTTGTACTGCTGAGTCCACCTAACAAAATCCGCGATCTCCTTCGACCACTTGTAGCCGTGAGCCACATAGAGCACCATTCCTTTCAGCCAGGCAATCACGTTGGCACGATAACTGAACACGCGGTAGGCTTCGCTCTCATAGAGCTTTGCAGCATCCTTGTTCTCCTGCTTCATCTCTAGCGACAACTTCTTTGATTGAGGGCATTCAATCAGTCCGTTAGCTGCCTCCAGGCGGTCGATGTAGGGCTTCAGTTCTGCGGCAAACGTGTGGTCGTAGATGCCCAGAATAGGCTCCGCATCATCGTCCTCATCAGTCCTAATAATGGTCGATACATCCAGTCGGCTCACGGTACCGTCATTCACCATTCGCAAGAAAAATTTCTTTGCATTGGGAGGGGTCGTTGACGCGTTAAAGTTCCACCTTAAGGGTGCTATACCGCTGACCGAATCGGCCCCTACGCGCTCCTGGCCGGCATCAGAATTGTCAAAGGCTTTTCTGATCAGCAAGCCTACCTCATCCACCGTACCCTTCGATGTCACCTTCTTCAACCCCTCTATCTCGTCAACAATCGTATAGATAAATCGCTGACCGTTGTTGTTGGCATCTACGATGCGCTGATTAAAGACAGCGTCTGTCAAATTATCAATCAACATCTGAATACAAATATCAGTTGGTCTCGGGTCTTTCTTCTGCTTCGCGCCCGGGTTCTTCTGCTTCCAATCAGCCTCGCGCTGACGGTTAGGCTGGTCGCGCTGCTTGATGTCCTCCATGATGTACTCGATAGGCTTTTTGATGGTGCCTTTACCGATACTCTGACGACCTATCAGGACGTTCATGAAGGTAGCCTCGTGCTCCACGTTATCCCAGTAGCGGAACTTCACCCCGTGCAGATGAGCACCCAGCCCAGGGAATACCGCATTGGCCACAGCGGGCTTGTAGAACCAGGGGACGTTCTTCGTCAACAGCCTAATCAGCGGCGGCAACTTCTTGGGCATTGCTGGTGGCGTAGTCAGCGTACCACCACAAGCCTTGACTGCCTGCTGCGACTTCAACGACTGTAGCACCTGCTTCAACCTGTAAGGCATACCCTTGCGCGGCTCCTTCAGCGCATTCTCAATGGTCTTGCGCCACTCTGCCTCTTCCTCAGAAGTACACAAAGGGGACGGTTCTTTTTGTGTACTTTTTGCCCAGTAGTTGGGAATAACCTGCATCAGTTTTTCCAGCGAGTAGCCGCAGATGCTTCGGATGGTCACCGCCAGTTCAAATGTCAGCGCATTACGGTCGCCCTCCACAGGTTCCTTGCCACCATTGAACAATTCCCAATACTTCGCGATGATGTCCGCATACAGTACCCCGTTGTACCTCGCTTCAGGGTCGTAGGGTACTGGACACGGATAGTTCGGATTTGAACTGCAACACTGCAACGCTGCAACATCTTCATTTCGAGTACTCCCCTCTCTAAGCAGAGAGGGGCTGGGGGTGAGTCTGAATATCGCATCATCCAAATAAATCAGCTCCTGCTCAGTAGTGGTAAAAAACACGCGGGTAATGTCCTTTGCCTGGGCATCATAAGCAACCTCCAGCAGTTCCGATGCCCACTTCAAATTATCCACTTGGTCTAACTCAGGGCGACGCTTAAACACCAGATGATAGCCAGCCCCTCGGGCACTCTCCTCCAGCATTAGCAGGCCCAGTTCATCCTTCTTGGCGAGGATGCGCTCACGAACTACAGGCATCTCCTCTTTCGTCAAGTGGTCAATATCCATCCCTACCGTCGTGCTCATACACTTCGAGCCTTTCAGCGTGCCATCCTCATTAGGCAGGCAACTGTAGTTCATCTGCACCAGCTGCGACTTACGACTTTCTTCACCCGAACGGACAGCCTTCAATGTCTGCTGTTGTTTCTCGCTGTTGCGGCTCTGCAGATACTCCTCTCTCGAATGGATGGGGCGCATAAACTTTGCGCCACCATCGCCTTTGTAAATCTCGAATACACTCATACTGCCTGCTGTTTCAAAATCAATTCACGTATCACCTTTCTTGCTATCGCTCCGGCCTGCCTTACCAGCTTCTCGGGCAACTGCTCCAACTGATCCTCGTCGAGCGAGAAGTAGAAGTACCACCTCTTATCCTGTCCTTGCGACAGCGAAGCGTTATCATCGCGGAAGAGGGCCTTGTTGCGTATGCGCTTGGGCTTTTCCGTCATATACACATTGCCGTCACGCTTGATCTCCACCTTGAAAGTTCCTGAGAACGCCTGCATCTCAACATCCTCGCAGCACATAAAGTCTGCCGTCTTGAGTCCGTTTTCCAACATGCCTAAAGTCAAAAGACCATCGAGCATTATCTGTTTCTCTGTTGTAATAATAATTTTTTCCATAATAATCGTTTCGAAATTTGTGAGTGTCAGGAGAAAAGCGAAGATTTTAGTTTGAGCTCAATTACATCCAGATACGTTTTCTCCGTTCACGCCTTCGACCCGATTAAACTTTTTGTTAGCTGTTTATTTTTACGATATCAGTTACTAAGATTTCTTGGAACGTCTGTCCCTGATATTCGTGTGTAGAGAAACGAAGGGTGGCCACAACCACATCACCTTCGTAGAACCTGCACGCCGCCAGATTTCCCAGCATGGCGCACACATACTCGTTTTCAAACTTGCCGCCGCCCAGCTCCTTCAGCACAATGTTGCACTTCTGGATCTGGCCAGCCTCATTTTTACTTGACTGTACGCTAAAGGCCTCGCCCTGACGTACCACTTTTAAAATTTTTGTTTCCATAATGTATCAATAAGTCAAATAACACTGTCAATCAATCGTTGACGGTGCAAAGGTACAAACATACAAAAACAAAAAGCCCCTATATAGGGCCTATAATAGGGGCTATATAGGGGACTTACTATGCTGTTTATCAGCGAGTTAGCTAATTCTCAAAAATCTTGTCTATCTCTTCCGAACGTGCGGGCGACTTGCCCGTTTCCTGCATGTCCCATTTCTCCTGTGCCAGGTTGTTGATGTGCCACAGTTCTTGAAATGGTTTCCACTTTGAGCGCATCTGCAACTTGTCGGAAAACACATCGGCAATATACATGGCCTGCTTTCGTGACGTGGTGGGCAGCAGCTGGTAACATTCATCAACAAAGCCAGCCTTCTGCAACCCCTTCCAATAGTTTATCGCAATGCCGGTAGCCAACACATCGGGCAGCAGGCTATTATCTTCGTTCTCCTGCGGGGTGGCCTGCAACTTCTTGTATTCCTCCTGCGCCAACGAGATCTTGTACATATACTTCAGAAAGGCGTTTCGGTGCGCCTTGGCATTCTCCTCCTTACGGTTCGTATAAAAATGGCGCCCTACCTTCGCAGCGTTAACCACCAGACAACCGTCAACATAGTCAACCAACTTGCGAAACTCAGAATAATGTTTATGAACCGTCTTCTTCAGTTTATGGTCATCGTCCAGCAGACTGAAGTCAAACTCGGCAGGATAGCGCGTAGCACGCTGTATGTGTTCCACCTTGGTATTGAACACACCCTTTTCGAACATGTGTACTAGCTTCTCCGTCACATAGTCGTTGATATCCTCCATGCTGGGCTTCCCGTTGCACACGTCGTACAGCCATTCGTCAAAAGTCTGGCGAACCCGACGGGGCGTTCCCGAACTCAGATAACGGCGTTTCTCCTGCTCATACAGCCTGGCATACTCCTCATCCTTATGCCGACGCGCCAGTTGGTCGGCTATCAGCCCCAACGTGTTGCTCAGCACACCCAGCGCCTCGTTCCCCAGCTGTGTGTTCTCCTGCAAATCCTCCCTCGCGGCCGTCAGCTCCATAGCAAGCACACGCTCCGACTGCTCCGCGTAGTCAATCTCTGTGTCGGCATCGAGCACAGCCTCGCGGCTCACAACCTCGAGTACCTCCTTCGTCAACGTCTCGTTAACCTCCGTCACGTCGGCCACTAAACCCATCAGCCGGAACTTGCTTCCGGCCGTCACTTTCTCAACTCGGACCCTCTCTATCTCTTCAAAAAGGCCGGTAAACATATCGTTAAGGTCTATCTTCATATATTATTTCATTTTTTGCAAGGGAGTGCAAAGATACAAAAATTCCTGCTCACTTCTTACAGCAAGCAGGAACTATTTTTATTAAAAAAATCTAATGTCCTTTATTCGCCCTATTTCATGATTATCTTCTTGCCATTAATGATATTGATACCTTTCTGAGGCTCAGACTGGCGAACACCATTCATGTCGAAGTGTTTTGAATAATTACAAACCATTGTAAATCAGCTAATAACGAAGTAAGTACAAAATTGAAAGGTACAAAAAAGTGTAATTTCAATCTGGGGATGTTCGGCATGATTGGAGCACGAAATTCGGGTTGAAAAACCAAATAAAATTTAACATTTCATTGAGATTATTTAACGGTTGATTCTGGAACTTTTTAGGCTGTTTGTAAAGTCAGGATGACAGTAATGGGTGGAATTTACACCTTCATAACGTTGCCTTGCAACGTATAAACTGAGGTCAAAAAGGGGACGTTTGTACCGACGTTGTACCACGACTGCGATAATTGGCTGTTAGACAGCGTCGGTTAATAATTCAAGCCGAACTCATGCATGGCATTTTGATTCATTTTAGAGGGAAATGTGCACTATATCGTGTTAAAGTCTGTCATATCAGAACCTCCTTGAAGAATATTTTGTAACTTTGCAACCAAATTCACATAGGATTGTATCATCATGAACGAGAATTTCGCTATACAGCTCTTTGAGGGCAAGAAAGTTCGCATCGTATGGGATGCAGAACAGGAGAAGTACTATTTCTCCGTAACGGATATAGTGCAGGTCTTGACAGATTCCGTGAATCCGCGTGATTACATAAAGAAGATGCTTAGACGTGACCCAGAACTGAAATCCAAGTGGGGGACAATTTGTCCCCCTGTTGAAATGTTGGCTCCAGATGGCAAGCGACGCAAGACGCAAGCCGCTGATCTTGAAGGCATTTTTAGAATCATCCAGGCCATACCCTCCAAGAAAGCCGAACCGGTGAAACAATGGCTTGCTGAGTTGGGCAGTATGCGCGTTGACCAAATGATTGACCCGGAACTGACCTTTCAGATGGCCGTCGAGGACTATCGTCGCCAAGGCTACAGCGACCGCTGGATAAACGAGCGCATGCGCTCCATCGAGATGCGCAAGGAGCTGACCGATGAGTGGCATCGTTCCGGCATACATGAGCCTAAGGACTTCGCCATTCTGACAAATGTGCTGACAAAGGCGTGGAGCGGCATGACCACAGGCGAATACAAGCGTTACAAGGGGCTGACCAAGCAGAACCTGCGCGACAACATGACGAATGTGGAACTGGCACTCAACACACTTGCCGAGGTAGCTACCACGGAGTATTCTCGCCAATCTAATCCGCAGTCGATGGCCGAGAGCCAACGTATTGCAAAGGAAGGCGGCGAAGTAGCACGCGAAGCACGCGAGACGATGGAACGCCGTCTTGGCAGAAGCGTTGTTTCTTCTGAGCGTGCATCAGACTACATAAGGCCAATTGAGGACAAAGGGCAGAACGCTCTGCCCAAGGAGGACGAATAAGAACAATTCTATGAACATCATCATCATTGGAGCCACATCGGGCATTGGCAAAGCCTTGTTTGAGAAATATGCCATTGACGGAAACCGTATCGGTATCGTTGGGCGACGAACACACATGCTGGATGAACTCCGCCAGCAACACCCGGAATGCACTATCACGGCAACGGCCGACATCACCAAACAAGACGAGGTAGAGAGAGCCATCCATGACTTCACCAAAGAACTCGGCCATGTGGATTTAGCCATAGTCTGCTCTGGAACGGGCGAGATTAACCCCACGCTTGACTACGCATTGGAACGCCCTACGCTTGACACCAACGTGATGGGTTGGACATACGTCATTGACACGCTCTTCCATTTGTTTGAGCAACAGGCGCACGGTCATCTTGTTGCCATTACGTCGGCTGGTGGACTGAGAGGTGAGCCGATGGCACCAGCCTACAGCGCGACGAAGGCCTATCAAATCAACTATATGGAAGCCTTGCGCAAAAAGGCTTTCAAGTCAGGCGGAAAAGTCATCGTCACTGACATCCGGCCAGGTCTTGTCAATACGGCAATGGCCAAAGGCGAGGGTCTCTTCTGGGTGATGCCTGTCGAAAAGGTTGCCAGCCAAATATGTGCAGCCATTCGCAAGCGCAAGTCTAAAGTATATGTCACAAAGCGTTGGCACGTTCTCGCCATTATCAACAAGAATTTACCATTCACATTATATAAAAGAATGTAACTTCGTATTTTAGAAAATAGATAAATCGGAATTTACTTAAATACCTAATTATGAATAAGACAACTCAACTTGTTTTCGTGACCATAGCTTTAGTATGCGTTGGATGTTCGCAACAGTTTTGGGACAACCTTAAGATGATAAACGACGGCTATCAGAATGCTTTCACTTATCAAGGGGCACTCGAGAAGAAATACGCAGCAAACGGTTCCTATCAGGTGGAATCATATTCGTTGGCTGACAATGATGAGAAGATAAAGAGCCACGACATCTATTATCCAACGGTGTTGAAGACATCCACAAAGAAATGGCCACTCGTCGTCATAGCCAACGGTACAGGAATGCCAGCTAAATTTTACCCCGCCATCTTCAAACATCTGGCTTCGTGGGGTTTTATAGTTGTAGGCAATCAGGAAGAATGGACATGGGAAGGCAAGTCGGTGAGCAAATCGCAGGAAGTAGTCATCGCTGAAGGCAAAAACCCTAAGAGTCCGCTCTACAATAAGGTTGACACGGAACACATAGGACTTGTCGGTCACTCTCAGGGTGGTATGGCTGTCTATACAGCAGCATCGCGATTCAGCAACAGCCATCGCTACAAGGCACTATGCACACAAAGCGGCACGGCGGTCATGCTGGCCGACAGTCTCGGATGGGATTTTCTGAAAGGAGTAAAGGCCCCCATGCTGATGATGGGTGGCTGCGGAGGTGTTGATGCCAATGCGCTCAGCAAGCTTGATGATATGGTAAAATCATACAATGCCATCGGCTCGAAGCAGAAGGTTCTTGGAAGGATCAAGAATACGGATCATGGCGACATGCTAAAACGTGGCGATGCCTACATGACAGCATGGATGCGTTATTGGCTCTGTGGCGACAAAGAAGCCGCAAAGTGCTTTATCGGAACATCTGCAGAAATACTGTCCAATGGAAGCTGGCAGGACGTTAGACGGACAGGCCTTTAAATTCCAATTTAACGAATAACAAACAGCTTTATGGTTATCAAACAATTCACCCAGGAAGGAATAGACCTCGTTGCAAAGATGGCTGCGGGAGTCTGGGGTAAGGAACAAGGTGCTCATAGTTCTGAAGTAGCCCGTATCTTCTGCCAGCATTTGACCAGATACAGTTTGTATTCTGCTGATTTGGCATTTCAGGCAGAAGACGAAGAAGGCCTTCAGGCCATCGCCTTTGCATGGCTGCCAGGCGACACCAACGATGCTGCTTTATGGTTGCGGAGCCAATTTCCCAATATGACATACACAAAAAGAACCGTCCCTTTTGTGTACCTTTTGTGTATTGCTTCATCAATGGTCTCGTCTGCTCTTTCAATCCTGTAGCGGACAAGTGAACACCTGCTCTGTTCGTCTAAGGTCTCGTTCATATTCTTATGCCTTCATTCATTACATTAATATAGAAGGGAGTCTTAAACGGACGATTCTCCCATTGTTTGCGGAGCATAATCATTGGACTGACAAGGACGCCTGTGGCCAACTCAATTTCATACAGTTCGCCTGCCAATTCATCCTCATGCTTCAAATCACGGCGGTCTCCATCGAGCAGTATCAGCACGTCAATGTCGCTGTCGGGACGGGCATCGCCACGAGCCTCAGAGCCATAGAGGATAGCCGTCGCAGTTGGGTCAACGCGCCGTATAGCCTGACTAATTTGATTGACAATGTCTTTCCTGCTCATATTCGCCATTATATGTTTCACATTGCAAAGATATAAAGTATTTCTGAAACTTCCAAATTTTCGCTGAGAAATTACTGTGTTGCAGTTGTTGCAGTGTTGCAGTTCCAAAATAGGTTATATGAAAGTCAAAAATTAACTCTATATTTATATATAAATATAGAAGTATTTTTAGGGTGTGGGAATAGCTTCTCGAGAACTGCAACACTGCAACAACTGCAACAGTTTTTGTCAATATATTCTGGAATGAAAAAAATATCGCAGAAAAATGAAAAATTTCTTGTGAAGTATTCGTGAACCGCAATGAAAAGTTTTTACCTTTGCATTGTCAAATTGAAGAAGCGGACAGGCGGTCTTTAAAGGTAAAAATTGCGAGGATTAAATCTAGAAATTGCGCGCATTAATGGTAACAATTGTTTTCCTTAATGGTACCTTCTGGAAGTGAAACAAGGCGACAACGAGAGAATTAACAAAATTATTTACAAACATTTGAGCATTCCCGTCAAGCGGGAAAGCGGCGTAAGCCAAAAGGGCTCAATGTATTAAACTATTTAAAAACTAATTGAATTATGGCTATTAAAGTAATTGCACAGCGACGTGAAGTAAAGCTTGGTAAGAACCCTGGAAAGAAGTTCGTGATGCGTCCCGACCTCTACATCCCCATCCAGGAAAAGAAGGTGTTCGCAGAGGCCAGTACCCACAGCGGTATCTCTGCAGGTGTGATCAAGGCGGCTTGGGATGCCGCAGGTGAAGTAATCCGCACGTGGGCCACTGAGGGTCACAGCGTACCCCTGCCCGGTCTGGGAACGATGCGCTTCGGCGTCCGCTCTAAGGCAGTGGCTGACCTTGAGGACGTGAAAGCCAACCTGATTAGCACTCGCCGCATCATCTTCACCCCCAACGTGGACGTGAAAGACGAGCTGAAGAACACCAGTATCCAGATCACCTGTCTGGACGAGAACGGCAACGTGCTGAAGCGCGTGACCAGCGGCGACAGCGGCGAGATCGAGGACCCTGAGGAGAACGGTTCTACGGAATCTGGGAACAACGGATCTACGGAGAACGGCGGCAACAACTCGAACACGAATCCCACGAATCCCACGAATGGTGACAACACTGGAGGCAACTCTGGTGGCGACGGAGGCAACTCTGGCGACGACGGGTATAATTAAGGTGAAAGGTGAAAGGTGAAGGGTGAAGGGAGGATAGTTGAGTCATCCGGAGGGCTCGACACTCCTCAACCAGAAAACATTAAAGATTAAACATTAAGATTTTAATTATGAAAAAGAACAACGTTATCGAGATTGTGGCGAAGGTTCTAGTAGCCGCACTCACAGCATTCCTCACAGCCATAACAACTACCAGTTGCTTGGGACATGGACCAATAGCATTGTAAGAGGAAAGAGGAGCAAACAGAGAGATACACCGGCCCAGAGATGGGCCGGTGTGTTTGATATTGGTTTCTTAATTTATGCGAATTTTTAGGGTATTAGTGCATTGTTCGGGAAGAAAATAGTTACTTTTGCAGGAGAAAAAGGGTGCAAAATGGGCGAAAAAATGGCATTTGTGCACGATAAATTCAACATAGAATACCAATAACGAAACAAATATGTAAAGTTTTATGATAAAACCAATGTACCAAGTATCGGCAGAATCAATTAAGTTGATTGCCGAAATTTCAGAACAGATTGGAATACTGGAGACACTCACCGGTCACAAGCCAGAAGCGCGAGAAGAGGCGTTTAATCCTTTCGTGGAAGATGATCTTTTCCGTGCGCACGAAAATATGGTGGACGCATTGAGCGAGGGGATAGGTCGATACTATCAGAACGACCAGCGCATCAATCTGCACATGAAGATGCTCTTCGACTGGTTGAATAATACTGACGAGCATCCACTCATCAGCAGTTGCATTTTTCATTACGAAATGACCGCCATTCACCCCTTTTCCGAGGGTAATGAACGCCTGGGATTGTGCTGGCAGTGGTTGCTTTTGGTGCGTTGGCGCCCCATTCTGGCCGGTCTTCCATTCGAAACGACGGTAGTAGAGCGCCAGCAGGAATATCGCCGCGTATTGGCTTATATCGGTGAAAACGCAAAAACGAGCCATTTCATCGAGTTCATTTTGCGCTGTTTGCTGGATATCATACAACAGGAGGTAAAGAATAAAGTAGAGAATAAAGTAAAGAATAAAAGTAGAGAAAAAGTACAGGATAACTCGCAGAAAAAGGCCGTAGATGAGGACATTGAGACCCATTTGACCAAGTCAGAAGGGCGTATAGTCAAGCTGCTGGCCGAAGATCCTCGTATTACCATAGGAGCTATATCCCACAAACTACAGCTGTCAGAGGCCGGCGTAAACAAGGCTTTAGCGGGTTTGCGCAAGAAGGGAATCATAGAACGTATAGGCGCCAACAAGAACGGCTCCTGGAAAGTAAACATCTAACGTTTTACTAAAAGATATATTTTATAAAATACTCGGAATCAAACTATTATAATTAAAAGCAAAGAGAGGATTGCAGTCAACTGCGGTCCTCTCTTTTGACTTCTGAGCCGCACTTTTACCCCCTCTGACACCAGCCTCAGCGCCCTCGACGACTGCGATTCCGATTATTTTACACTTTCACGCGCTCAACATCTTCCATTTTCACCACCCTCTTAATGAATTTTTAGCCACACCAACCAACAGTCTCCTAACCCTTCTTTAACACTCCCCTACCCTTCGACCGAAATCTCGTCATCAAGAAAAAGCACCTATAGCCACCATAGACCTCAGCCTCAACCAAGCGACCCAAGCAAGTACGAACGACCGCTCGTTAGTCCTGCACACCAACGCATAACAAAGAAAATAATCTTGACAGAAAAATAAAGGCTCGCCAAGCGGCAAGCCTTATAATAATGTTAAATATTTTCTTTCGTGTTAATTTGACACTATTACAATCTCACACCCCGAACCGACAAAAAACGGGTTGTGTTACTCCTCTATCTTCTTATAGTAAGCGTGAGGTCCGTCGGGGAATTGGAAGACGAGAGAGTCGGGTGTAAGCATCAGGAGATGGGTGGTGTCGACAGAGAGAACGGTTTCGTTGCCCAGCGTGTCGAGGCCGACCTCAGTGAACAGAAAATTGCCCCCAGCGATGTGCCACTCACGATAGCGCTTCAGCTTCGGATATTCTACGGGCAGCACCTCGTCGGTGGTGTGGGCGCGCTGCGAGCCACGGGTGAAGCACATATTGTCGGGCTTGATGACGAAGGTGTACTCCTGGGGGATGCTGAGCAGCTCGCGGATGGAATCGGGCAGGCTGTTTTCCTTCTGACGCTGCGAGAGGCCCTCCATATCGGCACGCTCGCGCAACGTGGGCAGCACCTGACGGCCCCACTGTCCCATGAGGTCCTCGATGACAATAACCATATCGGCCAGCGTGCTGTCCTGCGCGTTGGGCACGATAGCCAGTTTGTCGCCAATGCGAATCTGTCCAAACACCTGATGGCAGCGTGAGGCCTCAAGGATATTGAGGGTATCGGGATCGCTGCCGTCGTAGTCGAGGGTCAGGAACACGAGGATGGTGTCGTTACAACCGTCGCAGGCCAGTCCATAGATGGTCTCGTCGGCTATAGCCTCAGCATTCTCGGTCTGCAGCGCAGCGGCTTCCCCACCCGCTTTTTCTCCGGCACAGCCCACCATGAGGGCCGTCATCATCATCGGAAATAATGCTTTCTTCATTGCTTTCTGTCTAATTTTGGGGCAAAGTTAATAATTATTTCACAATATACAATTGATAATTGACTTTTTTTTTGTACCTTTGTCGCGTTTTATGAAATCATCATATACAGATTATGGCAAAAAAGAAAATTAAGTTTAGTCTCGTCTACCGCGATATGTGGCAGTCGTCAGGCAAGTTCCAGCCGCGCAAGGACCAGCTGGAGCGTATAGCACCCGTTATTATCGACATGGGCTGTTTTGCCCGCGTAGAGACCAACGGTGGCGCTTTTGAGCAGGTGAACCTGATGGCAGGTGAGAATCCTAACGACGCTGTGCGCGCCTTCTGTAAGCCCTTCAACGAGGTGGGCATCCAGACCCACATGCTGGACCGCGGTCTGAACGCCCTGCGAATGTATCCTGTGCCCGATGATGTACGTGAGCTGATGTACAAGGTGAAGAAGGCCCAGGGTGTGGATATCCCCCGTATTTTCTGTGGATTGAACGATACCCGCAACATTATCCCATCGATCAAGTGGGCCAAGGCCGCAGGCATGATTCCCCAGGCCACACTCTGCATCACCACCAGTCCGGTGCACACCGTAGAGTACTATAGCAAGATTGCCGACGAGGTGATTGCTGCCGGTGCCGAGGAGATCTGCTTGAAGGATATGGCCGGTATTGGTCAGCCCGCCATGCTGGGCGCTCTGACGAAGGCCATCAAGACCAAGCACCCCGATATCATCATCCAGTATCACGGCCACTCTGGCCCCGGACTGTCGATGGCTTCTATCCTCGAGGTCTGCAACAACGGCGCCGACATCATCGACACCGCCATCGAGCCACTGAGCTGGGGTAAGGTGCATCCGGATATCATCTCGGTGCAGTCGATGCTGAAGAACGAGGGCTTCGAGGTAGAAGATATTAATATGAACGCGTACATGCAGGCGAGAACCCTGACTCAGGAGTTCATTGACGACTGGCTGGGCTACTTCATCAATCCCGCCAACAAGCACATGTCGTCGCTCCTGCTGGGCTGCGGACTGCCTGGCGGCATGATGGGAAGTATGATGGCCGACCTGGGCGGCATACAGACCATGATCAACAAGCTGCGCGAGAAGAAGGGCGAGCCCGTGCTGACGATGGACGACATGCTGGTGAAGCTGTTCAACGAGGTAGAGTACGTATGGCCACGCGTGGGTTATCCCCCATTGGTGACCCCGTTCTCACAGTACACCAAGAACATCGCCCTAATGAACCTGCTCACAATGGAACAGGGCAAGGGTCGCTACGTCATGATGGACGACGCCATCTGGGGTATGATTCTGGGCAAGAGCGGCAAGATTCCTGGCACCATCGCTCCCGAGCTCGTAGAGCTGGCTCAGCAACAGAAGCGCGAGTTTACCGATGTAGACCCGCACACGCTGATTCCCAATGCCCTCGACGGCTTCAAGAAAGAGATGGACGAGAACGGCTGGGACTACGGTAAGGACAACGAAGAGCTGTTTGAACTGGCTATGCACCCCGAGCAGTACCGCCCCTTCAAGAGCGGACAGGCCAAGAAGCAGTTCCTGGCCGACCTGCAGAAGGCGAAGGACGCCAAGCTGGGCTCGAAGATGAGCGCCGAGGAGCTGGCTGCCTTCAAGCACGCCAAGGCCGATGCGCTGGTGGCTCCCTCTGCCGGACAGATATTCTACGAGTTCAACGGCGAGGGCGAGTGTGCTCCGTGCGTAGAGCCGTTTATCGGTCAGAAGTACGAGGAAGGTCAGACCTTCTGCTACCTGATGGAGAAATGGGGCGAGATTGTTCCCATCCCCGCAGCACTCGGCGGCAAGCTCGTTGAGGTGAGCGCCAAGCAGGGTGCTAAGGTGAGCAAGGGCGACGTGCTGGCCTGGATTGAGCGTACAGAAAAGTAAGTACACATCATCATTATTAGGTATAAGCCATCGATTCTTTCATGTTTCGATGGCTTATTTAGTTTTTATTTTGTAACTTTGCAGCCGAATAGCAGAAAGGCGTATGAAGTTGTCGGAACTGAAAACGGGCGAGAAGGGCGTCATCGTGAAGGTATTGGGTCACGGTGGCTTCCGCAAGCGCATCATCGAGATGGGATTCATCAAGGGAAAAGTAGTAGAGGTGCTGCTCAACGCCCCGCTGCAAGACCCCGTGAAATACAAGGTGATGGGCTACGAGGTGTCGCTGCGTCATCACGAGGCCGAGCAGATAGAAGTGGTGAACGAGGGTTCGCTGCAACAGACAACCATCAACGAGGCCGAGATTGTTGTTGACAACGAGACGATGCTGCAGCACCGAGCCCTGCACGAGCGCAGAACCCTTAACGTTGCCTTAGTGGGCAACCCCAACTGCGGCAAGACATCACTCTTCAACTATGCCTCAGGAGCACACGCCCGAGTGGGTAACTACTCAGGAGTGACCGTCGATGCCACAGAGGCACACGCCTCGATGTTCGGCTATGAGTTCCTGCTGACCGACCTGCCCGGCACCTACTCCCTCTCGTGTTATTCGCCAGAAGAGCTCTACGTCAGAAAGCACCTCAGCGAGAAGATGCCTGACGTAGTGATCAACGTCATCGACGCCTCGAACCTGGAGCGCAATCTCTACCTAACCACTCAGCTGGTGGACATGAACGTGAGAATGGTGTGTGCGCTGAATATGTACGACGAGTTTGAACGTCGAGGCGACAGCGTGGACATCAAGGTGCTATCATCACTTTTCGGTATGCCGATGGTACCCACATCGTTCAAGAGCGGTATGGGCGTCAAGGAGCTGTTCCGCGCCGTCATCCAGGTGTACGAACGACAGGAGTCATCGCGACATATCCACATCAACTACGGACACGAGATTGAGCAAGGTATCAGTCATATACAGAAATACCTCAAGGCCGACGAGCACATCAGTCAGCGATACTCTACACGCTATCTGGCCATCAAACTGTTGGAGCACGACAGCGACGTGCTGCAATATGTGGGCAACCACCTGGCCGACGAGCACAGACCCGAAGACCGCAAACAACTGCTGCAGGCGCGCGACGTTGCTGCCGCTCGTGTGCAGGAAGAGACGGGCAGCGACTCGGAAACGGCCATCATGGACGCCAAGTACGGCTTTATCAACGGCGCTCTGAAAGAGGCACGCTACAAGACGGGGTCGAAGGAAGACACCTATCGCGTGACTCACATGATAGACAACGTGCTGTCGAACCGCATTCTGGGCTTCCCCATCTTCTTCGCCATCCTCTTCGTGATGTTCCAAACCACCTTCGCCTTAGGACAGTACCCGATGGACTGGATTGAGGCAGGCGTCGACTGGCTGGGCGGCTGGATAGAGGATGCAATGGTCGACGGTCCGCTGCGCTCCATGCTGGTAGAAGGCGTCGTGGGCGGTGTAGGCAGCGTCATCGTGTTCCTGCCGCAGATTCTGATTCTTTATTTCTTCATCTCGCTGATGGAGGATTCGGGCTATATGTCGCGTGCGGCTTTTATCATGGACCGCCTGATGCACAAGATGGGACTTCACGGCAAGTCGTTCATACCGCTGGTGATGGGATTTGGCTGTAATGTGCCCGCTGTGATGGCCACTCGCACCATTGAGAGCCGACGCTCGCGCATCATCACCATGATGATACTGCCGTTTATGTCGTGCTCGGCGCGTCTGCCCATCTATATCATGATTGCTGGCACGTTCTTCGCCCTGCAGTACAGGTCGTGGGTCATGATATCACTCTATGCCGTTGGCATCGTAATGTCGGTCATCGTCAGCAAGATTCTTTCCACATTCGTCATCAAAGGCGAGGACACACCCTTCGTGATGGAGCTGCCGCCCTACCGCTGGCCTACGGCAAAGGCCATAGGACGCCATACGTGGGAGAAAGGTAAGGAGTATCTGAAGAAGATGGGTGGCATCATCCTGGTGGCCTCCATCATTGTGTGGGCGCTGGGCTATTTCCCACATAACGACGAGCTCTCGCGTCAAGAACAGCAGGAACAGTCGTACATCGGCAAGATGGGTAAGGCCATAGAGCCTGTGTTCACGCCGCAGGGCTTCAACTGGAAGCTCGACGTGAGCCTCATTGCAGGTGTGGGCGCCAAAGAGATTGTGGCCTCATCGATTGGTGTGCTGTATAGCGGCGACGACTCGTTTGCCGACGATGATACGTTCTCGGACGACTCGGAGAAATACACACGACTGCACCAGCTGATGACTGCCGACGGACTCACGCCGCTGGCTGCCTACTGTTATCTGCTCTTCGTGCTGATATACTTCCCCTGCGTGGCTACGATTGTGGCCATCAAGAACGAGACGGGCTCGTGGCGATGGGCGTTGATAGCCGCCATCTACACCTCGGTACTGGCATGGGTAGTGTCGGCTGTGGTCTATCAGATAGGCCGCCTCTTCTAACGTCAATCAGACAGTCTCTTCTGATTACTTTTTCAGTTCTTGTTTCAGGAAACGGGGCGTATAACCCTTCTTGCTGCGTGCCACCTCTTCGGGTGTGCCCTCGCTGAGGATCATACCACCTTTGCGTCCGCCCTCAGGTCCCATATCAATGATATGGTCAGCCTGACAGATGACGTCGAGGTTGTGCTCGATGATAATCACGGTGTTACCTCTATCTACGAGTTTACGAATGACCTGCATCAAGATGCGGATATCATCGAAATGCAGACCTGTAGTGGGTTCATCGAGGATATAGAGCGTGCTTCCTGTATCGCGCTTCGACAGTTCCGTAGCCAGTTTTACGCGTTGACTCTCGCCGCCCGAGAGTGTCGTCGAGGGCTGTCCCAACTTGATATAGCCCAGACCAACATCCTGGATGGTCTTGATTTTACGCAGTATTTCGGGCACATTCTCAAAGAACTCCACAGCCTGGTTGATGGTCATATCGAGCACGTCGGCAATAGATTTGCCCTTATAACGCACCTCTAAGGTCTCGCGGTTATAGCGTTTCCCGTGACACTCCTCACAGGGCACCTGGATATCGGGCAGGAAGTTCATCTCGATGGTCTTATAGCCGTTACCGCCACAAGTCTCACAGCGACCGCCCTTCACATTGAACGAGAAGCGGCCAGGCTTATAGCCGCGAATCTTGGCCTCGGGCAGTTCTACGAAAAGGGTGCGGATATCGGAAAATACGCCAGTATAGGTGGCAGGATTAGAGCGGGGTGTACGACCCAACGGGCTCTGGTCAACATTCACCACCTTATCTATATATTGCAGGCCCTCGATGCTGTCGTAGGGCTTGGGTCTTTTCAGCGAGCGGTAGAAATGATGGGAGAGAATAGGTTGCAACGTCTCGTTGATAAGCGTCGACTTACCCGAGCCTGAAACACCCGTCACCACAATAAGCTTACCCAAGGGGAAGGTGACGTCGATATGCTTGAGGTTGTTGCCGCTGCAGCCTTTCAGTACAAGACTATGGCCATTGCCATCATTCCTCTTTCCACTCTCCTCATTCCACTTTCCACTCTCCACTTTCCTCTTTCCACTAAGATAACATGCCGTCAAAGTATCAGTCTTCAGCAGCTCCTGGGGCGTTCCCTGAAACACCACTTCACCACCCTTGCGGCCAGCACGCGGACCAATATCCACGATATAGTCGGCAGCCAACATCATGTCGCGGTCGTGTTCCACCACAATAACGGTATTACCCAGGTCGCGCAACTCTTTCAACGAACGGATAAGACGCTCATTATCACGCTGGTGCAGACCGATGGAAGGCTCATCGAGAATATAGAGCACGTTGACCAGCTGGGAGCCAATCTGCGTGGCCAGACGAATGCGCTGACTCTCACCACCCGACAGCGAGGCCGACTGGCGGTTGAGGGCCAGATAGTCGAGGCCCACATCCAACAGGAAGTCGAGACGGGTGCGTATCTCCTTCAGTATCTCGGCGGCAATCTGCTGTTGCTGAGCATCGAGATGTTCCTCCACATGATTCAACCATTCGCGCAACTCGCTGATGTCCATAGCTCCCAATTCTGAGATGTTCTTATCCCAGATGCGATAGGAAAGGGCCTCACGGTTCAGTCGCTGCCCGTGACACTCAGGACACTCACATTCTGCCAGAAACTGGTCGGCCCATTTCTGACCCGTAGTGCTCTCGTCGCCCTCCATAATGTCACGCAGGTATTTGATGATGCCATCGAAGTTGACGAAGTAATCACTCGAGGTATGGACCAGCTCTTTGTCGATGCGGATATCCTCTAACGAACCATAGAGAATCTCGTTCATGGTCTCGTCAGGAATTTCTTTTATTGGGGTCTTCAGCGTCAAGTCGCTCTTCTTCAGAATAGACTCTATCTGCCAGAAAATCAGCTGGTTCTTGTATTTACCCAAAGGAGCGATTCCCCCTTCATAGATCGTCTTACTGCTATCGGGAATCACTTTGTTGAGGTCAATCTCGCTGACCACACCGAGACCCTTACAACGGGGACAGGCGCCCTGCGGCGAGTTGAACGAGAAATTGTTGGGGGCTGGGTCGCTATAGGAGATGCCTGAGGTGGGACACATCAGTCGTTTGGAGAAATACTTCACCTCGTTGGTATCTTTATCAAGAATCATTATCAGACCCTCGCCCTGCTTCATAGCTATCTGCACGCTCTTCCTCAGACGCTCGTCGGGTTGGTCGTCAGCCTCATCCTTCACGCATAGTTTATCAATAACCACCTCGATATCGTGGTTCTTATAGCGGTCGACCTTCATGCCCAGCGTAATCTCTGTCACCTCTCCATCGATACGCATAGTGAGATAACCCTTGCGACGCATGGCCTCGAAGAGCTCACGATAGTGACCCTTACGATTGCGTACCAACGGAGCCAGGATAAAGATTCTGCGACCGGCATAGTCGTGCTGAATCATCTCTATCACTCGTTCCTCGGTATATTTCACCATCGGCTCACCAGTCATATAGCTGTAAGCCTTACCCGCACGGGCATAAAGCAATCGCAGATAGTCGTAAATCTCGGTGGTAGTGCCTACGGTAGAACGCGGGTTCTTGTTGGTGGTCTTCTGCTCAATGCTGATAACGGGCGACAGACCGGTAATCTTATCAACATCAGGACGCTCCATACCCCCAAGAAAATTGCGGGCATAGGCCGAAAAGGTCTCGATATAGCGACGCTGACCCTCGGCAAAGATGGTGTCGAAGGCCAACGACGATTTGCCGGAACCACTCAATCCGGTAATGACTGTGAGCGACTGACGGGGTATCTCGACATCAATATTCTTCAGATTATGGACACGAGCACCCCAGACGCATATCTTTTCGTCATCCTTAATCTCCACTGGTACTTCCTCCATCTGAATGTTTCCTCAACAGGTTGACGTCCTTGCGGATATTGTATTCCTTACCATCGGCACCGCGAGCTTTCACAATGACGAAATACACGCCGTCCTTGCAGTCCTTACCACGATAGGTTCCGTCCCAACCCTTAGAGATATCGGTCCAGTCGAAGAGACGCTGCCCCCAACGGTTGATGATATAAGCATGAAACTCCACAATACTCTTATAGTCACGCTTAGCCTTATACACATCATTGATTCCATCGCCATTAGGAGAGAAGGCGTTGGGGAACTCCAACCAGCTCTCGGCAACGAAGATTTTAATCTCGGCAGAGTCGACAACGACGTCTTCGTCACCAACATCGGTCTTCAGCACCACCAGATAGGTGCCAGACTCATTGAACGTATACTGCGTATCTTCCTCGTAGCGTACAAACAGCTCCTCATAGCCGCTGTTGCCTTCGAGACGACGGAAATGCCATTCGTAGGAGGGTGAGTAATCATCCATTCCCGACGGATTAGCCGTAAACGTCACCTCAAGCGGTGCCTGACCGTCGTCAATACTGGTAACTTCCTGGGTTAAGCCCTTGCTGTCAACATAAGAAGCCTTAGGCGACACTTTGGGTGTCACTTGCTGTGCTCCCGCTGTCAGGGAGGTCAAAAACAAGATAAAGAATGATAATATAAACTTCTTTTTCATATTTCTTTCCGTTTTGTGGGCAAAGTTACAAATTTATTTTGTACTTTTGTCGGCGAAAACAGAAAAAAATGAAATTATGAGGCATTTATTAAGATATTTTCTGATATGTGCGTTCGCCGTATCGCTACCTTTGTCAGTATCATCTCAGACCACAGGCACTCATGAGGTGAAGAAAAAGGAAACCATGTACAGCATCTCAAAGATGTATGGTATCACGGTAGAAGAGCTGGTTCAAGCCAACCCGGGAATGGAGAAGCCCGACTATAAACTGAAGAAGGGCTCGGTGATTGTCATTCCCCTGCGACAGCAAGAAGCACAGCAAGTATCTGCGGCGCCGACAGTCGTAGAGAAGGGTGATGTGCGCAACCGAGCCATCCGACTGGGTATCATGTTGCCTCTGCATAAGATTAACAACGACGGCAAGCGAATGGTGGAATACTATCGCGGATTGCTCATGGCCTGTGACTCGCTGAAGAAAGAGGGCATCTCAGTAGATATCCATGCATGGAACCTGCCCGAGACCGCCGACATCACACCACTGCTGCAAGATCCTGCCGCAGCCAACTGCGATATCATCATCGGTCCGCTCTATTCCAAATTCGTAACATCACTGGCCGCCTTTGCCCAGCAGCACGACATTATGTTGATGATTCCGTTCTCTATCCATGCACCAGAGATTTACACCAATCGTAATATCTTCCAGGTGTATCAGATACCCAACGATTTGGTGGAGTCGACAGCACGCCGCTGTTCTGACTGGTTCAAGGACTACCACCCCATCATTGTTGACTGTGGCGATACCACCAGTACGAAAGGGGCGTTTACGGCTACGCTGCGCCGACAGCTGGAGGTGAAGAACATCCAGTATAATGTAACGAGTCTGAAATCAACCGACGCACAGTTTGCCAGCGCCTTCGTGATGGGCAAGCCCAACCTGGTGGTTCTGAATTCGGCTCGTTCGCCTGAGCTGTTGTCCACATTCGGCAAGCTCAGCGCCATCAAGGCTGCCAATCCTGACATACAGATTTCAATGTTTGGCTATACAGAATGGATGATGTACACACAGTATCAGCTGGAGAACTTCTATAAATATAATGTGTATATCCCAGCTCCGTTCTACACCAACCTGATGTCACCACAGTCAGAGCGTTTCCAGCAGCTATACCGCAAGAATTTCAGTCAGGACATGATGAATGCACTTCCTCGCTTTGCGATGACGGGTTTTGACCACGCACTATTCTTCCTGCGCGGACTTCACAAGTACGGCAAGACTTTTGACGGTGCTGCCGGACGTTTCGGCTATCAGCCCTTGCAGACACCGCTGAAATTTGAGCGCATAGGCAATGGCGGTCTGCAGAACAGAGCATACATGTTTATCCACTATAAGGACGATCGTACCATCGAGACCGTGAATTACTAAAGAGGTATGAAACGTGTAATACTCCTTTTATCACTCACTCTCTGCATCGTCAACGTATCTTTCGCCCAGGTAGGCGAACATCGTGATGAGCTGGCCATTGGTGTTAATGGCGGCTATATGATGAGTAACGTGGGCTTTATGCCTGAGGTGCCGCAAGACATGCATACCGGTTTGACCGGCGGACTGACCCTGCGCTATACCTCAGAGAAATATTTTAAAAGCATTTGCGCCATCGTGGCTGAATTGAACTTTGCTCAGGTAGGATGGAAAGAAAGAATACTAACGCCTAACGACGACCCTGTCATCAACCCAATCACAGGCATTGCTGAGGCTTATGAGCGAAACATGACCTACCTGCAGATTCCCGTTTTTGCACGTATGGGCTGGGGCCGCGAACGCAAGGGTATACAGGTATTTGCACAGGCTGGACCTCAAGTGGGATTCTTCCTGGGTGAGAACACAAAAACCAACTTCACCAAACCCAACCTCGCTGAGCGCACGTCGCAGATTGTGGCTCAGGACTCGATGTCGGTGGAACGTAAGGTAGAATACGGTATTGCGGCGGGAGCAGGTATCGAGTTCAGCATCAACAACGTAGGACATTTCATGCTCGAAGGCCGTTACTACTACGGACTGGGCGACATCTTCGGCAACTCGAAACGCGACTATTTCGGACGGTCGAACCTGACAAATATCGTCATCAAGATGACCTATCTCTTTGATATTCACAGAAGTAACAACCCTAAAATCAAGTAAACATGTTTAAAAACCATCCTAAAGGGCTTCTGCTCGCAGCCCTCAGTAATATGGGCGAGCGCTTCGGCTACTACATCATGAATGCCGTGCTGGCATTGTTCCTGTGTTCTAAGTTCGGACTCTCTGACGGACAGAGCGGATTCATTGCAGCTATGTTCCTCACAGCCATCTATGTGCTCAGTCTGGTGGGCGGTATCATTGCCGACCGCACTCAAAACTATAAAGCCACAATTGCGTGGGGTCTGGTGGTGATGGCATTAGGATATATCCTGCTGGCTATTCCCGTGCTGTCCACTCCCGATAATATTTCTTGGCTGCTGCCCTTCACCATCTTTGCCTTATCACTAATTGCATGCGGTAACGGTCTCTTCAAGGGTAACCTGCAGGCCATCGTCGGACAGATGTACGACAATTTCGAGGCTGACGCCAAGAAGGAGAGTCCTGAAAAACTGAAGTGGGCACAGGGTCAGCGCGATGCAGGCTTCCAGATTTTCTATGTCTTCATCAACATTGGTGCGCTGGTGGCTCCTTTTATCGCACCGCTGCTGCGTAGCTGGTGGCTCAACTCGCATGGTTTGGAATACAATGCTGACCTGCCTAAGCTATGTCACGAATACATCAACATGGGGGCACAGATGCCTGCCGACCATCTGACCAACCTCAATGAGCTGGTGGCAAAGGTGGGAGGTAATGCCTCTGACCTCTCGGCATTCTGCACCCAGTATCTCGACATCTTCAATACGGGTATCCACTATTCGTTTATCGCATCAGTGGTAACGATGCTCATCTCGCTGGCTATCTTCCTGATGTCTAAGCACCTGTTCCCCACCCCAGGAAAGAAAGAGGCTGTGGCTTCGGAAGGTTATACAGAGGAAGAGAAACTGGCAATGGCAAAGGAAATCAAACAGCGCATGTATGCCCTGTTTGCCGTGCTGGGTATCGCCGTATTCTTCTGGTTCTCGTTCCACCAGAATGGACAGTCGCTCTCGTTCTTTGCACGCGACTTTGTGCAGACCGACGCTATTGCTCCTGAGATATGGCAGGCTGTCAACCCCTTCTTCGTCATTTTCCTGACACCTATCATCATGTGGATCTTCGCATCCCTGACAAAAGCCGGTCGAGCCATCTCTACACCTCGAAAGATTGCCTACGGTATGGGTATTGCCGGTATCGCTTATCTTTTCTTGGCCATCTATTCGGCTATGCAGGGCTATCCCTCTGCCAACGAGTTCACCGTTCTTGCCGACTCTGCAAAAGCTGGCCTGAAGGCAGGACCCTGGGTGCTTATCGTCACCTATTTCTTCCTGACGGTAGCCGAATTATTTATCTCGCCTCTCGGTCTGTCATTCGTATCAAAAGTAGCTCCTAAGAACCTGCAGGGTCTCTGCCAGGGACTGTGGCTGGGTGCTACGGCAGTGGGCAACGGTCTGCTGTGGATTGGTCCGCTGATTTACAACGAGTGGCCCGTATGGATTTGCTGGACAGTATTCCTGGTGGTTTGTGTCATCTCCATGGGAGTGATGTTCGGTATGGTGAAGTGGTTGGAGAGAGTAACCAAGTAAGTGGAAGTATATAAAAGAATAATGATAAAGGGAGATAAAGGACTATGGTCTTTTGTCTTCCTTTTTCTTCTATTCCCCTCTGTCGCTCTTTGCCAACAGCTGACATTAGTCGAATTGAACTGTGAAAACCTGTTCGACACTCAACACGACGAGGGAAAGGAGGACACAGAATTCCTTCCTGAGGGAGAAAGACACTGGACACCAACCAAATATTGGGGAAAGGTAAACAGAATAGGACAGGAGATTCTTTCCTGTTCTGACAATCTACCAGACTTAGTGGCTTTGATTGAAGTGGAGAACGACTCCGTCCTCAAGGACCTAACAAGAAGATCATTGCTCCGTAATGCCGGATATCAGTACCTGATGACAGAATCGAAAGATGTGCGAGGGCTTGATGTCGCTTTCTTGTACCAGCCCTTCCATTTCCGTCCACTCTGCTATGATTCTTTCTCGGTGCCACTCATGAAGAACATGCGTCCAACGCGTGATATTCTTTATGTTCAAGGACTGTGCATATCGGGCGATACGCTTCATGTATTTGTGGTTCATAGCCCTAGCCGTTATGGTGGAGAGAAAGAGACTCGTCCCTATCGACAGCAAGTGGTTAAAACACTTCAACAAGCGATGAAGGATATCAGCAAGGATGCGAAGATTATTGTATTAGGTGATTTCAATGATTATGCCGACAGCCCTTCTCTGAAACGGCTTTATGAATCAGGACTGAAGAACATCACTGCCGATATCAAGGGCAGGAATGGTTCTCCTGCAAATTACCGTTATCACGGAGAATGGCACTCACTTGATCATGTATTGGTATCTCCTTCCTTATCTACAAAAGTAGAGACATCGTACATCAACGATGCCAGCTTTCTTTTGGAGGAAGAACCAGAATATGGAGGAAAACGTCCGCGAAGGTCTTTTCACGGTTTTCGTTTTCAACAAGGATATAGTGACCACCTGCCCTTGGTGGTGCACTTCGTATTATAATTATAAGGTAAGCAATTCGCTATAGATGCGCTGAACGGGCAAGCCCATCACATTGTAATAGCTACCATGAAGACCGATGCATCCCACATAACCTATCCACTCCTGAATACCATAGGCACCAGCTTTATCAAAAGGACGATAGGTCTCAACATAATACTGAATCTCCTCGTCAGAGAGCTGTTTAAAGGTAACATCAGTAGTTACCGAGAAACGACGCTGTTGGGTCTTCGTAGTGAGGCATACACCCGTAGTAACCTGATGAGCACGACCACTCAAACGATGCAGCATCCTTGTGGCATCGGCAGCATCAACAGGTTTACCCATCACCTCATCATCAGCAATCACAATGGTATCGGCTGTAATTATCAGGTCATTGTCAGCTATCTGATTCCGATATGCCTCAGCTTTCTCTTTGGCAATAAACTCGGCAATCTGTGAGACAGACAAATCGTCGGGATAGCTCTCTTCAATATCGGGCAACACCTTAACCTCAAATTTGATGCCCAATCCTCCTAGCAATTCCCTACGGCGCGGAGAGTTGCTTGCCAGAATAATATGATACTTTTCTAGATTCTCAAGCATAACCAAAACCTTTATCCACTAACTATGAACCGTCATTACCAGCCGAACGCTTTCTCGTTCATCACCCATTTACCCTGAGCACGCAACGTCTGCTCTATCACATCGCGTCCGCAGCCATAACCACCTTTACGGTCGCTTACATAGATGCTGGCCTCTCGCACTTCGACGCAGGCATCCTGTGGACATACGGGACAACCTACACGCTGCATCACCTGCAGGTCGGGAATATCATCGCCCATATACATCACCTCATCATCCTTCAAGCCATATTTTTCGAGAAAGGCCTCATAGGTCTTAATTTTTATGGAGCAGCCCACGAAAACATCACTAACTCCTAATCCTTCGTAGCGCACTCTAACGGAATCAACATTTGCTCCAGTCATGATGGCGATATGAAGTCCCAGTTTAACAGCAAGCTGAATAGCATAGCCATCTTTTATGTTTACAGTACGCAAGGGCAGTCCATCAGCACCCAACGTAATGGTTTCTGCCGAGAGGACACCATCAATATCGAAGATGATGGCCCGTATTTTTGATAAATCGTAGTTAATCATTGGCGAGTCTATGTATGCTTTTACTCATAATGTCATAAATCTCCTGTATGTCGGCATCGTCGGAAAGTAATGCTTTCTGTGCCTCAATCACGTTTTGATCGTAACGGATGGCTGGTCCTGTTTGGGCAGCAAATGGATGCATAGAATGCACTTTTAGTGCTGTCTCATCTATCAGCGGTAGCATCACCTCAAAAGGAAGTCCATGCTGCTCTAATATCTTTGCTGACAGCGCATAGCAATGGTTGGCGAAGTTGCAAGCGAAGACAGCTGCCAAATGCAGATGCTTACGGTCTGCACTGCTAAGGACACGCACCTCTCGACTAACGCTTTCGGCCAATCGACGGGCCATATCAAGAGCCACATCATCTGCGCCCTCTATAAATATAGGTACGCACGAGAAATCCACCAACCGTTCTTTAGAAAAGGTCTGCATGGGATATAGCACACCCCCATGCTGGGTATATCCGGAAAAAACGGTTAGAGGCATCGAGCCGGCAGTATGAAGAAACACCTGATTCTCCCTACCCTTGCACAACGGCGGGATAACTTCTGCCAAAGCTGCATCTTTGATAGCTACCACAAAAGCATCAGCCTGAAGGGGCAGAGCGTCCAACTTATCAGTTGCCTGGCAGCCTACTTTCGCGCCCAACGCCTGAGCAGAAGCGATGGTACGACTCCACACAGCCAAGATACGATGTCCGTTTTGCTTCAAGGCCGAAGCAAAGTTTGTAGCCAGGCGTCCTGCGCCAACAAATACGATATCCATTAATACTTATCCACGTGTACGTTCTCCCACTTCAGCTTATACTCGTTCTGTGGCTGACGTTCATCTGCCTTATGACCAAAGGCCACAACACAAAGCACATTAAGATTCTCAGGGATATCGAGGATGCCACGAATCACCGTATCGGCACTGGTACCGTCACTCAAGCCGCGGCCACGCATCTGTACCCAGCAAGAACCCAATCCCAGCTCTTCTGCCTGATACTGCATAGAGATAGCTGCTATGCTACCGTCCTCTACCCAGCAATCATTCTGCATGGGGTCGCCCAACACAACAATAGCCAACGCAGCATCCTTAATGAGCTGACTGCCTGCATCTTTGGCATCAGCCAGTTTTTCCAGATCGCGCTTATCGTCAACCACCACGAACTGCCACCCGCGGTTACTCTTTGCTGTAGGCGACATCAATGCCGCACGGAGTATCAATTTTACGTCATCACCGTCAATTTCGGCAGATGTAAACTTGCGATGCGAACGACGCATCTGTACCAATGTTTTGAAGTCTGTCATAGTCTTTAAAAATAAATTACCATGCAAAGGTAATAATTTCTGGTAAAAATACGTTCAATTTAAGAAAGATTTAGTATTTTTGCTGCCGATGAGCGAACTGGCCATAAATATATATACCAGCAGCAACCAGTTGCCGCAGGGTCTCATGGAGGAAAACATCTTCCATAGTCCTACATTCTTCAAACTGGCCAAGCAAACCCCACGTCACAAGCCTTATATGGTTACTGTTGAGACAGAAAATGGTGCTATCGTTGCACAAATGCTGGCCTTGATACGCTACCACTCCTCGTTTTTCCCACCCTATCTATACAGACACTGTCGCATTATAGGCGAGGGAGTCTATTCACCACAAGCACCTCTAAGCACACAAGAGTTATTCAGCATGATGCTAAAGAAACTGACAGAAAAGGTAGGACGATGGACGCTCTATACGGAGGTCAGTAACTTGAGTAGTAAGATGTTTGCATATAAGGAGTTGCGTGAGAATCAGTTCTTTCCTGTAAGATGGGTCAGCATTCACAACTCACTTCATTCACATACTCCGGAAGAGCGCATCAGTGAGCGTATGCAGAAACGTATTGATGCGGCTTATAATCGTGGTGTTGTGACCGATGAGGTGAAAAGCGATAATGACTTTAAAGCCTTTATGCGTCTACTGCGTCATCACAACTGGCTGAAGCCTAAACGTTATATTCCTGCCGATGAGCTATTTGAGGGATTAAGAAAGAGTGAAGATGCGCAATTGTTCGTCACCCGCTATCATGGGCATATCATTGGTTGCTCAGCAGTAGTTTACAGTCAGCGACAAGCCTATCTATGGTATGCCGCCTATCGCCGCAAATCATTTGCCTTTGTTCATCCTGACATCCTTACCATCTGGCACACCCTGAAGACAGCCCATAACCGCGGCTTCGAGCATATGTTTTTCCTGGATGTAGGACTGCCGTTCCAGAAGAATGCCTTCCGTGAATTCATTCTCACTTTCGGCGGCAAACAGACCAGTGGCTACCGTTGGTTCCACTGCTCCATCGGCTGGGTGAATAGGCTGTTATCATGGTTTTATCGCGACTGACACATAATAAAACGTCCCTTTCTGCGTTATATCCTTTGATGAGACAACTCACCATACGATATACTCTTGTTCTCGCCATGATGATGACGAGCATTATTTGTATGGCCCAATCATTCACACTAAAAGGCAAGGTAATTGACGATGAAGGCAATGCTTTGGAGTTGGCCACCGTATCGTGTCTGGAACAAGGTGCCGTCACGATGACAAACCTCAAAGGCGAGTTTCAGCTGACACTCCACACTGCCGACTCGGTTGTTGTCAAGTTTTCTATGGTGGGCTATCAAGAACGCAAACGCGTACTACGTAATCCACGAACCACCCAGACCATACAGATTGAACTACACAGCAAGAACGAACTGGGTGGCGTCACCGTTACTCAAAGACGTCGTCAGACAGACCAGATGGAGCATCTGGACATTAAAGACATCAAAGGGGTGCCCTCAACAACCGGCAATGCAGTAGAAGAGCTGATTCAACAACAAGCCGGTGTATCTACCCATAATGAATTGTCGAGCCAATATAACGTTCGCGGTGGTTCGTTCGACGAAAACTCTGTATATATAAATAATGTAGAGGTATATCGTCCATTACTTATCAGAAGTGGACAGCAAGAAGGACTATCTGTTATCAATGCCGACATGGTTGAGAATGTGAGTTTCTCAAGTGGCGGATTCTCAGCCAAATATGGCGACAAGATGTCGAGTGCACTGGACATCACCTACCGTCGCCCCGAGTCATTTGAGGCTTCGGCAATGGCTTCGCTCTTAGGCGGCAGTGCTTATGTGGGTACATCTAACAAAAAATACTCGATGAGTCATGGCTTGCGCTATAAGACCAACCGCTATCTATTGGGATCATTGGAGACTACTGGCGAATACCGACCCAACCAACTGGATTATCAGACCTATATCACCTATGAGCCTAACCGCCGATGGACTTTGGAGCTATTAGGCAACATCTCTGAAAACCACTACAACTTCAAGCCAAAGGATCGAGAAACATCATTTGGTACAATGAAAGATGTGAAGTCATTTAAGGTCTACTTCGACGGACAAGAAAAGGACATCTTTCGTACGCTTTTCGCCACAGCGGCCATCACCCGTCACATCAGCGACTCAACACACATCAAGCTCTTATGGTCGGCCTATCACACTAAGGAACAGGAACGTTATGACATCCAAGGACAATACTGGCTAAACGAAGCAGAAAGTGCTGAACAGTTGGGAGTTGGCACTTACGCAGAGCATGCCCGCAACTATCTGACAGGCAATGTGCAGAGTTTGAAACTGATACTGAACCGAAAACTGCAACAGCACGATATTGAAGCGGGACTGACCTATAAATGGGAGCATATCAAAGAACAGAGTCGGGAATACGAAATGCGAGACTCCAGCGGTTATTCCGTCCCCCACACAGCCAATCGGTTGGATTTGATTTATACACTCTCATCTAATAACGACATGAAGTCAAACCGTATTGAGGGTTATATACAGGACATCTTCCGTTGGCACAATGGAGACACACACTACACCTTAAACTATGGTGTTCGTTTCGCCCATTGGTCGTTCAACAAAGAAACCATCCTTTCACCACGTGTTTCTTTGGCCATCGTGCCAAGTTACAATCAAGACCTCACCTACCGTTTTGCAACAGGTTTATACTATCAGGCACCATTCTATAAAGAACTGCGTGACACAACCACTGTAGCTGGCATCACTGTAGCTACGCTAAACAAAGACATAAAAAGTCAAAGGTCATTACAGTTCATCGCAGCAATGGACTATCGGTTCAAGATGAACGAACGTCCCTACAAATTCACCGCAGAAACTTACTACAAAGCCCTGTCAAACCTCATTCCCTATAATGTGCAGAATGTGAAGGTGACCTACTATGGCCAAAATCTATGCACAGGCTATACAGCTGGCTTGGACCTTAAATTATATGGAGAGTTTGTTCCCGGAACTGATTCATGGATATCGTTTTCTCTGATGAGCACCAAACAAAAGATGAATGGTCAATGGATTCCCATGCCTACCGATCAACGCTATGCGTTGAACTTGCACTTTACCGACTACTTTCCTGGCACTGAACGTTGGAAGATGACCTTGAGGCTATCTTATGCCGATGGTCTTCCTTTCGGAGCACCGCACCGCGGACTGGACTCACAGAGTTTCCGTGCTCCAGCATACAAACGTGCCGACATTGGCATGAGTTATTTAGCACTACACAACTTTAAGGCCATTAAGAACATTTGGCTCGGAGTTGACTGTCTAAATCTCTTTGGCATTTCAAATGTTAATAGCTACTATTGGGTCACCGATGTCAGCAACCGCCAATGGGCCGTGCCTAATTATCTGACAGGTAGGCAAATTAACGGCAAAATCATCGTCGAGTTGTAATTCCTTTTACAAATAGGTCTCGCAATTATTAAAAAACCTTAAATTACTGTCAAGTTTTCACTCATATTACCCAAATCACTTAAAAAATGATTACTTTTGCAGTCAGATTTAACAAAAGTAATAAGAGTATGAAGAAAATTGTTTTATCAGCAATTGCAATTGCCTTTACCTTATGTAGTTGCACTAGTCATGATGAGGGTAACGTGAATGAGTACAATAATGCACTCATTAAAGAAAATGCTCAGAAGGTTTTCGGAAACATTGATGCCGCTCAGGATTGGAACTCTATCAAACAGGGTTCTGTCACCATTACGGCTGACGCTAATCTGGACAATATCGAAAAGGTTCAGATTTTGACTGAATCACCTTTCGGCAACAAAGATGCTGCTATTCTGAACGAAGCAAAAGTTGAAAAAGGCCAAAAGGTTACTTTGGTATATGATGCTCCCAATGTGTACGACAAGCTGTTTGCCGCCTGTGTAAGCAGCGAAGGCAAGTATTTTGTTAAAGTATTCAATATAGGCGAGTCATCTGTCAGCTTCAAGAGTACTGCTGCTGCCCGCATGACCAGGTCTGGTGAGAGTTATCCCACTGCTGCTTCTATCGTACTGGGTACTCCCACCCCATCATTCAATGCTCAGCGTGCCATCCAGTCGCTGGCTTCCGAGGACCACAAGGTACTGATTTGCGACAACGTTGGCGGTGGTACTTACAGAGCTTACGACCTATGGGCCGATGGTACATGGGCCAACGAGAAGATGTATGCCATTTCTGACGCATCTACACTCGGCAGTGGCTGGACATTTGAGAACGGTACCATCTATAAGGCTGTTGACGATGATGTAGACATATCCACCGTCAAGGAGATTGTAAATGGATTCCTCGACAAGTTCAATGCCGTCCACAAGACTAACGGTAAGAGCAACAACTGGGAGAACATCGTTGAGAGCACCCCATACTTCGTGCTGAACAAGAACTATTTGATTGCCACCGGTCAGCCTGTCACCATCACACCAATCCAGATGAACACCACCGAGGGTATGTTCAACTCGGTTTACTACTATTACTTCAACCCAGAAGTGACAAAGGACATGACAGCCGAGGAGGAGGCCAACTATATCAAGAAGCTTCCTAAGTACAAGGCTGTCAACGGATTCTCTAGCGATAAGTTCAAGAGGGAAAAGCAGTATCTTCTCCCCTATTATGGTGATGGTGTTCCCGCAGCAGGTGCTAAAGCTCAAGACATCAGCATTCCTGCAGGCTACAAGATTGGATTCCTGAACCAGAAGGCAAAGAACCCGACGTATCCTAACTACACCGTTGGCGATATGACTCCAGAGGCCTACAACTACTGTGGCAGTGGCTGCACATATAGTGACGGACGTCTGAACAAAGAAGTAAACCACATCATTGGTCATTTCTTCTCAGCTATCGACAATAATACTAGCCAGACCACCCAGAAGGTGTATGCAAATAGCACTCAAACTGCTACAGATAAAGGTTCTACCGTAAACGGCATGAAGTGGGATAGTCCCCGTGTGGCTATCTTCAGCGCTAATGACCATGCTTATATGTGCTTTGAAGACGGAGCTGACTGTACTTTTGGCGATATGGTTATTGAGATTACCCTTGGTGCAAAAGTAGAGAACGAAGTAATGACATTGTTTGGCGAGAAGTACACCATGTGCTTCGAGGACCGCTTAGAGAACGCTGACTATGACATGAATGACGTTGTCCTTCAGGCCGTTCGTCTGAACGAGACCAAGGTTCAGTTGTCGCTCATTGCCGCTGGTGCTAATGATGAACTTTGGATTAAAGGCCTCGATGGTTCTAATCTCGCAAGTAAAGAAGTTCACCAGCTGTTCGGCTACGGCAAATCTACGGTGTTTATCAACACAACGAAGGGTGGCGAGAAAAAAGCTCCTATCGTTGAAGAGTTTGACATTGCCAAGACTCAGAGCATCAGTGATTTCCTGAAGAAGATCACCATCAAGAACGAGTCTACGGGTAAGACCATCGCTATACCTACGAAAGCTGGCGAGCCTCCTTATGCAATTATCGTTCCCGTCGATTTCAAGTATCCTCTGGAGACTAAGGCCATTACCGAAGCCTATACAAACTTCAGCATCTGGGCAAAAGATGCCACAAGACCCGGTAATTGGTACTTGAATGGAGTAGAAGGTCTTATCTACGAGTAATATTATTGATAAGCATAGATACGATTTCCAACTATATGAAAGAGATTATTGCCAACAACAGCGCAATAATCTCTTTTATTTTATAAAAAAGCCAAAAAAAAGATTGGTATCTCACATATCTTTTGTAACTTTGCACCACATTTATAGTTTAAACTTCAAATAGTATGAATATCTCACACATTGAGCATCTGGGCATCGCCGTCCAGAGCATTGAAGAAAGCCTCCCGTTCTTTACAGACGTGCTGGGCTTAGAGTGTTACGCAACAGAAGTCGTAGAAGACCAGAAAGTAAAAACCGCCTTCCTGAAGTGTGGTGAAGTGAAACTAGAACTGCTGGAGCCCACATCACCGGAAAGCACCATTCAGAAATGGTTGGACAAGGGCAACAAAGGAGTGCATCATGTAGCCTTCTGCATAGAAGACGGTGTAGCTAAATCTCTGGCCGAGGTCAGCGAAAAGGGTGTACGCCTCATCGACGAGAAGCCCCGCAAGGGTGCCGAGGGTCTCAACATCGCCTTCCTGCATCCGAAATCCACATGTGGTATTCTGACCGAACTCTGTGAGCACCCAGAATAAATCATCGTAATAACGATATAACGTAATAACGCCAAATAAAACAATGAGCAAACAATTAGACAAGATTAAGCAACTCATCGAGAAGCGCGAACAGGCCCGTCTTGGTGGTGGTGAAAAAGCAATTCAGAAACAGCACGAGCGTGGCAAATATACTGCCCGTGAACGTGTGGAGATGCTCCTCGACGAAGGCTCGTTTGAGGAATACGATATGTTCAAGGAGCACCGTTGCCACAACTTCGGCATGGAGAAGAAGCAATTCCCTGGCGATGGTGTAGTAGCTGGTAGCGGTACTATTGACGGCCGTCTGGTTTTCATCTTCGCACAGGACTTCACTGTTCATGCCGGTTCTCTTTCTGAGACCATGAGTCAGAAGATCTGTAAGGTCATGGATATGGCCATGAAGATGGG
>NZ_CAMJOS010000029.1 GCF_946407605.1 uncultured Prevotella sp.
CCTCAGAGACGATTATCTGGAACACCTATAAGAACTGGATTCAGTCGTGGCGCGATCTGCCCCTGATGTGCAACCAGTGGTGTAACGTGATGCGCTGGGAGATGCGCACTCGTCCTTTCCTGCGTACCTCAGAGTTCCTGTGGCAAGAAGGTCACACGGCTCACGCTACTCGCGAAGAGGCTGAAGAGGAAGCACAGAAGATGCTGAAGGTGTATGCCAAGTTTGCCGAGGAATGGATGGCAGTGCCCGTGATTCAGGGTGTGAAGAGTGAGACCGAGCGTTTCGCCGGTGCCCTCGACACTTATACCATCGAGGCTATGATGCAGGACGGCAAGGCGCTGCAGAGCGGTACCTCGCACTTCCTGGGTCAGAACTTTGCCAAGGCTTTCGACGTCACCTATCTTAATAAAGATAATAAGCCTGAGTATGTTTGGGCAACATCATGGGGTGTGAGCACTCGTCTGATTGGTGCCCTCATCATGACTCACTCTGACGATAACGGCTTGGTACTGCCTCCGCGTTTGGCTCCTATCCAGGTGGTGATTATTCCTATTGCTACCAAGCCCGAGCAGATGGAGCTGGTGAACAAAGAGGTGCAGCCTATCATCGAGAAGCTGCGTAAGGCTGGCATCAGCGTGAAGTTTGATGATGCCGATAACAAGCGTCCTGGATTTAAGTTCGCTGACTACGAGCTGAAGGGGGTACCCGTGCGCCTGGTACTGGGTGCTCGCGATCTGGAGAACGGCACCATCGAGGTGATGCGTCGCGACACGCTGGAGAAGGAGACTCGTCCTTTGGAGGGTATCGCAGAATACGTGGAGCAACTGCTGGAGGATATCCAGAAGAATATCTTCGAGAAGGCTAAGGCCTATCGTGACAGTCGTATCTACGAGTGCGAGAACTACGAGGAGTTTAAGGAGAAAGTGAAGGACGGTGGATTCTTCCTCTGCCACTGGGACGGCACTGCCGAGACCGAGGCTCAGATCAAGGAAGAGACGCAGGCCACCATCCGCTGTGTGCCCTTCGGCGTGGAGCAGACTCCTGGCGTGGACATGGTGACTGGCAAGCCCTCGAAGGCTCGCGTCATCATCGCAAGAAGCTATTAAGAGTTAATAGTTAATAGTTAAGAATTAAGAGTTCTTGGCTGAGCCAAGCGGCAAAGCCGAGCGAAGAAATAAGAATTAGAGGAGCAATCCGATACTGACAAGCAGCCCGTACATGAAAATGTTACGGGCTGTTTCGCCTAAACACTTGTTAAGTTCGCGTCCTTTCCAGATGCTGTTTATCTTCAGGAACGTGAGGACGTGGAGTACCAGATAGGCAAATGGCAGTATGAAAGCCCACCAGCGACCATTGATGCCGAAGACGATGCCAGCAAGGCAGGCCGTGATACCCACGCCCAGATAGAGACCAATGGAGGCTTTCTCGCCAATGCGCACCACTAAGGTGTTCTTGCCCACAGCCTTGTCAGTATCGCGGTCGCGAAAATTATTAACCAGCAACAAGGCGTCGATGACTAGTCCGCAGGCCAGCGAAGCAATGACGACCTCGGTGGTCACGGTGTGGAGCTGGATGTAATAGGTGACGCATACTGGCACGATGCCGAAAAACACGATTACCAGCACATCGCCCAGTCCTATATAAGAAAGGTGGGTGGTATAGAGAAAGCAGGCTACCACACAGAGCAGGCCTATGAGCAACATCTCCAAGCCGCCAAAGAACACCAAAGGCAGACCAACGAGGCAGCCTACACAAGTGACGGCGGCGATGGCATGCTTCATCTTATCAACGCTGATCCAACCCTGGGCACAGGCTCGCTCTGGTCCCAGTCGTGTCTCCTTGTCGTCGGTGCCCTTGGCATAGTCTATGAAGTCGTTGATCAGGTTGGCATCAATCTGCATGATAAAGGCGAACAGCAGACAGAGCACGGCGGGCAGGATCTTAAACACAGAATGCCCGTCGAGGGTGATATAGCCTTTCGAGTCGGTCCAGGCCAGCGCCAGACCTATCATCACGGGCACGGCGCAACCTGTCAGCGTCTTGGGACGAGCAGCCAGCAACCATGCTTTGAAAGAGTCTTTCTTTACTTCCATTTCACACTTTTTTCTAAAAACACTTGCAAAAGTAAATAATTTCCTGTATATTTGCAAACCAAACCTTAAAAAAATGATAGACAATAACTATGCAAGCCTTGATTTGGTGGAATTTATAGAGACTCAGATTCTGCCTCAGTATGCCAATTTCGATAAGGCACACAATCTGGAACATGTCACCCGAGTGATTCGCCGATCCATGGATTTGGCGCAGAAAACAGGGGCCGACAAGAACATGGTATATACCGTGGCGGCCTATCACGATGCGGGCATGTCGGGCCCCAGGGCCATTCATCATATCACTGGCGGAAAAATTCTGGCCAGCGACGCGCGACTGAAGAAATGGTTCTCGGCTGAGCAGATCAAGATCATGAAAGAAGCCATTGAGGACCATCGCGCCTCTGCATCGCGTGCACCACGTAGTCTCTACGGAAAGATTGTGGCCGAGGCCGACAGGGACATCGTGCCCGAGGTGGTGTTTCAGCGTACCGTGCAGTTCGGCATGGCCAACTATCCTGAGATGAGCAAAGAGGAACACTGGCAGCGATTCCAGAAACACATGGACGAGAAATACTCGGTCAACGGCTATATCCGCCTGTGGATTCCTGGCTCGCCCAACGAGGAACGACTCAAGGAACTGCGTAATATCATTGCCAATACCACCTTGCTGAGAGAACAGTTTGAGAAATATTATAATCAAGAGAAGATATGACAAACAAAGAATTAATGCGACGTGCCATTGAGCTTTCGAAGCAGAGCGTAAGAAATGGCGGAGGACCGTTCGGAGCTGTCATAGCCCGTAATGGAGAGATTGTGGCCGAGGGCTCTAACTGCGTAACCATCGACTGTGATCCTACGGCCCATGCTGAGGTGTCTACCATTCGTAAGGCCTGCAAGGCGCTGGGCACCTTCGACCTCTCTGGCTGCGAGATATTCACCTCGTGCGAGCCCTGTCCAATGTGCTTCGGTGCCATCTACTGGGCCCATCTCGATAAAATCTATATGGGCAACGACCGCAAGGATGCTGCCAAGATTGGTTTCGACGATGACTTCATCTATCAGGAGATAGCCCTAAGCGCCGAGCAGCGCAAAAAGCCGTCGGAGGTCCTGCTGCGCGAAGAGGCGCTGGAGGCCTTTAAGATGTGGGACGAGAAAGAGGATAAGACGGAGTATTAACCGCTATTCCTCGATGTTGGTCAGCGACTTTGCAAACGAGGTGAACAGCTGGCTCACGCTGTCTAAGGGATTATAACGGAAGAAGCGTGCCGAGCGCCGTGCACTCCATACCAGCGCCGAGGTGTTGCTGGTGCGCACAAAGATATTATCGCCCTGCGACAGAACCCATTGCTCGCGACCATGAGGTACTGACGAGGCGATGGCCTCTACCTGATTGATAAAGCGCGAGGTCTGACAGTCAAAGGGGAGTTCTTCCAGCATGACACCCATGAGGGTCACCAGAAGGGCTCCCTCTAATTGTACCATCTGGCCAAGGTGCAGCTTGCTGATGCCTTTCTTGATAATGTCGCGTTTGGTCTTGCTGCCTTGTTCGCGTATCAGCTCACCCAAGGCCAACAGTTGTTTAATCCAGTAGTCATCGGTGAGCAGTGTCCCTGCCAACTGCGCCATCGCCTCAAGAATGCGGTATTCTATGGTGCTGACGCCAATCTCTTCGGCAATGTCTTTCAATCGTTTGTTGATGCGCTGGTTGACTTTCGACAGGTCGGCAGACTTCTGTTCTTCTTGCTGCTGGCGTCGTACTGAGGCCTTCTCCGCCCATTCAGCACGGAAGTCAGCAGGGATGATCTCCACGAAAAACTGATTGCTGAGCACTTCGAGACCCTCGTAGGCCTCGGCCTCTACGCCATGCGCCATTGACAACTGCAGGGCTTTTCGCCACTTGCATACTGACATGGGTTCTACCATGTCCTGCTGGCCAAAGGCTCCTGCTCGCAGCAGACGGAAGAAATTACGCGTGATGACATCCATGGGCTAACTGTGTTTTATGAATAACGACGGGGATAACGGAATAGGATGGCCAAAAGGGCTGCCACGCCAATGGCCATAGGATAATAGAGACGGGGCACGATGGCGATGGGGTTGATGCTGGCCAGTCCTGCAGCCATGAGAATCTGGGCGCCATAGGGCAGCAAGCCTTGCACGGCGCACGAGAACGTGTCGAGCAACGAGGCACATTTCCTCGGGTCAATCTTAAATTGCTGGCCAATATTCCGGGCTATGCCGCCCACGGTAATGATGGCCACCGTATTGTTGGCAGTACACAGGTTGACGATGCTCACTAGCAGGGCGATAACCAACTCGCCGCCACGTTTGCTGTTGACGTGGCTTGTCAGTCGACTAATAATGAAGTTAATACCGCCATTATGCTTGATCATCTGAAGCAGGCCACCAGCCAACATGGTGATGATAATCAGTTCGCCCATCGACATGATGCCGTCGCCCATGGCTCCTAACCATCCGAAGAAGGTGAATGAGCCGTCAGAGAGACCGATGATGCCTGTCAGTATAATGCCTAACGTCAGCACAATCATCACGTTGAGTCCTACCACGGCGGTGATGATGACAGCCAGATAGGGCACCACCTTCCAGAACTCGATGGACGATGCTGCCGAGGTGGCCTCGACATCCTTGCCTAAATAGAAATAGACAGCTAACAGAATGAGTGCAGCTGGCGCCACAATAAAGGAGTTGACGCGAAACTTATCGCTGGTCTTACAACCTTGCGTCTGTGTGGCTATAATAGTGGTGTCGGAGATGAAGGACAGGTTGTCGCCAAAGAACGAACCGCCCACCACGATGGCGATGACCATAGCTAAGTCGGCTCCAGTCTGCGAGGCCACGCCAGCGGCAATAGGCGTCAGAGCCACGATGGTGCCTACTGAGGTGCCAATGGATAACGAGATGAAACATGCCGCCAGGAAGAGTCCCGCCAGCAGCATTTGTTCTGGCAATAGCGAGATAGTCAGGTTGACGGTGGCATCGATGGCTCCCATCACTTTGGCCGAATTGGCAAAAGCGCCAGCAAGAATAAAAATCCATATCATCAGCATCATCTCCGCCGTGGCTGCTCCACGACTGAAGATGTTGATGCGGTGAATCAGTTTACCCTTGGTGATGGCTATGGCGTAGATGCCGGCAGCGAGAAAAGCCACGGTGATAGGCACTTTGTAGAAGTCGCGGGCAATGATGCTCGTAACCAGATAAAGCATTACAAATACCAGCAAAGGAGACAATGCCAGCAAGCCTTTTCCTTCCGTTATTCTCTTTTCGTTATTCACTTTGAACTTTAGAATAGTCTGCTCTCGCAGCCTTTCACTATAGTGTTACGCCATTCTTGAATATAGAAATCTCGCGATAATCGTTTTCCTCGTTGCGGGCCTTCTCGCCAGAGGCAACGGCCAGGACCTTGTCGATAAACTCGGGCACTAATTCCTGCATGGTGCGACCCTCTATGAGTTGTCCTGCAGAGAAGTCAACCCATTGCGGCTTGCGCTGGGCGAGGGTAGGGTTGGTGGCAATCTTCATGGTGGGCACAAAGGTGCCGAAAGGCGTGCCGCGACCTGTGGTAAAGAGTACTAAATGACAACCGCAAGAGGCCAGCGCCGTGGCTGCCACGAGGTCGTTGCCAGGAGCCGACAGCAGATTGAGTCCTGTGGCTTGCAGACGGTCGCCATATTCCATGACGCCGCTGACAGGAGCGCGACCGCACTTCTGTGTGCATCCCAGAGCTTTGTCCTCAAGTGTGGAGATGCCGCCAGCCTTGTTTCCAGGGCTTGGGTTCTCGCCTACGGGTTCGCCATGACTAAGGAAATACTCTTTGAAGTTATTGATCATCGAGACCGTCTGATTAAAAAGCTCTGGGGTCTCGCAACGGTTCATGAGGATGGTCTCGGCACCAAACATCTCGGGCACCTCGGTCAGCACACTCGTGCCGCCCTGAGCCACCAGCCAATCGCTGAACTCACCCACAAGAGGGTTGGCGGTAATGCCGCTGAAGCCATCGCTACCTCCGCATTTCAGACCTACTCTCAGCTTTGATACAGGTACTTCTTCGCGTTTGTCGTTCTTGGCTATATTATATAGTTCGCGTAGTATCTGCATGCCGGCTTCTACCTCGTCGCCCTCCACCTTCTGGGTTACCAGCAGTCGGATGCGCTTCTGGTCATAGTCGCCCAGCATCTTCATGAAGTCGTCGGGTTGGTTGTTCTCACAGCCTAAGCCCAGTACTAGCACACCACCAGCATTAGGATGCAGCACAATGTCGCGAAGCACCTTGCGAGTATTCTCGTGGTCGCCACTCAACTGCGAGCAGCCATAGTTATGGTGCCAGCAATAGACAGCATCCACACCGCGGCCTTGTGTCTCTTCGCGTAGTTGTTTGGCCAGGCGCTCAGCAATGCCGTTGACGCATCCCACAGTTGGAACAATCCATATCTCGTTGCGAATGCCAACGTCGCCATTCTTGCGTACATAACCCTTAAACGTTCTATTTTCTTTTTTGATATTAAGTTTCTCGGCTACAGGAGAATATGTATACTCGAGCGTTCCAGAAAGATTGGTCTTCAGATTGTGCTCGTTAACCCAATCGCCAGCCTTCATATCCTTCAGCGCATGACCAATGGGGTAACCATATTTAATGATGTCCTCACCCTCCTTTACATCGCTTATCAGCACCTTGTGGCCTGCAGGAATATCTTCTGCCAGCACCACTTGTTTGCCATCAGCCTCGATGATGTCCCCCTTTTTCTTGTCGACGAGACAGACCACCACCGAGTCGGCGGGGTTAATCTTAAGATACGTTTTTAAAGTCATGGGCTGTCTTTATCATATATTGATTCGTCTGTAGAACTCAATGTTCTCCTTTGTCAGCAACTCGATAGGCATATAGTTTACTGGCGTCACCTCTTTCTTCAGCACGATGGCCAGGAAGAGCGTCTCCACACAGGCATAGCCTTGCATATAGGCGTGCTGGGCAATGAGGAACGAGATGCTGCCTCTGCGCACACACTCTTCGTTCTTAGGCACTACATCGTAACCCATAATCTGCACGTTGCGCCTATTGGTGCGCAACAGGAACTCGCCCACCAGATGGGCTTTCGAGTTGAAGGTGATGCAATGGTGAATATGTGGGTGCGAGGTGAAGAACTCCTCGAGAATCTTGTCGAACTTTGCCTTGGGCTCGCCCAGCGGCAGGTTCACTTCGGTAATAGTAATCTCAGGGAAGTGGTCGCGCATATAATGACGGAAGCCCGTTTCACGGTTCGACTGCTGTTTAGAGCCTACATGACCGTCTTTCAACTGCTTCATCATCATGATTTCCTTTTCCTTCGATGCAATGAGCATCATCATGCGGGCTGCGAAATAGCCACTCTGGAAAGAGTCCTGTCCGAAGAATGCCAACGGCTTCAAGTCGGGCAGGTAGGAGTCGAGCAGGATGAATGGGATGTTGCGTTCGCTCAACTGATCAGTAAAGTTTCGGGTTATCTCCAGTTTTGCAGGCACCACGATGACACCATCGGGATTCTCGTTCAGGCAAACCTGGGCGGCCTGTTCGAACGAAGGGCCGTTGAAACGCTCGTAATACAGCAACTTGAGTGAGACGTGGAAGTCACGTCGACGGGCTGTTGCTGCTTTAACGCCCTGTTCAATCTCGTCCCAGTAGGCCTCACTATCGTGCATCGGAATGATGCAATAAAAGGTATAGTCCTTATTATATGCCAATGCCGAGGCATAGACATTGGGTTGATAATCCATTTCGGCAAGTGCCTGTTCTACTTTCTCTCGTGCTGCTTTCGACACGTTTGGTCTCTCGTGCAGCACACGGTCCACGGTGCCCACTGACACGCCTGCCCGTTCTGCGATATCCTTAATCCTAATCTTATCAGTTGCCATAATACTTGGTAATTTTGTGCAAAGGTACAAATATCATATCAAAATACCAAAGAAATTGTCAATTATCAATTGTCGATTATCAATTATTTTGTACCTTTGCAAAAAATATTCAAGAATACAAATGGATTATCAAGCAATTATCGACAAATATTATCCCGAAGACGATGACCTAAAGCGCCTGTTACTGTTGCATTCACGACAGGTGGCGGACAAGTGCTTAGCGTTGTGTGAGAAACATCCTGAATTAGCATTAGACAATACCTTTGTGGAAGAGGCTGCCATGCTCCACGACATTGGCATTCGTTGGTGTCATGCCCCTTCCATCTTTTGCGTGGGTGACCAACATTATATTCGTCATGGACTGATTGGCGGTGAACTGTTGCGACAGGAGGGGCTTCCACGTCATGCTCAGGTTTGCGAGCGACATACTGGCACAGGACTCACCAAGGAGCAGATTGTCAGTCAGCAATTGCCTCTTCCTGCTGAGAATTATACGCCTGTGACCCTGGAAGAACAACTGATTTGCTATGCCGACAAGTTCTTTTCCAAGTCGAAGCCTGAGCGCGTATTGACGGTAGAGCAGGCGGCCCAAAGCCTTGAGAAATTCGGCCAAGATGGTGTGGAGAAATTCCTGCAATGGGCTGAAATGTTTGAGTAGAGTGGGACCAAACGGGTAAAAAACGTTAAAGAGTATGTATTATCAGCATGCACCACTCCAAAAACTCCTAACTTTTTCGTAATTTTGCAGCCGTGAAACGCAAGTCGGTCATATTTTTACTGCTTTCCGTCTTCCTTTGTGTGATGGCGGGCGTACCGTCGGCACCGGTTCAAGATGACAATACCCAGGTGGCGTTGTCTGACTCGTTGTCGCTTCCCGACTCGTTGTTTAAGTCTGACTCTCTCGCTGTAGATACCACGCTAATGGACTCACTCCATCTGGCCATTTATAAGCGTAATAAAGCCATCGATGACTCGTTGGCGCTCGACAGCATCAACCGCACCAAGAAAAACGGTATTGATTCGCCTGTGCAGTTCTCGGCCGACGACTCGCTGGTCTATGTGGCCTCGTCGGGCATGTCGTTCCTCTACGGCAACTCGCATGTCACCTATCAGAACATGGATCTGCGTAGCGAGAATATTTATATGTGTATGGACTCTTCGCTGGTTCATGCCACTGGTGCTCGCGACAGTCTAGGCACGCTCTACGGAAATCCCGTGTTTAAGATGGGTAGCGACACCTATGAGAGCGACACGATGGCCTTTAACTTCAAGACTAAGAAGGGCTTGATTCAGCAAGTATATACTGAGCAGGAAGACGGCTACCTCACCAGCGAACTGTCGAAGCGTGGCGCCAATGGCGAGTTATACCTGCAGCATGGTAAATACACCACTTGCGACGAACCTCATCCCGATTTCTACCTGGCACTCTCGCGAGCCAAGGTGCGTCCTGGCAAGGATGTGGTGTTCGGTCCTGCCTATCTCGTGGTTTGCGACGTGCCCTTGCCGCTGGCCATCCCCTACGGTTTCTTCCCCTTTACCAAGAGTTATAGTAGTGGATTCATCATGCCTACCTATGGCGACGAAACAGAGCGTGGCTTCTATTTGCGCGATGGTGGCTATTATTTTGCCCTGTCCGACAAGATGGACCTGAAGGTATTGGGTGAGATTTATACCAAGGGCTCATGGGCTGTCAGCACCCAAAGCAACTACCGCAAGCGCTACAAGTACAATGGTGCCTTCTATGCCAGTTATCAGAACTCGGTGACTGGCGAGAAGAATATGCCCGACTATTCTAAACAGACCAGCTTCAAGATTCAATGGAGCCACCGGCAGGATGCCAAGGCCAATCCTTATTCCAACCTCTCGGCATCGGTCAACTTCGCCACTAGTAGCTACGAGCGTAACAACCTCTCGTCAATGTACAACCCACAGTCGCTCACGCAATCTACGCGTACTTCGTCTGTCAGCTATAGCACCAAGTTCTCGAGCATAGGCATGTCGCTTAGCACCACCATGAACTTGAATCAGAACATGCGTGACTCGACTATCGCTATGACAATGCCCGACCTCAACATCTCCATTGCGCGCTTCTATCCTTTCCGCCGCAAGAAGATGGCTGGTGAACAAAAATGGTACGAGAAAATCTCACTCTCATATACGGGACGACTCAGCAACAGCATCTCAACAAAAGAAGACAAGTTGATGCACTCTAGTCTGACGCGAGACTGGAACAATGGTATGCAGCATACCATCCCCGTCAGCGCCAACTTCACTGTGCTGAACTATATCAACCTCAACGCTACGTTCAACTTCACCGACCGCACCTATTTCCGCAAGACCATGCAGTCGTGGGATGGCTCTAAAGTGGTCAACGATACCGTTTATGGTCTATATAACATCTATAACTGGTCTATGTCGCTCAGCGCATCGACCAAGCTCTATGGCTTCCTCAAGCCTGGACCGAAGTTCCTCAAGGGTAAGATTTATGCTATCCGTCACCTCGTCACCCCACAGGTGTCGTTTACCTATGCCCCTGACTTCAGCACCTCGCGCTATGGCTATTACGAAACCTATCAGAGAACCAATGCCGACGGTAGCGTCTCGCTTGTAGAATACTCGCCCTATGCAGGTCAACTCTATGGCGTGCCTGGTAAGGGTAAGACGGGAAGTATCTCATGGGATATCTCGAACAACTTGGAGATGAAGATGTACGACCGTAACGACTCGCTGAAGAAAATATATCTGATTGACGAGTTGGGCTTATCAATGAGTTATAACATGGCAGCAAAGATTCGTCCTTGGAGTGACCTTTCTACACGTTTGCGCTTGAAGCTCTCAAAGAACTACACCTTCAACATGAATGCTGTCTTTGCCAGCTATGTATATGAGGCCGACTCCGTGGGAGCAACACCACGCGTCAGCGAGCACACTACCTATTGGGAACAAGGTAAGATAGGTCGTTTTCAGGGCATGTCGCAAAACCTGTCATACACCATCACCAACGATAAAATCAGCAGCATCATCAAGTGGCTCAAAGGTGAGCGTGACGATAAGAAAAATAATAATAATCGTAACAACCGCGACAACAACAAAGACGATGATGACGATATCGACATCGACTCGAACCTCGACAAGGACCTTGAGGCTGGCAAGCATGGAGCCAGGAAAGAGAACGCAGGCAAGGCCGATACAGACGAGGACGGCTTTATGAAATATACTTGTCCTTGGTCGCTGAGTTTTGGTTATGGTATCACGATGCGTGAGGATACCGACCGCAGCAAGTTCAACTACAATACCATGCGCTATCCCTATAAGTTTACGCAGAACCTGAACATGAGTGGAAATATCCGCCTCTCCGATGGCTGGAACATCTCCTTCTCCTCAGGTTACGACTTTGAGAACAAAAAGATATCAATGACCACCGCCTCGCTGGGGCGTGACCTCCATTGCTTTAACATGTCATGTTCTGTTGTGCTTGCGCCTTATACCAGTTACAACTTCTCCTTCCGTTGTAACGCTTCCACCCTTACCGATGCCTTGAAATACGACAAGCGCTCATCGTATTCCAATGCCGTACAATGGTATTAATGCTTTTTCGCCTTTACCAGCAGGTCGAGGTCATCCTGTTCACCTACAATCCATAGAATGTCGCCTTCTTCAAACTGACGGGTAGGAGGTACTGAAGAGAGGTTCTCCTTACCTTCTTCAAGTCCTACGACCATGCAGTTATAATGACGGCGGATGGCACTCTGCTCAAGCGTCTTGCCAATGAAGGGACTGTCAGCACCAATGATGAACTGGCGCAACTTCATCTCACGTTTTTCAAGTTCGGTATCGCTGCCTATGACCTCAGTCTCAAGGGCGTTGCGGAACTTTGTGAGCTGATCGTCACTGCCAATAGCCTGTAGTTTGTCACCTGGGTAGATAATATAGTCGCCATCGGGAATGTTAAGTCGGCAACCGCCACGCAGGATGCTGCTGATATGTACACCATATTTGCGACCAAGGCTGAGCTGGCGCAGTGTGCAGCCCATCCAGCGGGAGTTGACAGGCACGTCGAAATCGGCAATATGTATATCGCGGTCCAGTAGTTTGCCCTCGTAAAGTGGCTTCTTCTTACCGAGTACCTGAGCCTCAATGTCGCGTGAGCGCAGGTTATTGATAAATAGTCGTTCCAACAGGATACTACGGCGTTTGATGCCTCTAGACATAATGATAAGGACAACAGCTATCACGCCGATGGTGATAAGCAGGGCTGGGCCGAAGTTGGTGAGATACTGCACAACGTAGAACACGAAGTTGACAGCGATGAGCATGCGAATCAGGATGGTGAAGATAAGTGGCGGACGATTACGATTGCTCTCGTGCCACAGTGCCTTGAACTCTTCGCTGTGGTTCTTTTTCATTACCATGGCCCGCAGGAATGGTGAGATAATCAGGATGGTGGCGCAGCCAGTGATAGCGAGTCCATACCAATGGTCAAGGAAAATGCGCATGATGAAGGGATGGAACACAGTGAGCATGACAACGATGACTGCAGTGGAAAGGATGGCATAGATCAGCGTGTTGACGGCCATCTGCGCGAGCAAACGTTTCCATTTGCTTTGTTCGTTAGTGTTAGGATGGCTCATCGATAGGTGGTTGAGTGACGTAATGAGCCGCTTTGGCAACCTGTGCTCCAACGCATTATAAGCCGGCGTGGCAAGCCGTATCATGTAAGGTGTGAGAAATGTTGTTATGACGGATACGGCCACCACAACCGGATATAGGAAATCGCCAATGACACCCAGCGACAGGCCGAGCGAGGCGATGATAAACGAGAACTCACCAATCTGCGCCATGGAGAAACCACAACGCATGGCTGACTTGAGCGACTCGCCGCCCAGGAGGAACGAGAATGAGCCGAAGATGGCCTGCCCCACGATGATGGTCATGACGAGCACAAAGATGGGTAGGGCGTAATCGACCAATATTTGCGGATCAACCAACATACCTACCGACACGAAGAAGATGGCTCCAAAGAGGTTCTTCACTGGCTCCACCAATTTTTCTATACGCTCGGCCTCGATAGTCTCAGCCAGTATGCTGCCCATGATAAAGGCACCGAAAGCCGATGAGAAGCCTACCTCGGTAGAGACCACCGCCATAGCACAGCATAGACCAAGCGACACGATGAGCAGCACTTCGCTATTGATGAGCTTGCGCACACGACGTAGAAACAGCGGAATGGCAAAGATGCCAACCACCAGCCATAATACCAGGAAGAACCCAATCTTTATGACAGACTCCAGCATTTGACCGCTGTCGGGACTGTTGCCGCTTGCAATGGCACTCAGCATCACCATCATCACGATGGCGAGGATATCCTCGAGAATGAGCACACTCATCACCAGACTGGCAAACTGCTGCTGGCGCAGACCCAAGTCGTCGAAAGCCTTATATATAATAGTGGTGGAACTCATGGCGAGCATACCGCCAAGGAAGATGCAGTTCATTTTGGACCATCCAAATGTATGACCAACAATGACGCCCAGCATGCCCATAGCGAAGATGATGCACACCACGGAGATGATGGGTGAAGCACCCATCTTCAGAATCTTCTTAAATGAGAAGTCGAGTCCCAACGAGAACAGCAGGAACATAACGCCGATGTCGGCCCACAGGTGGATGTTTGAGGTATCTACGACGGAAGCCGTGTAGGGCATGTGGGGCGACACGAGGAAGCCAGCCACGATATAACCCAACACCAATGGCTGCTTGAGCCATTTGAAGACTATCGTTACCACGCCGGCCATCATCAATATCAGCGCCAGGTCGCGTATCATCGTAGGGAGTTCTGCCATCTCGTTGGTTCGTGATTAAGAATTGTATTCAGCAGTCAGTTCGCATATTTTTACGATGACCTGCATGGCCTTCTCCATGGATTGGATGGGCACAAACTCGTAGGGACCGTGGAAGTTGATGCCGCCAGCAAAAATGTTGGGGCAGGGTAGACCCTTGAACGACAACTGAGCGCCATCGGTGCCACCGCGGATGGGTTTGACCTTCGGAGCCACACCACAATCCTGCATGGCACGCAGCACCAAGTCGATGACGTGCATCTGCGGGTCTATCTTCTCCTTCATGTTATAGTACTGGTCCTTCACCTCGGCAGTAACCGTTCCATCGCCGTATTTCTGGTTCATCTGCTCCACAACCTGCAGAATGAAACGCTTGCGGGCTTCGAACTTCTCGCGGTCGTGGTCGCGGATGATATAACTCAATTTGGCTTGCTCGGTCTGTGTTTGCATGCCAGTAAGATGATAGAAACCCTGATAGCCTTCGGTGGTCTCTGGCGTCTCGTCGGCAGGCAGTAGCCCTACCAGCTCAGCAGCAAGAAGCGAGGCGTTGACCATCTTGCCTTTGGCATAGCCTGGATGCACACTTACACCCTTAATGGTAATCTTAGCCGAGGCAGCATTGAAGTTCTCAAACTCCAACTCGCCTACATCACCACCGTCCATCGTATAGGCCCACTCACAGCCAAACTTCTCCACGTCAAAATGATGGGCACCCATGCCAATCTCCTCGTCAGGATTGAAGGCAACGCGAATCTTGCCGTGCTTTATTTCCTTATGTTCCTGCAGATAAACCATAGCCTGCATAATCTCAGCAATACCCGCCTTATCGTCGGCACCTAACAATGTGTGGCCGTCGGTCACTATCAAGTCTTCACCCCTGTGCAGCAGCAACTCGGGGAACTTGCCTGGCGACAGCATAATGCCGTCAGACAACAGGATGTCGCTGCCCTCGTAGTTCTCAACAATACGTGGCTTAATTTCGGCACCCGAGCAATCGGGACTGGTGTCATAGTGAGAAATAAAACCTATGGTGGGCGCATGGCCTTTCATATTTGAAGGCAGCGTGGCGTAGAGGTAACCCTTGTCGTCCATTTCCACGTCCTGTAGACCCTCGCGCTCCATCTCTTCTTTCAGATAGCGGGCAAAGACCAACTGTTTGGAGGTACTGGGCACGCTTTCGCTCTCTTCCGACGACTGCGTGTCGAACTTGGTGTAGTTTAAGAATCTTTCTGTAATATTCATTTGTATGGTTTTTGATTAAAAAAAGGCAGGACTGATATCCTGCCTCACTTTTTGTAGGAACAATGGGACTCGAACCCATGACCTCTTCAATGTGACTGAAGCGCTCTAAACCAACTGAGCTATGCTCCTGTGCATTTGTGAACCCGAAGGGATTCAAACCCTTGACCTTCAGAACCGGAATCTGACGCTCTATTCAGCTAAGCTACGGGTCCCCTTGCGTTCGTTTGCGGGTGCAAAATTACACATTTTATTTTATTCCTGCAAATTTTTGATGAGATATTTGCAACGGATTAAGGAATAATTCGCACCTCTGACCTTGGGCCGAAGGCACTTTCACTCGAAAATGAAAGAAATATTCTATTTCCTTTTGCATTTTGCTCGCTTATTCGTACCTTTGCATGCCGAAAAGATAAAAAGATGAAAAGGAATCTGGTAATTGGAGTGCTGACAGCCTGTCTGTTGACGGGTTGTAAACAGGGTAAAACCTCCTTTTTCAGTGACTCTGCTGCCGATGTGGACTCGACAGAGACAACAGAAAATTACCTCGAAGATGCTGACGAGGAAGATATGGATGAGCTCATTTCGGAAGAGCCCATGCCACAGGCGGCTGAAGAATTGTTCGATGATTTCTTCTTTAACTTCGCCTCAAATCGCCGATTGCAGTTCGAACGTATTCATTTCCCCTTGGTGATTCGTTCAGACGCTAAGACCGACACGCTGGAACGTTCGGAATGGCAGATGAACCACTTCTTCATGCATCAGGAGGAGTACACCCTGATTTTTGACAGCGAGCAGCAGATGGATATCGTCAAAGATACCACTATCAACGAGGTGGTCGTGGAAAAGATTTTCCTTAGTCAGGCCTTTGTGCATCGTTATATCTTTCGTCGGGAAAACGGACAATGGATGCTTGACGCTATTGACAAACAGACGCTCTCCCTCAATCACAACGCTTCATTCCTGGCTTTCTACCGTCGTTTTGCTACCGATTCGATATTCTGTCATAAGAGCCTGAGTCCGGAGATAAACTTCGTGGGGCCAGACCCCGACGATGAGTTCGGACAGATGGAAGGCGTCATCACGCCCGATTTCTGGGATGCTTTTGCTCCCGACCTGCCTCACGATACTATATATAATATTGTATATGGTCATCAGAACCACCATTCGGATTATAAGATTTTTGTGATGCGCGGCATTTCGAATGGTCAAGAGGTGGAACTTACCTTCCATCACGAGAAGGATAAATGGAAACTGGTAAAACTGACTGAATAATGAAAGACCTGTGCAATTACAGCCTGTTGGCACACAATACCTTCGGCATTGAAGCCTGTTGTGACCGATTCCTGGAGTATAACACCATTCAGGAGGCGCAACTTGTGGCCCAGATGGTGAAAGGACAGGAACCACTACTGCTGATTGGTGGTGGCAGTAACTTGTTGCTGACTAATGATTTCCACGGCATCGTGGTGCATTCGGCCATCAAGGGTCACGAGGTGGTTAGCGAGACGACTGACGAGGTGCTGTTGCGCGTAGGAAGCGGTGAGGTGTGGGACGATATTGTTGCCCTGTGCGTTGATAATGGCTGGTACGGTGCCGAGAATTTATCGCTAATACCTGGAGAGGTGGGTGCTTCTGCTGTGCAGAACATTGGGGCCTATGGTGCCGAAGCTTCGCATATTATAGATAAGGTGGAAACGGTAAGACTGATTGATGGCTCATGCTGTCAAATGATGGCGAGCGAATGTTGCTATGGCTATCGACAGAGTCGTTTCAAACAGGACTGGAAAAACCGCTATCTTATCACTCATGTCACTTATCGACTGTCGAAGACCTTTTCACCATGTCTGGACTATGGCAACATTAGAGCCGAACTGGAGCAAAGAGCCATTAGCAATCCTACAGCCCAGCAACTGCGCGACGTTATCATCGCCATTCGCCAGCAGAAATTGCCCGACCCGAAGATTGAGGGGAATGCTGGCAGTTTCTTTATGAACCCTGTGGTGAGTCGCAAACAGTTTGAACAACTGCTGACGCAATATCCGCAGATGCCCCATTACTTTGTTGACGAGGCTCACGAAAAGATTCCTGCAGGATGGCTCATAGATCAATGTGGATGGAAGGGTCGCTCGCTAGGACGTGCCGGCGTGCATAGTCGTCAGGCCTTGGTGCTTGTCAATCGAGGCGGTGCTACTGGCAGCGACATCGTTCGTCTGTGCCAGGCGGTTTGCCGCGATGTCAAGGCCCAGTTTGATATTCTGTTATTCCCAGAGGTAAACATTATTTCATGACAATAACGATACTTGGAACAGGAACTTCATGTGGCGTGCCAGTAGTGGGATGCCAATGTGATGTGTGTCAGAGTACTCATCCAAAGGACAAACGTCTGCGCTGCTCCATTCTTGTTGAGACAGAACAGACACGACTGCTCATCGATGCCGGACCCGATTTCCGTCAGCAGATGCTCACACAGCCTTTCCGTCGTATCGACGGCATTCTTGTTACCCATTCCCATTACGATCATGTGGGCGGAATGGACGATATTCGACCTTACTGCCAGTTCGGCAAAATGGAGGTCTATGCTGATGCCATTGCCCGCCAGGGTATGCTAGAAATGCTGCCTTATTGTTTTGCTGAGAATCGCTATCCTGGTGTGCCGCAGATTGGTCTTAATGAGATTCGTGCAGGCGAAGCTTTCACCATTGGCGACATCGAGGTGCTTCCCGTGCAAGTGATGCATGGAAAGCTGCCCATACTAGGTTATCGTTTTGGCACGTTTGCCTATATCACCGACATGAAAAGCATAGATCCTGAACAGGTAAAACTGCTTCGGGGCGTAGAAACGTTGATGGTCAATGCCTTGCGTTTTGACCGTCCGCATCACTCACATCAATTGGTTGATGATGCTATCGCCTTTGCACGTCAGGTGGGCGCACGTCGTACACTTCTCACTCATATGTGTCATGACATAGGACTGCACGACGAGGTGAACCGCCGTCTGCCCTCGGGATTTGAACTGGCATTTGACGGTCAGGTGCTGGAAATTTAACAGTTACGTTTATTCTTTGCCACCTAGGCATACATCGCACATGCCGCAATCGTCAGTACGGTCTTCGCCAAAATAGCGGAGCAGTAGACGGCTGCGACAAATGAGGTCGCAGGTAGCGTATTCAAGCATCTTGTCGGTGCGATGGACATAGCGTGCCTTGAGGTCGTCATAAACGGCGGGTGGAATAATCAAGTGCTGCGAGTCCTCGCGACGCTGGGTGAAGCGGATAAAAGGAATATGCTTCTGGGGGATGAAACTTAAAATGTGCTTCTGGTTGAGATTGGTGAGAATCATATAGACCTGCTGCGGCGTGAGGTCGCATTGCTGGGCGATGATACTTTCGTCAATATAGCCATAGTCCTGGAACAAACCAGTATAAGTTCGAAGCAATGCCACAATGACGGCATCCTCGCGTGGTTCGTTGTCACGCAGACGGTAGAGATCATCGCGTCCTAACAAAAACATGACACGGGCCTGAGCCTCATCTTCATCGCGATAGTCAATATAGCCAGCGCGGGTGAGAATGTTGAGCGCCGAGATGGTGGGGATAGGGAAATGACGATAGGTCTGACAGAAACGTTCCACAGGAAACTCGAACGTGGCGTTATAGCCCGAGCCTACAGCTATCTGATAGAAATAGGCCAGTTGGTCGTAAATCTCGCAGATAAACTCTTTGTCGGGAAAAGTGTCGACGACACGTTTGCGAAGTTTCATCTTGTCATTGTCGTCGTAGAGCAGTACGGCATAAGACTTTTGACCGTCACGTCCAGCACGGCCAGCCTCCTGGAAATATGCCTCAAGACTATCTGGGCAGTCAATATGAATCACCACACGCACGTCAGGTTTATCAATACCCATGCCGAAGGCGTTGGTAGCCACCATTACCCGCACTTTATTTTTCTGCCAGTCCATCTGTCGTTGGTCTTTTAATGTATTGTCGAGGCCAGCATGAAAGAAGGTGGCCTTGATGCCTGACTTATTTAGCAGGTCGGCATATTCCCTGGTGCGCTGGCGACTGCGTACATAGACGATGGCCGAGCCAGGCACGCTCTGAAGAATATGGACCAGTTGCTGCTCCTTGTTGAAGGTGCGGCGCACCACATAAGCCAAGTTTTTGCGTTCAAAGCTCATGCGAAAGACGCATTTTTTTTGAAAGTGCAGCCGGTTCTGAATGTCGTCGACGACCTCAGGGGTCGCTGTGGCTGTTAGAGCAAGCACAGGGATGTCAGGCACCAAACGACGAATGTCAGCTATAGCGAGGTAAGAAGGCCGGAAGTCATAGCCCCATTGACTGATGCAATGGGCCTCATCCACGCAGATAAAGCACACCTTCATGTGACGTAGCTTCTGTTGGAATAGTTCGGACGACAGACGTTCAGGCGATATGTAGAGCAGTTTGACAGCGCCAAAGACGGCATTTTCGAGTGTCTGCAGTATCTGGTCGTGGGTCAGCCCCGTATAGATAGCTGCTGCCTTGATGCCTCTGCTACGTAAGTTCTGCACCTGGTCTTTCATCAGGGCGATGAGGGGCGTGATAACAATACAAACACCTTCCTGAGCCAATGCCGGCACCTGGAAGGTGATGCTCTTGCCTCCACCTGTGGGCATTAGACCCAATGTGTCTTGGCCGGAAAGGATAGACTCGATAATCTCGCGCTGAATACCACGAAAATCATCATAGCCCCAATATTTCTTCAAGATTTTTTTGAAGTCCTCCATAAACCTCAAATCTTAAATCTCCAACTTCAAACCTCTTCTGATGGCTTAATGTCTTCAATCTGCAGTTGCACCTCGCTACGCTTGTAGATATTCTCTTCGATGGTGTAGCAGATGTCGAACGAACGCTTGGACTTGATATAGCGAGCCGCTTGGCTTTGGCCGAAGGCGATGCCGTTCATGACGTTCGATGAACGAGAGTCTACTAGTTCGAGTTTAATATGCTCTTGCTGCTTACCCACCACTTTCGAAGTACCGTAGTCATAAACACGTCGCGTGCAGAACAGTGGCTTGGGATTGTCGGGACCGTGGGGTGCAAACTTCTTTAGGTCGTTGTGCAACTTCTTGGTGATGTCCTTGAAGTCTATTTCGGCCTCGATGTCGAGCGTGGCTTCGGTCTGTTCTATGTGGATATGCTCGCTGACATATTGTTGGAAGCGGCGACGGAACTCAGGAATGTTCTCAACCTTAAGCGTCAAGCCAACAGCATAGGTATGGCCGCCAAAGTTCTCTAGGAGGTCGCGGCACGACTTCACGGCATCATAGATATCGTAGCCGGCAACACTTCGTGCCGAGCCTGAAGCTACGCCTTCGTTGCACGAAAGTACTACCGTAGGTCGGTAGTACATATCTGTCATGCGAGAGGCCACGATGCCAACCACGCCTTTCTTCCAACCTTCGCCATAAAGGACGATGGCCGACTGGTGCTCCTGACTCTCCAGACGGGCCACAATCTGGTTGGCCTCTTCGGTCATCTGCTTGTCAATATCCTTGCGTTGCTCGTTGTACTCATTGATATGGGTGGCTTCAGTCAGCGCACGCTGGAAGTCCTTTTCCACTAACAGGTCAACAGTCTCGATGCCATTTTGCACACGACCACTGGCATTGATACGCGGACCAATCTTGAAGATGATGTCGCTCATGGTGATTTCACGACCTGTAAGACCGCATATCTCGATAATGCTCTTCAAACCCACGCTGGGATTCTGGTTCAGCTGTTTCAGTCCGTGAAAGGCCAGAATACGATTTTCACCCATTACCGGCACGATGTCGGCAGCAATGCTGACTGCACAGAAGTCGAGTAGGGGAATGAGTTGTGAGAAAGGAATACCATTGTTCTTGGCAAAAGCCTGCATGAACTTGAACCCTACGCCACATCCACACAGATCCTTGAAAGGATAGGTGGAGTCAACACGCTTGGGATTAAGGATAGCCACCGCGCAAGGCAGTTCATCATCGGGCACATGATGGTCGCAGATGATGAAATCGATGCCGAGCTGCTTGGCATAGGCTATCTCGTCGATGGCCTTGATGCCGCAGTCAAGAACGATGATGAGTTTGACACCTGTTTCCGCCGCATAGTCGAGACCCTTACGGCTAATACCGTAGCCCTCTTCGTAGCGATCAGGAATGTAGTACTCGATGTTCGAGTAAAATTGCTGTAAGAACTTGTACACCAGAGCGACGGCTGTACATCCGTCAACATCGTAGTCACCATAGACCATGATGCGTTCCTTGCGTCCCATGGCATCGTTCAGTCTGTCGACTGCTACGTCCATGTCGTTCATCAGGAAGGGGTCGATGAGTTCGTTGAGCATCGGGCGGAAAAACCGCTTTGCTGCCGACTCAGTCTTGATGCCTCGCCTGATAAGCAAGTCGGCCAGAATGGGACTCATGCCGATTTTCTCGGCCAGCTCGTTAGCCTGTTGCTTGTGCTCGGATGTAGGTTGTTCGTAATTCCATTTAAAATTCATTATATTGTTTATTTTTATCGTCGCTTTAGGTGCTAAAAGTGCCTATTGAGGCAAAATAGCATACAAAGGTAATGATAAAAAATGAAAAAACGGAAGAATCTGTCGAATTTTAACAGAATCTTCCGCATTTTTTACTAATTATTAGAATTCTGGAATCAGATTCCCAATTTCTTGCGGATAGCTTTGGGGATGGCGTTCTTGTTGATGAGAAAGTCCATCGTGTTAGCGGCGATGAATGACTTGGTCATGTACCAGACACCTTTATATTCGCCTGTCTCGCCCCATGAGTTCTTCACCATGTAGTACTCCTTACCATTTTGGTCCTTGGCCACACCAAAGATTAACATGCCGTGGTCGTCGGTCAGCTCCCAATTGTCGAAACGCTCCTGACGCATCTTCTGTGTAGGTACAATCTCAGGAACGGTACAGCCCAGGGAGTCAATGAGATTGCGCTTTTTCTCTGTACTCATCTTCAACCAACGAGCCATGTCGCTTCCCTGCAGACTCTCAGTCTTCTTTGTATCGATGGCATAAGCCAGACCCTGACGAGTGAAACCGTCTTCAGAAACGTCACCGCCCCAGGCTACGGTATAGCCGTTTTCAATGGCGTTGTCGATGACCTGCATCATCTCGTCCATAGGCAGATTATAGCTCAAGGGGAAACGCCAATTGTCCTGTACCTCCACGGCAAAGGCCGTATAGAAGGGATGGTGGGTGTAACTAGTGATACTCACATAGTCGTCGAGGTTGATGCCAAGACTCTCCACAAAGCTTTTTGGTGTGTATTTCTTGCCCTCGTATGTAAACTCCTCAGGACACTCGCCCAGATAGGCGTCGAGAATGCCCTGCAGACCTGCCTTCCATTGGTTTGAAATTTTCTTGGCTGTGCTCTTCGAGATAGCTGCCACATAGGGTTCCAGCAATGAGAAGAACTCGTTGAAGTTGTTAAGAGAGTCGCCATAAAGTGAACCAGGGAAAGGCATGGCATCCTGCGGACAAATGCCGTGGGTTTTCATGGTAGCTAGCACGTCTTCGGCAGAACCGCCCTGGGCAAACTGGCAATCACCATGGAAGCGGACCACCTGGATGGCACGCTCCATGTAGGTCTTGTTGGCCACGAAACTCTCGCAGAGGTCGTAGGTCTTGCCTGTAGCCTTCAGAATTTCTGATTCAAAGAATGAAATCGTAGAATAATCCCAACAAGTACCTGAACGATTTTGGTCCTTGATGCTGGTGATGGGATTCTCCTTGATGGTGGTAAAAATCGGCTTGTTGTTGGCCTTCTTTTCGGCTTCTTGAGCCTGAGCACCAATAGCCAAAAGGCTGATAAGTGCGAGTGATAGTAATTTCTTCATATTCAATTAGTTGTTGCTCATTAATTCTTCTAGTTCTGTAGGATGGTAAGGAATACGTTTCGAGCCTAAGAAACGACAACCGTCATTGGTGATGAGGATATCGTCTTCGATGCGGATGCCGCCAAAATCCTTGTAGGTCTCCAGCAGGTCGAAATTGAGAAATTCCTTACAATGGCCTTCCTTTCGCCACAGGTCGATGAGGTGGGGAATGAAGTAGATACCCGGCTCGTCAGTAAGCACAAAGCCTGGTTCGAGTTTGCGACCCATGCGCAGACAATTGGTACCAAACTGCTCGAGGTTAGGGCGGGTCTCATCGTCGAAGCCAACATAAATCTGTCCTAAACCCTCCATATCGTGTACGTCCATACCCATCATGTGTCCCAGTCCGTGAGGCAGGAACATGGCATGGGCACCGGCGCGAATGGCCTCTTCCGTGTCGCCTTTCATCAGACCTATCTCCTTCAGGCGGTCGGTCATCATGCGACAGACTGCAAAGTGCACGTCTTGATATTTTACGCCAGGTTTGGCTACCTCGAGCACATAGTCGTGGCAGGCTTCCACAATTGAGTATATCTCCAGTTGCTTCTGCGTGAACTTACAACTGACAGGCATGGTGCGAGTATGGTCGGAGCAGTAATCTTCCAACTCGCAACCAGCATCGCAGATGACCAATCGACCCGCTTCCAACTTAGCATCAGAAGGGCTGCCATGCATAATCTCACCATGTTGCGAGAAGATAGTGCCGAAACTATTACCTTGAGACAACGAGCGGGCGATGCCGTCAACCTGTCCAGCTACAAAACGCTCGGTGACACCAGGCTTGATAAGCATTTGAGCGGTGGTGTGCATCACATAGCCTATATCGCAGGCCGCATCAATAATTGCAATCTCCTGTACATCCTTGGTAGCACGCATTTTTACCACAGCCTGGATCAACGGCAAGCTGGCAGCCTCTTTCTGCTTTGAGGGGTGAATGCCCAGCAAGTCCATCAGCTGAATCTTAGTGTCGTGGCGGTAGGGCGGCAGAAAATGAACCTTCCTGTTTGCGGCCAGCGCACGACTACATACAGAACTGAGCTCTGACATTGGTGCTGTTTTGGTAATGCCTACCTCTGCAGCGAGGTCGGCAATGGAGGGCACGTAACCCATCCACACGATATCCTCGATGTCGATATCGTCACCAAAGAGCCACTCTTCATCGTTGTCCACATCAATCAGTCCGACAAGACCGTCGTGATGCAGTCCGAAATAATACAGGAACGAAGAGTCCTGGCGGAAAGGAGCATAGCTGTTGGCCGGATAGTTGGCGGGCGATTCGTTGTTGCCGATAAACAGCAGTAAACCGCTACCAACAAGTCGTTTTAACTCCGAACGACGGCGGATATAAGTTTCTTTTCCAAACATATTGATAAGAAAAATGGTTTCTTTATTCAAATTTGATGCAAAGTTACGCATTTTTTATTAAATTGTTAGTATCTTTGCAGCAAATTTTTCTTAAAACATAGAGATGGAACGATTGGGAAGGGATACTGGACTGGTGCTTGAAGGTGGTGGCATGCGTGGCGTATTCACCAGTGGCGTGCTTGATGCGCTGATGAAGTATGAACGGTATTTCCCATATGTCGTGGCTGTGTCGGCAGGTGCGTGTAATGGTCTTTCCTATATGAGTCGACAACCCCGAAGGGCTCGTTTCTCAAATATTGACATGTTGCGTAAATACGGTTATCTATCGCTTAAACACTTGCTGGTTCAAGGCAGCATTTTCGACCCAAACATCCTTTATGAGCGTTTTCCTGCAGAGATAGTGCCTTTCGACTATGATACTTATGCCAAGAATCCTGCCCCCTTCGAGATGGTAACTACTAACTGTCTGACGGGACAAGCTGAATATTTGAGTGAGAAGCACGATCCGCGTCGCATCACAGCCATAGCCAAGGCCAGTAGTTCGTTGCCTTATGTAGCTCAGATTACGATGGTCGACGGCATCCCGATGCTCGATGGTGGCATTATCGACTCGATACCCGTGTTGCGTGCCACAAGTCAGGGACATCCGTTCAACGTTGTGGTGATGACTCGAAACAAGGGTTTCCGCTCGACTGAACGCGATGTGAACATACCTTCTTTTATTTATAGTGACTATCCACAACTGCGTGAGGCTTTGAGTCATCGTGTAGAGGCCTATAACGCCCAGTTGGAGATGGTGGAACAAATGGAACGCTGGGGAGAAATCCTTGTTATCCGTCCACAGCGAAAAATGGAGGTAGGACGTACTTGTAGTGACGTATCGAAGTTGGAACGACTTTATGAAGAAGGTTTCGAAGAAGGCGAAAAATTTTGTACCAACTATCGTTTATAGAAAAAAAAGTGTTACCTTTGCACGCTGAAACAAAAACTTATTGAAATAAAAGATATGGGAAAAGTAATTTTGACGGGTGACCGTCCTACTGGAAAGTTGCATCTGGGCCACTTTGTGGGTTCTTTGCACCGTCGTGTGGAACTCCAGAATGCTGGTGATTACGACAGGATGTTTGTATTTATGGCCGATGTTCAGGCCCTTACAGATAATGCTGATAATCCTCAGAAGATCCGTAATAGCATCACTCAGGTAGCTCTTGACTATCTGTCGGCCGGACTGGATCCTCAGAAGTGTACGCTTTTCATTCAGAGTCAGATTCCCGAGCTGGCCGAGTTGACCACCTATCTGATGAACCTGATTTCCGTGAGTCGCGTACAGCGCAACCCTACGGTAAAAACGGAAATCAAAATGCGTGGCTTCGAGGGTGAGAGCATTCCTTTAGGTTTCTTCTGCTATCCCGTTTCTCAGGCTGCCGATATCACGCTGTTCAAGGCCACTACTGTTCCTGCTGGCGAAGATCAGGAGCCGATGCTGGAGGTAACACGCGAACTGGTAAATCGTTTCAATAATACCTATGGTCCCGTGTTAGTAGAACCCAACATCATGCTGCCAGAGAATTTGACAGCACGTCGTTTGCCTGGTACCGATGGAAAAGAGAAGATGTCGAAGAGCTTAGGTAACTGTATCTATCTGAGCGATTCTGCTGACGAGGTATGGCAGAAGGTGCGCTCTATGTATACAGATCCCACTCACCTGAACGTCTCTGACCCAGGTCATGTGGAGGGCAATGCCGTATTTACCTATCTCGATGCGTTCTCTACCGATGCTGATTTTCAGAATTTCTGGCCTGAATATCAGAATCTGGACGAGTTGAAGGAGCACTACACCCGTGGTGGTCTGGGCGATATGAAGTGTAAGAAATTCCTTAACGAGGTGCTCAATCAGTATTTGGAGCCTATGCGCCAGCGCAGAACCGAACTTGAGAAGGATATTCCCGAAATTTATAATATCCTGAAGAAAGGTACGGAAGCTGCACGTGAAGTGGGCGCACAAACCATGAGTGAGGTGCGCAAAGCCATGCAGATTGACTATTTCGGATAAAGTGAGAGGTGCCGTTTAGAACGGCATCTCGCCTCTCGGAGCATTGGCGAAGGGGTCGTATCCATCGGGTAGGGGTGCAGGGCCTTCTTCGCCATTAATTTTTGACCCAAGAATCTCACCACCTGCTGCAGAATTCGGTGTCAGACGGCCTTCGTCAGGATTCTCAAAACGTGTGAATTCGCCACGGAAGGTGAGCAGTACATCGCCTGTGGCACCTTTACGATGCTTGGCTATAATTATCTCGGCCATGCCACGCAGGTCGCGTCCTTTATCGTCCTGGAAGATACGATAGTATTCTGGACGATGCACGAAGAGCACCATATCGGCATCCTGCTCAATGGCACCTGACTCACGCAAGTCGCTCAGTTGCGGACGTTTGCCTTCCAAGCCCTCGCGGTTCTCTACACCACGGTTCAACTGTGACAAAGCCAGAATGGGAATATCTAACTCTTTGGCCAGACCTTTCAGCGATCGGCTGATGGTTGACACCTCTTCCTGACGGCTCGAGAACCTCATGCCGTTGGCATTCATCAGCTGCAGGTAGTCAATCATGATAATCTTTACGCCATGCTCGCGAACTAATCGACGGGCCTTGGTACGTAGCTCGAAGACGGAGAGACCAGGGGTGTCATCTACATATAATGGTGCGCCAAGAAGACTGTTTACACGTTTATCCAAACGGTCCCATTCATCAGGTTGAAGCTGACCGTTCAGAATCTTCTTGCCTTCAATTTCGCAGACATTTGACAGCAGACGATTAACCAACTGCTGGTTCGACATTTCCAACGAGAAGAAAGCCATAGGTACCTGACTGTCAGCAGCAATATTCTTGGCCATCGAAAGTGCAAAGGCCGTTTTACCCATTGCAGGGCGTCCGGCTATAATCACCAGGTCAGAGTTTTGCCAGCCACTGGTTTTGTCGTCCAGTCCATGATAGCCGCTCGAGATACCAGTCAGGCCGTCTGTATTCTTCGATGCCTCTTGTATCACCTTCACCGCCTGTGACACCACAGGGTCAATCTGGGTATAGTCCTTCTTCATGTTCTTCTGCGACAACTCGAAGAGGGCACCCTCGGCCTGCTGCATCAGGTCGTCTACATCAATAGTCTCGTCGAAGGCACGTGTCTCAATGTCGCTCGAGAACTGAATGAGCTGACGAGCCAGATATTTCTGGGCAATAATGCGGGCATGATAGTCAATATGAGCAGATGAAGCCACACGAGATGAAATCTCGGCGATATAGGCAGGGCCTCCAACCTCCTCCAGTTTGCCTTCATGGGCTAACTCCTCGGCCACCGTGAGCACATCGACAGGTTGCTCGTTCATCGAGAGCTGTTGAATAGCGGAATATACCATTTGGTTGCGAGGCTCATAGAAACTTTCAGGACGAAGTGTCTCGCATACCACCGCATAAGCATCTTTGTCAATCAACAATGCACCCAGCACAGCTCTCTCTACTTCGAGGGCCTGCGGTTGTAGGTGGGCATAAGTATTGTCGACGGGCTGTTGTTTACGTGACTGTCGACGGTTTGAAGTTTTTTGTTCAGGCATATTTTTGTTATTTTCTGATGCAAAGGTAATACTTTTTTAGTAGATAAGTTCAGTTGAAGTGATTTTTTTTAATTGTCTGTTAAACTTTAATTATCTTCATGCGTCAAAAGTTCAGTAAAAAAACAAAACCAAAGGATAATGAAAAGATTTCTATTCACGATGGCCGTCGTTTTATCGGCTCTCACCATGCAGGCTCAGCGTACCATCACAGGTACAGTGTTGGAAGAAGACACACAAGAGTCCGTCATCCAAGCAACTGTTTCTTTGTTGAAGAGCGATAGCACCCGCGTCGCTAATGCCGTGACTAACATGAACGGACAGTTCACCATGACTGCTCCGTCTGATGGTAAGTATATAGTACGCGTGACATACGTGGGCTATAAGACGCTCTACAAGAACGTGACGATGGCTGGTAAGCCCGTTAATCTTGGTAAGATGAGCCTTAACGTCGATGCTGTGATGCTGAAGGGCGCTACCGTTACTTCTCATCTGGCAAAGGTTCAGTCCAAGGGCGACACGCTGATTTTCAATGCCGACGCTTATCACACCCCAGAAGGTTCAGTAGTTGAGGAACTTGTGAAGCGTATGCCTGGTGTCGATCTCGATGACGATGGTAATATCAAGGTCAATGGTAAGACTGTTACAAAGATTAAGGTTGACGGTAAGGAATTTGGCGACTCAAAGACAGCGCTGAAGAACCTGCCTACTTCTATTATAGAAAAGGTACGCGCATACGACGAAAAGAGCGACCTGGCCCGTATCACAGGTATCGACGATGGTAACGAGCAGACCGTGCTCGACTTCGGCATTCGTGCTGGTATGAATCGCGGTACTATGATAAACGTCGACTTGGGTAAAGGTACTAAAGACCGCTACTCTGGTCGTCTGTTCGGTATGTATATGCGTGATGACTATCGTGTGATGGCTATGCTTAACGCTAACAACACCAACGACCAGGGCATGGGCGGCGGTGGTGGTCGACGCTATGGTGGCGGTATGGGCATGGGCGGAGGCCTCAATGCAGCCAAGACAGGTATGATTAACCTGAACTACGAGAAGACCGACCTAATTATTGCTCAGGCCAGCGTGAATTTCAACCATCGTGATGGTGACTCTTGGTCACGTCGTTCTAGCGAGAACTTTATTGGTAGTACCTCATCATTCCAGAACTCTATCAACCAAAGCTACTCTCGTTCTAACAACTGGAGCGTAACAGGTCGTGTAGAGTGGACTCCCGACACATTGTGGAACATTTCGTTCCGTCCAAACTGGAGTTTCGGCGACAACGATGGTACTGGCAACAACTCATCAGCAACTTTCAATGCTGATCCCTATGATATTGTCGATGAACAAATTTCTTCTGCTGTTATTGCAGAACTTTTAAATAATAATAATAGCAATGATGACATTATAAGCAAGTTACGTAATATTGCTGTCAACGGTTCTGCCAACAAATCACTTTCTTATGGTGAGAACAAGCGTTTGGGCGGTACTTTGCAGATTAACCGCGTGCTCAATGGTCAGGGTCGTAACATCACCGTTCAGTTGACAGGTAACTACAGCGACAACGAGAACAAGCAGTTATCAAACAACTTCACTCGTCTGTTTAAGAGTACTACTACTTTTAACGGCGTTTCAGGTCTTGACAATTATCAGACCAACCGTTACACACTCACTCCTACCAAGTCTTACGACTATAGCGCACGTGCTACTTATAGTGAGCCTATTGCCTACGCCACGTTCCTGCAGTTCAGCTATACCTTCCAGTATCGCTATAACCAGAACGACCGTCAGACGTATGACTATTCTGATCCTCTGCTTTCTGACCCCACTCGTGGTTATGACTTCACAGGCGTCACACCTTCATACGGCAACTGGAATGATTATTTCAATCTGGTTAATAATGGTTATTCTCCTTCTGTAAATGATACTTATTATACAAAGAATCAGAGCCAGTATTCAGAATATACCAACTACATCCACACCGCAGAGGTAATGTTACGCTTTATCCGCAATACCTACGACTTCAACGTTGGTGTTCAGATCATCCCACAGAAGTCACATTATAATCAGGACTATCTGGGACAGTTGGTCGACACAGTCATCAATGTTGTTAACTGGAGTCCTACAGCTAATTTCCGCTGGCGTTTCTCTCAGCAGGGTAACCTCCGCTTCGAGTATCGTGGTAGCTCTAGTCAGCCTTCTCTGAGTCAGTTGCTCGTCCTCAATGACGATACCAACCCCTTGAACAAGACCACTGGTAACCCCAACCTGAAGCCTTCGTTCACCCAGAGCTTCAACCTGCGCTATAACGACTATTTCCAGGATCATCAGCGTTTCATTTTCGCCAATCTGAACTTCTCTACAACGGCTAACAGCATTGCTAACGCAGTACGCTATAATGCCGAGACTGGTGGACAGGAGTCAAAGCCTGAGAATATCAATGGTAATTGGAATGCTGGTGGTAATGTTACTTTCAACTCGGCTATCGACTCATTAGGTTACTTCAACTATAACATTACTCTGCAGGAGAACTACAACCACCGTGTAGGTTATGTTTTTCAGAATCAGGAGACACTGAGAAATACTACTAATTCTCATAACCTCGGTGGTCGTCTGGGTACCAGCTATCGTAACGACTGGTTGGAGGTCGAGCTTAACGGTTCACTCAACTACAACATCACACGTAATGAATTGCAGCCTCAGTCAAACCTCGACACCTATACCTTCTCTTATGGTTTCAATACCACTCTGCAGATGCCTTGGGGCTCACAGTTCACTACAGACCTCAGTATGAACAGTCGTCGTGGTTATACTGATGAGTCGATGAATACCAACGAGCTCATCTGGAATGCACAGATCTCTCATAGTCTGCTGCGTGGCAAGCCCCTCACACTCTCGCTGCAGTTCTACGATATCCTCGGCAAGCAGTCCAACTTCTCACGTACCATCTCGGCTATGGCCCGTACTGATAACGAGTACAACTCAATCAACAGCTACGTGATGTTCCGCGCTAGTTATCGCCTCAACCTCTTCGGCACTCGTCAGGCTCGTATGGGCATGGGTATGGGTGGCTTCGGTGGCGGCATGCCTATGGGCGGCGGCATGGGCGGTGGTAACCGTGGTGGTGGCAACCGTGGTGGCGGTGGCGGCTTCGGCGGTGGACGTCCTGCAGGCGGTGGCTTCGGTGGTCCCGGCATGTTCTAAGATATGATTATGATATTATAACCAAAATACCTTTCTACGCGGGTGTGTCAGAGTGATCTGGTGCACCCGCAATTAACATTAAGCGTATGAAGATTATTGTAGCGATAGATTCATTTAAGAATTGTATGACTTCAAAAGAGGCAAACCATGCTGCATCCGAAGGTATCTGTCAAATTATGCCTGATGCAGAAGTAGTGCAGATAGCTGTTAGCGATGGTGGCGAAGGCTTTTTGGAGGCTTTCCTTACTGCTATTGGCGGTATTCTTGTGGAAGTGTCGGTAAGAGACCCGCTGATGCGCACTGTCCAAGCAAAATATTTGCTGAATGGTGATAAGGCAGTGATTGAGATGGCGCAGGCCAGCGGTCTGACTCTGCTGGCAAACGAAGAGCGAAATCCGATGTTGGCAACAAGTTATGGTACTGGTCAGTTGGTTGCTGATGCAGTCAGGAGAGGTGCCAAACATATTATCGTTGGCCTTGGTGGCAGCGCTACGAGTGATGCTGGTGTTGGGATGCTGCGGGCTTTGACAGACACTTTTGCCAAGGGCGGCAAATGGGATAATATAAAGGCTCTTGAAAATGTTCGTTTTATCATTGCTTCCGACGTAAAGAATCCACTCTGTGGCAACAATGGAGCGGCTCATGTGTTTGCTCCGCAGAAAGGAGCTTCTCCACAAGACATATTGGTTCTGGACGAGCGCGCAAGAAAGTTTGCAGAGATGTCGACCCGTCATTTTGGTTTTGACCGTTCTGAGGCTGAGGGTGCAGGTGCCGCTGGTGGACTTGGTTATGCTTTTCTCCAATACATGAATGCAGAATGTAAGTCAGGCATTGAATTGTTACTCGAGACTATTAATTATTCCGAGATTGTCAAGGATGCCAATCTTGTCATTACAGGCGAAGGTTCTGCCGACCGCCAGACATTAATGGGTAAGTTACCTATGGGAATCCTTCAGCATTCTGGTAATGTTCCTGTCTGTCTGGTAGCAGGACGTTACACTCATCTTGAAGAGCTATTGAAAGCAGGGTTCACTTGTGTAGAATCTATCAGTCCTCATAATATGCCCCTTGAAGAAGCCATGCGTAAAGAGGTGGCCATGCAGAATTTAGAGAATAAAATGATGATTATTGCAGAAAAATGGTTATCTTTGCACAGAAATTAAGTGAGGAGTATCATATAAAAGCAATAACCAACATGTATTTTACAGGCATAATCATCGCTATTTGTACCTTTTTGACTATAGGTATATGGCATCCCATTGTTATCAAGACTGAGTATTATTGGGGTACGCGTCCCTGGTTTATCTATTTAGTCATTGGACTGGCATCCGTCATTGGGGCCCTGTTCATTGAGAACACGGTCATCTCTGCTATCGTTGGCGTGTTCGGCGCCTCGTCACTTTGGGCTATCGGCGAACTCTTCGAGCAGAAGAAGCGTGTAGAAAGAGGTTGGTTTCCAAAGAATCCCAAGAGGGCAGCAGATTATAAGCAATAGTCATCAGTTAGAAAATAGTTGAACACTCATATAATTCAAAAGTCATGGCAATAGTCGACGATAAGAAAGTGATTTTCTCGATGGTTGGAGTGAGCAAGACCATCCAACAGAACCAGAAACAAGTGCTCAAAAACATCTACCTCAGTTTCTTCTATGGTGCCAAGATTGGCATCATCGGCTTGAATGGCGCAGGTAAGTCAACACTTATGAAGATTATTGCGGGACTCGACCAGCAGTATCAGGGTAATGTGGTGTGGAGCCCAGGCTACAGCGTGGGCTATTTGCCTCAGGAGCCACCTTTGAATGAGGAGAAGACGGTGAAGGAAAACGTGATGGAGGGCGTACAGCATGTGTATGATGCGCTGGCTGAATATGATGAGATTAATGTGAAGTTCGGTCTGCCGGAATACTACGAGGACCCTGATAAGATGGATAAGCTGATGCAGCGTCAGGCTGAGTTGCAAGATATCATCGACTCGACAGATGCCTGGAACATGGATTCGAAATTAGACCGTGCGATGGCAGCCCTGAATTGTCCTCCAGGTGACTGGAGTGTTAAGAATCTCTCTGGTGGTGAGCGTCGTCGTGTTGCCTTGTGTCGTCTGTTACTCCAGAAGCCTGATGTGCTGCTGCTTGACGAGCCTACCAACCACCTCGATGCCGAGTCGATAGACTGGTTGGAACAGCACTTGCAACAGTACGAAGGAACGGTGATTGCTGTGACCCACGACCGTTACTTCCTCGATGATGTGGCAGAGTGGATTCTCGAACTGGATCGTGGTGAGGGTATCCCTTGGAAGGGTAACTACTCAAGTTGGCTGGAACAGAAGAGTCAGCGACTGGCTCAGGAAGAGAAGACTGCGTCAAAGCGTCGCAAGACCTTGGAACGCGAGCTGGAGTGGGTACGCATGGCACCGAAAGCCCGTCATGCTAAAGGTAAAGCCCGTCTGAACTCTTACGAGATGATGCTGAACGAGGAACAGAAGCAAAAAGAAGAGAAACTCGAGATATTCATCCCCAATGGTCCGCGCTTAGGTAATAAGGTGATTGAGGCAGAGCATGTGGCAAAGTCATATCCTGAGAAGGTATTGTTCAAAGACCTCAATTTCGTATTGCCGCCCAACGGCATTGTAGGAGTTATTGGCCCCAATGGTGCTGGTAAGACCACGCTGTTCCGTCTGATTATGGGCTTGGAGCAAGCCGATGCTGGATCGTTTTCTGTTGGCGAGACCGTCAAGCTGTCCTACGTTGATCAGCAGCACAAGGATATAGACCCCAATAAGTCTGTATACGAGGTGGTGTCGCAAGGCAACGAGACCATCCGGATGGGTGGCAAGGATGTTAACGTGCGAGCATACCTCTCAAGATTTAACTTCAGCGGTGCTGATCAGGAAAAGAAATGTGGCGTGCTCTCTGGTGGTGAGCGCAACCGCCTGCATCTGGCTATTGCTTTAAAGCAGGAAGGCAACGTGCTGTTGCTCGACGAGCCCACCAACGATATCGATGTGAATACCCTTCGTGCTCTCGAAGAAGGTCTGGAGGCCTTTGCTGGTTGTGCAGTCATCATCAGTCACGACCGCTGGTTCCTGGATCGTATCTGTACGCATATCCTGGCGTTTGAAGGACCATTTGTTGGCGACGGAAGTGAAGGCAACGTCTTCTATTTCGAGGGCAACTATAGTGAGTATGAAACTAACAAGGCCCAGCGACTGGGACTGGAGGAACCCAAGCGAGCCCGCTATCGCAAGTTGATGGATGAATAAAATAACGGCCCAGTAAGCAATTCGCTTCTGGGCCGTCTTTCTTTTATGTCTTTCAGGATTACTTGTTGTACTCCTGCCAGCTCTTAATCTTGACGTCGTCGAGACTCATGGCGGTAAAGGCCTCGATGAAGGCTTTTGCCAGACGGACATTAGTCATCAGCGGAATGTTGTGATCGATGGCACCACGACGAATCCTATAACCATTGGTCAACTCACGCGAAGTGTGGTTCTTCGGCACGTTGATGACCAGACCCACTTTATGCTGCGAGATGAGATCCATCACGTTGTTGTCACCAGCCTCGTCAGGCCAAGCTACAGTTATTGCCTTCACACCATTGTCGTTGAAGAACTTAGCAGTACCAGCAGTAGCGTAGATGGTGTAGCCCTTCTTGGCCAACTGCTGCGCAGGTTCGAGGAGCGAAACCTTACCCTTAGCACCACCTGATGAGATGAGCACGGCATCCTTGGGAATGCTATAGCCTGTGGCGATAAGCGAGTTGAGCAGGGCCTCGTTGAGGTCGTCACCCAGACAGCCCACTTCACCAGTAGAACTCATGTCGACACCCAGCACGGGGTCAGCATTCTGCAAACGAGCAAACGAGAACTGTGAGGCCTTGACGCCAATGCGGTCGATGTCAAACTCGCTCTTGTCAGGACGCTGATAAGGTGCGTCGAGCATAATCTTTGTTGCAGTCTCGATGAAGTTGCGCTTCAGAATCTTCGATACGAAGGGGAACGAACGACTGGCACGCAGGTTACACTCTATGACTTTCACCTCACGGTTCTTTGCCAGGAACTGGATGTTGAACGGACCGCTGATGTTCAGCTCAGCCGCAATCTTATAGGCAATCTTCTTTATCTGACGGATGGTAGAGAAATAGATGTGCTGTGCAGGGAACACCATTGTGGCGTCGCCAGAGTGCACACCAGCATATTCCACATGCTCAGAGATGGCATATTCTACCACTTCGCCCTTGTCGGCCACAGCATCAAACTCAATCTCCTTGGTCTCTGTCATGAACTTCGAGATAACCACAGGGAACTCCTTTGACACCTCAGTAGCCATATTCAGGAAGCGATGCAGCTCTTCATCGTCGTAGCACACGTTCATGGCAGCTCCCGAGAGCACATACGAAGGACGAACAAGTACAGGATATCCCACCTTGTCAACAAACTCCTTCACATCATTGAACGAGGTCAGCGCGCGCCATGCAGGCTGGTCAATTCCCAACTTGTCGAGCATAGCCGAGAACTTGTCACGGTTCTCAGCGCGGTCGATATTCACAGGAGACGTACCCAGCACAGGCACACCCTGACGATAGAGCTTCATGGCGAGGTTGTTAGGAATCTGACCACCCACGCTGACGATGACGCCACGCGGCTGCTCCAAATCCATCACGTCGAGCACACGCTCCAGCGACAGCTCGTCGAAATACAGACGGTCGCACATGTCGTAGTCAGTCGATACGGTCTCAGGGTTATAATTAATCATGATGGACTTATAACCCAACTTGCGGGCTGTATTGATGGCGTTCACCGAACACCAGTCGAACTCCACCGAAGAACCAATACGATAGGCACCAGAACCCAGCACGACAACAGATTTCTCGTTGTTGAAGTAGTTGATATCGTGAGCCACAGCATATTTCTCACCCTCAGCATTTCCAAAGGCAGGCACATGGGTATAGGTGAAGTACAGGTAATTGGTAAGCTCAGGATGCTCAGAGGCTACCGTGGGTATGCGCTTCACAGAAGGTACGATACCCTTTGACTTACGATAGCGGCGCACCTCTAGGTTCTCCTTCTCCATGTTGGTCGACTTGGTCTTGAGCACGAAGCGTGCAATCTGGAAGTCAGAGAAGCCGCAGCGCTTCACTTCGAGCAGCAGCTCGTCAGAGAGTTCCTCCAGCTTGTTATATTTCATCAACTCGTGCTTCAGGTCCACGATGTGCTTCAGACGCTCCAGGAACCAGACGTCAATCTTTGTCAGTTCCTCAATACGTTCGATGGTGTAACCCTCTTCCAGCGCCTGTGCTATAGCAAAGATACGCAGGTCGGTGGGATTGGCCAGCTCATCGTCGAGGTTCTCGAACTTCGTATGGTCGTTGCCCACGAAGCCGTGCATACCCTGACCAATCATACGCAGACCCTTCTGCATCATCTCCTCGAACGAACGTCCAATAGACATGATTTCACCCACCGACTTCATCGATGAGCCAATCTGACGGCTGACGCCAGCAAACTTGGTGAGATCCCAACGAGGAATCTTACAAATCATATAGTCGAGGCTCGGAGCGACATAAGCCGATGAGGTTGTTCCCATCTCGCCTATCTGGTCGAGCGTGTAACCCAAAGCAATCTTAGCAGCCACGAATGCAAGAGGATAACCCGTTGCTTTTGAGGCCAATGCAGATGAACGGCTCAATCGAGCATTTATCTCAATGATACGGTAGTCGTTGGTCTGGGCGTTGAAGGCAAACTGGATGTTGCACTCGCCCACGATGTTCAGATGACGCACACACTTGATTGTGATTTCCTGAAGCATCTTCACCTGCTCTTCGGTGAGCGAACAGGTAGGAGCCACCACAATCGACTCACCCGTATGGATACCCAGGGGGTCGAAGTTCTCCATCGAGGCTACGGTGAAGCAGCGGTCGTTGGCATCGCGGATGCACTCGAACTCAATCTCCTTCCAGCCCTTGAGGCTCTCTTCCACCAGAATCTGAGGTGCAAAGGTGAAGGCCGACTCAGCCAGCTCAATAAAGGCCTTCTCGTCAGGACAGATACCAGAACCCAGTCCGCCCAGTGCATAGGCCGAACGAATCATGATTGGGAAACCAATCTCGTGGGCAGCCTTCAGGGCGTCGTCCATGTTCTCTACGGCGTGGCTCACAGGTGTCTTCAGACTAATCTCGTCGAGCTTCTTTACGAAGCGGTCACGATCCTCAGTATCCATGATAGCCTCGACGCTGGTACCCAACACTTCTACTCCATACTCCTTCAGCGTACCGTTCAGATAGAGTTCAGTACCGCAGTTCAGGGCTGTCTGTCCGCCAAAGGCCAGTAGTATGCCGTCAGGACGCTCCTTCTTGATAATCTCTGTGACGAAATGCGCATTAACCGGTTGGAAATACACTTGGTCGGCAATACCTTCCGAAGTCTGGATGGTGGCGATGTTAGGGTTCACCAACACGCTCTTGATGCCCTCTTCGCGCAGGGCCTTTAGGGCTTGCGAGCCAGAGTAGTCGAACTCGCCAGCCTGTCCGATTTTCAGTGCGCCCGAACCGAGTACGAGCACCTTCTTAAGATTCTTTTTGTTCATTGTTTATTGGGTTAAATTAGAAAAATATTTTCATCGTTTGATACTGAAGAAACCTATGCGGTGGTTTCGGCCTTTCTTGCCAAGCGACCGCAGCTGATAGAGCCCGTCAGGCAGTCCCTTTACGTCGAGCACGGCGCCATAAGGACGCAGGGCCACCTGCTGTCCGCCCAGCGTCTCTACAACGATATACTCCGCATCGAGCGTCTTTCCCTTTTGTGGCAGGGCTATGGGGCGTCCGTCCGTCTTGCTGATGGTAGGTGCCGCATACTGTCTACCAGCATTCAGCAGCAGCTGTGCGGGTGTGCTCTCCTGTCCGTAGCGGTTCATCGCCGTCACGGCATAGTTCTTCCCGTTGACAGGCACCATCAGACTGGTCTTTGTCAGTCGTGTGGCCATCAGATTCTCAGCCTTGTTGATGTCCACAGGGAAATCCTCGCTGGCATAGATATTATAAAAGAGGTTGGGTGCATCGCTCGAGTCGGTAGCAGCCTGCCACGACAGCGTGTTGCCGTCGAGTGTCAGGGTAGGGGGCTCCGATGGGGCATGCTGTCCTGCCCACGTCATAGGCGGCACCAGTGCTGGTGTGGCATCGAAGCGACAGCCGAAGTCGTAGATGCCCTTGATATTGTCTGTGAAGAACTTCGAACGGAAATAGCAATGTCCCAGTCCCAGTTCACGACTGACGTTCATCTGTCGCACCACCATGTCGAGTGTCCATTTACCCTCGCGTGGGTCGAGGAAGTAGATGCCTAAGCCAGGCACCACGATGCGTCCGTTGCTCTGCTCCTTCCAGTCTATGGCAAAGGGGTAGAAGTTGTTGCCCTGGAAATACATCATGGGGAACAGGGCGTCCATGAGTCCCTCTTTCAACCACGCCTGAGCATCCTGACAAACGGCGGTGCGGGCGTTCCAGCCACCAGCCTTATAGCGGCGCAAGTCGTCATACTTGCCTATTGGCGAACACGACAGCTTGACCCACGGCTTTTGGCTCTTGACAACGCGATAGATCTTTCGTACAATGTCCGTGATATACTCGCGACCCTTGCTGCGTGTCACCTTGATTTTCCAGGTCTCAGGATAGCGGATATAGTCCAGGTGTATGCCGTCCACATCATATCTCGTCACAATCTCCTTGCATATCGAGGCGATGTAGTCACCCGTCTGACTCTGCTCAGGGTCCATATAGCCATCCTCGCCAATACGCTTGATGAGTTTGGGGTATTTCTGTCGCAACTGCTTACATCCCAACTTGTTCCATTTTCCCACAGGGATGGTTACCACCCATGCGTGACACTCCATGCCGCGTTTATGACACTCGTCGATGCACAGTTGCAAAGGGTCGTACGACGCTTTCTTGCCTGGCGTACCCGTGATGCATCCGTCCCAGGGCTCTATATCAGAGGGATAGATGGTCGTTCCTCTCACACGTGTTTGAATTAGTATGGTGTTGATGCCAGCACGCTTCAGTTGGTCCAGAATGTTGGTGAGTTCGTTTTCCTGAGCCTCCGCATTGTAGGAGTGCGGCCAGTCAATGCCGCCAATCGTGGTCAGCCACACGGCTCTGACCTCGTGCTTAGGCGACTGTCCTGCTGCAGTTATATACGTCAGAAATAACAGTAGAAAACAGAGATATTTCTTCATCGATGAATGATTTGCGTGCAAAGGTACAAAAAAAATCTCAATTCTTAATTCTTAATTCTCAATTTATTTGTATCTTTGCATCGTGAATTCATTTTTAAGCATCAATAGTAAATGATTACGTTTGTGTTGAGCCTCGTGGCTCTTGTGTTGGGCTATATGCTTTATGGCCGTTTTGTTGAGAGAGTTTTTGGTCCTGACAACAGACCCACTCCGGCCGTTGCCAAAGCCGATGGAGTGGACTTCATCGTGCTGCCATCGTGGAAGATCTTCATGATTCAGTTCCTGAACATCGCAGGAACGGGTCCAATCTTTGGTGCCATTATGGGTGCCAAGTTCGGCCCTGCCGCTTATCTGTGGATTGTGCTGGGCTGTATCTTTGCCGGAGCCACCCATGACTATCTGAGCGGCATGCTTTCTATCCGCAATGGTGGTGCCAACCTGCCCGATATCATCGGAAAGTATCTTGGCAATGTCACGAAGCAGGTGATGCTTGTCTTCTCAGTATTCCTGCTGATTATGGTGGGTGCCGTGTTTGTGTTCAGCCCTGCAAAGATTCTGGGCGACATGTGGGAACCTGCCTATTTCACCGAGACCTTCGGCCCCTATATCTTCTGGATTGCCATCGTGTTCATCTATTACCTCATAGCCACGATGATGCCTATCGACAAGATCATTGGCCGCATTTATCCGCTCTTTGCCTTTTCGCTGTTGTTCATGGCTGGTGCCCTCATGGTGATGCTGTTTGTGAAACATCCCGATATTCCTGAGTTGTGGGAGGGCGTGTCTGGCGACCTGCTCACCACACAGAACATCTTCCCTTGTCTGTTTATCACCATCGCCTGTGGTGCCATTAGTGGTTTCCACGCCACTCAGACGCCTCTGATGGCCCGTTGCGTGAAGCACGAGAAGATGGGTCGCCCCATGTTCTATGGTGCTATGATTACCGAAGGAATCGTGGCTTTGATATGGGCCACGGTAGCCATGTATTTCTTCTACGACGAACCTCAGCCAGGCTATCAGCTGATGGGATTAGGCTCTGACGCCACGAAGGATGCGCCTACCATCGTGAATCTTATTTGCAACGACTGGTTAGGTGTGGCTGGTGGTATCCTGGCTTTGCTGGGTGTTGTTGCCGCCCCCATCACCAGCGGCGATACGGCATTGCGCTCTTGCCGACTGATCATTGCCGACTTCCTGAAGCTGGAGCAGCGCAGCATGCGCAATCGTCTCTATGTCTGCGTTCCCCTGTTCGTGTTCACCATGGGTCTGCTGATATGGCAGATGGCCGATAAGGAGGGCTTTAACATGCTGTGGAGCTGGTTTGGCTGGAGCAACCAGGCATTGTCTGTCTTCACCCTCTGGGCCATCACCGTCTATCTGGTTCGTCAGAAGCGCAATTACTTCATCACCCTCATACCTGCTCTATTCATGACGGTAGTCTGCACCACGTTCTTCTTTTCCCAGAAGGTGTTCACGCTGCCTGTCCTGTGGACTTGGGTTATTGCCGGTGCCGCCCTCGTCGTGGCATTGGCATGGTTCCTTGTATGGTATTTAAAATTCAATAAATCTCAAAAATAATATGATTATGAAAAAGATTCTGTTAACAACGCTCTGCGCGCTGATGTTCTCAGTCGCCAGTCAGGCTCAGTCACAAGACCGTCTGCCCTTTGCTAAGGACAAGTTCTACACCTCTGCCAGTCTCTCAGGCTTCGACCTCAACTGGAACAAAAGCCAGAGTTGGCATGCCGATGTGGCAGCCAAGTGCGGTTATCTGTTCGAAGACGACTGGATGATTACTGCCAACGTGGATTACGACTGGCATAAGCAGGGCGATAATGTCCTGATGGCTGGTGCTGGTATTCGTTATTACATCGAGCAGAACGGCCTGTTCCTGGGTGCTGGTGCCAACTACCTGCACAACCCCCAATTTGACGATTTCATGCCTACCGTTCAGCTGGGCTATGCCTACTTCCTGAACCGTACCGTCACCATCGAGCCCGAGCTCTACTACAACCTCAGTCTGAAGGACCACACGCAGTATAGTGGCTTCGGCTTCCGCATTGGTATTGGCATCTACTTTGAGTAATTGAGAATTGAGAATTCAGAATTGAGAATTATGCTGACAGTTGAGGAATTAAACGATAAGCTCATCGACCTTGCCTTTGCCGAGGATATCGGCGATGGCGATCATACCACGTTATGCTGCATCCCTGCCGATGCCGTAGGCGAGTCAAAGCTGCTCATCAAGGAAGAGGGTATCTTCGCTGGTGTCGAGATAGCCAAGGAAGTGTTCCATCGTTTCGACCCCGAGATGCAGGTAGAGGTATATGTGGAGGATGGCGCCCACGTCATGCCTGGCGATATCGTCATGAGTGTGAAGGGTAGGGAGCAGAGCCTCTTGCAGACCGAGCGTCTCATGCTCAATATCCTGCAGCGCATGAGTGGTATTGCCACGATGACGCATAAGTACCAGCAGGCCCTTATCGACGCGGGCACCAAGACCCGTGTGCTCGATACCCGCAAGACCACTCCTGGCATGCGCATGCTCGAGAAAGAAGCCGTGAAGATTGGCGGTGGCATGAACCATCGCATCGGACTCTTCGACATGATCCTGCTCAAGGACAATCATATCGACTTTTGCGGCGGCGTGCACAACGCCATCTCTCGTGCCAAGGCATATTGCAAGGAGAAAGGCAAGGACTTGAAGATTGAGTGCGAGGTTCGCGACTTCAAAGAGCTCGACGAGGCGCTGGCCGAGGGTTGCGACCGTATCATGTTCGACAACTTCACCCCCGAGGAAACGGCCCGTGCCGTAAAGATTGTCAATGGTCGTGCCGAGACCGAGTCGAGTGGTGGCATCACCTTCGACACCATGATACCTTATGCCAAGGCAGGTGTCGACTTCATCTCTTTCGGTGCCCTCACGCATTCTGTCAAAGGTCTCGACATGAGCTTTAAGGCAGCTGGCAGCGATAAGTTGAAAATCAAATAGTTACACTATCATAATTCGTGGTTTAATACAATGAAGAAAATCATTATATCTGTATTAGTGGCAGTCCTGTCGCCTCTCACCCTTCACCTGTCTCCGGCCTCTGCCTGCACCAACTATATCGTGGGAAAGAAGGCGTCGGCCGACGGCTCCGTCATCTGTTCCTATAGTGCCGACAGCTACGGCATGTTCCAGGGTTTGGTACATTATCCTGCTGCCAAGCATCCCAAGGGCACCATGCGTCAGGTCTACGACTGGGACACTAATAAATATGGTGGCGAGATCCTCGAGGCCGAAGAGACCTATAACGTCATTGGCAACATCAACGAGTGGCAGGTCACCATTGGCGAGACTACCTTTGGCGGACGCGAGGAGATGGTCGACACCACTGGCATCATCGACTACGGCTCACTCATCTATATCGCCCTGCAGCGTTCCAAGACAGCTCGCGAGGCTATTGCCGTAATGACGTCGCTGGTCGAGCAGTACGGCTATAACTCCGAGGGCGAGACCTTTACTATCTGCGACCCCAACGAGGCGTGGATCATGGAGATGATGGGTGCCTGGGTGCCCGACTCCGTTAAGGCTGGCCTGAAGTCTTCCGTCAAGAAGCAGCTGGGCCGTACCGTATGGGTGGCCCTGCGCATCCCCGACGATATGATCTGCGGTCATGCCAACCAGAGCCGCATCACCACCTTTAATATGAAGGACAAGTCTGGCGACGTGCTCTTCTCTAAGAATGTGGTGTCCTACGCCCGCCTCATGGGATGGTTCTCTGGCAAGGACGAGGACTTCTCGTACAATGCCGCCTATGCCGCTCCCGACTTCTCTGGCCGTCGCATCTGTGATGCCCGTGTGTGGCAGTTCTTCAATCGCTATGCCGACGGTATGGACCGCTACATCCCCTGGGCTGAGGGCCGCGATGCCAATGCCGAGGTGATGCCCTTGTGGGTCAAGCCCAACAAGAAGCTCACCGTACAGGATGTAGAGACAGCCATGCGCGACCACTTCGAGGATACCCCCTTCTCGCTCGACCAGGACAATGGTGGCGGCATCTGGGAGATGCCCTATCGTCCCACACCTCTTTATTTTAAGGTCGATGGCAAGGAATACTTCAACGAGCGTCCCGTCTCTACCCAGCAGGCAGGCTTCGTCTATGTGTCGCAGATGCGCTCGTGGCTGCCGCGCCAGGTGGGAGGCTGCTTCTGGTTTGCTAACGACGATGGCAACATGGTGCCCTTCACCCCCGTCTATTGCTGCGCCACCGAGTCGCCCCGTCCTTACAACACCCCTGGTGCCGACGATGTCACCTTCTCTATGGACAACGCCTTCTGGGTGCAGAACTGGGTCAGCAATATGGTCTATCCCCGTTACTCCATGCTGTTCCCCAGCCTGAAGCAGGTACGCGACTCTCTCGACAACTCCTACTTCCGTGCACAGAAAGAGGTGGAGGACCGTGCCCTTCTGCTCGACGAGGCTGCGCGAGTGAAGTTCCTTACCGACTATACTGCTGAGAAGGCCGACCAGATGCTGGCCCGCTGGCGTCAGCTCGCCACCTATCTCATCGTGAAGTACAACGATATGGCAGTCAAGCCCGACGAAAACGGACGTTTCCTCCGCTCAAAATACGGACTCGGAGCCACCGTCAAACGTCCTGGCTATTCCGATAAATTCGCACGCGAACTCATCAAACAGACTGGTTCTAAGTTCGAAAAACAATAGAAAACCAGCAAAAACGCACTTTTTTCGAAAAAACTTGCTGAAAAGTTTGGTGGATTCGAAAAAAGTGCGTACCTTTGCACCCGCAAACAAGGAACGATGGTTCCGTAGCTCAACTGAATAGAGCATCTGACTACGGATCAGAAGGTTGTGG
>NZ_CAMJOS010000030.1 GCF_946407605.1 uncultured Prevotella sp.
CTAACATAATGAACCCCGAAAGTTTTTTGTCTAACTTTCGGGGTTCATTTCATTTGAGTCGGTGCCTTCCGTTTCTTGTGGCGCGAAGTGGGGGAGTATTTGAGTCTATCCTCCCTTCACCCTTTACCTTTGTCCAACTTTCTCACTTTCTCAATTATGACAAGAGCATTTCTCGATTTTATTTAGCAGAATTTTTACTTATTATATATTATATATAATATATAATAAGTAATATAATATTATACTTGTACCTGTAAAAGACCTGACTTCGTCGAGCTTTCCTGTTGAAAACCTTCCTGTCATAATTGAGAAAGTGAGAGATTATTGTATTAGGCAATAAGATTGGTGAAATCATCTGACAATCGGGCACGGGAGCAATCCTGTGCCTTTTTTGATAGAAAAATACGAAATCTTTTTGTTGTTAAAGAATTAAATATTATTTTTGCAGTCAACCTGAAACGAGATATGATACATTATTTTACGAACTAAAAACTAAACAATTATGAGCAAATGGTATCTTAACAGATGGTGGGTTGTGCTTGCTGCCTTGGTTGTTGAAGTGGGATTCACTTTAATGATGCTGTCTCTGAGTAGCGATGGGGATTTGGATAGAGATGGCCGCAAACTGGCTATCCGATTCTCTATCATAACTCTTTTGGCTGTCATCACACTATATGGGCTTCATAAGGATTCACTCCTGTCTGTAAAGATTTGGAGGATAATTGCGATTGTGTCCACAATTGCATGTTTTGCGTGCAGTGGTCTTCTTCCGATGTTGAACCATACTCTGGTAGATGCCTTTCTATTGCTGTCTCTTGGATTAGCTGCCGTTTCTATTTCTACCATTTTTTTTTACAAAAGTTGAAAGGGGAAAGGTGAAAGCTGAAAGGTGAAGGTTGCGTGAGCAGACTAGACCGAAGGTCAAAGTGAAAGGTGAAAATTCTTGTACATTCTAAGCGGCGAAGCCGAGCGGAAAATTGAAAAGGAACAAGAAAAGAGGGTGCATCAAAATGATGACGCACCCTCTTGTTGTTACTTGCTTACTTCGTTTTCTTCCTGCATATCGATGAATTGTCGGTTGGAGTCGTAGAACTCGTACTGCAGGAATGCCAGTTTCTGGCTTGGAACGACTCGGATGCCCAGCCCGTATTTCAGCTGCCAGCGGCGCTTGAGTGAGATGACGCCTTGGTTGATGTAGGCAGCGACATAGGGGTGGACGTGGAGTGTGAAGCGCTTGATGCCAATCTTGTTGACAAGGCGGTCAATCTTGCTCTCTAACTGGTCGGTGAACAGGATGCTGGCTTTGATTTTGCCCGTACCGTGACAAGTGGGACAGCTTTCCTCGACGGCGACGTCCATGGCAGGGCGTACGCGCTGACGGGTGATTTGCATGAGTCCGAATTTGGATAGTGGCAAAATGTTGTGGCGAGCACGGTCTTTCTTCATGTTCTCGCACATTCGTTCGTAGAGTAGCTGGCGATCCTCTGCCAGGTTCATGTCGATGAAGTCGACGACGATGATGCCGCCCATATCGCGGAGACGCAGCTGGCGTGCCAGTTCGTCGGCAGCGCCGAGGTTGGTCTCGAGGGCGTTGGCTTCCTGTCCGTTTTCTTTCTTGATGCGTGTCCCGCTGTTGACGTCGACCACGTGCATGGCCTCTGTGTGCTCGATGATGAGGTAGGCTCCTCGTTTGTAGTTGACGGTGCGTCCGAAACCTGACTTGATTTGCTTGGTGACGTCGAAATTGTCGAAGATGGGCACGGTGCCTTTGTACAGCTTGACAATGTCGGCCTTGTCGGGGGCAATGAGTGTGACGTAGTTGCGAATCTGGTCGTAGATTTCGGCATCGTTGACGTGGATGCCGTCGTAAGTGGGATTGAATAGGTCGCGAAGGAGGGCTACGGCGCGTGTCTGTTCTTCGAAGATGAGCTTGGGACGCTCGGTGGTCTTCTGTACCTTGCTGATGGCGTCTTCCCATCGTTTGAGCAGCACCTTGAGCTCAGTGTCGAGTTCGGCGGCTTTCTTGCCTTCGGCCACGGTGCGTACGATGACTCCGAAGTTTTTCGGTTTCATGCTTTGTACAAGCTGCTTGAGCCTGCTGCGCTCCTCGCCTCGCTTAATCTTGCTGGATACTGAAACTTTTTCGCCAAAGGGTATGAGCACCATGAAGCGGCCTGCGAAGCTGAGTTCGCACGTGAGGCGGGGACCCTTGGTGTTGATGGGTTCCTTGACGACCTGGACCATGATTTCCTGTCCAACCTTGAGTACGTTCTGAATACTTCCGTCTTTGGGAAGCACAGGTTGGCTGGTGGCTTTCTGGATGGGATAGAGTTTCTTGCGATCGCTTACTACCTGCTTGAGGTATTTCTCGTATGAGCTGAATTGAAGCCCTAAATCAAGATAATGCAGAAACGCATCTTTCTCCGAGCCAACATCGACGAAGCAAGCGTTGAGTCCGGGCATGAGCTTGCGCACCTTGCCCACATAGATGTTGCCAACGGCAAACGAGGCCTCGCGGGGCTCGTTCTGATATTCTACCAGGCTCTTGTCTTCGAGGAGCGCGATAGATATCTCTTTTGGCTGGACATCGATAATTACTTCGCTTGTCATTCTCTTGTTGGGATTATTTGTCTTGATTTGCTTTAACTAAAAGGGTGCACCAAACGCAAAATGTTGTTTGGTACACTCCTTCCATCTTTTTCTTTCGTCAGTAACGATTACTTGCTCTTATGACGATTCTTGCGCAGTCTCTTCTTACGCTTGTGTGTGGCCATCTTGTGACCCTTCTTCTTTTTTCCGTTTGGCATAGTTTTAAAAATGTTTATTTGATACTAAATTCTTGTTGTTCCTTCTTATTACTTGTCCATGCGGTCGATGAAACTCTTGCAGGGCTTGAATGCGGGAAGGTCGTGAGCCTCGATGACGAGGGTAGTGTTCTTGGAGATGTTACGAGCCGTCTTCTGGGCGCGGTGCTTGACGATGAAGCTACCGAAACCGCGGAGATAAACGTTCTCCTTGTTGTTGGCAAGACTCGTGCGGATTTCCTCCATGAATGACTCCACAACTACTGAAACTTCTTTGGCATTAACGCCTGTTTGCATGGCAATTGTCTTTACTATTTCTGCCTTGGTCATATTGGTCTTTCTTTGTTGTTTTAATTGATGTTCTTAATTTCGGACTGCAAAGATACTCATTTTCAGTCAGATATGAAAATTTTTTTGCTGTTTTTTAGAAAAAACATTCAAAATTGGTGTTTATTATTCACTAAAATACTCGGTTAGTTCCTTTTCGACGTCGGAATCGGCGGTATAAAGGTCGCGAATGATGACACCTTTTTCAAGCAACGCGATGCGCGACGAGATGTCGACGGTGTGCTGCAGGTTGTGACTACTAATAAGTATGGTGGCATGCGTGCGCTCGGAGTATTCCTTAAGGGTGCGCTTCAGCACGTTCTGACTGGTGGGGTCGAGGAAGTTGAAGGGCTCGTCGAGAATGACCAACTTGGGTTCGCGGATGAGTGCGGAGATGATGCCCACCTTCTGCTTGTTGCCTGCCGAGAGGTTGCGGATGAGCTTTTTCTGTCCGAAGACCTCGCCGCCAGCCAGGTGCTCGTACTGCTGCATGCGGTTTTCTATTTCCTTCTGTGACGTGCCGCTGATTTTTCCGATGAACGAGAAATACTCTTCGGGCGTGAGGTAGTCGATGAGGAAGCCCTCGTCGACATAGGCGCCAGTCATGTATTTCCAGTCTTCCGACTGGGCGGGGTTGATGCCATTGATTTCTACGGTGCCAGCGTCTGGCTGCAGCAGGTCGAGCATCATGCGGAACAGGGTGGTCTTGCCGGCTCCGTTGTTGCCCACGAGTCCCAGCATGTCGCCATCGTTGATGGTGAACGAGGGGATGTCGCAAGCCACGGTCTGGCCGAACTGCTTCTTAAGGTTTTCTATCTTGATCATTGTTATTTCGTTATGACGTTATAACGTTATTACGATATTACGATATTTCGACAATTATTTACACTAAGCCCCGTCCGTGGCAGTTCTTGAACTTCTTGCCGCTGCCGCAGGGGCAGGGGTCGTTGCGGCCTGGCATCTTGTCGCGGACGATAGGCGTGCGGTTCTGCTGGGCGCGGGTGTCGCGCTGGGCGGCAGCCTGCTGGCCTCTGTCAACGAGCTGCTCTTCCTGCACGCTCTGCTTGTTCTCGGTGTACTGCTGGCGGTTGGTGTGCTCCTCGGGAGCAGCCTCGCGCACCTCTTGCTGCATCTCGGGAATCTGTCCGCGGTTCAGCACAGACATGGTGCGGTTGTTCATCTCGTTGATCATGTTGTCCCACACCTTGGCGCTCTCAAGCTTGAAGATGAGCAACGGGTCTTTCTGCTCGTAGCTGGCGTTCTGCACAGAGTGGCGCAGCTCGTCGAGTTCGCGGAGGTTCTCTTTCCACGACTCGTCGATGATGTGGAGCAGCATCTGCTTCTCAAACTCCTTCACCACGGCCTTGCACTCGGTGTCGTAGGCCTCCTTCAGGTTGCAGGCAATGTTATAGACGCGGCGTCCGTCGGTGATGGGCACCATGATGCGCTCGTACATCTGTCCCTGCTCCTCATATACGCGCTTGATGACAGGCCATGCCACCTCGCGGATATGGTCGGTCTTGCGGTTGAAGTTGGCCAGGGCAGCCTGGAACGACTTCTCGGCCAGCTCGTCGGGCTTCTCGTTGACGAACTCCTGTTCGGTGAAGGGTGCCTCCATAGCGAAGAGGTGCAGGAACTCCTCCTTGCAGCCTTCGTAGTCGTTGCGCTCGATGATAGTGCTGACGCGGTCCCAGATGGTGTTGGCGATATCCATGCCGATGCGCTCACCCATCAGGGCGTGGCGGCGCTTCTCGTAGATGACGGTACGCTGCTTGTTCATCACATCGTCGTATTCCAACAGGCGCTTACGAATGCCGAAGTTGTTTTCCTCGACCTTCTTCTGGGCGCGCTCGATGCTCTTTGAAATCATGGGGCTCTCAATCATCTCGCCCTCCTTGAAGCCTAAGCGGTCCATGACAGAGGCGATACGCTCTGAGGCGAACAGACGCATGAGCTTGTCTTCGAGAGAGACGTAGAACACAGAAGAGCCCGGGTCGCCCTGACGTCCGGCACGACCACGCAGCTGGCGGTCCACACGGCGGCTCTCATGGCGCTCTGTACCAATGATGGCCAGACCGCCGGCGGCCTTCACTTCGGGTGAAAGCTTAATATCGGTACCACGACCTGCCATGTTGGTGGCGATGGTGACGGCACCACGACCCTGTGAGTCCTGCTGGCCAGCCAGTGCCACGATGTCGGCCTCCTTCTGGTGCAACTTGGCGTTCAGTACCTGGTGGGGGATCCCCTCGCGCTTGCCTGTCTCGGGGTCAACATACATATCGAGCATGCGGCTCAAGAGCTCTGAAATCTCAACGCTGGTAGTACCAATCAGGGTGGGGCGGCCTGCCTTACGCATCTTTACTACCTCCTCGATGACGGCACGATACTTTTCGCGGGCGGTCTTATAGACACGGTCGTCCATATCGTTGCGGGCCACGGGCTTGTTGGTGGGAATCTCCACCACGTCGAGCTTGTAGATATCCCAGAACTCACCAGCCTCGGTAGAAGCGGTACCTGTCATACCTGCCAGCTTGTGGTACATGCGGAAGTAGTTCTGCAGGGTGATGGTGGCAAAGGTCTGTGTGGCAGCCTCCACCTTCACGTGCTCCTTGGCCTCGACTGCCTGGTGCAGACCGTCGCTCCAGCGACGACCCTCCATGATACGGCCCGTCTGCTCGTCAACAATCTTTACCTCGCCATCGATGACCACATACTCGTCGTCCTTATTAAACATGGTGTAGGCCTTGAGCAACTGCTGCAGGGTGTGCACACGCTCGCTCTGCACGGCATAGTGGCTCATCAGCTCGTCCTTCTTGTTCAGGCGCTCCTCGTCAGAGAGACCGGTCTCGGCTTCGAGAGCCGACAGCTGTCCTGCGATGTCGGGCAGCACGAAGAGCTCAGAGTCGTTGACCTGCTTGGCCAGCCACGCTGTACCCTTATCGGTGAGGTCGCAGGAGTTCAGTTTCTCGTCAACCACGAAATACAGGGGCTCTACGGCCTCGGGCATCTTGCGGTTGTTGTTTTCCATATATTTCTCCTCAGTCTTCAGCATGCCTGCCTTGATACCTTCCTCAGAGAGGTACTTGATGAGGGGCTTGTTCTTAGGTAGCGACTTGTGAGAGCGGAACAGAGAGAGGAAGCCCTCTTCAATCATTTCCTTGTTGTTGGTGGCCTGACCCTCGGTAATCTTCTGCTTGGCGTCGGCCAGGAACTGGGTGGCCAGCTGCTTCTGCACGCCGAAGAGCTTCTCAACGAGAGGCTGATACTCTTCGAACATCTGAACCTCGCCCTTGGGCACGGGGCCACTAATAATAAGAGGTGTACGGGCATCGTCGATCAGCACAGAGTCGACCTCGTCGACGATGGCGTAGTTATGGGCACGCTGCACCAGGTCGGCTGGCGAGATGGCCATATTGTCGCGCAGATAGTCGAAACCAAACTCGTTGTTGGTACCGAAGGTGATGTCGGCCTGATAAGCCTGACGACGGGCTGGGGAGTTGGGCTGATGCTTATCGATACAGTCGACGCTCAGACCGTGGAACATATAAAGCGGTCCCATCCACTCAGAGTCACGCTTGGCCAGATAGTCGTTCACAGTCACTACGTGAACACCATTGCCAGTGAGCGCATTCAGGAACACGGGGAGGGTAGCCACAAGGGTCTTACCTTCACCTGTGGCCATCTCGGCAATCTTACCCTGATGCAGAACCACACCACCAAAGAGCTGCACGTCGTAGTGAATCATCTCCCACTTCAGGTCGTTGCCGCCTGCCGTCCAGTGGTTGTGGTAGTAGGCCTTGTCGCCTTCGATAGTGATAAAGTCCTTGCGGGGGTCGCCTGCCAGCTCGCGGTCGAAGTCGTTGGCAGTAACGATGGTCTCCTCGTTCTGGGCAAAGCGGCGAGCCGTTTCCTTCACGATGGCATATACCTCGGGCATCACCTCGTCGAGGGCCTTCTCGTATTCGTCGAGTGCTTCCTTCTCCTTCTTGTCAATCTTGGCGAAGATGTCGGCACGCTCGTCCAGCGGGGTGTCCTCGATGGTGGCTTTCAGTTTCTCTATCTCTTCTTTTTGGGTTTTGGCGGCAGCCTGCACCTGCTGGCGAATCTCCTGCGTACGGGCACGCAGGGCATCGTTGTCGAGCACTTCTATTTGAGGCGAAACTGCCAATACTTTTTCTACGAAAGGCTGAATTTTCTTCATGTCTCGCGACGACTTGTCGCCAAACAGCGCCTTCAGAATACTATTGAAATTCATCTTATTATTAATGAGTTACTGATTTCAAAATGATAATTTGGGGTGCAAAGTTAGTCATTTTTTGCCAATAAATAGCAAAAAATATCCATTATTTGTCAAAGATGTCAGAATAATGGCTTCGAAGAGCACGCATTAGGCGCCCTGATGCGGATGCATTTGGCTATGGTTGGCGCAATCTGGTCGATGGTGACGGGCAGTTGAACCTGCTCTGACAAGATGCCTGCGCCAAAGAATATAATGGGGAATTGTACGAATGCTGCCCTTGAGAGCTCGCTCTCCTGTGTGTCTTCGTGGAGGATGCGCCATCCGGGTGCCGTCTCAATGAAGATGTCGCCACAGTTGTCGGGACTGAATCCGTTGCGCACCTTCTGTATCAGTTCGTTCTGACTGGTCAGCAGCTGCAGCGAGGTATAGACATTTCTCACGCCCGACATCATAGCCAGGAACTCCTGACTGCGGCTTAAGGCTTCGGTCATGCTGATTCTCTTGGCTTCCAGTAATTTACGGTTCAGGAATATCTGGTTCTTGTAAACCGTTTCTACATAGTTGCCCTGACCCCAGGTGGCTCCCAGATACATGTTCATCAGGTTGATGGAACGGTTCATGTAGAACGTGCCCGATGGTATCTTATATGCCTGATAGTCAGCCATCTCCTCGTTGCTGTAGCCTGTGCTGGTCAGCACGAAGAGCACATTATCGTGGCCCAGTTTCTCCTCGAGGGTGTCGATAAGGCGTCCCAGCTCGTTGTCAAGACGGATATAGGTGTCCTGCATCTCCAACTGACAATCTGTCACGGCCTGATGGTCGTAGGTGCCGGCATAATAGGTGATGCAGAGCATGTCCGTAATCTTGTCGTTGCCCATGCCGGTGCTCGTTACACATTGCAGGGCCATATCCGTTACATCGCCATTGACAAGGGCGCTGGTCTTGTATTGACGGAAGCGTCCCACACCTTCAAACTGATGCTTGAAAGGCTTCTGCTCGCCAGTCTGCATGAAATAGCTGAAGTTGCTGGCCAGCAGCGAGAAGGGCGTCCATTCTGTAGCGTCGGCCTTCTGACCAGGCGACACGATTCTGTTGAAAGCCTGGGCCCACGTGGGCAGGGCGGTGTAGTAATAGCGCGAAGAGCACCAGTTGCCCTGCACATCGTCAATCCACAGGGCACCGTTGGCAGCGTGGCCTGCTGAGAGCACTGCCGACTCGCGGAAGGGGGCGATGGCATAGACAACTGCCTTGCCGCCCGTGGCCACCTTGAGTTCGTCGCCGATAGTCGATGTGATCATCTTGTCGGGCGAGGCTGTCTCAGCGGTGTTGATACCTGTATGCTTGGGGTCGTCAACACATCCGATGGGGCGCAGCGTCTCACGGTTCAGCCAGTGCAAACCTGATATATTATTATAATAAGGTGTAACGCCAGTGGTGATGGCTGCCGTTGCCGATGCTCTGTCGATTGGGGTGAAAGGGTAGGAGACATTCGTATAGACCTTGCCGTCTTTCAGCAGGCGCAGGAAGCCATTGTTTGAATACAGAGGCGTGAAAGCTTCCAAATAGTCGCTTCGCAACTGGTCGATGGTTATACTGACTACCAGTCTCGGGGCTCCGTTGGGCTGAGCCTCTTCTGCTACCACTTCTGCGTGAAATCCCAGAACGGCCAGCAATGTGATGTAGATGTACCTATTTGTCATTGTGATGTCTCCAATATCTTAGCAGCAAACATAATGCCACAAATTCCATACCCTCAGCGTAGTCCTGCCAGTAGCTGCCCAGGAAGAAGGCCATCGTGAGCACCATGCTGTGGGTGAACCATACGGTTTTGCGACCTTTCCATACAGGCCAGATATAGAACAGCGACATCGGGTTGAATATAAGAATCTGCAGGTTGAGGCTGGTGGTGGGATGTTCTGAGAAAATCATCAGGAACAACACGATGCCTACGATGCCGGTGGCTGTCATCCACATGATGTCGAACCACTTCAACGTCTTTTTCTTGGTGTATTCGTAGGCAAGGACTATCAAAGAGATGACCAGCAGGATGATGCCGCAATGCGTGGGAGTGAGGGGCAGACTGGGATCTGTGACCTGTACACCTGGTGCCACCAGCTCGCGGCGCTCTTTCACTAACGGCTCCTTGCGACCATCGTGCTCAATGAAAGCGTGGTCGAAGTCGTAGCGAAGGTTCTCGGGCAGAAACTCCTGTTCGCGCATCGTTGTCTTGAGGTCGGACTTCACGCCCAGCAGCAGGTCGATGCCACAGGCCGTCCAACGATAGTCTGTCAGGTGCTCGTGCAGCATCTGGCGATAGGTGGGGGTGTAGTCTTCCCTTGGCGTGTATATAATCTTTCCACTCACGTTTCGCTCGATAATGTCTCGTGGACGTGTGGAACAGTTGTCGTAGAAGAAATTATAGCGGTAGATGCGGTTCTCTGGTAAGTAATTGATACGCAGAGCGTTATAGATATTGACTTTCTCCTGATTAGTGAGGTTCAGCACATGCTCTGTAACCTGACAGCCCCAGTCTTGATAGTATTTGCAGAAGGGCGCTGTGGGTGCTATGCCTAACTCATAGTCTGTCAGTCCGAAAACAAAGCGTGAGGCAAAATGGGGCGCAGCGTAATTGAATACACCATAGTTGAACACGCAGTCTACGCCATTTCGCAAATCGTGAAGGCGCAGGGCGGTATGTCCATAGAGACTGTATATCTCGTTGTGCGGTGAGCAAGTGATGAGTCCTATCTCAACGCTGTCAAGGGGGCTCAGGTCCTCCTGAGCAGAGATGTTGTTGCTGGTGAAAAAACAAATTAAAGCAACAAAAATAGTCCTAAAAATGTTTTCGAATTGTTTCACGATGCAAAATTAATCTATATTTTCCACTTTCGGTGCGTTTAGTTCGATTTTTTTTAATAATTTTGCACCCTGATAGAAAAATTGAATATGAACAAACAAATTATATGCACTGCTTTTGCAGTTGTTCTTGCCTTTTCAGGCTATGCTCAGAGTGGCACGAACTCACCTTACAGCCAATATGGTATAGGTGTGTTGTCGGACCAGTCGCAAGGATTCAGTCGTGGTATGAATGGCGTGGGTCTTGCCTATCGTAAGGGTAATGCGGTTAACACGCTCAACCCTGCATCGTATTCTTCCATTGACTCGCTGACGATGATCTTCGACGTGGGCCTGTCAGGACAAATTACGAATTTCAAGGAAGGTAACACCAAAATCAATGCCAAGAATGCTAACTTTGAATATCTGGTGGGTAGTTTCCGCCTGTTGCCAAAGGTTGGCGCAAGTTTTGGCGTTCTTCCGTTGTCGAATATTGGATATAGCTATTCCTCGAAAACTTATCTGAGTGATACTTATGGTACCGTTTCAGAGACCTATAGCGGCTCGGGCGGTCTGCATCAGGCTTTTATTGGTCTGGGCTGGGAGGCTGTCAAGAATCTGTCGGTAGGTGCTAACGTGTCATACGTCTGGGGAACCTACGAACGTTCGGTATCTACCAGTTCGAGCTCCTATGTTAATACGTTGTCGAAAGACTATACCTGCAATGTCAACAGCTATTATATCAAGCTGGGTGCACAGTGGGCGAAACCCTTGAACGCTACTGATGTGCTGACGTTGGGTGCTACTGTGGGGCTGGGACATGATCTTAACTCCAATCCCACCTGTGATATCGTGAATATCAATACCCAGGCAGCTACAAGTGATACCACCAGATTTGTGGTTGACAATGGATTGAAGCTGCCTATGAGCTATGGTTTTGGTGCTTCATGGTCGCGTGGCGATAAGTTGTTTGTGGGAGCCGACTTTACTTTGGAACAGTGGGGTAAACTGGATTTCCCTGACTATTATAAAACGGCCAACGGCGATATGACCTATGCCCTGCGTAGTGGTTTGCTGAAAGACAGATATAAGGTGAATGTTGGTCTCGATTATGTGCCAAGTCCTTCTGGTCAGCACATGTTGGGACGTGTTCACTATCGTTTCGGAGCAGGCTATGCTACACCTTATTATTATATAAATGGAAAGGAAGGTCCTAAGGAGCTGAGTGTCAGTGCCGGTTTTGGTATTCCTCTGCAGAGGGTGACCTGGAACTCTCGCGGACACATGCGTCCTCTTCTGAATATCAGTGCTCAGTGGGCACATACATCAGCCAAGGACTTAATTACTGAGAACACATTCCGTATCAACGTTGGATTGACTTTCAACGAGCGTTGGTTCGCCAAGTGGAAGGTGGAGTAATTTAAAGGTAAAAAAGTAAAAAAGTGATGATGCGCTATAGGTGTAGAAAGGTGGCGGTAAAGGCAAGATGGCTTTTACCCTTTACCTTTTTTGCCTTCCTGCTACTATTTGCCTGTACAGAAGCTAAGGAGCATACCGCACCTGCCATTAATCCAGAGGATTCTGTTTCGATGATGACGTCGTATGGCGTCAATACGTTGATTAGCGACTCGGGCGTTATCAAGTACCGTATCGTTACAGAACAATGGGATGTCAATACCGTGCGACAGCCGTCGCGATGGGAGTTTATGAAAGGCATCTTCTTCGAGCAATTTGATGAGCAGTTTCATGTGCAAGGCTATATCCAGGCCGATACAGCATGGTACTTTGACCAGCAACGCCTGTGGAAATTGAGAGGAAGAGTTAATCTGCGCAATATCAATGGATTGATATATACCAGCGAGGAACTGTATTGGGACGGCATCAAGCATGAGTTCTATTCTAACTGTTACTCGAAGGTGGTGACGCCGGAACGTACCATTGAAGGCACGTATTTTAGAAGCGATGAGAAGATGGACCACTATATGGTGAGTAACTCTCAGGGCTCGTTCCTGGCTAACGACATAGACGCTGAACCAGACACCACACAAACTGCACCATGATGACTACATTGCTCATAGGACTCGCCATCTCCATGTTGTTCTCTGCCTTCTTCTCAGGCATGGAAATAGCCTTTGTGTCAAGCAATAGGATGCTGGCTGAGATGTCGCGTGAGAAGAATGGACTGTCACAGCGCGCCATTGCCTTGTTCTATCGACATCCTAACAACTTCGTTTCTACGATGTTGGTGGGCAATAATATTGCGTTGGTTATCTATGGTATTCTATTTGCGCAGATTTTCGATAATTATGTTTTCGATGGACTGATTGACAATGCCGCCACGCGAGTAACACTCGACACGCTGCTGTCAACGCTGGTGGTATTGTTTACTGGCGAGTTTCTTCCAAAGACCATCTTCAAGAGTAATGCCAACAGCATGTTGACATTCTTTGCCATTCCGGCATTCCTCTGTTATGTGCTGCTGTATCCTATCTCCCGTTTTGCTGCACTGTTGTCAAAAGGACTGTTGAGACTGGTGGGTGTGAAGATGGATAAGGTGGTGGAAGACAAGGAGTTTACAAAGGTGGACTTGGACTTTCTGGTGCAGACCAGTATCGATAATGCCAAGAGTGAAGACGATATTGAGGAGGAAGTGCGCATCTTTCAGAACGCTTTAGATTTCTCAGATACCAAGGTGCGCGACTGTATGGTGCCCCGTACGGAGATTGATGCCGTTGAGGATACCTGCGATATAGAGCAACTGAAACAGAAATTCATAGAGAGTGGACATTCCAAAATCGTGGTTTACCATGAGGATATCGACCATATCGTAGGGTATATTCATTCGTCGGAGATGTTCCGTAATCCCAAAGACTGGACGAAGCATCTGCAGACCATGACGTTTGTGCCCGAGACGATGGCTGCCAGCAAGATGATGCAGACCTTCCTGTCGCAGAAAAAGTCGCTGGGAGTGGTTGTCGATGAGTTTGGCGGCACCAGCGGATTGATTGCTCTGGAGGATATCGTGGAAGAGATATTCGGCGATATCGAAGATGAACATGATTCCACGAATTATGTGGCAAAGCGTCTCGACAGCGGCGAATACCTGTTGTCGGCTCGTCTGGAGATAGAGAAAGTCAACGAACTGTTTGATTTAGAGTTGCCTGAAAGCGATGAATACATGACTATCGGTGGACTCATACTCCACGAATATCAGAGTTTCCCAAAACTCAACGAGGTCGTGAAAATAGGGAATTGGGAGTTTAAAATACTCAAGAATACAGCAACGAAAATCGAATTGGTAAGACTAAAAGTCAATGAAAATACCAATTTTTCGTAAAAATTTGCCGTTAATTCAATAATTCTTTGTAACTTTGCGGGCTGTAATTTAGAATAATCAAAAAACAAGAACATAAAAAACAAAAATTAAAATGGCAGCAATTGGAAAAATCAGAAGCTGGGGACCAGGCCTTGTCGCAATATTGGGCTTGGGTCTCGTAGGCTTTATTGCACAAGATGGCTTTAGCACTTGTAAGGGTCATGCCCAGATGGATAGCAATACCGCAGGTATGATCGACGGAGAGAAAGTTGACTATCAGGATTATCAGACACTTGTTGGTGAATATCAGGAGTTCCTGAAACTGCAGGGTCGTGATAACCTCAACGAAGAGCAGGTAAATAGTCTGCGTGACTATATCTGGGACGAGTATGTCAACAATGCTATCTACGAGAAAGAAGCTAAGGCTCTCGGTATTACCGTTACTGAAGAGGAAATTGTCAACGTGCTGAAGGATGGTACTCATCCCGCTATCAGCCAGACTCCTCTGCTCTCAGACTTCGTGAACCCTCAGACTGGTGTCTTCGATGCTAGTCAGGTGGCTGCGTCTCGTGAGTATCTGAAGCAGCAGGCTCAGACCAACGCACAGGCTGCTGAGCAGCTGGCTCTCTTCGAGCGCTGCTGGCCCCGTGCTGAGAAGATGCTGGCAAAGAAACTGCTGGAGGTGAAGTATCAGACTCTGCTCGCAGGATGTATGCTGTCGAACAGCGTTTCTGCAAAAGCCGCTTTCGACAATCAGAATGTTGAGAGCCAGGCTGTCGTTGCTTCTCTGGCATATAGCAGCATTAACGACAATGACATCGAGGTGAGCGATGCTGACCTGAAGGCCAAGTACGAGGAGCTGAAAGAGCGCTTCAAGACTAAGGAAGAGACTCGCGACGTGAAGTATGTAGTTGCTCAGGTTACTCCTTCTAAGCAGGACCGTGATAATCTGATGGCTATCATGTCTGAGGCTTCTAAGAACCTGAAGGGCGACAGCATCTCTGCCAGCGAGGTTATCCGTGTGTCTCAGTCGCAGGTTTCTTATCTGGGTCTTCCTGTTTCTCGCGATGCTCTTCCCACCGACTTGGCTGACAGCATCACAAAGATGGCTGTAGGTCAGGTGACCGATCCTTTCCAGAGCCGCGATAACACCCTCAATGTGGTGAAGCTTATTTCTAAGGATAATGTGGCAGACTCTATCGAGTATCGCCTGATTTCACTCATCGGCATGCAGCCTGCAGCTGCTGCAGCTACTGCTGACAGCATCATGCAGTCGTTGAAGAGTGGTCTGCCTTTCGACTCTATTGCTAAGAAGTACAACCAGCGTGGTGAGAAGACTTGGATTTCTTCTAAGTCTTACGAAGGTGCCAATATGATGGCTGCCGACGATAAGGAAGTTTATCGTGCTCTGCTCAACCAGCCTGTTGGTGAGGTGAAGAACCTCACGCTGACTCAGGGTAATATGATTGTCGAGGTTACTGGCCGTAAGGGTAGCGTTGAGAAGTATGATGTGGCTATCGTGAAGCGTGTCATCGATTTCTCTAACGAGACTTATAACGATGCTTACAACAAGTTCAGCCAGTTTGTTAGCGAGAGCCGGGATATCGAAGGCCTGCAGGCTAAGTGCGCTGAATTTGGCTATATGGTACTCGACACCAAGGTGGCAAACACCAGTCATACCATCGCCAACATCCGTTCTTCTCACGATGCTCTGAAATGGCTGTTCACCGATGCTGAGGAGGGACATATCTCTAAGGTTTACGACCGCTGTGGCGATAACGACCGTCTGCTGGTAGTTGGTCTTAGCAAGATTAATCCTAAGGGCTATGCCTCACAGGAGTCTGTGTCAGAGACCTTGAAGCAGGAGGTGATTCGCGATAAGAAGTTCGCTAAGCTTGCTGAGCAGCTTGCTGGCGTGAAGAGCATTGCCGAGGCTCAGGCTAAGGGCGCTCGTGTCGACAGCGTTTCTCACATCACTTTCCGTACTCCTACCTACGTGCCTTCAATCGCTATGCCTGAGGTTGCTTTGAGCGGTGCTGTTGCTGGTGCCGACAAGGGTGCTTTCAGCAAGGGCATTGTTAAGGGTAATGCTGGTGCTTATGTGTTCCAGGTGCTCGATCGTAGCTTGCGCGAAGGCGTGAAGTTCGATGCAAAGGCTTCAGAGGCTACACTCCGTCAGCAGTCAATCCAGCAGACCGTTGGCATGGCTATGCAGGAACTGCGCGACAAGATGGAAATCAAGGATAACCGTTATATCTTCTTCTAATCGGGAAGATTGACTATACACTAAAAACGGATGTGTCTTAAAGATACATCCGTTTTTGTTTTGCTATTTCGAGTCTTTCTGAGGGCTTCATGCGGGCATACTGTCGCCATTCTGTGGCTTCGTTGTTGTCCAGGTAATGCAGGTCGTCCTGATGGTCGTAAGCCTCCATCTCGAAAGGGTTCAGCCAGTAGATGGCGTTTTTGGTCTTCCTGTTTTGTGGCAGTAGCTTGATGCTGTACCAGATATAAAGCAGATAGAACAGCAGCCAAGAGTCGTGGGTGGACTGTGCTTGGCGCAGGTGAATCATCTCGTGGTTTCTCAGCGTACTCTTTTTGTTTTCAAATTCTTTGGCATCCTCTTTGGTCGAGGCGATAACGGTGCCGAAGAATGTAAGTGCCGCATAGCCCTTGCGCAACCAGAAACTGTTGCGAACCACTGGCATGTTCTCAGTGCGGCTAGGCCTGCGTGAATGCCAGAAAATGGAGAGTATGCAGAATGGATTGTCCATAATTCTGGCTGCAAACTTAAATAAAAAAAGTGAATTAGGCAAATGGATGGCATGAAAAAATAGAATTGAATATGATGTTATCCGTTTTTTTTTGTAATTTTGCAGGCGTATTAATAACAAAGACAATGGACGACAAACAGAGGATAGAGCAACTGCGAAAGGAGTTGCATGAGCATAATTATCGTTATTATGTGTTGAACCAGCCCACGATAGGCGACCAGGAGTTCGACTTTATGATGAAGGAGCTACAGGAACTGGAAGCCCGTCATCCTGAGCTTTATGATGCCAATTCGCCTTCTCAGCGCGTAGGTAGCGATCTTCAGTCGGAGTTTCGTCAGGTGAAGCATCGCTATCCCATGCTCTCTCTGGCTAATACCTATAGCGAACAGGATGTACGCGATTGGTATGAGAGTGTTAAGAAAGGCTTGGCTGGTGAAGACTTCGAGGTGTGCTGCGAGATGAAATATGACGGCTTGAGCATCTCTCTGACCTATGTCGATGGTGCTTTGACGCAAGCGGTCACACGAGGCGATGGTGTTCAGGGCGATGATGTAACAACTAATGTCAAGACCATTCGTTCTATCCCTTTGGTTTTGCCTGGAACAGGTTATCCTCATGAGTTTGAGATTCGCGGTGAGATACTGATGCCTTGGAGTAGTTTTGAGCGCTTGAACAAAGAACGCGAGGCCGCAGAAGAACCGCTGTTTGCCAATCCTCGTAATGCTGCCAGTGGTACGCTGAAAAGTCTTGATTCGCATGTGGTAGCTCAGCGCCAGTTGGATGCTTACCTCTATTATCTCTTGGGTGAGTCGTTGCCTGCCGATGGTCACTTTGAGAACTTGGAAGCGGCTCGTTCTTGGGGCTTTAAAATATCGGAAGGAATGCGCAAGGCGCACAGCGTTGAGGAGGTTATGGATTTCATCAATTACTGGGATCAAGAACGTAAGAACCTGCCCGTTGCAACTGATGGTATCGTACTGAAAGTAAACTCGTTACGACAGCAACGCTCATTAGGATATACAGCTAAGAGTCCCCGTTGGGCCATCGCCTATAAATTCAAGGCAGAACGTGAGTGTACGCGCCTGTTGGAGGTGACTTATCAGGTGGGTCGTACTGGTGCCGTGACGCCTGTGGCCAATATGGAACCTGTGCAGTTGGCAGGCACCACCGTGAAGCGGGCCACCCTGAATAATGAGGATTTCATTCGTAGTTTCGACCTTCATATCGGCGATATGGTCTATGTTGAAAAAGGTGGTGAGATTATTCCCAAGATAGTAGGTGTGAACATCGACGAACGTCCCATCATTGCCCAGCCAGTACAGTTCATTAAGAAGTGTCCAGAGTGTGGTGCGCCTTTGGTGCGCTATGAGGGTGAGGCTGCCTGGTATTGTCCTAACGATGCTGGCTGTCCACCTCAGATAAAAGGTAGGATAGAACACTTCATTGCCCGCAAGGCTATGAATATTGATTCTTTAGGACCAGAGACGGTCGATGAGTATTATCGTCGTGGTATTGTAAAGAATGTGGCCGACCTGTATTCTATTGATGTTCAGCAGATTAATGGCGATGGCAGTCGCACAAAGTCGGCACAGAGAATAGTGAATGGCATTCAGAAATCGAAGGAGGTGCCATTCGAGCGAGTTGTCTTTGCTCTTGGTATTCGTTTTGTGGGCGAAACGACTGCCAGATTGCTGGCTCGTCATTTTAAATCCTTAGATGCGCTGATGGCTGCCGGCCTCGAGGATTTGCAGGAGGTTGAAGGCGTTGGCGAGGTGATGGCGAAGAGCATTATTGCTTATTTCCATAACGAGGAAAACCTGCGTATCGTCAATCGTCTGCGTGAGGTTGGACTGCGGATGCAACTATCTGAATCACAGACCGCTGCAACGAGTGATAAGCTTGCTGGTCAAAGCATCGTTATCAGTGGCGTCTTTACCCATCATAGCCGTGATGAATATAAGTTGATTATCGAACAGAATGGCGGCAAGAATGTGGGTTCTATCAGCGGTAAGACCTCGTTTATCCTTGCTGGCGATAATATGGGTCCATCGAAATTGGAGAAAGCCCAGAAACTGGGAATAAAAATCATGAACGAGGATGAATTCCTTGACTTAATCAAATGAAAATCATTGTATCACAAGAAATAGCATCGGTATGTCCTGAGTTTGTGGGAGCTGCCGTTGAGGCATGGGTGAAGAATAGTGCCTATAGTCAAGAATTATGGGATGAGATACATCTCTTGGAGGAGAAGTTTCGTGCATCGCTGACGACCGACTCGCTGAAAGATATGCCGAGTATTGCGGCTACTCGACGAGTTTATAAGGATTGCGGCAAGGATCCTTCGCGCTATCGTCCTGCCAGTGAGCAACTCATTCGCAGGATGCTGCAGGGTAAGGAATTGTATCAGATAGATACGCTGGTTGACTTGGTGAATCTGGCTTCTATTGCCTATGGTTACAGCATTGGTGGCTTCGATGCCGATAAGTTTGTAGGCGACACGCTGACGTTGGGTGTCGGACGTGAAGGTGAGCCTTATGAGGGTATCGGACGTGGTCCACTCAATATTGCTGGTCTTCCGGTGTATCGTGATGCTATTGGTGGTGTGGGGACGCCTACCAGTGATAATGAACGTACAAAGATGACAATGGAAACCACTCATTTGGTGGTGCTGGTCAATGGCTATGATGGTGATAGAGAGCGAGTTATGGCTAATGCTCAGTATATACAGCAGCTGGTGGAACGCTTTGCTTCAGGTACCGATTGCTCCATTACGCTTTATCCGTAATGGTTGAAAGTTTAACACCGATTAACTCATAAAGCGGTGCTTAGATTTTCTTTTTTCCAAAATAATTCGTACCTTTGCAGGCTGTAAAGAGAAAGCATTATTAAATAGGTATGGAAATTGCAAGTAAGTACGACCCAAAAGAGGTCGAAAGTAAATGGTATCAGTATTGGTTGGACAACAAATTGTTCAGTTCTAAGCCCGATGGCCGCGAACCCTACACAATTGTTATTCCACCGCCCAATGTGACGGGCGTGCTCCACATGGGACACATGCTGAACAATACAATTCAGGATATTTTAGTTCGTCGTGCCCGCATGGAAGGCAAGAATGCCTGCTGGGTACCTGGTACTGACCATGCATCTATCGCCACTGAGGCCAAGGTCGTGAAGAAACTGGCTGAGCAGGGCATTAAGAAGCGTGACCTGACGCGTGAGCAGTTCCTGGAGCACGCTTGGGACTGGACCCACGAGCATGGTGGCATTATCCTGAAGCAGTTGCGCCGCTTAGGTGCTTCTTGCGACTGGGACCGCACCGCTTTCACTATGGATGAGAAACGCTCTGAGAGCGTCATCAAGGTTTTCGTTGACCTCTATAATAAAGGACTCATTTATCGCGGTCTCCGCATGGTGAACTGGGATCCTAAGGCTCTGACCGCCCTCTCTACAGAGGAGGTGATTTACAAAGAGGAGCAGAGTCATTTGTTCCACTTGAAATACTATGTGGATGGTCTGACTTCACTTGACAACGAGGAGTCTCTGAAGGCCGAGGGCAACGTTATTCACAAGGATTCAAAAGGTTACTATGCAGTAGTTGCTACCACCCGTCCTGAGACTATCATGGGTGATACCGCTATGTGTATCAACCCCAAAGACCCCAAGAACCAGTGGCTGAAGGGTCGCAAGGTGATTGTGCCCCTGGTGAATCGCATTATTCCTGTGATTGAGGACCGCTATGTGGATATCGAGTTTGGTACTGGTTGCTTGAAGGTTACTCCTGCCCACGATACCAATGACTATATGCTGGGTAAGACCCACAACCTCGAGACCATCGATATCTTCAATCCTGATGGTACTATCAGCGAGCAGTCGCCCATCTACGTCGGTATGGACCGTATGGACTGCCGTAAGCAGATTGCCAAGGACCTGCAGGATGCTGGCCTGATGGAGAAAATTGAGGATTACGTCAATAAAGTTGGATACTCAGAGCGTAACCCCGACACCGCTATCGAACCCCGTCTCTCGCTGCAATGGTTCCTCAAAATGCAGCACTTTGCCGACATCGCCCTGCCCCCAGTGATGAACGACGAGTTGAAGTTCTATCCTGCTAAGTATAAGAATACCTATAAGAACTGGCTTGAGAATATTCAGGATTGGTGTATCAGTCGTCAGCTGTGGTGGGGACATCGCATTCCTGCCTATTACTACAACGATAACGATGATTACGTTGTAGCTGAGACAGCAGAAAAAGCTCTTGAACTGGCTCGCGAGAAGAGTGGCAATGCCAACCTGCAGGCTTCTGATCTTCGTCAGGATGAGGATGCCCTTGATACTTGGTTCAGTTCTTGGCTATGGCCTGTGTCGCTGTTCGATGGCATCAACAATCCTGGCAACGAGGAGATTAAGTATTACTATCCCACCAGCGACTTGGTGACAGGTCCTGATATCATTTTCTTCTGGGTGGCCCGCATGATTATGGCTGGTGAGGAATATATGGGCGATATGCCTTTCAGAAACGTTTACTTCACAGGTATCGTTCGTGATAAGTTGGGTCGTAAGATGTCAAAATCATTGGGTAACTCTCCTGACCCTATTGACCTCATCGAGAAGTTTGGTGCCGACGGCGTGCGTATGGGTATGATGCTCAGCGCTCCTGCAGGTAATGATATCCTCTTTGACGAGGCACTCTGCGAGCAAGGACGTAACTTCAACAATAAGATTTGGAATGCCTTCCGTCTGGTGAAGGGTTGGCAGGTTGCTGAAGAAGAGATGCCCGTGACTAATAAGTTTGCTGTTGCCTGGATGGCAGCCCGCATCAAGCAGGCTAACGAGGAACTGAAGGATCACTTCTCGAAGTATCGTATCAACGACGCTTTGATGACGGTTTATAAACTGTTCTGGGACGAGTTCTCACAGTGGTATCTCGAGATGATTAAGCCTGCTTATCAGGATGGTAAGCAGCAGCCCATTGACATACAGACCTATAAGGATACGCTTTACTTCTTTGAGTTGCTGTTGAAGATGCTGCATCCCTTCATGCCGTTTATTACTGAGGAGTTGTGGCAGGCTCTCTACGAGCGCAAGGCTGGTGAGAGTATCATGCGCGACAGCTTGGATCTTGATTCACCCATTGAAGATGAGTTGAAACTGATTAACGACATCGAGAAGGTGAAGCTGGTAGTCTCAGGTGTGCGCACCGTTCGCAGTCAGAAAAACATTGCTCCCAAGGAGCAACTCACGCTGCAGGCTGTTGGCCAAAACAAGTTCGAGGCTTATAACGCTGTCATCATGAAAATGGGTAACCTCAGTGCCATTGAAGTTGTTGAGGCTAAAGATTCTACGGCTTCAGCCTTTATGGTGGGTACTGATGAGTTTGCCGTACCCCTTGGCGATCTGATTGACGTTGCTGCCGAGATTGAGAAGATGGAGGCTCAACTGAAGCATCTCGAAGGTTTCAAGGCTGGTGTGGAGAAGAAACTCTCCAACGAGCGTTTCGTCCAGAATGCCCCAGAGGCTGTTGTTGCCTTGGAGCGTAAGAAGCTGGCCGACTCTGAAGAGAAGATTGCATCTTTGAAGGAATCGATTGCCGCCCTTAAAAAGTAAAGAGTGAAGTATGGAATGGTTTGTTAGTCTTTTCTCAAACACCAGTTCTGTCGCACATATCGCGCTGATCTATGCCATTGTGATTGCCGTAGGCGTCTATCTTGGCAAGATTAAGATTTTCGGCATCTCGCTGGGTGTCACCTTCGTGCTCTTCGCAGGTATTCTTGTAGGTCATATCTACAAGATTTACTGCCCAGAGTCGGAGTTTGCTGCTCCTGGTGCCACACTTACTTTCATTCAGGACTTCGGACTGATACTGTTCGTCTTTATGATAGGTTTGCAGGTAGGTCCAGGTTTCTTCGAGAGTTTCGGCAAGGCTGGCATCAAGTTGAATGGTTTGGCAGCTTCGGCCATTGTGCTCAACATAGTAGTGATGTTTGCCTGCTATTTCATCTTCTTCTATCAGAAGCATTCTGTCAATGACCTGCCTATGATGGTGGGTACTCTTTATGGCGCTGTGACCAATACCCCTGGTCTTGGTGCTGCCAACGAAGCCCTGAACTCTGTGTTTGGACAGAAAGGGCTGCCAGTACCTCAGATTGCGTCAGCTTATGCCTGTGCTTATCCTCTTGGTGTGCTGGGCATTATCGGTGCAACCATTCTGGTACGCTATATCTGTAGGGTTAAACTGGAGAAGGAGGAGGCTGCCTTAGAGGAAATGGCTGGTGCTAAAGCTAATCAGAAGCCTCACCATATGCATTTGGAGGTGACAAACAAATACCTGGAGGGTAAGACGCTGCTTCAGGTGCACAACTTCCTGAATCGTGATTTCGTGGTTTCGCGAATCCTGCACGATGGCCATGTAAGCATTCCCAATCGTGATACAATCTTTCATGTTGGCGACCAGATGTACATTGTATGTGCAGAAGCCGACTACGAAGCTATTGTTGCTTTCATTGGTCCGGTTATCGAGGTCAACTGGGAACAGCAGGACCAGCCACTCGTGTCGAAGCGCGTGCTGGTTACTAATCCCAAAATCAATGGTAAGTCGTTTGGCGATATGCACTTCTCCAGTGTCTATGGTGTCAACGTTACTCGTGTAACCCGTCATGGTATGGATATCTTCGCTTCACCCTCGCTGCCTTTGCAGGTAGGCGACCGTATCATGGTGGTTGGTCCTCAGGACGATGTGGACCGTGTGGCCAATATGATGGGCAACAGTATCAAGCGCCTTGATGCCCCCAACATTGCTACCATCTTTGTGGGTATCATCATTGGTATTATCTTTGGTTCGCTGCCCTTCATCCCTGGTATGCCGCTTATGAAACTGGGTATTGCCGGTGGACCGCTGATCATCGCCATCCTGATTGGCCGTTATGGCTATAAGATGAAATTGGTGACCTATACCACAACTTCAGCCAATATGATGTTGCGTGAGATTGGTTTGGTGCTGTTCCTTGCTTCAGTAGGTATTAAGGCTGGTGCCAACTTCTTCGACACGGTGATGACAGGCGATGGTGTGCTTTATGTGTTCACCGGTTTCCTGATAACCATTATACCTATTTTGATAATAGGCCCCATTGCCCGTCGTATGAAGTTCAACTACTTCACTATTGCAGGTATGTTGGCAGGTACCTATACCGATCCTCCTGCATTGGCCTATGCCAACAGCATCTGCTCGAAGGAGGCCCCTGCTGTGGGATACTCAACGGTTTATCCGTTTGCCATGTTCCTGCGCATCCTGACGGCTCAGCTCATAGTGCTGTTCTGTTGCGGGCAGTTGTTCTAACAAATAGACTTATATAATAATACATTTTTAACCAATATGACTAACTTAAGACTATTGCTCGGTACGCTGGCAGTACTTGGTTCTATGTCGGTGTTTGGACAAGGTGCCCGTAACATCGTCATCAACGAGGTGCTGACTCGCAATACGCAGAGCATTCAGGATGAGTATGGGCATCATGAGGCCTGGGTGGAGTTGGCCAACACCTCTTTCTCTACGTATAATGTGAGAGGGATGTATCTGACCACCAACCGCCAGGTGCTTGATGAGTCGCTTACGGCACCCCAACGTATCAGCCTGATGACGGTTATCCCCAATGGCGATGACCGTACTAATCTGGGAGCCAGAAAGTTCCTGCTGTTCCATTGCAACTCTGACCCTGCCTTGGGCAAGTTGTATCTCTCGCTACCTGTTGATAGCACCGGCTCTGTGTTTGTGGCGCTTTACAATGGTAATGGTGTTGAACTGATTGACTCTGTCACAGTTCCTGTGTTGGCCGACAATGAGTCTTATGCCCGTTTTGGCAACACTTGGAAGAAACTGAGTGCTGACGAGGTGACCCCTGGTCACGACAATCTGATTCAGTCGAACTCTACGGCACGTAAGATTGATCAGTTCAAGGAAAACGACCCCTACGGCTTCGCTATGGCCATCATGGCAATGGGTATCGTATTCCTGTGCTTGGCTTTGCTGTCTATCTTCTTCACTATTTTCGGTATCGTAATGCGTCATATCGACACAGCCAAGAAAGTGGCCAACACGCAGCCCATCAAGCCTATCACAAAGACGGTAGAGATGACTGCCGAGATTGGTCGAAAGACTAGCAATATCCTGCAGGAAGGTCTCGACAAGAAGGGCATCGACATGGAGGTCTATATGGCTGTCATCGGTATGGCTCTGCGTCAGTACGAGGATGATGTGCATGATGTGGAAAGTGGCATCATCACCATCAAGCCAAAGGATACAGGCTGGGACGATGAGTACAGTCAGATGACTCATCTCCACGATCCGTTCCTGCCGTCTGACCATAACGCTCCGCGTATTCCCACGACGCCCGAGCTAAGATAATCCTCAATAATCAAAACCTCAAAACCTAAAAGGAAATGAACAAGTATCAATATAAAGTTAAGGGCGTTGACTACGAAGTAGAAATCGCCGAAGTAGAAGGCAACATCGCAAAGGTAAACGTTAATGGTATTCCCTTTGAAGTAGAGCTGCAGAAGCCTATCAATGCTGCCAAGCACCCCACCATGAACAATCCCAAGGTACAGGCTCCTCAGCCTGTCGCTCAGAAACCCGCTGCCCAGCCGGCTCCTGCCGCCCAGGCAGCTGGTGCAGGCACTCCTGTTAAGGCTCCACTTCCTGGCACCATCACCGAGGTGAAGGTTCAGGTTGGTCAGCAAGTCAACGTTGGCGATACTGTGTTGGTGCTCGAGGCTATGAAGATGCAGAACAACATCGAGGCCGAGACTGCTGGTCAGGTCACATCTATCTTAGTGAAACAGGGCGAGACGGTAATGGAAGGCTCCGTCCTGCTCACCATTGGGTAATTGGATAATTGTAGTTGATAATTGAAAATTGACAATTACTATGTGGGATTTCATTATTCAGAACTTTAACGAGTTTCTCACCTATACGGGCTTTGCCAATGCCTCGGTGGGTAACTTGATTATGATTGTCGTAGGAGCGGTGTTTATCTATCTTGCCATCAAGAAAGACTTCGAGCCGCTGCTGTTGGTGCCTATAGGATTGGGTATTATCCTCGGTAACATTCCTTTCCGTGCTGATGCTGGTTTGGAGATTGGTCTTTACGAAGACAACTCTGTGCTTAATATCTTCTATCAGGGTGTACGTCAGGGCTGGTATCCGCCACTCATCTTCCTGGGTATCGGAGCCATGACAGACTTCTCGGCACTGCTGGCCAACCCCAAGTTGATGCTTATCGGTGCTGCAGCTCAGTTTGGCATCTTTGGTGCCTATATGCTGGCGCTGGCATTGGGCTTTGAGCCTAATCAGGCTGCTGGTATTGCTATCATCGGTGGTGCTGACGGTCCTACCGCCATCTTCCTGTCAAGCAAGTTGTCGCCTAACCTCATGGGAGCCATCGCCGTGTGTGCCTATAGCTATATGGCGCTAGTGCCGCTGATTCAGCCTCCTCTTATGCGTCTGCTCACCACCAAGAATGAGCGTGTCATCAAGATGAAGCCATCGCGTCAGGTCAGCCAGACCGAGCGCATTCTGTTCCCTATTATCGGATTGCTCATCACCACTTTCATCGTGCCGTCGGCGCTGCCTCTGTTGGGCATGCTGTTCTTTGGCAATCTGTTGAAGGAGAGTGGTAAGACCACCCGCTTGGCCAAGACTGCAGGTAACGCGTTGAATGATATCGTGGTTGTACTGTTAGGTCTCACCGTGGGTTGCTCTACGCAGGCTTCTGAGTTCCTGACTCTGAATACGGTGTTCATCTTTGCCATCGGCGCCTTTGCCTTTGCCATCGCTACAGCCTCGGGTGTATGCTTCGTTAAGATAATGAACCTGTTCTTGCCTAAGGATAAGAAGCTCAATCCGCTGATTGGTAATGCCGGCGTAAGTGCTGTGCCTATGGCTGCACGCATCTCTAACAACCTTGGATTGGAGTACGACCGCCATAACTTCCTGTTGATGCACGCCATGGGTCCTAACGTGGCTGGTGTCATCGGTTCGGCTGTGGCTGCTGGTGCCCTGTTGGGCTTCCTGTCGTAAGCATAATACATGTTTTTAATCGTCGGAATTATTAGAAATATGAAGAAGACGCTTTCGTTGCTCTGCTTGCTTTTCGTTTGCGTGTTGGCAGGAGCTCAAACAAAGTCTGTGTCAGTCCTGGGCGACTCGTATTCTACCTTTGAAGGAGCCATTCCCAAGGGTAATGCCATTTGGTACTTCAAAAGGAATAACCCTAATCAGACCGATGTCAATAGGGTAGAGCAGACCTGGTGGTCGCTACTCATTGCTGATAAGGGCTGGAAGTTGGAGATGAACGAATCCTATAGTGGTTCTACAATCTGCAATACGGGCTATAACAAAGACGACTATAGTGACCGCTCGTTCACTAAGCGCATGGTAAATCTGGGTAATCCGGATATTATCTTTATCTTTGGAGCTACTAACGACAGCTGGGCACACTCACCTATTGGTGAATATAAGTATGATGATATCACGACAGATGATCTCTGGTCGTTCCGTCCCGCTATGGCCAAGATGCTGGCTTGGATGAAAGAACACTATGCCCAGTCAGATATTTATTTCCTGTTGAACGATGGCCTTAGCGCTGACATCAATACATCGGTCAAGACTATCTGTGAGCATTATGGTGTGAAGTGTATTGAGCTTCAACAGATAGACAAGATGGCAGGTCATCCCTCTGTCAAAGGCATGCAGCAAATAGCCAAACAGGTGGCAGAGGCCATGTAAGTTATCATAAGAACAAAAGAAGATGGGGCCGGAGAAATACTCCGACCCCATAACTTTTTAATAATATCAGTTATTAGAAGTTGTAGTAAAGACCGAAACTCAAAGAATTGTCGAGATCCAGACCGAAGGTAGAGATAGCCTTTGCGCCATCAGCATCAGCCTTTGCTTGAGAATAGCCCAGACGACCAACGTGAGACACGAAGCTCAGCTTCTCTGTCAGATTTACAGCAACACCAGGCAGAACGGCCAGACCAAAAGCATTAGCCTTAGCACCATTATCGTCAATGTGCTCATACTCAAGTGCACCATCGGCAAATACTGTCACAGGACCGAAATTCACGAATTTATAACGGAGATAAGGCATAATTGAGAAGGTCTTCAGATCCTCATTGGGGTTCTTCAATTCCCAAGCCAGTGATGTGCTACCCTGTTTGTAACCGAGAGCAACACCAAGTGACATATTCTCATCGAGGTTGTAACCAACTTCAGGCATGAACTTGAATGCGCTGTGAGACTTGTTTGAGTCGTCGAATGATGTGAAGCCTAAGCTACCACCAACATAAACCTGAGCACTCATTGAAACTGCAACAAAAGCTGCTGCCAAAGTCATTAAAATTTTTTTCATTGTAATTTATAATTAAATGTTTAACATTTCCCGTCTCGATTCATTCTGAAACCTAGCGGGGTTCATTGATTTCGGGTGCAAAGGTATTTAAAACCTTGGATACAACAATGGTTTTCTGTCGTGTTTTTTCGTTATTTGGCCTGATACCTTGATTTATGATAAGAAAAAATGCTAAAAATGAAAATGAAGCAAAAGAAAGGAGCATCCGAAAGTCGGGTGCTCCTTATTTTATTAATTACGATCCGAAATTACTTCAGGGCCTTGTTCAGCATGTAGTACATTTCGTTGTTCTGCAACTGCTGTTTGAACTCGTAGGTCTTAGTGTCCTTATTGATCTTGACATACTCGATGCCCACCATCTCGGCGAAGTCTTCCCAGTACTCCTCGTTGATATCGTAAGAGAAGGCAGAGTGGTGAGTACCACCAGCCAGGATCCATGCGGCAGCACCGATCTCGAATGTAGGCTGAGGAATCCACAGGGCAGAAGCTACGGGCAACTTAGGCATGGGCTTGGGCTCGATGCACTCCACTTCCTGAGAGATGAGGCGGAAGCGGTTGCCAAGGTCAACAACAGTAGCCTTGATACCACGACCTGTCTTCGAGGTGAAGACGAGGCGGGCGGTCTGCTGCTTGCGGATGCCGATGCCAAGGAAGTGAACCTCGAGCTTGGGCTTGTCGGTAGCAATCAGCGGACAAATCTCGAGCATGTGGCTCTGCAGGCAAGACGACTGTGTACCAGCGAAGTTCAGCGTATAGTCCTCGAGGAACGAGCATCCGATAGGCATACCCTGCTGGATAACCCATAGTGTGCGATAGAGGCAGGCGGTCTTCCAGTCGCCCTCGGCGCCGAAGCCGTAACCCTCTTCCATCAGACGCTGTGAAGCCAGACCAGGAATCTGGTCGAAACCACAGAAGTCGGGTGCATCGATGTCAGCATCGCCCAGGTCGTCAAAGTTTGTGGTGAAGGCAGTAGCGCCCTCATCCTTCAGTACGCGGCGCAGGGCAATCTCGGCCTTGGCAGCGTTCTTCACCTTCTCCCAGTAAACCTGTTCGCCGCTCTCGTCAATCTTGATGGTGTAAAGCTTCTTATACTCCTCAACCAAAGCGTCTGCCTCAGCGTCGGTGACCTTCTTGAAGTAGTCCATCAGAGATGATACGGGGTAGTAATCTACATGATAGCCGAGGCGCTGTTCGAACTCCACACGGTCGCCATCAGTTACAGCCACATTGTTCATGTTCATACCGAACATCAGACAGCGAACGTTCTTAGCGTCGGCCACGCCAGCAGCCACACGAGCCCAAACGGCAATCTTCTTCTGAGCCTCCTGATCCTTCCAGTAGCCGCAAACAACCTTGCGAGCTACGCGCATACGAGTGCAGATGTGTCCGAACTCGATGTCGCCATGGGCACTCTGGTTCAGGTTCATGAAGTCCATATCGATGGTGTCCCAGGGAATCTCAGCGTTATACTGTGTATGGAAGTGGAGTAGGGGCTTCTGCAGTTTCTGCAGACCCTTGATCCACATCTTAGCAGGCGAGAAGGTGTGCATCCAGGTAATGATACCCACGCACTTCTCATCGCTGTTGGCAGCCAGCATCACCTGTTCTACTTCCTTCGAGCTGTTGGCAGTACCTTTATATACAATCTTCACGGGGATGTTACCGCTCTTGTTCAGACCGTCAACCATCTCCTTAGAGTGACTATCAACGGCAACAACGGCGTCGCCTCCGTACAGAAGCTGTGCACCTGTTACCCACCAAATTTCTAAATTCTCAAATGCTTTCATAATTGTGTATTTATTTTAGCGATTAGTATTAGTGCTTCTGGCCTTTCTGACCATAGTAAGCGTTTGGACCATGCTTACGCATATAGTGCTTCTCGATGAGGAGCGGGTTCATCGTCAGGTTGGGATTGACGCTGAAGGCCACAAAGGCCATCTTGGCGCATTGCTCCATCACCTTGGCGTTGTACACAGCGTTGTCAGGAGACGTTCCCCATGAGAATGGACCATGGTTCTTCACCAGCACAGCGGGAGTATGGTCAGGATTGATCTTGCGGATGTTCAGGATCTCGTCAACGATGACGTTACCCGTTTCCAGCTCGTACTGACCCTTTACCTCGGCCTCGGTCATATCGCGGGTGCAAGGAATATCCTTATAGAAATAGTCGGCATGAGTGGTGCCGATGTTGGGGATGTCCTTGCCAGCCTGAGCGAATGCGGTGGCATAGGTAGAGTGGGTATGAACCACGCCCTGGATGTTGGGGAAGGCCTTATATAATACAAGGTGTGTGGGTGTGTCGCTCGATGGGTTCAGGTCGCCCTCTACCACCTTACCGCTTTCCAGATCCACCACAACCATGTCTTCGGCTTTCATCTCGTCGTAACTCACGCCTGAAGGCTTGATGACGACGAGTCCCTTCTCACGGTCGATACCAGAGACGTTACCCCATGTAAAGATGACCAGCCCCTGCTTCACAAGGTCCAGATTGGCCTTGAATACTTTTTGTTTCAGTTCTTCCAACATAGTGATTATAGTTTAAAGTTAGAGTCTTCATTATATGCCTTCGTATTGAAGCGATAGAGAGCCGCTCCGCGCTTCGACGATTTCTTGTCGATGAGGTTGGTCTTCTCGATGAAGTCCATCTCCTTGATGCGCTTGCGGAAGTTACGTTTGTCAACCTCCTCGCCGATAACGGCTTCATAGAGGCGCTGCAGCTGGGTTAAGGTGAATAGCGACGGCAAGAGACGGAAGCTGATGGGTGCAGTCTTGATTTTCTGGCGCATGATGCGCAGAGCCTGCTCAATCATCAGGTTGTGGTCGGAGTAGAGTGTTGGAATCTTGTTGATGTCTATCCATTCTACGCCATGTTCCACGCGCAGCTTCTCGTCGTAGTCCTTGACGTTGATGAGAGCGTAGTAAGCAATCGAGATGACGCGTTCGCCAGGATCGCGGTCAATGCTTCCAAAAGCTCCCACCTGTCGCATATACAGGTTGTTAAGTCCAGTGAGCTTCTTCAGTGTGCGCTGAGCAGCCTCGTCGATGTTCTCGTCGGCAGAGACGAAGCCTCCGTAGAGGCTCCACTCTCCGCGTCCGGGATCCATCTGGCGTCGGCCGATGAGCACCTTCAGTTTTCCTTCATCGAAACCGAAGATGATGACGTCGACCGACACCCAGACTTTCGAATATTCTTTATAGTATGTCATCTGCTTCTAACGGATTACCAGAAGTAATAGTAGAATGCGGCGGTGAAGCCCAGGATGATAACCGTGTGGATAACATCCCACTTGTTCCAGCTGGCACGTGTGGCAGCACGCTGTTCTGGCGTAGAGGTGCCGAATACCAAGCCCTGGATCTTCTTCTCGTCGGGAGCCTCGGTGATGAGAGACACGACGATGACAACCAAGCAGCAGACAACCAGCATGGCGCCGCAGAAGAACAGCCAGTTGAAGTCATAGAACACAGCCTTGAACCATGAGTCGGCAGCGTCGGTGGCGTTGCTGTAGTACACCTTGGCACCCAGACGGGTGAGACCGATAATGATACCTGAGAGCAAGCCCCACATACCACCCTTGGCAGAAGCACGCTTCCAGCAGATACCTAGCAGGAAGGCAGAGGCAATACCAGGAGCAAGCACAGACTGAACGTCCTGCAGGTAGTTATAGAGCACGTTGCCTACAGAGCGCATGATGGGAATCCACAGGATGCCGAGGATCACGATGACAACAGTGGCAATCTGACCGATGCGCACCAACTGCTTCTCGGGAGTCTCGGGCTTGAGGCGCTTCCAGAAGTCAATGGTGAACAGCATGGCTGAAGAGTTGAACAGAGATGCCAGTGAAGACATCAGGGCTGCCAGAATACCGCAGACCACCAGACCCTTTACACCAGCAGGCAGCAACTTGGCCACGAGGGTGGGGAAGGCAGCGTCGGGGGTAGAAAGCACGAATACCTCGCCGTTGGGCAGGGTAACACCCTTGGTGCTCATGGCGAATGCAATCATACCGGGGATGAGGAATAGGAACACGGGCAGCAGCTTCAGATAAGCACCGAAGATGGTACCACGGCGAGCCTCTTTCTCGTTCTTACCAGAGAGTACACGCTGAACGATGTACTGGTCGGTACACCAATACCAGAAACCGATAACGGCAGAACCGATGAGGGCACCCAGCCAAGGATAGTTGGGGTCGCGGTTGTCGCGGATGAGCGAGGTCATCTTGTCGCCATACTCGTTGGCGTCAACAGCACCGCAGATAGACATCATCTGATCCCATCCGCCCAGAGCCTTGAAGCCCAGCACGAGGATGATGAGTGAACCGAGGAGCAGGATAGGAGTCTGGAGCACAGAGGTGTAGAGCACGCTCTTCATACCACCGAAGATGGTGTAGAGGGCAGTGATGAGCACCAGGCCGATAGCGGCAATCCAGAAGAAGTCGATGCCCCACAGCTCTTCGATGCCAAACACCTGCTGGAACACCAGACCACCTGCATAAACCGTTACAGCCACCTTGGTGAGCACGTAAGAGATGAGTGAGATGACAGAGAGAATGGTGCGGCTCTCCTTGTTGAAGCGACGCTCCAGGAACTCAGGCATGGTGTAAACCATACTACGCGTATAGAAAGGTACGAACACCCAACCCAGAATCAGAATCATCCAACCCTGAATCTCCCAGTGGGCCATAGCCATACCTGACGAAGCACCAGCGCCAGCGAGTCCGATGAGGTGCTCGGAACCAATGTTTGATGCGAAGATTGATGCACCGATGGCAATCCATGTTGCATCCTTACCACCCAAGAAATAGTCTGCAGAGTTGTTGTTCTTCTGACTGACAACCCACAGCACAATGCCAATAAGCGCTATTGCAAATACGCCAATGACAAGCCAATCTAAAAATGCCATAAATAGTAGTTTTTTAAGTTATTATTGTTTTACTTTCTGTTTTTCCACATCTTGGTCATGTCCTCCAAAGTCTTACCCTTGGTCTCGGGCACCATCTTCCATACGAAGAGGGCAGCCAGCAGACAGATGAGGCCGTAGAGACCATAGGTGAACCAGTGTCCGAAGTCATCGCCGTCGGTGAGGTGCATGTTGAACATAGGCACGAAGGTCGAAGAAACGATGAAGTTGAAAATCCACTGGAAGGCCACGGCGATAGCCACAGCACCGCCACGAATGGTGTTGGGGAATATCTCGGCAATGAGCACCCAGGTGATGGGGCCCCACGAGAACATGAACGAGGCAGAGTAAATCAGCAGCGATGCAGCGGTGACTAAGGCCAGACTGTCGTTACCGAAGGTGATAGCCACGCCGATGGCACCCAGCGCCATACCCAGCGAACCCGAGATAAGCAGCGGCTTGCGGCCCCACTTCTCCACGGTGAATACAGCCACGAGTGTAAACGAGATATTGATGATACCCATAAACACGGTCAGCATCATAGGATCGTCCATACCCATATCGCCAAAGATACGCGGAGCGTAGTACAGCACGGCGTTGATACCCACAGCCTGCTGGAATACTGACAGCATGATACCTACGAAGATGCAAACGAAGCCATAGGTCATCAGCTTCTCGGTCTTCACCACCATGGTGTCCTTGATGTCCTGCAGAATCTGCTGGGCCTTGCTGCTGCCGTTGATTTTCGACAGAATGCCCAGAGCCTTCTGGTCCTGACCAATTGATACAAGATAGCGTGGGGTCTCGGGCACGAAGCAGATAAGCAGGGCGAAGAGGCCTGCGGGCACTGCCTCACTACCGAACATATAGCGCCATCCGGTTTCCACTGTCCATACCGCTTTTGGATCAAGAGAGGCTAGAGTCTTTCCCATTTCTTCTACTGCTGGTTGGATGTGGTCGCCTAGGATGAAGAAGTTGACGAAGTAAACCACCAACTGACCAAAGATGATGGCAAATTGGTTCCAAGAAACCAGCATGCCACGGATGCCAGAAGGAGCCACCTCGCCGATATACATCGGGCAGATGGCAGAAGCCAGACCTACGCCGACACCACCGATGATACGGTAGAAGTTGAACATCAGTGCCAGCGAATAAGAAGGCTGTCCATACTCAAAGAACAAGAACTCAGGATCCATCGAGCCGAGGGCTGAGATGAAGAAGAGAATACCGGCGATGATCAGTGACTTCTTACGTCCGAGGTTCGTGGCGAGGAAGCCTGAGAGAGCCGAGCCGATGATACAGCCGATGAGGGCCGAGGCAGAGGTGAAACCGTGCCAACCGTCGGTGTAGTCAAAATCATTTGCTGTTTTGAAAAACGCCTGGAGTCCCTTTTCTGCTCCAGAGATGACGGCAGTATCGTAACCGAACAGGAGTCCGCCCAATACTGCTACCATGACAATACTTATCAAGTAGCCTCTGCTACCATTTTCGTTCTGTGCCATAATTGTCAACTGTCAACTTTCAATTACTTCGTTGAGAACTTATAGGCAGCGTGGCTGTAGTACTTCTCACCAGGATTCAGCACAGGACTTGCCCACTCAGGATGGTTGGGGCTGTCGGGATACTTCTGACTCTCCAGACAAACGCTTACGTGCTGGGGATATTTCTTACCCAACTTGCGAACCACGTTCTCCTCGCCGTCAACACCCTGGAAGTTGCCGCTGTAAACCTGTACACCAGGCTCATTGGTAAACATCTCCATGAAGATGCCGGTCTTGGGGCTATAGAGAGAAGCACAAACCTGTGTGTCGTCGCCGTTGGTGTTCAGACACCAGTTGTGGTCGTAGCCGTGAGCATTCTTAATCTGATAGTACTCAGAGTGGATGCTGTCGCCTACAGCGTGAGGTGTGCGGAAGTCCATAGGAGTACCCTCAACAGCGAGGATCTTGCCAGTAGGCATGTAGCTCTCGTCGCTCTCGGTGAAGCTGTCTGCATTGACATAGAGTACCTGGTCGTAAGCAGGGTTCTCCAAGTCGCCAGAGAGGTTGTAGTAGTTGTGGTTGGTCTGGTTGATGATGGTTGGCTTGTCGGTCTCAGCCTCCCAGGTGATGTCGAGCGTGTTGCCGTTGACAATCTTATAAGTGGTAATAGCCGTCACGGTGCCAGGGAATCCGTTCTCGCCGTCCTCGGCCACGATGGTCAGCTTCAGCGTCTGATCGTCAATCTGCTCGGCCTTGTAAACCTGGTTCATCCAACCTGTATCGCCACCACCGTGCAAACAGTGGTCGCGTCCGTCGTGCTTGTCGTTCTGCTTCAGCTGTATGGTGTCGCCATTCAGCACGAAGCGACCCATGTTGATGCGGTTGGCATAGCGTCCTACGCTTGAGCCGTAGTCGGTAGTCTTCTCCATGTACTGGGCAATGTTGTCGAAGCCCAGAACGACGTCAACCAGCGAGTCGTTCTTGTCGGGTACCATCAGCGATACCACGCGTCCGCCGTAATTGGTGATGCAAACCTCCATGCCCTTGTCGCCTTTCAGCGTGTAGAGCTTCACGGTGTCACCATTGACAACAGTGTCAAACTTGGCAGGGTTAAGGCCCGAAGCCGTTAATTCTTGTGCGGCAGGCATGGGGTCGCACGACATCATTGTGAATGCCATCATGGCACTCAGTCCCAAGAAAGATGCTTTTAATGCTTTCATTGTAGTTTTTTGGGTTAAAAAATTAAACTTTTAGTTATTGCTTCGAAATTTGGGTGTAAAGTTACAACTTTTCCCTGAAACTACCAAATTAATTAATAAGTATTTTGCGTTAAGGTGTAATTTTAACACAAAAGAGGCCTTTCGTTGTCTTGCTGAGTAGAAAAAATGCATGTCAACGCTATCAACATTTGGTGGAATGAAAAATAAGTTGTACCTTTGCAGGCGTATGAAACAGATTGTAGTCAAAGATAGTGAATTGAGCCGTGCTGCGATGGAGGGTATGGACGCCTTCCTTCAGGTGTTTATCGACGCCCTTCGCCAGGCTGTGGGTGGTGAGCCGACAGCCGAGACGATGCAGGAATTGAATGCCGACCAGATGACGCTGCTCTGCTGGGATACGTTGCATCAGGAGGTGATGGATGGTGGTTTTATCCAGCTGATACACAATGGGTATGGCCCCTTTATCTTCAAGAATCCCTTTGCCAAGGCTTTGAACAAATTATGGCACATGCGCGACCTCTCCAAGATGCTCTACGAGGTTCACACCCTGTGGCTCGAACATCGTGAGGCGCTTGAGGCCGAATGCTCTGATGAGGCTTTCATGGCACTCTTCGAGCAGTATCCGCAGTTCGACGACTACGACGATATGTTCGTTGAGAACGAAGAGCAATGGACGGAGCAGATAGCCCGTTATGTGGACAACAACATTGAAAAATTTGCAGTAATAGAATGAACAAACAGCAAGAGGAGCTCCGTAAGAAGAGTCCCGTACAGATAAAAAACAAGAAGGCGTCGTTCGAATACTTCTTCATCGAGGAGTTCACGGCAGGCCTCGTGCTCACGGGTACAGAGATAAAGTCTATCCGTGCCGGCAAGGCTTCGCTGGTCGATACCTACTGCACCATTATCCGTGGCGAGTTGTGGGTCAAGGGCATGAGCATCAGTCCTTATTTCTACGGCTCGTACAACAACCACGAACAGAAGCGAGACCGTAAGCTGCTGCTCACCCGTCGCGAGATCAACCGTCTGGAGAGTGCCACGAAGCAGACGGGCTACACCATCGTTCCAACGCTGGTTTTTATCGATGAAAACGGGCGAGCCAAGATGGATTTGGCGCTTTGCAAGGGTAAGAAAGCTTTCGACAAGCGTCAGACGTTGAAGGAAAAAGAAGACCGCCGCGAGATGGATCGCGCCATGAAGGTTTACAAATGATACGCAACGAAATACAAAAACGAGTACTAGTGTTGGATGGTGCCATGGGCACCGTCATCCAGGAATATGGCCTTCAGGAACAAGACTTCAGGAAAGGTCTTTTTGAAGATATGCCTGGTCAGATGAAAGGCAACAACGACGCCCTGAACCTGACGCGCCCTGATGTGATTCAGGATATCTTCGAACGCTATCTGAAGGCTGGTGCCGACATTATCTCTACCAACACATTCAATGCTCAGCGCATCTCGCAGGCCGACTATCATCTTCAGGACTTTGCCAAGCAGATGAACATCGCCTCGGCCCGAATGGCTCGCGAGGCTGCCGACCGCTATTCCACACCCGACCGTCCACGTTTTGTGGCAGGTTCTGTGGGCCCCACCAATAAGACCTGTTCTATGTCGCCCGACGTGTCAGACCCTGCCCGCCGCGAGCTGACCTACGACGAGCTCTACGACGCCTATCTCGAGCAGATGGAAGGCCTGATAGAGGGTGGGGTGGATGTCATCCTCATCGAGACCATCTTCGACTCGCTCAACGCGAAGGTAGCTGTCGATGCAGCCGTCCATGCCCGTGGTGAGCGCGATATTCCCATCATGCTGAGTGTTACCATCAGCGATGCTGCTGGTCGCACGCTGAGTGGTCAGACCCTCGATGCCTTCCTGGCCAGCGTGTCGTCGTTCCCCATCTTCAGCATCGGCCTGAACTGCTCGTTCGGAGCCCGTCAGATGAAACCCTACCTGAAAGAGCTGGCCCGCAGGGCCCCCTATTATATCAGCGCTCATCCCAATGCCGGACTGCCCAACTCGTTAGGACTCTACGACGAGACGCCTGAGACGATGGCGCCGCAAATTGCCGAATTCATCGACGAAGGACTGGTGAATGTCGTGGGTGGTTGCTGTGGCACAACGCCCGATTTCATCGCAAAATATGTGCCGCTGACGGTAGGCAAGCAGCCTCACCAGCCAGCGCCGAAGTCTGAAAGCATGCTGTTGAGCGGCCTCGACTTATTAGAGATCAAATCTCCCTTCACCCTTGACCTACGGTCTAGTCTGCTCACGCTCGACAATGACCAAACGAGTTTGTCATTGCTCTCGCTTAATCGCAGCCTTCACCCTTCACCCTTCACCCTTCACCAATCACCTTTCACCCTTCACCCTTCACCCTTCACCAATATAGGCGAACGCTGCAACGTGTCTGGCTCGCGCAAGTTCCTGCGACTCATCAAGGAGCGCAACTACGAGGAGGCGCTGCAGATAGCCCGCAAACAGGTGGATGATGGCGCATTGGTCATCGACATCAATATGGACGATGGTCTGCTCGATGCCAAGGCCGAGATGGTGACGTTCCTCAACCTCATCGCCTCAGAGCCCGAGATAGCCCGTGTGCCAGTGATGATCGACTCCAGCAAGTGGGATGTCATCATGGCAGGACTGAAGTGCGTGCAGGGCAAGAGCATCGTCAACAGCATCTCGCTGAAAGAGGGCGAGGAGGTGTTCCTTAGTCATGCTCGCGACGTGCTGCGCATGGGTGCTGCCGTAGTGGTGATGTGTTTCGATGAACAGGGACAGGCCACTACCTACGAGCGTCGCATCGAGATTGCGCAGCGTGCCTATAAGCTGCTGACCGAGCAGGTGGGCTTCCCACCACAGGATATCATTTTCGACCCTAACGTGCTTGCCATCGCCACGGGTATGGAGGAACATAATGCCTATGCCCTCGACTTTATCCGAGCCACCGAATGGATTCGCACGAACCTGCCTGGCGCTCATGTCAGCGGAGGCGTCAGCAACCTGTCGTTCTCGTTCCGAGGCAACAACTATCTGCGCGAGGCCATGCATGCCGTTTTCCTCTATCATGCCATTCAGAAAGGCATGGACTTCGGTATTGTAAATCCTTCATCGAAAGTTACTTATGATGATATTCCGAAAGAACAGCTTCAACTTATTGAGGATGTTGTTCTGAACCGCCACCCTGAGTCTGCCGACCAGCTTATGGAACTGGAAGATACTACCCAGAAGACCGATGAAACGGGCGAAATCAGAGTGCTTAGTCTCGAGGAGCGACTGCAGGAGGCTCTGATTAAAGGAATAGGTACCAACCTCGAGGCCGACCTCCATGAAGCCCTTGAGAAATACCCCCGTGCTGTCGATATTATCGAGGGTCCCTTGATGGCAGGCATGAACGAGGTGGGCCGTCGTTTTGGCGAGGGTAAGATGTTCCTGCCGCAGGTGGTGAAGACGGCACGCACCATGAAGCAGGCCGTCGAGATTCTGCAGCCTGCCATAGAAGCCGGTAAGACCGATGAAACCGCACAATCTGGCTCTTCAGGCAAGAAAATCCTCCTGGCCACCGTCAAGGGCGACGTTCACGACATCGGCAAGAATATCGTAGGTGTGGTCATGGCCTGCAACGGTTACCAGGTCATCGACCTCGGCGTGATGGTGCCTGCTGAGCAGATTGTTCAGAAAGCACGTGAGGAGCAGGTCGATATGATTGGGCTCTCAGGACTCATCACTCCCAGTCTTGAGGAGATGGTCAACGTAGCGCGAGAATTAGAGAAGGCCGGACTCAATATCCCCATCATGATAGGCGGTGCCACCACCAGCGAGCTGCATGTGGCCCTGAAGATTGCGCCCGTCTATGGCGGTCCTGTGGTGTGGCTGAAAGATGCCTCGCAGAACCCGTTGGTGGCCCAGCGCCTCATGGCCGACGCCGCTCTCTACTCCGAGGAGCTTAGTCAGGAATATGCGCAGATGCGCAAACATTATCAAGAAGAGCAACGCCAGCTGGTGTCGCTCGAAGAAGCCCGAAAACGAAAGAAAAATACGAATAACTAGAATATGAGAAAACTGTTTTTATTATTAGCCTTGCTGCTGACGATGAGCGTCAGCGCACAACCTAAGAGAGAGTTTCGTGGCGCGTGGATACAATGCGTCAACGGACAGTTTCAGGGCATGGGAACACAGAAGATGCAGCAGACCCTGCTGTATCAGCTCGACGAGCTGCAGAAAGATGGTGTCAACGCCATCATCTTCCAGGTGCGTCCAGAGTGCGACGCCCTTTATCAGAGCAGTCTTGAGCCCTGGAGCCGTTTTCTCACAGGACAGCAGGGCAAGGCGCCGTCGCCCTATTGGGACCCTCTGCAATGGATGATTGAGCAATGTCACCAGCGTGGCATGGAGCTGCACGCATGGATCAACCCCTATCGCGCCAAGACCAAGGGCACCACCATGCTGGCCACCAGTCATGTGGGCATCCAGCATCCTGAGCGTTGCTTCACCTACGACGACCTGCTCATCCTCAACCCCGGCATTCCCGAGAACCGCGACTATATCTGCGCTGTGGCCAAGGATATCGTCACACGCTACGATGTCGACGGCATCCACATGGACGACTATTTCTATCCCTATCCCGCAGCGGGACAGACCATCCCCGATGACCAGCAGTACCGCCTTTACAATAACGGCATTCAGAATCGTGGCGACTGGCGCCGCTATAACGTCAACCTCTTCATCAAGCAGTTCTACGAGACCGTCCACGCCGCCAAGCCTTGGGTCAAGGTGGGCATCTCGCCCTTCGGCATCTATCGCAACAAGAAGAGCTCGGCCATTGGCAGCAATACCAACGGCCTGCAGAACTACGACGACCTCTATGCCGACGTGCTGCTGTGGGTCAACAACGGCTGGCTCGACTACTGCGTGCCTCAGATCTATTGGGAGATAGGCAACAAGGCAGCCGACTACGACACCCTTATCCGCTGGTGGGACCAGTATGCTGGCGGTCGTCCCCTCTTTATCGGCGAGGACATTGAGCGCACGGTGAAGGCCACCGACCCCAAGAACCCCAGCCAGAACCAGCAGCCTGCCAAGCACCAGCTTCACCAGCAGATGCCGCATGTCAAGGGCACCGTGCTGTGGTATGCTAAGGCCGCTGTCGACAATACCGGCAACTACGGCACCATGCTGCGCAACAACTACTGGCGCTATCCCGCCCTGCAGCCCGAGATGCCCTTCATCGACAAGAAGACCACCAAGAAGCCCCGCAAGGTGAAGCCCGTGTGGACCAGCGACGGCTATATCCTGTTCTGGACAGCCCCTCGTGGCAAGCAATGGAACGAAGTCGCCACCAGTTATGTCGTCTATCGTTTCGACAAGGGCGAGCGTGTCAACCTCGACAACCCCTCTAAGATTGTCGGCGTGACCTCCAACACGTATATGAAGCTGCCCTATAAGGACGGTTCTCAGAAATACGTCTATGTGGTTACCGCTCTCAACCGCCTGCAAAACGAGAGCAAGCCTGTGAAGAAGACTATCAAGTTGTGATCTATCATAAAAGCTTATGAAAAAACTAATCCTTTTACTATTAACCACCTTGTTGCCTCTGGCAGCGAGCGCCTACGATATTGAGGCAAGGAATGCTGATGGCGATACTATCTTTTACAACTTTATAAATGATAGTACCGAGTTGGCGGTTACGCTCTGTGATGAAAGAATCAGTTCCGAAGAAAGGAAATACTCGGGCGACCTCGTCATCCCCGAGGAGGTGACCTTTGATAACAAGACCCTGAAGGTGACAGCTATTGGCAGCAAGGCGTTCGATGGCTGTTCTAAGCTCACCTCTATCGCCATCCCCAACAGTGTCACCACCATTGGCGACTATGCCTTCTGGCATTGCGACACCCTCGCCTCTATCACCATCCCCGCCAGCGTGGTGAACATTGGCTATCTGGCGTTCCTGCATTGCGAACGTCTTACCTCGATAGCGGTGGAGCAGGGGAATGAGCGTTACGACTCGCGCAATGATTGTAATGCCATCATCCTCACGGCCAGCAATAAGTTGATTAAGGGATGTAAGGAAACCATTATCCCCAGCGACGTGACCATTATCGACGACTGGGCCTTCGGCTATTGCGCCGACCTTGCCTCCATCACCATCCCCGAGGGTGTCACCAATATTGGCAATAGTGCCTTCACCTGGTGTACTGGTCTTACCTCGCTCACCATTCCCCAAAGCGTCATGAATATTGGTGAATGGGCGTTCCTGCATTGCTCCGGCCTGGCTTCTATCCAGGTGACGGCGGGTAATACGAGATACGACTCCCGCGATGATTGTAATGCCATCATCCTCACGGGCAGCAATAAGTTGATGACTGGTTGCAAGAACACCACTATCCCCAGCGGCGTGACCAGCATCAGCGACTGGGCTTTCGGCTATTGCACAGACCTCACCTCTATCGCCATCCCCGACGGCGTGACCACCATTGGCGAGTGGGCCTTCGGCTATTGCGCAGGTCTCACCTCCGTCACCATACCCAGCAGCGTGACGAGCATTGGCGACTGGGCCTTCTCAGGCAGTTATAGCCTTGCCTCCGCTGTCGTCCCCAATAGCGTGACGCATCTTGGCGTTGGCGTTTTCGATGGCTGCGCCGCCCTCGCTTCCGTCACCATCCCCAATGGCATTACCACTATTGGCGACCATCTGTTCCAGGATTGCGCCGCCCTTACCTCCGTCACCATCCCTGACGGCGTGACCACCATTGGCAGTTACGCCTTCTGGGGCTGTTATGGTCTCACCTCCGTCACCATCCCCAATAGCGTGAGGATCATCGGCGAGGAAGCTTTCTGCGGCTGTTATGGTCTTTCCTCCATCGACATCCCTCATGGCGTTGATAGCATAGGCGAGGGCGCTTTCTGGAAATGTTTCGCCCTCACCTCCGTCACCATCCCCCACAGCGTCACCGCCATTGGCAACTATGCCTTCTTCAGCTGTACTCATCTTACCTCCGTCACCGTTCTTAATCCTACGCCAGTCGCCATTACCCGCGATGTGTTCTCCAACCGAATGCACGCCACGCTCTATGTGCTTAAGAGCGCCAAGCAAGCCTATCTCAACGCCGATTATTGGTATGAGTTCAAGGAAATCGTGGAATTAGACGAAACCGGAATTCTCAATTCTAAATTCTCAATTCTAAATTCTCAATTCTCGATTCTCAATTCCATCGACTCCTGGCATAGCCTCGATGGACGCAAGCTCCAAGGCAAGCCCACGAAGAAGGGACTCTATATCCACGGAGGTCGCAAGACAGTGGTGAAGTAGAAATCTGTGCTATCTGTGCTATCTGTGTGACTTAAGAATCCGGGTACATTATATTTTACATTGGCCTCTTGAAGTAACATGCATAACAACCGGAGTACTGTTCTATAACACTTACAAGTTCCCAACCATCATAACCATGGCGATTAAGCACGTCTATACCGTCTTCTTGTTCGCTATTAATAAAAACACGAGAGTATTCCCATTTAGTCATAATTTCTTTCGTTTTAGGTTTTACTTAAGTTATATTTTTCTGCAAAGATATAGAAAATTTCGCTTATAACAAATAAAAGGAGGAGTATTTTTATTTTTGATGTTATTTTTGAGGGGGTGACAATACATATACATTATTATAATTATGGCTAATTATTCTAATTCGTTTCTTATAAAAAAATGAAGTGCACCATTTCTGATGCACTTCATTTCTGTTTCCCTCTTACATTGCAATAGGTCCATGCCCCATGCAAGAGGTTGTACCCAGCGCAGTTAGCGCTGCTGTGAGGATGCTCACAATCACCTGAATAATGGTCTTCCAACTTTCTTTCTTCATAGCTTACTAAATTTTTTAATGGTTCATGATTCATGGTCGCTCGGCTTCGCCGCTTGGCTCGTCCAAGAATGGTTATTGGATATAGGTGGGCGGGTGGGGCCCCTTTAATCATAGGGGCAAGCCCCTATGCTAGGTTATTTAACCCCTTCGGGGCCCCTTGGTCTATTCTCTTTGACCTACGGTCTAGTCTGCTCAC
>NZ_CAMJOS010000031.1 GCF_946407605.1 uncultured Prevotella sp.
TTTCTTGTTTCATTTTACGTTGACTTTGTGTCAACTTTTTCTAGCGTAAGACACCAAGGTGTAGCCAAGGTGTAGCCAAGCTAAAAAGGCTGACATTACCTTGGATAGAACCAGAGTACTGTTTGAATAGAATATGGATAGAATGAAGAAATAAGTCTGTTTCTCTGAAATGTTAAAATTACCGATGTTAAAAAAAAAAGGAATCGCATCACTGCGACCCCTTCCCTTTGAATATCCCTCTTTTAGATATTCTGAACGTAAATAATTATCGTAAATTACCAAATGCAATTCTACAATATAAATCGTTTATTATCAATTATATATTTTTAAAAAGTATATCCAACAGTAAACAACAACTGGTGACGATTAAAGTTCACATCGCTTGGTGTACAGATATTGGTTTCGTCAATAATGTTACCATCAACATTTGGAACGATGTCTTTAAATGTCATGTCTGGCTGGAACGGATAAAACGTGCCCTTAGTTGCGCTGTACTGATAAGCCACGTCGAAATTCCAACCTTCATATTTATAGCCGAGACCACAAGTGATGCGATGTGTAGCATCCCAGTTTGTATAATCAGCTGTTGATGAATACCAGTTTCCCATACTGTTAAGACGTGTGTCGCGGACACCGTTTTTCTCATACATTGGCGAAAGGTAATTATAACCCAAACGTACAGCAAGACTGGGATCGGGTTTGAACTCAGCACCAAGACGGAATGTAGAAACACCTTTTAGCGTATGCTCTGTGTGGTTGTTCATCACATTATCACTATAGCTATCAGGATTGCCATAAGAATCGTAACCATCATTGACGCGATTATCAGCAGTACTATAGTCGGTGTATTCAAAACCAGCACCCAATGCCAGATAATCATCAATAGTGTGGCCTAAACTTAAACCAAACTTCCAAGGTGTATAGTATTTAAATTCATATGTCTCTCCACTGTAGTACTCGTCGTAGCCCCAATTTTTAAATGTGGGATGAGAAGCGGCATAGTCAGTTGCATTAATCATCACAGAAGTGTTTTCTGACTTCAGATCATACCATGTAGGAGTCTGAATAGATACGCCAAAACGAAAGGGAGAATCTTCAAAAGGACGTACAATGGCACCTACCTTGATATCTGCACCAGTACCTGTGATTTTTCGCTCGTCGGCTAAAACTACATTACCTATACCCTGCCCCATACGGTCAACGAGGAACTCCTGATACTCGCTATAGCCCTTATAGTTGACGCTGTGAACACCAACGGTAATACCCAGGAACACACGATTGTTGATGTTTCCACTTAGCGTAAAATCATAGTCAGCAATCCATCCACTGTGTGCACGATCGAAATTATAATCAGAAGCCTCGAAGAAGGTGTTCCAGAAATAGATATCATTTGGGTCATAATAAGGCGAATTGACATCGTCAGGAGCCGGATCATTCACAGCATCCCACAATACACCATTCGTATAGAGATAATCCCATTGTGTGAAGGTATTAGCACGAATTTTTCCAGAACCATTCTGGTAACCATCCGCTTGTTTGCCATCATCTATAATATAATAACCGCCTTTATTCACATTACCAAGCGTGCTTTTGCCATAGGCTAACTTACCTAGTGAAGCACCTTGTCCATTATGACGGACCATGTTTTGATTGGCTATTGAGAGTATCTGATTAAAATTACGACTCTTATGATAGTTGAACGCAAAATTTAGGAAAGAATTGCGGGCCGTCTGTGAGGAATAGACAAAACCAATTTGATCAAAGCTTAGGTTTGTCTTACCCACTTTGTCAAACTTGTGGACATCATCCTGGTTGACAATACCAAAAGATGCACTGACAGTATTGCGGCGGAAAAGTCCGATACCAGCAGGATTGGTACCTGTGAGCGAGATGTCGGCTCCCAAAGCATCGAGTGCGCCACCCATACCCACATAGCGGGCAGTACCATTCAAGTCGCTACCCAGTAGACGGGCATTCTCGTAAGTATCTTGTGCAGCTGCTGGCAGCATAGCCAGTGAGAGGGCTGCAAGGAACAAATATTTCTTCATAACTCTCAGATAATATTTTGTATTCAAAAACTCATAACTCAATCTCCTAAATAGTAGTCGGCTTATCTGCGCCCACCACCAGAGCGACCGCCACCACCGGCACTACCACCTCCACGGCTTCCACCACCGCCTCCACCGAAGCTACCGCCTCCGCTACTACGGCTGCCACCGCCTCCTCCGAAGCTACCTCCACCTGAGCTATTACTATAGCTGCCACCAGTATTACCATTATAGACAGGTGTGGTGTTAGTATTGGATCTAACGGTAGAGCGATTAGTATTACGGTTGACACTAGTGCGAGTTGTTGATGCAGATGACGAACGTGAGTTCACCCCACCACCTGAAGATAAGCGTCCGCTATTGCCGTTGGCAGCACGTTGACGTGCACTGTCAAAACGACTGCTACTACCATAAGCTGTAGCGCGATTACGATTATAATTGGAAGTGCGAGCCATATCGGAATAACGACGCAAGGTGCCGGTATTTCCATTGGCATAATAACGTCCACCACCGCCATAATAGGTATAACCATAGTATGGACGATAGTAATACCATGAACGCCAGCCATAGCCCCAACCATAATCATAGTACCAAGGACTATACCAAGGGTCGTACCATCCATACTGCCAATACCAATGGTCGTACCATGGGTCGTACCAAGGATAGAGCCAAGAATGATACCAGGGCGAATGCCACATAACTTCATCAAGGCGACCATCAGCATATCCAGCCCAGTAGTTATCGCCTGGTACGTAGTCATCATACTGTACCATTTTCTGAGTCAACTGGAAGTCGCTAACAGAATCGGGATATACGCCTTGGATGGGATCGAACGAAATAATATCGCCCGTATCAGCAGGCAACGTTTCATAACTACTACCCATACGGTTGTACTCATCTACAGAGCGCTTGGAACCGACATAGTAGGTTGGAATCTCAGACTCACGGACTTGACGGAACCGTTCTCTGGCCTGAGCCCTTGCCTGCTCTTCGGCCTTAGCCTTAGCCTTTACCTTTTTGCTGGAAGCAAAGTACATGTCATCATCGTCCTGAGCCATCAGCGAGAGCGGCATCAGAGCGAAAACCAATGAGAAAAACATCCACTTCTTCATATGCTAATTACGTTTAGTTATTCTTTCACGATGCAAAAATAGTACATATTTTCATGCAAAGGTACGGAAAAACCCTAAAACGTGGTAGGATTTTCCCTATTTTTAGTAATTTTGCAGATAAAATTAACAATGACATGAAGTACTACGAAGTGATTTTTACAATAGAGGCGCCCCAAGAGCTGATGCAGGACACTCGTGATGTGCTCTCTGCACTGGCTGGAGAGGCAGGTTTTGAATCTTTTGAAGATACTCCTGATGGCGTCAAAGGTTATGTACAGCAAGCATTATATGAAGAGTCCCTACTCCACCAGTTGATAGGGGAGTTCCCCCTACCCTCGTGCAAAGTCACTTTTAGTGTGGAAGAGGCTGAAGACAAGGACTGGAACGAGCAATGGGAGCAGGAGGGTTTTGAACCTATTGTGGTCAACGACAAACTCGTCATTCATGATGGTCGACATCTACCATCAAACATCTGCCCTCAGACATCCATAGAAATCGACGCCCGTCTGGCTTTTGGTACTGGCACCCATGAAACAACTCGTATGATGGTGAGTCAGCTGTTGAATCTCCAATTAATAGGCTGTCGTGTATTGGATTGTGGCACAGGTACAGGAATCTTAGCAATTTCTGCGTTAAAACTGGGTGCTAGTGAGGCTGTGGGTTACGATATTGACGAATGGAGCGTAGACAATGCACGCCATAATGCTGTCATCAACATGGTGGACAGCCAGTTTACATCGCTGCTGGGCGATGCCTCTATATTAAAAGATGTGGAGGGTACGTTCAATGTTGTGCTGGCAAATATCAACAGAAATATTCTGCTCAACGATATGGAAGCCTTTGTAGAAAAGATGGCCCCCCACTCCACTTTGTTGCTCAGCGGTTTTTATCAGCAGGATATCCCGCTGCTGGAAGAGAAAGCCCTTACGTTAGGACTCATAAAGAAAGCCCAGCAGCACGATGGCGACTGGGCTTGCTTAAGATTCGAAAAGAGTTAAACGTCAGTTGTTCACCGAACCACCAACAATATCAAGAAGCTCGCTGGTGATAGCTTGCTGACGACTCTTATTATATTGCAGGTTCAATTGGCGTAGCAACTCATCGGCATTGTCGGTAGCAGTCTGCATAGCCACCATTCGAGCGGCATGTTCTGAAGCAACGCTATCGAGCAATGCGGTGTAGAGCATCAGATGACCCATCTTTGGAATGAGCTGCGACAGCACAGTGTGCATATCAGGCTCTACAATGAAGTTATCGTTTAGCGGGGCAACTTCGTTCTCCTGCACCTTCTTTGTTTTGCGACCTTTCTTCTTCAGATAATCCTGCACCTGCTTCGTCACTACATTCGATGTCAGGTCACGCTCATGGTCGGCATTCAACTCTGACTCAATGTCGATTGGCAGGAAGGTCTTATGCGTGAGAATCTGTGAGCCGGCACTCTTGAAGTGGTGATAAATCAGCTCCACCTTGTCAATCTCATTGTTGGCAAAGCGCTCGCCTAACTCCATAGCCAAGTCGATACATTGCTTCACGTTGGGATGGTCCACCAAATCAGCTAGGTCGCATTTCACATTATAGCCTAGTTTGCTGGCCTTCTCAGCCACCTTGCGACCTATGGGATAAACCTCCACATTGTCCTTGCCCAATTCGTTGGAGATCGCATCAACGGCCTTGGTCATTGTCTTAATGATATTTGCATTAAAACCACCACAGAGTGACGAGTTGCTACTGAAGACCACAAGGGCAACACGCTTCACAGGACGCTCCTGGTCGTAAATGGTCTGAGAACCCACCTCAGCTGCAAGAAACGACTTAAGGATATGCTCCAACATGGACTCGTAGGGCAGCATGTTCTGGATGGCCACCTGCGCATGGTGTAGCTTTGATGAAGCCACCATTTTCATAGCAGAGGTAATCTTTCGCGTGCTGTTAACCGAGGCTATGCGGCCTTTAATTTCTTTCAAACTTGGCATAAGCTATCAGGCATTATATGTTCCTGCAATATCGGCCATTACCTGTTCTATCTTTTCCGTGGTCTCGTTATCGATCTTTCCACTGGCAAGTGTCTCGATAACCTCAGGATGAGCTGAGCGCAACTTGTCAAGGAACTGATCCTGACATTGACGAACCTTGTCGATGGGCACCTGGCGCATCAGACCATTCACACCACAATAAAGTATGGCAACCTGCTCACCTACTGGCATCGGGCTGTACTGTGGCTGAATCAGCAACTGATTGTTCTTACGGCCCCTATCGAGGGTCATCGCAGTCACGGCATCCATATCGCTAGAGAACTTAGAGAAGGCCTCCAACTCACGATACTGTGCTTGGTCAATCTTCAGCGTACCAGCCACCTTCTTCATACTCTTGATCTGAGCCGAACCACCCACACGAGATACCGAGATACCTACGTTAATAGCGGGACGGAAGCCCTGGTTGAAGAGGTCGCTCTCAAGGAATATCTGACCATCGGTAATAGAAATCACGTTAGTGGGAATATAGGCCGATACGTCGCCTGCCTGTGTCTCAATGATTGGCAGGGCGGTCAACGAGCCACCACCACGTACGTGGCCCTTCATACACTCGGGAAGGTCGTTCATCTTCTCTGCCACCTCTTGCTGTTCGTTCATCTTAGCGGCACGTTCCAACAGACGAGAGTGCAGATAGAACACATCACCAGGATAAGCCTCACGTCCAGAAGGACGACGCAGAATCAGCGACACCTCACGATAAGCTACGGCCTGCTTCGACAGGTCATCGTAGACTACCAATGCTGGCAGACCACGGTCACGGAAATACTCACCGATGGCAGCACCGGCAAAAGGTGCGTAGTACTGCATCGCTGCAGGATCAGCAGCGGTGGCAGCCACCACGATAGTATAAGGCATTGCCCCATGTTCCTTCAGAGTCTGCACCAAGGCTGCTACAGTAGAGGCTTTCTGACCAATGGCTACATAGATGCAATAGACAGGCTTACCAGCCTCGAAGAAACTCTTCTGATTAATAATAGTATCGACTGCGATGGCGGTCTTACCCGTCTGACGGTCACCGATAATCAACTCACGTTGTCCACGACCAATGGGAATCATCGAGTCTACAGCTTTCAAGCCAGTCTGTAGAGGCTCTTTCACTGGCTGTCGATAGATCACACCAGGTGCCTTGCGGTCGAGGGGCATCTCGAACGAGTCTTTCAGGTCAATATCACCTTTGCCATCGATGGCCTGACCCAGAGGGTTGATGACGCGTCCCAGCATATTGTCGTTCACACGGATAGAGGCAATTCGTTTGGTACGTTTTACCACCATACCCTCCTTGATGCCCGACGTAGTGCCAAGAAGCACGCAACCCACGTTGTCTTCCTCCAGGTTCATCACGATAGCCATTGTGCCGTTCTCGAACTCCAGCAACTCGTTGGCCTCGGCATTGCGGAGACCATAGATACGAGCCACACCGTCAGAGACCTGAAGCACTGTGCCAATCTCGTCGAACTGGGCGCTATCAGAAATGCCCTTCAACTGATCGAGCAGTACCTGTGAGACTTCGCTTGGTTTAATTTTATCTGACATAAATTCAATGCTTAATTCTTAATGCTTGATGCATAAATTATTTCTGTAATTGAGTAAGTATCGTGTTGAGCTTTGACTTGACACTTGCATCCATACGGAAAGTGTCATATTCAAGGATGAAACCACCGATGATGTCAGGATCCACCTCAGTCTCAAACTCTACAGTACCTTGAGTGTTACTTTCTACCAGCGAGCGCATCTTCTGAACAGTATCAGCCGACACCTGAGCGGCAGTAGTAAGTTTTCCTCGGATGACGTTCTTCTGCTTACGATAGAGCGTGACGTACGAATTGGCCATGAACTGAATCATGTTCTCGCGATCTTCCTTCAACACCAAGGCGATGAAGGCTTTAGTCAAAGAAGAGGCACTATCACCACCTGCAGCGGTTTCAAGTAGCATCTGCTTCTTATCTTTGGCGAGCATCGGATTGTCTATCGTATGGCGAAGAACTGGTACCTCTATGTAGCTCTTAGCCAAGAGCTGCATGTCAGCATACACAGTATCTTCGATGTTCGCATCAGTAGCACTCTTTAGTAGAGCGCGTGCGTATCGAACCGATATGACTCCTATATCCATACGCAAAAATGGTTAGTTTTTAGCAGAGACATCATCCAGCATACGGTTGATGAGATCCATCTGTGAGGCATCATCTTTCAAATTGGCACGAAGCACCTTCTCGGCAATCTCCACACTCAAGGCAGCCACCTGACTACGAATGTCGGCGATGGCAGCTTTCTTCTCCTGTTCGATAGCCATACGAGCATCCTCAAGTAGACGTGCTCCCTCCTGACGGGCTTTCTCCTGTGCTTGTTCTACGATAGCCTCACGAGTCTCGGCAGCCTCTTTCAGTATCTGAGCCTGCTTCTCACGAGCCTCTTGTAAGATGGATTCACCTTCTTTCTGTATATTGGCCAGACGTTCGTTTGCATCATGAGCTTTGCGCAGTGATTCATCAATGAAAGCCTTGCGTTCGCTAACCATCGAGGTGATGACAGGGAACCCGAACTTCCACAGAATGAACAGCACCACGAAAAACGTCAGTGACATCCAAAACAGCAGACCAGTACTCGGAATTAATAAATCCATACGCTGAATATTCCTTTATTATGGTTTAGCTTTTCACTATTGTTTAGAGGCACATGAATGCAATCACGGCAGCGAACAGGGCAACACCCTCAATAAGAGCGGCTGCGATAATCATGTTGGTCATCAACTTACCGATAACCTCCGGCTGACGGGCCATAGCGTCCATGGCAGAGCCACCAATCTTACCAATACCAATACCTGCGCCAATAGCTGCGAGACCTGCGCCAACAGCAGCGCCAAACTTTGCAACACCTTCAATTGCTAATAATGTTGTAATCATAATTGTAATGTTTTTTAGTTATTTTTATGTTTATTGTTTAATGTCGAAACGATTAGTGCTCATGTCCTTCGGGAACGGCTCTGGCCATGCCGATGAACACGGATGAGAGAAGCGTAAACACCATGGCCTGAATGAAGCAGACCAGGCATTCCAGACACATCATGAAGATAGCCATGATAACACTCACGGCACTCATACTATAGAACACGCTTACTGACATCGACGCTACCAGGAAGATGATACATGGCATTGCTACAGCAATAGCATGACCAGCCATCATATTGGCAAAAAGTCGGATCATCAGTGCAAAAGGTTTCGTGAAAATACCCACGAACTCAATCAGGGGCATCAAGGGTACGGGACACTTCAGCAGGAATGGCACATCTGGCCAGAATATCTCTTTCCAATAGTGCTTGCTTCCCGAGAACTGCACAATGACAAAGGTACACAAAGCCAGAATAAATGTCACAGCTATGTTACCCGTCACATTACCAGAACCTGGTGGGAACGGAATGAGACCCATCACGTTGCAGGTGAAGATAAAGAAGAAGCAAGTAAGCAGATAAGGCGTATATTTCTCGTAGCCCTTGCCTACTCCAGGCTTGATGATATCATCAACCACATACATGACCAGCATCTCGATTAATCCCACAAAACCACCAGGAGCCTCGTCGGATACCTTATGACGCTTATACCAGCGGGCACTGAACAGAATACAGAACAGCAGTAAAGCCGCATTGATAAACATCACGGCAACTGTTTTCGTGATAGAGAGGTCGAGCACTGGCTCGCCATTCTCAACAATCTGTCCTTCATGATCACCCTCAGCAGCAATCTCCAATCCGTAAGGTTTGGGGGCATGACCCTCTGCAGCCTCTTCAAAACGAGCAGAACTGAAGACATGCCATCCTGTGGAGCTCTTCACGATGACAGGCAGCGGGATGACAATGCTATTCTCGCCTTCACCATACACATGCCATTCGTGTGAATCCTTGATATGCTCAAGCACCACCTCCTTGGCGCTAAAGTCTGCTGCTGTGGCAACAGGCGTCAGCGCTAACATCAGTAATGCTGAGATAATCAGTCGTTTGATGTGATACATTGATAAATATTTGTCTTTAATATTAATGTCTTAGCCAGAGAGAAACAACCACCGTAATCGCGTACATTATTAAATATATGATAGCGAACATCATGGCGTCTTCCCTGTTCTCCTTGAGTAGAATCACTATTCCCGCCAGTGTGCCTACAAGCACCAATCTGATGACTGTCATTGCCAAACAGAACTGAGGCAGAGATGTTGGCGAATGCTTCTTGACAAAGTCAAATCCCATCACATGGGCCGTACCCAACAGGGATAGAAGCAGCGCAGCGAGGATATATTCCATGAGCGGTTAAACAGCCTTCTCGATACAGATAGACACTTCGTTCTTCTGTACTTCCACGAAGCCGCCAAGCACCTCAAGCTGATGCCCATCATACTCCACTATACCTTTCTGTAATGTAGAGATAATGGGGGCATGACCGTTAAGGATCTCAAACTGTCCGATGGTGCCAGGCACTTTAACCCGCTCCACTTCGCCCGTGAATTCTACTCTCTCAGGAGATACTATCTTTAGTTTCAGCATAATTATCAATTATCAATTATCCCTTAGCTGCCTCCAGAAGCTTCTTAGCCTTAGCCTTGGCATCCTCAATAGTGCCAACACTCATGAATGCCTGTTCTGGCAGATCGTCAACCTCACCATCCAGAATGGCGTTGAAGCCCTTGATAGTGTCTTCGATGCTGACCATCACACCTGGCAGACCAGTAAACTGCTCGGCTACAGAGAATGGCTGAGAGAGGAAGCGCTGAACGCGGCGAGCTCGGTTCACGGTAAGCTTGTCCTCGTCAGAGAGCTCATCCATACCCAAGATGGCAATGATATCCTGCAACTCTTTATAGCGTTGCAGAATCTCCTTCACACGCTGAGCACATTCATAGTGAGCCTTACCAACGATCAGCGGGTCAAGGATACGTGATGTAGAACCCAGGGGGTCAACAGCAGGATAGATACCCAACTCCGCAATCTTACGGTCAAGCACTGTGGTAGCATCAAGGTGGGTAAACGTCGTAGCAGGAGCCGGGTCAGTCAAGTCGTCGGCAGGCACATACACAGCCTGAACAGAAGTGATTGAACCAGACTTCGTAGAGGTGATGCGCTCCTGCATGGTACCCATCTCAGAAGCCAGCGTCGGCTGATAACCTACAGCTGACGGCATACGACCCAGAAGGGCTGACACCTCAGAACCGGCCTGTGTGAAACGGAAGATATTGTCGATGAAGAACAGGATATCTGCAGCGCCGCCATCCTCACCACCAGCATCGCGGAACTCCTCTGCTACAGTCAGTCCACTCAGTGCTACTGATGCACGGGCACCAGGGGGTTCGTTCATCTGACCATAGACCAGTGTGGCCTGACTCTTCTTCAGTTCCTCGGGGTCAACGAGACTCAAGTCCCACTTACCCTCTTCCATAGCCTCACGGAACTTCTCGCCATAGCGGATAACACCACTTTCAATCATTTCTCGAATCAAGTCGTTACCCTCACGAGTACGCTCTCCTACTCCGGCAAATACTGAGAAGCCGTTATGACCCTTGGCGATGTTATTGATAAGCTCCATGATAAGCACTGTCTTTCCCACGCCGGCACCACCGAAAAGTCCAATCTTACCACCTTTCATGTAAGGCTCCAACAGGTCAATGACTTTGATACCCGTTGATAAGATTTCTTTCTTCGTAGAGAGCTCCTCGAAGGTAGGTGCCTGACGATGAATGGGATATGCGCCCGACATGTCGAGATCCTTCATGCCATCGATAGGTTTGCCTATCACATTGAGCATACGCCCTTTGATTTGTTCGCCTGCAGGCATCAGTATTGGTGAGCCCACAGGGATTGCCTCCAATCCACGCTGCAGTCCGTCGGTATTGTCCATGGCCACACAACGAACAGTATCCTCGCCGATGTGCTGTTGCACCTCAACAATCAGTTCCTGTCCGTTGCCACGCTGAATACGAAGGGCTTCATGAATTTTAGGCAGCACTTTCTCTGCATCCAGACCTTTAGTGTCGAAGAACACATCGATAACGGGGCCGATGATTTGGGAAATGCGTCCTGTAATCTGTGACATAATAATTATTTAAAGTTTGTTTTTAATTTTAAATTGGTAGGCGCAAAGGTACAAAAAAAATACCAACCACGAAAAGGTTTCGTGATTTTTTTTGAGAAAAGACGTACTTTTAATACTTGTTTTGACTAAACGAAGTCCAGTCCAATGCTTTTAACGGCAGAATGTGCCAAACGCTGGTGCATCAAGCCCAATTCTGAAAAGCGAATGACAGCCTGCATAGCAGCTTTACGGAGCGTCACATTAGAGCTCTGCAAGGCAACCAAGGCTTGGTCAACAAACTCGTTGATGCCTCGCTCATTGGGCTCCTGCTTATTCATAAACAGACGTGATAGAATATGATAGCCACAGATCTGCGGCAGTTCTTCTGGCGCGGCCAGCCATTGATAGGCTTTCTCTGCAGCATAAGGCAGATGCTGATAGAGGTTAAAGGCTGCCTGTTCTGCAATCTCAATAGAATCTGTTTGCTCCATCCAGATATCCACGACCTCCGGTAATATTTGGTCAGCAGGCATAATCATCGTAGCCAGAATCTTACATTCGCGTACATTTTCTTTCCAAAGAGCAATGGCTAAATCGTAGTTCTGTCCAATCTCATCGGCCTTTTGACGTAAGCGAGGCAGAGTGGCACCCCAATTCAAATGATAGTTGACTCCCTTGTCACGCATAGATTGCGCAATTGAACCATCCATCATCTGGCGGAACGACAATTTGATTTCCTTTATTTGTTCAGCGATATTCATATCAATGTGGCATATTCTGTGCTATAGCGCAGCATCTGGTGTTCGTAGCTTTCTGAATAGTTGACCTGAATGTCAGTAATTTCTCCCGTTTCATCGTAAACCGGCAACAGCCATGGGTTAATAAATCCCTTATAGGGAGCTAGGTTCAGTTTGGCATAACGTTCCAAAACCTCTGCATGAAGATCTGGATCAATGTTTACGGCATAGGTCTCAACCAATTGACGGGCTGCTTCATAGTCGCCTTCACTCTTGATGCGCTGTATTTCTGCCAGCAATTCAGCCACAAGCGTTCTCAGTTCCTCAAAGGATTTGATTTCCAACTCATATATGCCATTCTTGTGAGTCAAGACCATCTGTTTTGCATGAGCCAAACACCATCTGGCTATCAAGGCGCGGTTACGCATATGGGCTTCTTCTATCTGATGACCGACCTGGATACGCACAAGTTGTGTCATTAGTCCGTTCAACATATACGTGTAGTAATTCGCCTTATATGCTTCATTATCAGGAAGTAATCCAAGTTCGATGAGTTTCTCGTCTGCCATGTAATAGAGACCAAACAAGTCCGCCCTTGCCTCCTCGATAGTACTGCCGTAGGCTTTCAGTGCATCAGGATCTACACCAGGCAACAGCTGCCCACTGCCATGACCCAGACATTCGTGAAGGTCTGTATGCAAGTTATCACATACATCGGCATATTTTTCGGTTAATCCGAGCATTTCTTTATCCCTCACAAACTCCTCTCGGAAGCCATTGCCATGGGCTGCTTTGTTGTAGGCATCGGTAATATTACTGATGGTAATGCTCTTTGAGCCATATTGTGCACGAATCCAGTCGGCATTGGGTAAATTGATACCGATGGCTGTTGACGGATATTCTTCACCTCCCAACATAGCCGCACAGATGACATTAGCCGAAACACCCTTGACCTCTTTCTTCTTAAATCGGGGGTCGACGGGAGAATGATCCTCAAACCACTGGGCATTGCTACTTATCAACTGGGTGCGATGCGTAGCCTTTTCGTCAATATATTCCACGAGACCCTCCCACGAGCCTTTCAGTCCTAACGGGTCACCATAGACCTCAATAAAACCATTGATGAAGTCAATCTTGGTATTCAGACATTTCAGCCATTGAATTGAATATTCATCAAACAGCTTTAAATCTCCTGTCTGATAATAACTTATCAGTTTCTCAATAACCGATTTTTGTTCATCGTTCTCTGCTACCGATTTTGCTTTCTCCAACCAATTTACAATATGTCGGATGGCATTAGAATACATTCCGTCCGACGACCAGACATGCTCTTTGATAACACCATCTTCCTTAACCAAAGTAGAGTTAAGACCATAGGATGGTGGTTGATTGTCGTGAGGATTCTTCTGCTGCGCATAGAAGTCCTCAGCCTCCTGCTGTGTGACACCTTGATAGAAATTGCAAGCAGATGTCTTCACAAGATCAACCCCATCAGCCTTGTTTACCCTTTTGGAGAGGACCTCTGGGTTGAAGATGGCTGGAACCAGCTCGTCAATAAAGTCATCTACGGTCTGTTCCTCTCTGAGTGGCAACTTCTGGGCATCAACCACATGAAGCGACTGTCTTAGATAGTCTTCACTAAATCCCGGTACAAACTTCTCACAACCATAGTGATGATGGATGCCATTGGAGAACCAAACACGCTTCAAATAAACTTCTAAGGCATGGAAATCCTCACATTGGCGGTCAATATTCATATCACAATAAATAACCTCCAGCATCTTTCGAATGCGAAGGTTATAATGTCCAAACTGGTCGAAAGTGATGTCGCGGCCGAAAAGTGTGGCCTGTGACAGATAATATACGAGCCGTTTTTGCTGAATTGTCAGGCTATCGAAACCATTCAGGCGATAGCGTAGCATTTGAATATCCGCAAAACGCTCATCTTTATAACAGAAAGCGTCGTGTGTCATTATTTTGTTTTCTTCTTGGCCTTGGCCTTATCCTTATCCGTCTTGACGGTAGAGTGCTTCAGTCTATATGCTCTTGGCGTGATGCCAATCAACTTATAGAACGAAGCATAGAACGACTGTCGGTTAGAAAAACCAACCATATCGCTCACTTCCTCAATACGCAAGTCCTGGTATCTCTTGTCAATAAGGATAGACATGGCCTCTTCTATACGATATTTGTTTACAAAAGAGGTGTAATTCATGTGAAACTTGACGTTAACGACGGCTGATACGTATCGGGTGTTAGTTCCAAGCTCCATAGCGAGTTTTTTAGCAGAATAGTCTTTGTCTTTGTATTTTTTCTGCATGACAATGACATTCAAAATCTTCTCTTTCAGCTCGTCCATTAACATAGGACTTACAAGGTTGCGATATGTCGCCTCCTTGTCTTTCTTGTCGGTAATATTATACTTTGCCATGACCTTATTTTTCTTTAAAGTGGTCGTACGTCCGAATATTTTCTGCAAATATAGTAATTTTTTTTCAAATTACGAACAACTTCGGGCAAAAATTATCAAAAAAGTTGGAAAATGACACTAATAACAATATTTTTTTGTATCTTTGCACGTCAATTGAAGAGAATTTGTATGGAAATGAAACCAACAGCAATTTTACTTCTGCACTGTCCCGATCAACAGGGAATCATCTCAGAAGTAACAAAATTTATTACGGACAACAAGGGTAATATTGTTGACCTGGACCAATATGTAGATCATCAAGATGGTATGTTTTTTATGCGTGTTCAGTGGGAACTTGATTCCTTCCTCATACCACGTGAAAAAATTAAAGAATATATCCAAACATTATACACTCAGCGTTACCAGATTGAGTTCAGTTTGTATTTCAGCGACCAGCGTCCCCGCATGGCAATTTTCGTATCGAAGATGAGTCATTGTCTCTATGACCTGCTGGCACGTTGGAAGGCAGGTGAGTTTGCTTGCGACATTCCTTGTATTGTCAGCAATCACGAAGACTTAAGATATGTCGCAGAGCAGTTCAACATTCCTTATTATGTATGGTCAATCAAGAAAGACCACAGCAACAAGGCCGAAGTTGAGGAAGCCGAGATGAAACTGTTGAAGGAAAACGGTATCACTTTCATCGTCCTGGCCCGTTACATGCAGATTATCAGCGATGATATGATTGCGGCTTATCCTCACCATATTATTAACATCCACCATTCGTTCCTGCCGGCATTCATTGGTGCCAAGCCCTATCATCAGGCCTGGGAGCGTGGCGTGAAGATTATTGGTGCCACCAGCCATTATGTGACGGCAGAGCTTGATGCCGGTCCTATCATCGAACAGGATGTGGCCCGCATCACACATAAGGACACACCTGAGAGTCTGGTGCTGAAAGGCAAGGATCTTGAGAAGATTGTCCTGTCACGTGCTGTCAGCAAGCACATTCAGCGTAAGATACTGACTTATAAGAACAAAACCATCATTTTCAGTTGATGGTTTGAGATTTGAGGTTTATTTATGCGTGTAGCAGTAGTCAAATATAATGCTGGCAACATCTATTCGGTGATGAACGCACTGAAGCGTTTAGGTGTTGAGCCGCTCTTGACAGACGATGCCGAGCAACTGCGTCAGGCCGACCGAGTGCTGTTTCCCGGACAAGGTGAAGCCCTGGGGGCAATGACCTATTTGCGTGAACATGGTCTCGACGAGGTTATTCGTTCCCTGAAGCAGCCGGTTTTGGGCATCTGCATCGGCCAGCAATTGCTTTGCAAACATTCAGAAGAAGGCGACGTGGATTGTCTGGGCATCTTTGATGTGCCCGTCAAGCGCTTCCTCCCTACCCTTCACGAGGACAAGGTGCCTTGTATGGGATGGAACATGCTGTATGACACGAAGTCGGCTTTGATGGAAGGTGTGGAATCACAATATGTCTATTTCGTTCATAGCTATTATGTACCCCTATGCCAGGAGACCATCGCTGTGGCCGACTATATCCAGCCTTATAGTGCCGCCCTCCATAAAGATAATTTCTACGCCACCCAGTTCCATCCGGAAAAGAGCGGTAGCGTAGGCGAACGAATCATCAAGAACTTTTTGGAACTATGATAGAACTGATTCCCGCTATTGATATTATTGACGGACACTGCGTCAGACTGACGAAAGGCGACTACGACCAGAAGACCGTTTATGGCGATCCGCTGGAGATGGCCCGTCAGTTTGAGGCCATAGGCTACAAGCGCTTACATGTCGTTGACCTCGACGGTGCCAAGTCAAAGCATATCGTCAATGATGAGGTACTGAGACGTATCACCAGTCAGACATCCCTCATCGTTGACTTTGGAGGCGGCATCAAGACCGATGATGACTTGAAGAAAGCCTTCGATGCCGGTGCCAGCATGGTAACCATCGGCTCTATAGCTGTTTCTAATCCCGAGCTCTTCGAGAAATGGCTCAACCAGTATGGGCCTGAGCGAATCATCTTGGGAGCCGACGTGAGGAATGGCTATATCAGCATCAATGGTTGGAAGGAAGATTCTAAAGAGGAGCTCCTACCCTTCCTGAAGCGCTATGTGGCAATGGGCGTAAAGAACGTGCTCTGCACAGAGATATCGAAGGATGGCACCCTGTCTGGACCTGCCACCTTATTATATAAAGAGGTGATGGCTGTCTACCCCAACCTGTATCTCATCGCCAGTGGTGGTGTGAGCAGTATGGACGATATCAAGGCCCTGAATGCTGCAGGCATCCCGTCTGTAGTCTTTGGCAAGGCCATCTATGAAGGAAAAATCAATCTGAAAGAACTATGGGACTGGCAAAACGAATCATCCCCTGCTTAGATGTCAAGGACGGTGAGACCGTGAAGGGCGTCAACTTCGTAGATCTTCGGAGTGCTGGCGACCCTGTGGAACTCGGCAAGGCCTATAGTGAGGCTGGTGCCGATGAATTGGTGTTTCTTGATATCACCGCCAGCTTCGAGGGTCGTAAGACCTTTACCGATATGGTTACCAAGGTAGCCCAGCAGCTCAGCATCCCCTTCACCGTTGGAGGTGGCATCAACGAGCTGACCGACGTGGAACGTATGCTCTATGCCGGTGCCGACAAGGTGAGCATCAATAGTGCCGCCATCCGTCGCCCTGAGCTTATCGAAGAGGTGACAACCCGTTTCGGCAGTCAGGTATGTGTGGTAGCCATCGATGCCCGCTTGGATGAGGATGGCTGGCATTGCTACCTGAAAGGAGGACGCGAGCGTACAGAACGAGGCCTCTTTGAGTGGGCCCATGAGGTACAGGAACGTGGTGCTGGCGAGATTCTCTTCACCAGCATGAATCATGACGGCGTGAAGGCAGGCTATGCCAATGAGGCTCTGGCGCAGCTGGCCGACAACCTGCAGATACCTATCATCGCCAGCGGTGGTGCTGGTTGCAAGGAACATTTCCGCGATGTCTTTATCAAAGGACATGCTGATGCTGCACTTGCTGCAAGTGTCTTCCACTTTGGCGAGATACCCATAGTGGAATTAAAAGAATATCTCAGAGATGAAGGCATCAATGTGCGCTTGTAAATAGTCAAATAGTAAATAGTCAAATAGTAAAATATAACAATGAAGATAGATTTCGAAAAAATGGGAGGACTGGTACCTGCCATCATCCAAGATGCAGACACACGTAATGTGCTGATGCTGGGCTTCATGAACGAAGAAGCCTATCAGAAGACGCTGGAAACGGGAAAGGTGACTTTTTGGAGCAGGACACGCCAGACCCTTTGGACCAAAGGCGAGACCAGCGGTAATTTCCTGAACCTGGTCAGTATGGACATCGACTGCGACAACGACACCCTGCTGGTCAAGGTGCACCCCATTGGTCCAACCTGTCATAAGGGTACCGACACCTGCTGGGGTGAGACCAACGAGAAACCTGCCATTGCCTTCCTTTCGGAATTGCAAGATTTCATTGAGAAGCGTCATCAGGAGATGCCCGAAGGCAGCTATACCACCAAGCTCTTCCGCGATGGTGTGAACAAGATGGCCCAGAAGGTGGGAGAAGAAGCACTCGAAACCGTTATCGAAGCCACCAATGGCACCAGCGAGAATCTGGTTTACGAAGCATCCGACATGCTCTATCACCTCATCGTACTGCTCACTAGTAAGGGTCTGCGTATTGAGGACCTAGCAGAGGAGCTCCACCGCCGTCATGATCCCAATTGGGATGCACAGCGCAGAAAGGCTAAGGCTGCCGGAACCATGGATTAAGGAAAATAGTCCAATTGTCAAATAGTAAGATTGTCCAATTGTCAAATAGTAAGATAGTCAAATAGTCCAATAAAAGATGCTGATAGAATACAAGAAGGCAAAGATCTGCCAGAAAGATGGTATTACCGTATTAAACGATGTTGACTTCCATGCCGACAACGGTGAGTTCATCTATATCATCGGAAAGGTGGGCTCGGGCAAGAGCACGCTGTTGAAGACAATATATAACGAGCTCGACATCGACGAGGCAGAGATGGCGCAAGTGCTTGACTATGACATGCTGACGCTGCGGCGCAAGTACGTTCCTGCACTTCGCCGTCAGATGGGTATCGTGTTTCAGGACTTCCAGCTCCTGAGCGATCGCACTGTTTACAAGAACCTGCGTTTTGTCTTGAAGGCTACTGGCTGGAAGAACAGCCAGGAGATTGACGAGCGTATCGACCAGGTGCTGACTGATGTCAACCTGCTTGACAAGAAAGACAAGATGCCCCACGAGCTCTCTGGCGGAGAGCAGCAGCGCATCGCCATAGCGCGTGCTATTCTCAACTCTCCCAAACTGATCCTGGCCGATGAGCCTACAGGCAACCTCGACCCCCAGACAGCCGATGGTATCATCCAGTTGTTGCGCCAGATATCCCAAACGGGTACTGCCGTCATCATGACAACCCACAACATCGCCTTGCTCGACAAGTACCCCGGCATTGTATATCACTGTCACGACGAGCAGCTGCAGGAGGTTACCAGCGATTACAACAAGGTGATTATTACAGATGAATCAGAAACTAAAAACGAAATAGAATCATGAAAGTAATGAAATTCGGCGGAACCTCTGTAGGCACGCCACAGCGAATGAAAGAAGTGACTGCTCTAGTCACCAAGTCAGGAGAACCCGTATTTGTTGTTCTGTCGGCAATGTCTGGCACAACAAACTCACTCGTTGAGATTTCAGATTATCTTTACAAGAAGAATCCTGATGGTGCCAACGAGGTCATCAACGGCTTGGAGCGTAAGTACATGAAGCATCTCGACGAGCTCTTTGCCCAGGAAGACTATCGCACACAAACGGCAGAGTTCCTTCGCGAGGAGTTCAACTACCTTCGTTCGTTCACAAAGGAGCTCTTCACTTCGTTCGAAGAGAAAGCCATCGTAGCCCAGGGCGAGATGATGTCCACCAACATGGTAGTCAACTACATGAAAGAGCAAGGCATCAACGCCGTTCTTCTCAATGCCCTCGACTTCATGCGTACTGACAAGAATGCTGAGCCCGACCCTGTATATATCAAGGAGAAGCTCGCTGCTCAGATGGAGAAGAATCCTGATGCCCAGGTTTATATCACCCAGGGTTTCATCTGCCGTAATGCCTATGGCGAGATCGACAACCTGCAGCGCGGTGGCTCTGACTATACCGCATCGCTGATTGGTGCTGCCCTGAATGCTGAGGAGATTCAGATTTGGACCGACATCGATGGCATGCATAATAACGATCCCCGTGTGGTGGACCACACCCAACCCGTACACCAGCTGCAGTTCGAAGAGGCTGCCGAGCTGGCTTACTTCGGTGCTAAGATCCTCCACCCCACCTGTGTGCAGCCTGCCAAGTATGCTGGCATCCCCGTTCGTCTGCTGAACACCATGGATCCTGATGCTGAAGGCACCACGATTTCCAATGCTACCGAGTATGGTAAGATCAAGGCCGTTGCTGCTAAGGATAATATTACCGCTATCAAGATCAAGTCATCTCGCATGCTGCTGGCTACTGGTTTCCTGCGTAAGGTGTTCGAGATCTTTGAGAGCTATCAGACACCTATCGATATGGTGTGCACCTCAGAGGTCGGTGTATCCATGAGTATCGATAACTCTTCGCACCTGGGCGAGATTATGGACGAGCTAAAGAAATACGGTACTGTCACCGTCGACACCAACATGTGTATCATCTGCGTCGTTGGCGACCTGGACTGGCAGAACGTAGGCTTCGAGACCAAGGTGATGGATGCTATGAAGGATATCCCTGTTCGCATGATTTCCTATGGCGGCTCCAACTATAACATCTCGTTCCTGATTCGCGAGGAAGACAAGAAACGTGCACTCCAGAACCTGAGTGACCAGCTGTTCAAATAACCCAACACACAAACACAAATTATGAAAGGTATTTTCCCGGTAGATAAGTTTGCAGACATGCGGACTCCTTTCTACTATTATGATATAGATCTGTTGCGTAAGACGTTGGAGGCTATCAACGATGAAGCCCGCCGTCACGAAGGCTTCTGTGTGCACTATGCCATCAAGGCCAATGCCAATCCCAAGGTGCTGCGTGTCATCCGACAGGCTGGTCTTGGTGCCGACTGCGTGAGCGGTGGCGAGATTGAGGCTTCCATCAAGGCAGGCTTTCCCGCCTCGAAGATTGTTTATGCAGGTGTTGGTAAAAGCGACTGGGAAATAAACCTCGGACTTGACAACGACATTTTCTGTTTCAACGTAGAGAGCATCCCCGAGTTGGAGGTCATCAACGAGTTGGCTGCCAAGAAGGGTAAAGTGGCAAATGTGGCATTCCGTCTTAATCCTAACGTCGGTGCCCACACCCATGCTAATATCACCACGGGTCTTGCCGAGAATAAGTTCGGCATTGCCATGCGCGATATGTTCGACGTCATCGAGAAGGCTGACAGTTTGAGTAATGTCAGCTTTGTGGGACTGCACTTCCACATCGGCTCTCAGATTCTCGACATGGGCGACTTCCAGGCACTCTGCAACAGGGTTAACGAGTTGCAGCAGCAGTTGGAGAGCCGTCGTATCATTGTCAAGCATATCAACGTCGGTGGCGGACTGGGTGTCGATTACGAACATCCCAACCGCGTGCCCATCCCCGACTTCAAGGCCTACTTCGACACCTTCGCCAAACGACTCAAGCTGCGTCCAGGACAGACGCTCCACTTTGAGTTGGGTCGTGCCGTCGTAGCACAATGTGGCAGTCTCCTTACGCGTACCTTATATATTAAAGAAGGAGCCACCAAGAAGTTTGCCATTGTCGATGCCGGCTTCACCGACTTGATTCGCCCTGCGCTCTATCAGGCCTACCATAAGATTGAGAATATCTCCAGCGACGAAGCACCCGAGACCTACGATGTGGTAGGTCCCATCTGCGAATCCACGGATGTGTTTGCCAAGCAGATCGACCTGAATGCCACCAAGCGTGGCGACCTGCTGGCTATCCGTTCTGCTGGTGCCTATGGCGAGATTATGGCGTCGCAATACAACTGCCGCCCCTTGCCTGTAGGTTATATTAGTGATGAGTTATGATGAAAGTTCTGCACATCTTTCCCAAGGACGACCACACCAATGCACGTTATGTGGCCCTTCTGGCAAAAGCCTTACCAGAAAGTATAGAATCGCTGTTGGCTGACGACCCCGTCATCGCCAAGAAGATGTGCAAGGACCATCACCCCGACATTGTACATATCTATGGCAATGGACGTTATGAGGTAACGGGCCGTAGGGTCATTTCGCCCTGCGGCACCACCTTCGACCCTCAGCAGTCCTACTATGCCGTCATCGCCCGCAGTCCGTTGGAAGCCGAATCGCTGTTCGAACAAGAGGTGAAACGTGTGGAGATTATCCGTAATCCTCTCGTCACTAAGACTGCAAGCTTTGATGAGACGGCCCAGAAGATGGCTTATGTCTATCAGAAAGTGATGGACTCCAACCCTTGGCCCCTCATCGACGATGCCACCCGTTCGCTGCTGTTCCTGCTGCTGAAGGTGGCTATTTGTGGCGACAAGCGTTGGGTTTCTGGATCTTCCGTATCAACTCAGGATGTCAATTTCCGTCTGCTGTACCACTATGCTGAAAAGGAAAACATTCTTTCCATAGTGCAAAAGGGACTTGCCATCATGGGCATAGACGAACCCCAGCATCAGAAGATAGCCTGTTATATGCCCGACAGCTACACCGTGCCTGTAACGATGGCAGGTCAGGATATTGTAGCGATGCTCCACGATATTCAGAAACATGGGCTCTCGCTGCTCAGGATAGTCAACGTGTTCGAGGCGCTTCATGATTCTCGTCTCAACGAAGACCAGCTACTGAATATGCTTGAAACGGAAGAACTACTCATGCTGTTCCGCAGCATCCTGTCCATAGCCCAAGAACTGCTGTCGCTGGAAGAAGGATTTATGCCCTGCGAGCCCTTAGATAATAACGAAACCCGCAAACTGAAAGACAACATCATCAATCACTTACGACTATGAAAACCGACTTGCGTTACCTTCATCTACTATCAAACACCTATCCCACCGTTGCCGATGCGGCCAGCGAGATCATCAATCTCGAAGCCATACAGAATCTGCCCAAAGGTACTGAGCATTTCCTGGCCGACCTTCATGGCGAGCATGAGGCCTTCATCCATGTGTTGAAGAATGCCTCAGGCAACATCAAGCGTAAGGTCTCCGAAATCTTTGGTAATACCATTCGCGAAAGCGAGAAGAAAGAGCTCTGCACGCTGATCTACTATCCCGAGCAGAAGCTCGAGCTGATCAAAGCCGGTGAGGAGGATTTGGACGACTGGTATCGCATCACCATTCATCAGTTGGTGCGGGTGTGCCGTGATGTGTCAAGCAAATACACACGTTCTAAGGTTCGTAAGAACCTGCCCGAGGAATTCTCTTATATCATCGAGGAGCTGCTGCACGAACGTACTGACGACCAGGACAAGGCTGCCTATGTAGCCGTCATCGTCGATACCATCATCTCTACGGGGCGAGCCGACGATTTCATCATTGCTATCTGTAATGTCATACAGCGTCTGGCCATCGACCAGCTGCATATCCTGGGTGATATCTTCGACCGAGGCCCTGGTGCCCATATCATCCTCGACACCCTGCGCCAGTATCACTCGTGGGACATCCAGTGGGGCAATCACGACATCTTGTGGATGGGTGCCGCCGCTGGCAACGATGCCTGCATCTGCAATGTGTTACGCCTGTCGCTGCGCTATGCCAACCTGGCCACCCTCGAAGAGGGTTATGGTATCAACTTGGTGCCGCTGGCCACCTTTGCACTCGAGACCTACGGCGACGATCCCTGCGAGGAGTTCGAACCCGTATTACTCAAGGACGACGGTAAGCTCGACGAGAAGACCCGCCACCTCATAGCCAAGATGCACAAGGCCGTCTCTGTGCTGCAGTTCAAGACCGAGGCCCAGATATTCCATCGCCGTCCTGAATGGCAGATGGAAGACCGCAACCTGATAGAGAACATCGATTTCGACAATCAGGTGTGTACTGTCGATGGCGTGAAGCATCCTATGAAGTCATGCCTGTTCCCCACCATCATCCCTGACAACCCGTCGCAGCTCACTGCTGAGGAGGAAGCCCTGATGCGTAAGTTACATCACTCGTTCCGTGTCAGCGAGAAGTTGCGCAAGCATATCCGCACCATCCTGAGTCATGGCTGCATGTACACCATCTGCAATCAGAACCTGCTGTTCCATGCTTCTATCCCTCTCAACGATGACAGCACCCTCAAGCCTGTGACTATCATGGGAAACAGCTATACGGGTCGTGAGCTGTTGGATGTCATTGGTCAGACCATCCGTTCTGCCTTCCAGAACGATACCCCTGCCGATCAGAAGGCTTACGCCAAGGACTACTTCCTCTATCTGTGGTGCGGCAAGGACTCTCCTCTATTCGATAAGTCGAAGATGGCCACCTTCGAACGCTATTTCCTCTCCGACAAGGAAACGTATCATGAGGAGAAAGGCAACTACTTCAAACTTCGTGATTCTGCCGAGGTGTGCGACCGTATCCTCGATGCCTTCGAGGTGAAAGGTCCCAATCGTCATATCATCAATGGCCACGTACCCATTCATGTGTCGAAGGGCGAGAATCCCATCAAAGCCAGCGGACGCCTGATGGTCATCGATGGCGGCTTCTCCGAGGCCTACCATAAAGAGACAGGTATTGCAGGCTACACACTCGTCTATCATAGCCGTGGCTTCCAACTCGTACAGCACGAGCCGTTTACCAGTGCCCGAGATGCCATCATGAGAGGCACCGACATCAAGTCCACCACACAGATTGTGGAGATGTCTGCCCACCGCATGCTGGTTGCCGACACCGACAAAGGCGAGGAGCTCCGCACCCAGATTGCCGAACTCAAGGACCTCCTCTACGCCTATCGTCACGGCATCATCAAAGAAAAGCGCATATAACAAAAATATAAGGAGACCAATCGGTCTCCTTTTTTTTTCCTTTTTTACCTTTGGTCTATCCTCCTTCCACTTTCCTCTTTCCTCCCTTCACCTTTCACCCTTCTCCTTTGTTCTGTCCTCCCTTCACCTTTCACCTAAATTTTGAGTTCCCTCATCAGTTCACTCATGCGCTGCAGCGTAGAGATGCGAGTGGGCACCAACGGCAGTCGCAGCACGTTCTCTATGAAGCCCATCTCGTGCAGCATCGCCTTCACACCGGCAGGATTGCCATCGACGAAGAGCAGCGAGAACAAATCAGTAAATCTGTGGTGAATAATGCGGGCAGGATCATATTCTCCCTTCATCTGCAGACGAATCATCTTCGAGAACTCCTTAGGCAGCGCATTGCCAATCACCGAGATAACACCCACTGCACCACAGCTCACCATGGGGAATGTCAGCGAGTCGTCACCAGAGATCACGTCAAAGTCCTTCGGCTTGTTCTTGATAATCTCATCCACCTGCTCCAGATTGCCGCTGGCCTCCTTGATGGCTACAATATTCTTGCAGTCACGAGCCAGGCGCACCGTTGTCTCTGCCTTCAGGTTCACACCCGTTCTTCCTGGAACATTATACAGAACTACGGGCAATGATGTTGCAGCTGCTATGGCTTTGAAATGCTGGTAGAGACCCTCCTGCGAAGGTTTGTTATAATAAGGACAAACACTCAGAATGCCGTCGATACCCTTGAAGTCGCCAGTCTGCAACTCCTCTATCACGGCACGGGTGTTGTTTCCGCCGCAACCCATCAGAATAGGTACGCGAGCCTGCACCTTGTCTACCACTAAATCCTTGATTTTCTGCTTCTCCTCCTTGGTCAGAGTGGGCGTCTCGCCTGTTGTTGCCAGAATGCAAAAGAAGTCTGCACCGTTTTCCAACTGATAGTCAACCAAGCGCAATAATGCTTCGTAATCCACGGAGCCGTCCTGCTTAAACGGTGTCACGAGCGCTATGCCCAAACCCTTGAAGATATTATATACCATAGTCTTACGTCAAATTCGCATGCAAAGGTACTATTTTTTTTCGGAATAACATAGAAAAATGCAAAATAATAACAAATAAACACCACGAATTGAAAGTTTATACAAGAAATACAACCTCTTCCTCCAAGGCTACATAATATTATTGAAAACGAGCCATAATCTCACAAACGAGATTATAGCTCAATTTTTACTATTTGGGAACTCTGCGTTCACATGGTAACAGCTGTAAACGTAACCAGTTTATTGAGGGATACGCTGTTGATTTCTGCTGTGATTCTGATAACCACCTGCAATGTCATTGAGCTGTTCGTCATTGAGCTCCACTTTCTTCTTGTTCTCTTCTGTTTTCATGTTTGTAATGCTAAATTGATTTCTGTTGACAAAGATACAAAGAAGTGGTGAAATTACTTCTACGAAAGCGTTAAACAATCTTAATTGATGGTTGAAATTGGAAGAAACATTAGTGTTTGTTTAGGTTTGTTTGTACTTTTGCAGTAGTAAATTCTAATTTAAAATCCAAAGAAAATGAAGAACTATCTATTACCTGTTGCGTTAGCTTTTGGAACTGTATTAAACTTTATGTCATGTTCCAAGGAAATGACTACAATCACTTATGAAGACGTGCAGAAACAGACCTACGCTGCCAATTTCGTAGCAAAGTATGGTGAAATCAAGTCAGACCAGTCGTGGGACTTCTCTACAGGAGACCGCATGTTGGCTACTCGTGGTTTCACAGCCATCAAGACGCAGGTCTTGGATCAGGGTATCGACTTTGGCGACGTGTCGAATATCCAGTCGGTAGTCAAGGATAGAAATTGGCTTCATACTGAAATTCAGATTCCTGGTAACGTAGAGAAAAACGCACAGTTGCTCAATGCTATGGTGAAGGCTCTGCCCGAGGCTAAAGCGAAGACAGGAAAGCCCGCTGTACTGGTGGCTCCCTCCAATGGTTTCTATATCTTCCCATTTTTCAGTGGTGGCTGTCTGACCTATGACCTGATGGTGAAGGTTGGTGATGAGGAACCCGTTAAGGTGTTTAGCAAGGACTGGATTAACTTCCAGACCATCAACGGCATGCCGAAGGATACTGTCTATGCCGATGGCGGCACTGTCAACATGAAGGGCATCTATATTGAGGCTCCCGTGGGCACACGTGTGGAGGTTTATATCGACAATATTTTCTGCCACACATCAGCTGCAGGCAACGCATACGAGAAGCCCTTCCCCTCGCCTGCTGGAACCACTAACGGACGCGCTATCTATGTGGAACTTGACGAGGACGTGATGCCTGAGTTGGATGGCATCGAGCTGAAGGAGAATGCCGTGGTGAAGTACATCGGTATTGAGGATATCGCAGAAGGCAGACCTAACGGAATGAATTCCGACAACGACTTCAACGACGTGGTTTTAGCTGTTGTGGGTAATCCAGACGTGCCCCAGGAGAAGGTTATCACCAAGGATAGGTACGAGGTGAAGACCTGCAAGACCAAGCGCTATATGATTGAGGACCTCGGTGCCACCGACGACTTCGACTTCAACGATGTGGTGGTAGATGTGGAGGACTACACCGTAGAGATCCACCAGGTGACCCGCGAGAATGGTGTTATCAAGACCGACGAGGTGATTGAGACCACTTCTGCTCCCAGCCAGGCCATTATCCGCGCCATGGGTGGTACCATTGACTTCGAGTTGACTATCGGCGAGACGAAATGGGTGAAGAGCGAGAACAACTTCGACGTGAAGACGATGTACAACACGCAGGGCGATGTGGACTACAACAAGGAACTGGCTGTGTTTGAGGTTAAAGGCTACGACTACAATGCCAATAACGTAGGCATCAGGGTGAAGGGTCAGGACGGCCTGCTGTTCGACATCAAGTTCCCCAAGGCTGGCGAGGCTCCGATGATCATTGCCGTTGACCCCTCACAGCAATGGATGAAAGAGCGCGTCAGCGTGCCCAGCGAATGGTTCTATTAATTCGTACAGACAATTCACAAAAATAAATCCTGGTGCAAAAGCATCAGGATTTATTGTTGAGTGGTATCCACATCCAGAACACGGAGCCCTTACCCTTGCCTTCTGATATCACGCCGATATCGCCATGACAGGCGTCGGTGAAAGCCTTACAGATAGAGAGTCCTAGACCGGTGCCCTGCACAAAATCATCGACCTTGAAGAAACGTTCGAAGATCTTGGCTTGAGACTCTGGTGAGACGCCATCGCCCGTATCCTCACAGTAGACATACAAGCCCTCACGTCGCACGCCCTCACTGGTTCTGGCCTTCGTGCTGTAGCCCAGTTTAATATATCCCTCGTGGGTATATTTCACGGCGTTGGTGACGAAGTTGGTGATGACCTGCGACACACGTTCGACATCGACAATGATTGGAAGCGTGTCGTAAGGATTGTCTTTCAGGAACTCCACACTCGGATTCTGCACCCTGGGCTTCAACGACTCGAACAGCTCGTTGAACGTCTTGGCAAAGTCCACATTGACGGGCCTGATATCCATTTCTCCCGACTCCAGCGATGAGGCTGTGAGGATATCGTTCATCAGGCGCAGCAGCATGTCGCAGTTATTCTTGATAATCTGGATGATTTCTTTTTTCTCGTCAGCGGCAGTCAGCGACGTCAGCACTTCCGAGAAGCCCACAATGGCATTGATAGGTGTGCGAATCTCGTGCGTCATATTAGCCAGGAACAAACTCTTCATACGTCCTGACTCGTGGGCACGGTTTGTCTCGTTGCGCAGCTGGTCCTGCTTACGCAGCAGGTCGTTAATATTACGCCATACGCCAAAGGCACCCAACAGTTTGCCGTTCTTGTCGAATTCGGGGATACAGTTGATCTGCACCCACTGCAAGTCTGAGCTCTGCGTCACTACCGGATACAGCTGACCTGTATAAACCAGTGGCTTCTTCAGGGTCTCAGAGAGGTTGGACAGCGCCTTGACAAAATCATGATTCTGATCAACGAAGATATTCTGCAGCTGACTCAAGTCGATGGAACGCACCACGGTGTTCAGACCATTATAGAACTCCAGGGTGTTGCGCTCCAGACTGATACGCCAGGTCATCATCTTCGAAGCCTCCAACATATAGCGCAACTCGGCCTCATAGTTCTTGATGGCCTCGTTCATCTTCTTCATCCTGGCATCGTTCTCCATCACGTTGAGATACATGTTACGCTCCTCAGTCACATCGTTGGCTGTCACCGAGATATACATCAGTTTGCCATTCTCGTCGTAGATGGGGTGCACGCTGATTTCCAGATACACACGCATCTCTCGCTCAGGAACGATACTCAGCGAGCAGGCCCAGTAGTCGTCAGGATGGTCACGGTCGAGCACCTCGTTAAAGGGCATGACGTCGAAGAGGTTCACGTTAGAGAAAAACTCGTCGCGTGTGTCGCTGTCGAAATGACATATCTTACGCATGATGCGGTTGGCATCCAAGAGCCAGCCTTCAGGCGAATAGAACGACATGCCGATGATGGAGTTCTCGAAGATGGACCTGTAGCGCTCCGACAACTGCTCCACCTCGCGTTCCTTCTGTTTCACCTCTGTCTCGTCAGTCAGCGTGGCGATGATGTTCACCGGCTTGCCATCTTCATATTCGGCTATGGCGCGTCCATACATATCGTGCCATTCGGGCTCGCCCGTTCCCGAATAGTTGTAGTCCCAGCGATAATGGCACTCGCCAACTTTGTCGGTGCCGTCTTTCAGTCGCTCAACGAAGGTGCGGAACCGTTCTCTGTCGTCGGGATGTATATAGGTGTAACACTTCTCTATACCCACATTATTGCCGAACATCGCCTTTCCGTGCAGGTCATACACGATGTTGTCCTTCAGGTCAAGACACATCACGTGATTGCCGCTGATGTTGAGCGCCATCATCATAGCCTGCTGCTCGTCAAACATGATATTCATATTCAATTCTCAATTTTCACCTTTCACCTTTCAATTCTCTCTCTTCCTTTCAATGACAGTGGCTGTGCAAGGTATCGACACCCACACGCTGGTGCCCTTACCATAGTCTGACTGCAGCTCGATGGTGCCGCCCATCTGCTGGGCCAGCAGCTTCACGATGGCCAGGTCGAGGCCAGAGCCCAGCAGTCCCCCACCCTCACGACGTGTGAAGTGGTCGAAGATGTGGGTCGCCACCTCTGACGTGAATCCGCCACCTGTATCTTCGATGCGGATGGTCAGCTCGCCGCGGTGATACTCATAGCTGGCAGTAATAGTACCATGCTTGGTCGTCATGCAGGACAGATGGCACAGGCGCTGGATGATCATAGCCACATGATGGGCGTCGATTTCCAATACCAGCTTGTTGTAGCGCTGCGGGATGACAGGCTGCACGCCAGGTTGTTTGTCTGTCAGACCATTATGGCAATAGGCCTCGAAAGCAGAGGCAAAGTCCACCGTTTCCTTCTTATAGTCCTCCATATTGGCCTCCAGTCGCGAGATGTAAAGGATGTCGTTCACCACCAGCAGCAACTCGTCGGTGCTACTCTTGATCTGTTCGATGAAGAAGGGCTCGTCGCTCTCGTCATGCTCGCTTGTAAAGAGTCCCGCATAGCCAATGATGTTGTTCAGCGGCGTACGAATCTCATAGCTCATATTTGTCAGGAAGGCCTGCTTCAGCAGCTCTGTCTCCAGCGCCTTCTTCGTCTCCACAGCCAATCGCTGCTCGGTCTCCACCACGTCGGTAATGTCGCGATAGGTGCCAAAGTAGCGCTCCACCTCTCCCTTCTCATTGAGCATGGGCACCATGTTGAACAGCAGCCATATCTGCCGACCCTTCTTGTCGCGAATCTCTATCTCGATGGCCTGCATAATGCCGTGGGTGGTCAGGTGGTCCATCCTGTTCAACGCGCTGTTCACCGTTCTGCGGAAGCGCGGCGTGGCCAGTCGGATACAGCGCAGCTGCGACATGCGCAGCTTCTTTTTCGACTCGCGGTTGATGAGCTCGAAGGTATAGGAATGGGGATAGTAGTTCACCAGCTGCACACCGCTCACACTCAGGGCGTAATCGATGTTGGCGATATATTGCTTGATGCTGTCGGTACCCTGCTGCAGCTTCTTCAGACTGTCCTGCAGGCGATGGTAAGAGCCCACCATCTCCGTGATGTCGTGGCCCGACATATAGACACCCTCCAGCTCACCCTGTTCGTTGCGAATGGGGTTGATAGTCGACTCATAATACATCTTTCCCTTCAACCCGAACTCATCCAGACGGTATTGAGGGCGGTTGAAGTCGTTGAAGTCGATGACGCTGCTGGTCAGCGTATTGGTCATCTCTTCCAGAGGCACCGGCGTGAAGAAGGGGCTGTTCTTCAGGAGGAAGCTGCCGTCGAGCACCTGCTCACGATCTTTCACGTTAAACGACATGCAGGCACGTTCGTTCACTTCGGTCAGCACACCGTTCTTGTCGTAGTACAGCATGTCGAGCAGCGACGAGTTGAATATGGTATGATAACGCACCAGCAGCTGACTGATCTTCTGTCGGCGTTCATACTCCTCAGTCACGTCGTGCTGTATAGCCATCAACGAGGTGGGCAGTCCGTCGGCGCCTCGGCTCATCACCGAGAACGATATCTCATAATGTCGGCAGTCCGAATCCTTTTTCTCCCTACTCCTGCAGTTCACCTTTGCCGTATCCATCTTGCCTTCGCAGATGTCGAAGATCGTGGCACGCATGCTGTCCACGTCGTCGCGATGAAAGAACAGGGCAAAATCGGCAGGATTATATTCACGCTCATAGTCGCCCTCCTCCGACAGGTAGCAGAAATGGCGTGTCGTAGGGTCATAAAACCAGAGGCGCAGTTTACTGGTTTTCATAATCAGCGCCAAGCGAGCCTTCTGTTTCTTATTGTCAATATCTTGATTCATAAACAGGCTAATAGTTGTTCAGGTTTTACTTTTACTCGACAAAAATAAATGAAATTGAGCACATTTCAACTAAATACGACAAATTTTTAAGATTTGTTCACGTTTAAACAACCCTCAAATGGTGAGATTTTGCTATATTTGCACCCACAATAACTAAATAAATGCATTTGGAATATGGCAAAGGTTCTTTTGATTAACGGTAGTCCCAGAGACAACGGCAACACGATGACGGCGCTGAGCGAGGTGGCAAAGACACTTAACAGCGAGGGTATTGACACCGAGATTATCAGCATAGGCAAACAGGCCGTGCAGGGTTGCATAGCCTGTGGTATGTGTGGCAGAAACGGTGCGAAGTGCACGTTCCGCGACGACCTCTATTACAAGGTGTGGAGAGCCGTGAAGGACGGCATCGATGGCTTGGTGATAGGCTCGCCAGTATATTACGGAGGCCCTAATGGTTCGCTCTGTGCCCTACTCGACCGTGTGTTCTACTCGCTGGGGGCCGACCTGCGTTTCAAGCCTGGCGCCAGCGTGGTGGTGTGTCGCAGAGGTGGCGCCACGGCAGCCTTCGACCGTCTGAACAAATACTTCTCCATTCTGAATATGCCTATTGTCAGTTCGCAGTACTGGAACATCGTGTACGGACAGACGCCAGGACAGGCCGCAGACGATGAGGAAGGCATGCAGACCATGCGCACCTTGGGTCGCAACATGGCTTGGATGATTCGCAAGCTGAACATCGCCGAGGATGGTCACCCGCAATTAGAAAGCCCCGTGAGAACGAACTTCATCAGATAAGTAAATCCGTCACTGTCCAATGGATTGTCTGTATTCCAGCAATTTGTTCTGGTATTCGGCAAAGGCATCGGTATGCTTGTCGCACGCCTGCTGGTAGAGCAGCTGGGCTTCGAGGAGGTCGGACATTCTCGAGGTGCCGGCACGATAGTAGTCGCGATTCAGACGCAGGTTCTCTTCGGCCTGCTCTATGCTGCGTTGCGCCAGCTGTAGTTGTTGGTAGGCTTCCTCCACCTTGTTCTTCGAGTTCTGCATACGTATCTCCAGCAGTTCGGCATTGTCGGCCAACTGCTCTTGCGCCTGTTGATACGCTATCTTACGACGTTTTACAGCATGACTGCCGCCCCACCATTCTGAGATTGGCACGCTGACGGTGGCGAAGACCATGCCAAATGAGTGGTCACGTTCCAACAGATTATGATAGTTATAACCTGCACCCACGGCTACCGTCGGCAGGTTCTTACCAACAGCTAACTTCTTTTGGAGGTTGGCGGCCTCGACCTGTTTGTCTAACAGTTGATACTCAGGAGTCGTGTTTACATTAAACATTAAACATGAATCATTAAACTTTTCAGGCAAAGATGTTTGGAAGGTGATGATATACGACGTGTCGCGAAGGCCACAGTACTGCGATAACAATAGCTTGACGATGGAGATGCCGTTTTGCAGTTTCAGGCGCTGGCTCTCGATGTCGTTCTGTCGTAGTTGCACCTGCAGCAGGTCGTTACGCATAGCCACACCAGCCCGCACAGCCACATCCACATCTTTATAAATATCGCGCAGCAGCGTATCTACAGCATCGATGGTCTTCATCTTCTCCTGTAGCGAGGCCAACTGCCAGAAATACTGCTCGGCAGTCTTTTCCACCTCGTTTTCAGACAGTTGCAACTGCAGCCGACTCACCTCCTCGCCTACTTTGGCGAGTTTGTTGCCGTTGATAATCTGACCACCTGCAAAGACGGGTTGCACTGCCATCAGCGAGCCAATGGTGCCGTTTTTCATCATCGAGATGCTGATGGGGTTATTCAAGGCTGCAAGGGCTTCTACAGGTAGCATCTGTGCCAGAGTAGCCCCTATCTCTGGGGAAATCATACCCGACGGATCGATGTCCATCTGTGCCATACCCTTGTTGGCATTAAACCACAGGCCTGTGCCGCTGACGTTGGGGAAGTACTTTGTAAATGCCTCCTTGCGCTGCTGTTGTGCAACTTCTACGTCGTATTTTGCGCTGCGCAAGGCAAAGTTGTTGTGCAGGGCAGAGTCCTTGATCTGCTCCAATGTGTATGGTTGCTGGGCTGCAACAAAATCGCAGCATACCGAACAAACTATGATTGCAAATATCTTTTTCATCGCGGTAGCAAATTTTTCACTTTTACTATTCACTTTTCACTTAGTATTTACCTTCCAATAAACAACAGGCAGCATGGTGACTACCATGATGAGCGAGCCGATACCACCGGCGAAGATAGTAACACCCACTGGCATCCAGAACGAGCTCTGGGCGATAATCATTGGCACCACACCAACGGCAGTAGTGGCTGTGGTGAGGAAGATGGGCACCATGCGGCGCTTGCCTGCCTCATAGGCCGCCTGCTTCACAGGCACACCTTTCTTTGTCAGATCATTGGCATGTTCGAAGATAAGTATCTCGTTACGCATAATCATTCCCATCAGTGTGATGACACCCATCACGGAGGTAAGTCCCAACGTGCGGTCCATAAGTCCTAGACCAATGAGGGCACCAGGAATCATAAGTCCGAGGGCGGCGATGCAGACCAACGTGATGCCGTACTTCTTGAAGTTGAACAACAGGAAGAAGAACACGATAATCATCGAGATGGCTACACCACCAAAGATCTGCGGCAACGACTCCTTATTGTATTCTATCTCGCCACCCACCTCGGCTCGTACGCCTTGGGGCAGGTCTATCTCATTCTCCATGATTTCTGCCACACGTGTCTCCACAGGAGCAGCATAGACGCCCTGAGCAAACTGCGCCGTCACTGTGATGCAGCGTTCTCCACCACGATGCATGATGCGACTCTCCGTCCACTCGGGCTGCACCTTGGCAATCTGACGAAGAGGAACCGTGGTGTTAATTGAGAATTGAGAGTTGAGAGTTGAAAGTTGAGAAGCGGCCATCGACAAGGGCGATGCAATGCCCAGGTTCTCGACATCCGAGAAGTTCATGTTGGCAGTATCTTTGACGACGATAGGCATCTCGTAATCATCAGCCCACACCTGTCCTACGCGCAGGTCGCCAGTGGCGCTGTTGATGGCAAGGGATGCTGTGGCTCGGGTGATGCCCAGTTGCGAGGCAGCCACAGGGTCGAGCTCCACATTCATCATCGGATAAGGCTGCAGGAAGTCGGTATGTACCCACTCCAGCTCCGGCATCTGGCGCATGCGGTCCATCAGACGCTCTGCTGCTACATGTAGCGAGTCGAGGTCTTCGCCATAGAAACGATACTCCATCTCGGGCACCATCAGGTAGTCGAGGCGTTTGAAGCGTACATAGGCCTCGGGGAAAGCCTCGCTGAGCATGGGCTGATAGCGGGCCAGCAGTTGGAGCGTAGCATCCTGCGACTGGGTGTTGACGATGAGCTGGGCGAAGTTCTTTCCTGCCATCTGGGGCGCATAGCACACCATGAAACGGGGTGATGAGCAACCCAAGAACGATGTGATGCATTTCACCTGTTCGTCGCGTTCCAGCACGTGGCGTACGGAATCGGCCACCTCTCGTGCATCAGCCAGTCCCTTTCCGTCGGGCAGGAAAATCTCTACGGCAAACTGGTCGCGGTCAGCGTATGGAAACTGACGTATCTTCAATGAATTCACAATCAAACTTGATAACGCTATCACGCAGAGACCACCACAGATGGTGAGCCACGGGCGACGGAAGGTAAAGTTAAGCACATGATTATAAGTACCTTGTACCCACTTGGTTATAGCATTTCCTCCAGTCTTTACTTTATCGGGTTTTATAATCAGTACCTCGAGGAACGGGATAACTGTTACAGCCAGGAAGAGCGACACCATCAGGTTGATAGTAACTGTCCAGGGGAAGTCCTCAATGGCATCGTGGAAGGCTCCCTTCATCGTGATGAGCAGAGGGAAGAAAATGACGCTGATACATAGCGTGGCCAGCATCATTGGCATGAAGTACTGACGGGCCGAATCGATAGCAGCACGCTTGGGTTCGTAGCCCTTACCTAAGTACTCCAGATAACCGTCTATGACTACGATAGAGTTGTCGACCACCATTCCCAGCACAACGATAAGGGCTGCCAGCGTGACGGTGTTGAGTTCGATGCCTGCCGCATACATCACAGCCACAGAGATAAACGTACTCAGCGGAACGGTGATGGCCGCCACGATGGCGCTTCTGATGGGGAACAGCACCATCATCACAAGGATGATTATCAACATTGAGATGAGCAGGTCGCGCAGGAAGTCACTCACACTCAGTCCTACCACCTTCGGCTGGTCGGCGATGCGGGTCAGCGTGACGTCATCAGGCAGTTCCGTAGCCCTGTATTCGTTCAGCACCTTATCCACATCCTTGCCATACTGCACGATATTGTTGCCAGGATTCATCTCCAGCGAGAGCAGGATACAGCGATGTCCGTCCTGTTCGATATAACCGTTAGAGGTGTCGTATTCTCGCACCACACGGGCCACATCGCGAACACGTACCACCTTGCCCGTCACGGGGTCGCTGAAGATAATCTGATTGGCTATCTCCTCCTCCGAGTTATCTGTCGCCTCAATATGGATGGGTGTCTGCTGGCGGTCGGTATTGATGCTGCCACTCATGGTGGTCAGACCCTGTGCCTGCAACTGTGTAAAGAGCATCTGCTGTCCAATGCCGTAGGCCTGCAAGCGCTGACGGTCTATGTAGAGCGAAATCTGTTCTTTCTGTTCACCAAACACCTTCACGCTGGCCACCGAGGGGATGCGCCTTAGGCGGTCTCCCAACTGGTCGGTATAGCCCTTCAGCTCACGGTAGCTGCGCTCCGGACTCTCGATGGCGATAAGCAGTGCCGAGGTGTTGCCAAAGTCGTCGTTGGCGATGAGTGCCAGCACGCCTCCAGGCAACTGCTGTTTGAAGAGGTTCAGGCCGTGCTTGATCTTCGACCACACCTCGTCCTTGTTGTTCACGTCGTCATTCAGCTCCACCATCACGATACACATGCCGTTCTGACTCTGCGTGGTGGTCTTGTTACGCTTCACCTCCTTATAGGTAAAGAGATAGCGCTCCAGCGGACGCGCCACCTGCTGCTCCACCTCTTCTGAAGTAGCGCCAGGATATACCGCCACCACCACGCCCTGGCGGATGGTAGCCTGTGGGAACTCATCCTTTGGCATATCCCACATGCCGAAAATGCCCAGCACAAACAATATGCCTACAATGAGTAATGATATCGAGTAATGCTCCAACGGCCATCGGAGCCAATCCATCTTCTTCATAACTTTCAACTTTCCACTAGAAGATCACTTTCGTGTTTTCACTCAGTTTCTGATACCCCTCAGTCACAATGCGATTACCATCGCTGATGCCATCGGTGATGATGATGCGGTTGCCTGCAGTCTCGCCAGTAGTCACCGCCGTGCGATGCGCCGTACTGTCGCCGCTTATCGTCCATACAAACAGGCTACCATCGGCCTTCCTCTGCACCGCCGTCACAGGCACCGCCAACTGTCCCGTATGCTGCGACTGAGTCGCAGCGAACAGGACGCTGGCCACCATCCCTGGCAACAGCTTCCGCTCGCCATTTGCCACATTAATTCTTATATCGTAGGTGTGCGTCAGCGCATCGGCCTGTACGCCCTTTTCTATCTTGCCTCCAGAGAAAGTGCCATTCACAGCCTCTACCTTTATAGTAGAAGAGGTGTTAGCGCTAATGCCGCTTATCTCAGCCTCGGGGATAGCCACCTTCACCTTCACTGTCGATATGTCGAGGATGCTGACTACCGCCTGCGAAGGCATAGCCGTCTCGCCAGCACCTACTAAGCGCTTACCAACGATGCCGCTAACGGGAGCCACGAGTCTGCAGTCGGCAAGGTTCTTCTTTGCTACTTCGAGTTGCGACTTCGCCTGAGCCACCTTGCTCTGAATATCCACCCACTGCACCTCGGGCAGCGAGCCTGCGTCGTGCAACATCTTATAACGCTCCAATGCATCGTTGGCCTGCGCCATCTGCGCCTCGGCACCACTCAACAGGTTGCGGGCCTGCGTGTCATCCATCTCGGCTATCAGCTGACCTTTGGCTACAGCCTGTCCTTCGTTCACCAGCATACGTTTCACCACACCCATGCTGGTAAAACTCACCGCGGTAGCCTCGCACTCTTCCACAATACCCACATACGTTTGTCCGTTGGTACTTGTGGCTGTCTGCACCACCTCTGTCTTCACTCTAATAGGAGCCTTCGTGGCTTGTTCCTGTTTGCTTGTACAGCTGCATATCAGCATCACGCCCAGCAGCATCAAAATACTCTTCTTCATAACTAAACTATAATTTTGGGGACAAAGATAGTGTAAAATCAGACATAATCGATGTTTAATTTCGTCTATTTTGTTATCGTTTTGACGTGAATAGGTGAAATATAACATAAATAATTCCAAATAAGACATTGTTTTTGTGGAATAATGACTACATTTGCAGCATGAAACAGCATGAAGAAGTAACATTTCAGACATTAGCCAACAATGAGGACATCCAGATTGGCTATTCCGACAACGACATTGTGGTGATTGATAGCATTCAGCAATTCAACGAGGTCAATACCGCTCATGTGGCCATGAACGCCATCGTCATCTGCACCAACGGCAAGGTACAGGCACGTTTGAATGGCATTCAGATGGAACTGCACAAGAACCAGGTGGCCATCGTACCCCAGAATGTCACGGCGACGGATGTGATGGTCAGTCCCGACTTCAACCTGAAGGCTATGTTTCTCACCAACCGCATCCTACAGAGTTTCCTGCATGAAAAGATGAATGTGTGGAACGACATGATGTATGTTCATCGTAATCATATCGTCACGATGGACGAAGACGAGATTCTCTTCTACACCCACTTCTACGACATGCTCACGCTGGCCATCGAGCGAGGCAAGGAGAATCCTTATCACACAGAAATCATCCAGGCCCTGCTGCGCTCTGCCATCCTCGGCCTTTGCGGTGCCATGAAGTGGATGCTGTCGTCAAACCATCACGAGACGCATACCACAGACACCCACTTCCAGCGTTTCCTCGACCTACTCCACTCTACCGACGTGAAGCATCGCACCGTTGAGGCTTACGCCAACGACCTGTGTATTTCTCCCAAATACTTGACAGCGATATGCAAGAAACATTCGGGCAGAACGGCCAACGAGTGGATAACGGAACATGTGCTGGAGGACATACGCTACTACCTGAAGCAGACCGACCTGAGCATGAAGCAGATTTGCGACCAGCTGGGATTCCCCAATCCTTCGTTCTTCGGCAAATACGTCAAAGACCATTTCGGCATGACTCCGATGGAATTCAGAAACAACTGAACCTCCACCCGGGACATTATATTACTTTATTACCACCTTTTTATTTCCGTAGATATACAATCCTTTCTGCGTTGGTTTCCCTTCGAGTTTTACACCATTTATAGTATACCAGGCGTTAGCCCTTTCTGTGATTTCTGTGATTTCTGTGTGACCTATTTTCGTCTGTGTGCCTTGCTCGTCAAAATTCAGGTTGATATCTCGCACCTGGGCCGAGGCACCATTCAGGCGGAACAGGGCGCGGCAGGAGCCGAGTGTCATGTCCGCGTTGGGATAATACAGCGTGTTGGCAGCTCCGAGATAAAGCACGCTCTTGTCGTTAGCGTCGAGACTGACGGGGCTGTAGGAGCCGACGAAGCGGACGGCACCGTCGCTGCTCTCCACAGGTGTGGGCGAGGCGTTGCTGACGGTGATGCCAGTGAAGAGGGGATTGGTGAGGTGGCTGTCGGGAGTGGGCACGTGGCCCTGCAGGCTCAACTCGGCGAGAGCAAAATAATCATCAGACGCTACGAAGTGGAAGTACTGATAGAGGCCTGGATTCTGCACGTTGTAACCTTTGGCCGCATAACTGCTGTTGGGCAAAGCATCGTTGCCATTCGAGTTTGCGTTGCGGCTGTCAATGGCCGTCCATCCGTCACCCGCATTTTTCTTGGCATAGAGCGTCCATTCCGTAGGATTTATATAACTATCGATATAACCAGTGGTGAGCGTGTAGCCTGTCACATAGACGGGTGTACCGGTCTGGAAGTCGCAGTAGTTACCTTTCTTTCCAATCCAATAAGAACGTTTATCCCCATCCAACAGATAGTTTGCTGGGCATAGCGACGTCTCAGAATACGTTCCTCCCGTGTAGCTCAGTCCGGGCGACGTCACGTCCTCGCTCGTCTGCAACTTCTTCACGATGTACGGCTTGCCGGCCTCGATGCCGTCGGAGGCCTTGAAGTTGAGGTAAAGCGTGCCGTCGCCGTCGAGGTACGAGGCTGAGCCGTCCAGCTCCATCACGGTGAAGCCTTCCAGCGGCGTGCCCGTGAGCGAGGCCAACGAGAAGGGCAGACACAGCGTGTTCCAGTCGCCGTCACGGTAGAGGGTACGCCCGTAGAGCGAGACACTGGTCGTGGCAGCAAAGCCGCTGATGTCGTTGTCGGCGGTGTCGTAGAGGATGTCTGCACCCGTCAGCGTCACGTCGTTCAGCACACTCGCGTCGGCGATGGTGCCGACATAGACGTTTCCGTCGCTGCCGAGGAATGATTTGGCGAGGGTGACACTGCCGCCGTAACTGCTGGAGGTGATGCTGGTGGCGGTGTTCGCCCAGCTGAGGTTGATGCCGTTGTAGCCGTACATTCCCTTTTTGTCGGTACCGCCCGTGGCCGTGACGTTGCCGCCCGTGACGCTGAGCGTGCCCATCGAATAGATGCCGTTGCCGTTGAGCGTCGAAGTGCCGCTGACCGTGCCGCCTGCGATGGTCAGGTTGCCGTTGGCCTGTATGCCGTTGCTGGCGCGGCCCGTGGACGTGACAGTACCGCCGTAGATGCCTAGGGCTTTCATGGCGTAGATGCCCGCATTGCCCGCGTTGATGACGAGCTGCCCCCTACTGCCCAACTGTCCATAGATGTTCATGGGCTTATCTACTTCTATGCCGTCGGTCTGCGTCGTGGTCTCGATGGTGAGCTTCGCGCCGTCCAGCAAAATAAGGTTCACGGTCTTGTCCAGGAACTTGAGTTTTGTCAGGCTGACGTCGCCATAGACGGCGTACCATCCATCATACGAGGAATTGCCTAGCGTCACGTTACCGCTACTCACGATGAACTTGTAGTCCGAGCAGCTGGCCGTCTGGCCGTTGGTGCCGATATAGCTGATGGTGCCGTAGTCCTCGCTGCAGCGGGTGCAGATGTGGTCTTCGCCGTAGATGTGGCCGAGGGCGGCGACTTCGTTGTACCGCTCCGTCGCGCCGCAGCGGTTGCAGGTGTGCTCGTCGTAGCTGGCCGTGGTGCAGGTGGCGTCGGTGTGCGTCGCGTCGCCCCAGTCGTGGCCGAGGGCGGGAATAGATACATTATTATTAGCTTTATCGCACCTCAGGCACTTAAAATCACCAAACCCACTCCTAATACAATTTGGCATCGCATCTACTCTTAAACCTCCTGTGTAATCATAAGACCTGTCTGAATAATAATTAGTTGAATAATTGCAGTATTCACACGTCAAATAAACTTTGAATGCCTTGGCCGTAGCGGCGAAGGCGATTAGTAAAATGGTACCAATAAGTCTGTGAATTGTTTGTAAATTTGCCATTATGGTTGTTGTTTAAATTGTTAATGGTCGGGTTGATTAACCTGATCACATGTTGTCTTTTCCATGTGTGTAAATAACACACAGCTTTCGGTCTGCAAAGGTACGAAAAAATCCCACACCTTTCAGCAGATGTGGGACAATTTTAAGAAGAATTAGGAAATCACCCGTCACCCGTCACCTTTCGAAAAACGTTAATGACACGTGACACTCATGACACACATGACACGCGGATTATGTTTTCCTATACCTCTTCGATTCTAACAGGGCAATCAGACCTTGGTTCTTCCAGTTCTTCAACATCTGACGCACGCTGTTACGTGATACCGTTGCGCCTTTCACGGCTACGCTCTGCTGCATGGCCTGCTCAAAGGTAAACTCCACGTCGAGACGCTCAAAGATGCTGTCGTTTCTGCCGTTGCGCTTGCGCTCACCGTTGCCGGCATAGTCGCGACTGGCAAAGGCGTTCTCTATGCGGTCGCGGAAGAAGAAGAGGGCGTTCTCCATCAGCGAGTCGGCTATCACGTCGTAGGCCTGCAACAGCTGTGGTGTCTGTGTCTTCAGCAGCTGTTCCTTCCACAGGTCCGGATATTGCTTTAGCTGGCTTTCGGCACCGCTGAGTCCGTATTTCCGAATCAGCGTCTCGCACACCTTACAAAGCATCAGGCAACATGTCATTCGCTGGGCGGTGACGCAGATGCGCATACGCTGTCGGGCCTTGGTACGGTCGTCGTTCATCATCGCCTCCAGACGAATCTTCTCCAGCCATTCCCTACCCTTCGCCTCCAGCTTGGGCAACACCACCTCGCCCTGCATCAGCGGCAGCAGATGGGCTATCTGCTGGATGCGCTCCTCTTGTTGCGGCGTGAGGTTGCTGGGGTTATCGTCCAGCTTCGTATAAGTATTGTCGGGCGTGCGGGCTACGGCCACACGGCTCTGGAAACCGTCAGTATAGTTGTTGATGACGCGATACAAGGCATCGGGTGTGCCACACATCACCACGTTCCATAGCAGGTGCTTGATATGCACATTGACTGCATCCACGCTCTTGGCTCGGCGTTCATACTTGCTGCCGTCGTAGCTCTGGCGCAGCATCACCGAGAAGTCACTCACACTCGATTTCCATTTCTGCGCCACCGTGTCGGCCTCGGGCGTAAACGAGAAGGCGTGCTTGCCCTCTGTGTTTGCCAGCTGTTGAGCCAGATTGGCTACGGTGTTGTTCAGCGTCAGGTTGCGTATGGGCAGCATAGGTTCCTCGGGCTGCTCCTTCTTGTTCACCGACGCCTTTTTCTTCCTACGCCATTCGTCCTCTTGGTTGGTGTACATATCGTCCATTGCCTGCACCTCGCTCATCCACGCTTCTATCACGGGGTCTATGTCGCCCTTTCCGCTGGCAAAGTCACCGGCGATATAGGCAATCAGGTTCAGGCCGCGCTTCTTACCGTGCACGTCGAGCACCACGCCTGTGGCCAGGGCTCCGATGGCGGGACAGATGGCCGTCAACATCGGCATTGTAAGCGCAGGACCAACAGCCTCTATGCTCTCACGAATGCCCTGGGGCATTTTGCGAGTTGAAAGTTCTTCGCCGAGCGAAGCGGCAGAGCCGAGCGGAGAATTGAAAGTTGAAAGTTGCTCATCTTCTGCGCTTTCCACATCTTCCATCTTACCTCTTCCATCAGACATCGATAGTGCATTCAGCACATTCC